>JAIRPI010000025.1 GCA_031257095.1 Mycoplasmataceae bacterium | reverse complement strand
TATTCGCTATCAACTATTCACACACCATGCTCGTTGCGAAATATTTTTAATTCAAGCGAGAAATCTTTTTGTTGTTTTAGTTCGATGACCTTAACACTCTTTTGTTTTGTTTCGCTTTGCCTTTTATTAGCTAATAAAATTTCGTTATGTAATGCAAAAACATGATCTAATAATGGTTCAATCCCTTCATTTTTATTAGCGCTAATAACAAATAAAGGCTGTTTAGCAGTTTTCTTTTTTAATTTGGTTAATTGGGATTTAGCACCATCAACATCTGCTTTACTAGCAACAATAATGATTGGTTTTTCTAGTAAAGAAAAAGAATATTGCTTTAATTCATTTTTAATTAATTGATATGCTTTCGCGGGATCTTCATTGTCTTCTTTACATAACGATATCATGTGAATGAGTATTGTGCATCGTTCGATGTGTTTTAAAAAGTCATGCCCTAACCCTTTGCCTTGACTAGCGCCTTCAATTAATCCCGGCATATCAGAAAATACCATCTTATCATGTTTATGCGTAACCACGCCTAATATAGGTGAAAGCGTGGTAAACTGATAATCTGCCACCTTTGGTTTAGCGTTTGCTACTTTGCCAATAAATGTTGATTTACCAGCGTTTGGTAAACCAACAATTCCAACATCAGCCAAATATCTTAATTTCAAAAAAAGATTTTTCTGTTCACCAAACTCGCCTCGTTCATAAAGTGATGGAGCGCGATTAAACGACGATTTAAAGAAAGCATTCCCATGTCCGCCCCTTCCACCCTTGGCAACAATAAATTCTTGTCCTGACGCGGTTATATCAACAATTAACTCATTACTATCTTTATCATAAACACTTGTTCCTAATGGTACGCGAATATAAATGTTTTGTCCATTCTTGCCATATTCTTTCGCTGTGCGCCCATTATCACCATTGGGTGCACTAATAATTTTTTTATTATGAATATCAAACAAAGTATTAACGTTGTGATCGCCGATGATAATAATATCACCCCCATCACCCCCATCACCCCCATAAGGACCGCCTAATGGAACATTAGCTTCGCGTCTTCACGACAAGACACCATCACCGCCCTTACCAGCTTTTACTTGAATACTACATTCGTCAATAAAGTGCATATTAAATTAAAGGTGGCTCGTCCATTTCTTTGGGAATAGATATTCCCATATATTTTAATATTGTCGGAGCAATATTACTTAATTTTCCATTATTTGCGATTTTATTAATATTCTTATCACAAATAATGAAAGGCACAGGACTTAATGTATGTGCGGTAACGATGTTACCGTGTTCGTCAATCTCTTCATCAGCATTACCATGATCAGCGGTAATAAATAAGGTAAATTGATCTTTTGCTGCATCATAGATTTTTTTCAAACATCTATCGAGACATTCAATTGCTTGGATTGTTGCTTGTAAATTACCAGTATGCCCAACCATATCGCCATTTGCAAAATTGCAAATGATAACATCGTTAGTTGCCAAATTAGCGATTAATTTATCACATACTTCGTTCGCTGACATTTCTGGTTGTAAATCATAAGTAGCAACTTTTGGTGAAGGGACAATAATTTTTGTTTCTTTTGGATAATTAATTTCTTTTCCACCATCAAAAAAGAATGTGACATGAGCATACTTTTCCGTTTCAGCTATTCTTAGCTGGGATAAATTATGTTCACTTATCACTTGTCCCAATGTATTGGTTAAATCGGTAGGACCAAAAGCAATAGCTGATGGTTCAATACCTTCATATTTCATCATTGTGACAAAATAAGATAGTTGAACTCGTTTTGGTGGCTGATATTGATAATAAGTACTATTAAATAAACAATGTGATAACTCACGAGCTCTATCAGGGCGAAAGTTTGCAAAAATAACTACATCATTGTCATGAATGACAACGCTATCATCGTTATTCATTGCTGGTTCAATAAATTCATCAGTAATCTTCTTATTATATTGCGATTGAATGTAAGCAACTGGATCGTTAAATGTGTTTTTGTTCTGCCCAATTAATGTACTATATGCTAGCTGAACACGATCCCATCGTTGGTCACGATCCATGGCATAATATCTTCCACTAATCATCCCAATTTTACAATTGTATTTTTTAATTGTTGGTAAAATTGTTTGTTGCATATCAGTTAATAATGTTTGTGGTGGAACATCTCGACCATCACCAAAACAATGCAATACACACCGAACTTGCATATCGTGTGCTAATTTAACTAATGCGAGAATATGTTCGAGATTACTATGTACACCACCAAAACTACACAAACCCATTATATGTAATGTGCTTTTGTTTTGTTTTGCTTTGTTAATTGCTTGCATGAAAGCATCAACCTTATCAAAACCTAATTCAATTGCCCGATTAATTAATGATAGACCAGTATAAACAATTCTTCCTGCACCAATATTTAAATGACCAACTTCGGAATTTCCCATTTGGCCCTTTGGTAAACCAACCGCTTGTTCACTAGCCAATAACAAGGTATGCGGAAAATTATTTAACATCCAATCAAATGTTGGTTTTTTAGCTAAGGCAACAGCATTACCATCAGCATTTGCCCGAATACCTACACCATCAAGAATAATCAAAATAACTTTTCTCATATTTTATAGTATATATTTTATTCTTAAATAGCATTTAATTACAAGAATGTGCATAAGTTGATCTTTAATTATTTCAACATGTAATTATTAACTCTTACCGTGATAGTTTGGTGCTTCTTTAATAATATCTAGGTGGTGGACATGTGATTCATTAAAACCAGAAATAGTAATTGCAACAAATTTTGCTTTATCTTTTAGGATACTAATTGTTTTTGCACCACAATATCCCATACCGCTACGTAAGCCGCCGACTAGTTGATAAAGTATCTTATCAACTGGACCCTTATACAATAAAGCGGCTTCAACACCTTCAGGAACAAGTTTGGATGCTTCCATATTGTTTTGAAAATAACGATCACTTGAACCGCGTTTCATCGCAATCATCGAACCCATCCCAACATATTGCTTATATTTCTTGCCATTTATGGTAAT
>JAIRPI010000004.1 GCA_031257095.1 Mycoplasmataceae bacterium | reverse complement strand
CGAATATATTCAAGATATGGTCTTTGTTTTGATAAATCTAATTCGTTTAATAATTCATCAAATATTACTAATTTTGGTTTATGGCATAGTGCACAAAAAATCTCAACAATCTTTTTTTGGCCGCCTGATAATTCAATAAATTTTTTACCAATAAAACGATCAATTTTAAAAAATTTATAGATAGATGTTGATTTTAAGGTAGTAAAATCAATGCTTCCTAGGCCGCAAACAAGCTTAATATGATCAATTACTCTATCATAACGGGTGTATACTGAAAGTTGTGTGACAATATCAATGTTGTATCATTGCTTATTCTTGATTAATGAAGAATATGAAATGTGTCCGCCATCATAACCGATAAGGTTGGCAATCATATGTAAAAGCGTTGACTTGCCAGAACCATTAACACCAATTAGTGCCATATTATAATTTTCTGATATTTGAAAAGACAAACCTTTAAAGATGTTTTTTTTCTTATAGTTTTTTCTTACGTTTTTAACGTTTACTAATCAATTATTCATAGTGTTCGTGTTTTAGTAGACATTATCATTGGAGCGATGAAAGCTGCTGCCGGCAAGGTGATGACTAGAATTCATTCCATTCAAATATCATATGTATGCCACATAATCATGAAATCACCGCCACGAATTGGAAAAGACATGTCGTTGAATGGGTTAAAAATACTGCCATTGTCAAGCGTTACATATCTTGATGAATCAATGATGGCTAATTGAGCAAAACCATTAATGTAAGTAAATGGTGAAAAATAAGAAATGTAGTTTATTTCTGGTGTGCTTCGTAATTGAAAAAATGGAAGCACAACCCCAGAAGCAATTATATAAATTAAGAGGAGAATTATTCCAACAAATACAACACTTAGCATTTTCTTAATAAATGTTCCTAATGTCAAGCTAAAACTAGCAAAAAATAGGTTGCCTAAAATCATGGCGAGGAACGTTCCTAGGAAATTCATCGTTACAAGGGTCTCTTTCATTTCATTGAAAATAGTTCGATTTACAGAAAAAACTAAAAGGTAGAATAATGTCATTTCAATGAACATTGCAATAAAAAAAAATAAAAAAACTATTGCTAAAAATTGCTTTTGACAATCAAAAAATTTTAATTTGTAGAGAAAGGTGCTTCTTCTAACTCGATTAAGAAATAACGGTAAGATAATTAAACTTAATGGAGCAATTGAAAAGATAGATAGATCGGCAATTAAACTTAATTCGATAAATACTTTCACATCAATATTACGAAATCATGCCTCATATACTTTTAGAAAAAATTCAAAAATTCCTAGGAATAATAATGGACCAACAATTAAACAATAAATCACAACAATCATATCAGTAATGAATAATTTTCATAGCCACTTTGTCAAAAAAGAAATTTTTAATTTCGAGTGATTAGTACAACGATTTGTAATTTTATTTATCATATTTATAACAGCCTTCTTACAAACATTATACTCCTACTAATACACTTTAAATCAAATTCTAAATAGTTGTATATTAGTCAATTTTACTATGCGTTTACAAATTTGAATTGAACAGCAAAGTGTGCTGAATCAATGTCTGCACCGCCTTGAGTGGCGCTATATAAGTCTTTTTCATTAGGTGTTTTATAATTAATAGCAACGTCTACTACGTCATTAACACTTAATTGTGAGCCGGTGCTTGGAATGGTTAAATGAATTTTAAATGCGAAGTTGGTTGATGGTGATTTAATAGAAGGAATAAGGCTAAAATATGTTGTTGGAAGTTGTGTTGTTGTGTTTTTTATTGCTGTTACTGTGAAGTCATCGGCGTTTATCTCTTTACGGGAATAGAATAGATTATCATCAGGAACTGAATATCTGCTGTGTTCATCAACTAGACTAAAACTTGAAAAAGAATTTGATGGTATAACGTTTGAATTATCCTTTCATTTACAATCTCGCGAATCAAGTAAATCAGCAGTTAATAAGCCACGTTCAAATTGAGTTGATGGATTGTAGGCTGTTATTGTGTCTCCTTGAAATGGGAGTGTGGCATCATAACCCGCTGTAGTTGATGTGTTGCCTACAAATCAATTGTATGCTTGTCTAATCACAAAATTATTATCAAAATCTCTAGAAGGATCATCAAAGAAATTTTTGTATTGTTCTTTAATAGTAGCGTTAAAAGTGTAACCGTAAGCAACACGATAATCAACAAAAGCCTTACTTGCGTCTGCGCTATAAGGAGCCAAATTAGTATATATATCATCTGACTTTAAAACTAATTTTCCTTCTACTTGGTTTGGATAATTAACTACTTTTAAATTGTTTGCTGTGGCAGTTTGTCCTTGTAATTTAGTAATTTTAAAATCTACAAATCTATTAGCTAATGATCCATTGTTGAAGTAGACATTAGTGTTTCATTCAGATTCGCTAGCGGTTCTAGAAGAAACTCAAGGTATTGTAACACTATCAATTAAGTTTTTACTATTTACTACATCAAATTTACCAGATAATCCTGGGTGGATTTTATCAGTAAAAACATATTCATAAATATGAGAGTTTAACAAGAAATTACCAACTTTGTCAGGGTCACCATAACCATCCTTGTCTTTATTAATTCCATACAAAAAATTTAAAGCGATATTAGGAATATCAATAGGTTTATTGTATAGTTGCGAAATATCATTTGGAAATTGCCAATTCATAATTTTAAATATATCAACAAAGAAATTAATATATTTTTGATAGTTAGAAGGAATTGTTACAGCAAATTTTGTACCAGCAGCATCAAATACTGTATTATCACCAAACAGAACAAATGATGATGGGTCATAAATAGTTGGGCACATAGCAAAAGACATATTGTCGTGAAATGTAGATAATGGAATGTTCTTAAATTGGAAGGTTAACCCTGAAAGGTCCATTCCGGCTAAACCACCTTTTATAACAAGTTTAAAATCTCCAGATCATAAATATGAATCGAAACTAACTGTTTGATTAAAAGAAGAACCAGCAACATTGTAATATACATTTTTTAATGTTGTTTTTTTAAATGATGAGTGGGATATGTCAAATGCAAGCTTTTTTTGTACAAAATAATTTAATGTACTTGATGATATATTAATTCCTAAGTATGACGCTATTGTTCGTAATATACCTAAAATACTCGCCGCCCCATTTCCTCTATTCCAATCACCACCACTTACACTATCACCTTTAAAATTAGAAATTGGACTTGCACCACTAGGATTATCACCAGCAACATTTGCAATTAAAGTAATCAACTCGCTTCATAAGTCTATCGATTTATCTTTAGTTGATAACGCTTGTCATTCTTTAAAAGCTGCGTCGGCAGTAGTAGCTATAGATAAGTCTTTCTGTTTTAAAGCATTTACACTGTCATAATCAACAACGACATGTGCTCCTTTAGAGCATCCCGTCAACA
>JAIRPI010000014.1 GCA_031257095.1 Mycoplasmataceae bacterium | reverse complement strand
CAACACCTTTATTTTGTCAGATATATATAATGGAACAAAAGTTAAAGATTATTTAGACGAAGGAAAGACTTTCTTATATATTGAAGCGATAAGAAAAACATCTGATAATTTATTCGATACAAGAATATATTTATGATTAACTTTAAAAAGAGACCTTGATTTCACTTTTGGCATTGTCCCGATTACACTCCAAGCCGGCGATGAAGCAAAATTAAGTATTCATTTAGAGGGTGACACCAAACATGAAGATGTTTTGGCGAGTGTTGGGAATGTGTTTTGTCGTACAAATGATACCGACTATGAAAAACAAATTATTAAAGGGAACAACATTACGCTTCAAACCGATGGATTTGCTATTAACATAGATTTAACCATTGAACTTTTTGGCCACATAGTTGACGTTGAACTAAAGCAAAAAGCATCATGGATTTTACCTCTAGCCTCTAATTATTCTGAATGTCAATTCCCCCAGGATAATTCGTAATTAAACAATCGTTAATATTATTAATTTCTTTCAAAAGACAAATAAAAGATGGGGTGTCGTAAACTTACAAACTTTTTTTCATATTCAGTTTGTACATTATTAACTAATAACTTGTCTTCATTATAAAGATTTGCTGAGTTATCAATAATCTTAAATAACTTACTATTTGTTATTGATTCAATACTATATTCATAAAGTGACAGTTGGTCAGTTTTTAAATATATCAATGACTTTTGCATTAATAATTTATGATAAATACTTAAGAATCTATCATTTGTAAGTCGAAATTTCTCATGTCGCTTTTTTGGTCATGGATCGGGAAAGTTTATGTAAATTTGGTCGATTGTTTCTTGATTAAATCAAGTTAGTAAGTCATTGGCGTCAATACATAAAACTTTTAGATTATTAGGAATTTCTAACAAATTATTAACCTTTCTTAATAATTTGTAAACAATTGTTGGTTCTTTCTCAATAGCAATAAAATTTATATCTTTATTAGATAAAGCTTTTTGAATAATAAAATCGCCCTTCCCACACCCAACTTCTAAATGAAGTGGGTTGTTATTATTGAAATATTTAATGTTCGGTTCACCAATAATTTGCTTGAATTGTAAAATTAAATGTTCAGCATCTTTAATTTTACGAATTCTACCCATGATTATTTTTAATGTATCACAAGCAGATAGTAAACATTGTTGCGTGGTTACCTAAAAATTTATGTAAATTGACAAAATTATCACGACTCATTGCTCTACCTTCATACAATATATCTAAACCATCTCGCACACCTTTATCATTTGTTGGCAGGACATCGTTGCGATAATATGTAAAAATTAACAACATATTAACGGTTCATTCTCCAATTCCTTCATATTTAGTTAATATTTCGATAATTTCGCTATTAGATTTTTTTTCAAGTTTTTTTAACGACAATATGTTATTACATATGTCTTTAGTTAATTTGACAATTAATTTAGCTTTTGTTTCGGTTAAACCAATACCAGTTAATTGTTCTACTGTTGCTTTTTGCATTATCTTAGGTTTTAATTTTTTAAACGAAAAAACTAATTTATTTCAAATTGCATCAACAGCGGCACTATTTAATTGTTGGCTAATAATTGAGTGAATAAGACATTTATAGTGGTCTGGCATTAAACGGAACGTTATGGGCGTATTAATGTTTAAATACCGTTGTAACAACGGTTCAAGTTTAAATAATTCGTTAATATGGGCTTGATTAACCGTTTTATAAATAAATGTCTTTGCCATCGCAAATTATTTATTTTTCTTTTCTAAGTTTTCTAAATAATCGGCGTATTTTTTTTGGTCACCCATAAAGTTAGGCGGTATCGCCCTCAACTTTTTTTGACGATATTGGTTTCATTTATCTTGACGAAACGCTTGTCATTCTTCTTCAGTCATTTCCTGAATCTTTTCAATCATTCCATTAGTCATAGGTATAATTATAAAATATGGAATGTATTTTTTGCAAATTAATTAAAGAACAGAAAATGACGATAATTGCCCAGAACGATTTAGCACTTGCTTTCTTAGATATTAACCCCGTAAGTGATGGACATACGCTTGTTGTATCGAAAAAGCATATCGAGAATTTAAGTACATGTGATCAAAATACGTTAAACGCCATGATGGAGTTAGTTTTGCTAGTTACTAACAAGATAAAGAAGTCCTCATTAAAACCAAACGGTTTTAACTATTTATCTAATGAAAATAAGATAGCTGGACAATTAGTTCCGCATTTTCATATTCACATCATGCCAAAATATGATGCTGATCACGGATATACACATCTAGCAATTAATCGTCAAGTTCGTCCAATTGACGAAATTGCTAAACTGCTCGCTTAATTACATTTTACAAGCGGCCGGTACTTTCGGCAATCCTGGCATACGGAAAATTTCTCCGGCCAATAAAATTATGAAATTAGCGCCATTCGCGACAATAACATCGCGAATAGTAATGGTAAATGGTTGGTTGATAACTATTTCTTTAGGATCATCACTAAAGGTCAAAGGTGTTTTTGCCATGCAAATATAAGCATGCTTATTTTTTAATTCTTCAAGTTTTTGTTTAGCAATTGGTGAAAAATCAGCCCTAATCGCCCCATAACATTGTTTGACTAAAGTTTGAATCTTGTCAAACAACGGCGTTTTTAAGGTGTAAACAGGTTTTAATTTTGTTTTCTTTGTCATTGCCTTTAATATTTTTTTTGCTAAATCAATTGAACCTTTGCTTCCTTGAACAAATGCTTTCGTAAAAGAATATGGTAGTCCAGTAGTTTGCAAATATTGTTCTAATATTTGTTTTTCATTGCGTGAGTCATTATCAAACTCGTTAATGGCTACAACAATTGGTTTATTAAAAGCGTAAAGATTTTTAATGTGTTGGTTTAAATTACTAATCCCATTTTTTAAAGCATTAATATTTTCACTATTTAATTGTTCTTTACTAAGCCCTCCATGCATTTTTAAAGAACGAATGCTAGCAACCAAAACAATCGCATTTGGTTCGAATTTCGCACAATCACAAACGATGTCAAGAAATTTCTCTGCACCTAAATCACTGCCAAAACCAGCTTCAGTGACTGTAATTTCAGCCAGGTTCATCGCTGTTTTCGTAGCGAAAATACTATTACAACCATGAGCAATGTTAGCAAAAGGTCCACCATGGATTAATGCTAAGTTACCTTCTAAAGATTGGACAACATTTGGTCATAAAGCGTTGTGAAGAATTTTGATAATGGCATTAGTAATGGCTAAATCTTTAACAAATATTGGTTTATTTTTAAAATCATAAGCGACAATGATTTCATCAATACGCTTTTTTAATTCTTCTACGGAATTTGCCAGACAGAAGATGGCCATTAATTCACTAGCAACAGTAATATCAAATCCTGATCGATATTTGATGTTACGTTTACTATCGATTGTTATTTCGACATTTCTTAATGCCCGGTCATTAACATCTAAAACTCGTCGTCAAACAATTCTTAATGGGTTAATTTTTAGTTCATTCCCTCAATAGATATGATTATCAATGCAAGCAGCAATTAAGTTGTTTGCTGCTGTAATAGCATGTAAATCACCAGTGAAATGTAAATCAATTTCATCTTTTGGTACGACTTGTGCTGCTCCACCACCATTTGCTCCGCCTTTTACGCCAAACACCGGCCCCATTGATGGTTCACGTAAAGCAACAACGGATTTATGACGAAGGGCATTGAAAGCATCGTTTAAACTAATAGCGATCGTCGTTTTTCCTTCACCAGCCGGTGTTGGTGAGATCGCAGTTACTAAAACCAGTTTTTTATTGGCACTTGGTTTGGTTAGTATTGGTTTAATTTTTGCAATGTAATCACCATACAAACAAACATTGCTAGACTTAACACCAAATTTCTTAATTAAATCATTTATTTTATCCATATTTGTATAATTATAATGAAATGAATGATTCGTTGGTTGCTTTATTAGTCATTGTAATAGTTTTACTAACCGTACTAATTAGTTTACAAATTCTTTTCGCTTTTTATGAACAAGAAGTTAAGAACTTCTTATCGCGAATTCGGTTTGGGAAAAAAAGACGAAACAACAACGTTAATGACTTAATTATTTTCTTTAACAATATGGCTAGTTCGTTAGCGAAAATGTCATTAGAAAAAGTTGGTGGATTAATTGTTGTTGAAAATAAAGACAATCTCGCACCTTATATTAATATTGGCAACAAGATTGATTCAGCATTCTTCCCTGAGTTTGTTAACAATATTTTCTACAACCACAAATCTGCACTACACGATGGAGCAATGATTATTCGCAACTGAAGAATTGTATCGTTATCAAGCTATTTACCAATGACAAAACGAATTGTTAATGTTGAATACGGGGCGCGTCACCGTGCCGCATTTGGGATATGCGAAAAGTATGATTGTTTTGCTTTTGTTGTTAGTGAAACTAACGGACATATTACCGCTGTGCATCGTGACGAAATTAAAAGATTAAGTCAATCACCAGAAAAACTTGTTCAAGAAATTGCAAAGATTTTTGTTTATAGTGGATTAATTGATAAAGCCTATATGTCGAAAAAGATTAATATTATTGAAAAAGTTAAAGAATATATTAGTACGAAATAATTATGAAAATTAGATTAGCTGGTATTCGTCACAATACGTCAGCCGATGGTTATGGCTGAAGGACAGTATATTTCAGCCAAGGATGTAAACATCATTGTCAAGAATGTTTCAATCCTGAAACATGGTCTTTTAGTGGGGGACAATTACTTGACACAAAAGATATTATTCAGAAATTTAAAGACAATAAAGAGTATGATCTCGTTGACGGGGTTACTTTTAGTGGCGGTGATCCTTTTTTCCAACCACAACCATTTGCTTTACTAGCAAAAGAATTTAAAAAAATGAAAGTAAACATTTGGGCTTATACTGGATTTAAATTTGAAGAATTATTAAAACTTGCTAATAAAAACAAAGCAATCAAAGAACTAATTAACAACGTTGATGTTATTGTTGATGGTCGGTTCGAAATTAGCTTAAAAAATCCAGAACTAAAATATCGCGGGTCAGCCAACCAAAGAATTATTGATGTACCAAAATCATTAAAACAAAAAGAGATTATTACGTTGGCTTTTTAACTACCTTAATTTTATTTCTAATTAACGTAAACAACTTATCATCCCAACACTTATATTCTTGTAAGTAAGTAACTTTGTTATTGTTTCCAAATCAGCCTAATCATCACTGTAGTTTTTTTGCTTCATTATTCAACTCCCAAAACCCAAACATATTAACCAAACGGAAACGATGTTCACGGTCCATAACCCGATATCACTTTCAAAATCTCACCCGCATTAGCAAACTAAACAAAATCAACAAAGTAATGTTAATCAATAATACAAACACCCAGGTGACGGCTAAAGCCGACTTTCACTGATCATCTTGCAAATGATTGTGAAAAAATATTTGGTTAATAACATTAAACATTGGTCGATATTCACCATTAAAATCTCAATCGCCACTCACTAATCCTGTAACATTGCTAGTAAGATGGAGTGCTTTTATGCATATAGTAACGTAAATAAGAAAACCGCCAAATCCACAAAAAGCATATAATGCATGGCGGAACTTAAGGCATGGACCACTTAAAATTGCCGTAAGACTACCCATTAGCATTATGTAATGCATGGAAAAATATATTGGGTTTGGTTCATTACCGCGTCATATATCATTTCACAAACTTCCTCCCAAAACATCGGTCGTTAATGGTAAAGCAAATATCGTTAATAACCCCGCAAACACATTAATTGTTCCAATAGTTCTTAAAGCTCTTCGTGTTGGATCGACAATCATTAATACGCAAGTTAGCAATGCACCAAACGGGCACCAATCGGTTAGATATGCTTTTGACAGATCGCTATTAGACCAATCATTAGCAAACCGCATAGTTATTAAATAAGCAAGTAACAAGATACCAACAACACATCAAATCGGGTAGCAATTTAGTACTCGTTTAATAAAAGGAGCAATACCAATAAGGACAATTATTGAAACAATAGTAATTACAATTAATGCCCAATCATTACTCATTGTTTATAATTACATTATAAATTATGCTAACCATTTTTTATAACAAGAAAGCATTAAATGATACGTTGGTAATTGAAATTAATAAAATTTATAATACTATCAAAACAGTCAATAATTGTACTGTTGGTTATGACAATGAACAAATAAGTTTTATTAATATTCCTCACATATCTCATAAATATGATTTAGTTGAAGGCTATTTACAACCAACAGAACAAATTATCCAAATTGTAAAAGCTGAAGCAACTATCGATCTAACACCATTTATTTATGAATATCCATTAATTGTTGGCAATGTTATTGCCTGTCAACCAATCAAAGATTCCCACCTTCATATTTGTGATGTTGATATTGGACAAAACAACATTTTAAAAATTGTATGTGGGGCAGCGAATGTTAAAAAAGACATAAAAGTGGTTGTTGCTATGTTGGGAGCAACAATCCCTAATGGATTATCAATAAAACGAAGTAAGTTACTAGGTTATGAATCACAGGGAATGTTGTGTAGTGCTCGAGAATTAAATTTGCAAGATAAATTTAAAGGCTCGGGAATAATTATCTTAACCGATAAATATATTACTGGCACACCATTTACTGACGCCTTTAATAATTAATATAATCAACTTATGTCTAAAAACGAGACAAAAACGCCTACACGTTTAAAGAAATGATTAAGTGCAAACTTTTGTTGAAAAAATAACAAAACACGTCTAATTTACGGTAGCATTGGTTTTCTTATCGTTTTCATTCCATCGTTAATATTAAATTTATTAGCTAAGGACAATAAATTACCTTGAAATCATTGGCCGTTTTATCAATTCACAGCCAATGACGGAATTGCTTTTAGCATGTTTACTAATAATCCTGCATTAATTTATGTGTTACAAGGTTTAATTATTTTGATTATGATATGTTTGTTATTAGTTAACAATTCGCGGTTTTGCTGTTTATTTATTGCTGCTGCATTTTCTGGTGGATTATTTAATTTAGCTGACCGGATTAATAGCATCGGGCATGTATATGATGGCAAACTATACTCGTCTGGTTGTGTTATCGATTATCTTGACACACGCTGATTAGGTAGTACTTGCTCTAATTTTCCTGACGTATGTATAATTGGTGGCATTGCTTTATATTTTATAACAGCAATAATTCTATTAATTATTGGTTTCCGCAAAGATATTGTTTCTAGCAAAAAACAAGAAAGTGATGTCTCTTCACCACCTACTACAAATGAAGGTAACTAAATTATTTCATCAGGAAAGATTAGACAAGTTTATTGTTGCTAATTTTAATTTAGCACGTCACCAAGTTGACAAATTATTTGCCAATAATCAAATTCTTTTAAATGGTGTTGTTCCTTTTAAAAAAGGAATTAATGTTAAGTTGAATGATGAAGTTTCTATTTTAAAACAACAAGAAAAGTTGCAAAGACAGCCAACAAAGAAGATTAAACTACCGATTGTTTATGAGGACAAAGATGTTATTGTTATAAATAAACCAAAAAACATTCTGGTTCACCCAACGTCATTTGGTGATAAAAACACTATTGTGCAAATTTTATCAAGAAAAATAAAAAAGAAAGAGTTTGCTGACCAAACTCGTCCCGGAGTTGTTAGTCGTATTGATCGCAATACGACTGGATTGTGCATCATTGCTAAGAATAAATATATGTTTGATTCGTTGTTAGAACAAACAAAAAAACGAATCATGATAAAACAATATTTAGCTATTGTTCATCATTGTTTTCAAGATAAATTTTTATTAATAAAAGCTCCAATTGAACGTAGTAAACAATCACGACTTAAAATGGTCGTTAGCGATGAACCAAAAGCAAAACCAGCGACAACAGAGATTACCGTTTTAGAAAACTTTCGTACCGCAAGTCTAATTTCATGTAAGTTAATAACTGGTAGAACCCATCAAATTCGTTGCCATTTGGCTTATATCCATCATCCCGTATACAATGATCCACTTTATGGAACGATTGATGGGTTTAAAGACTATGATCAATTTTTGCATTGTAACTATCTAAAATTTTATCATCCTCGTTTAGATAAATTTATTGAGTTAAATTGTGAACCTGATAAAGTGTTTAATGATTTATTAATAAAATTACGGAGTAATTTATAATGTTTTTATTTATTGATGCAAGTTTTGAATATTTAAATATTGCCCTATTCACCGAAAATAAAATCATTAAATCAACATCAATCAAAACAAACAACAATCTAACCGATTTAATCGTTGAACACATTGTGCAATTAATAAAAGGTGTTAAGAAATCATTTCATGACCTAAAACGTCTTTATATTGTAAATGG
>JAIRPI010000022.1 GCA_031257095.1 Mycoplasmataceae bacterium | reverse complement strand
GTTAATTCTTTTTTTAACAATATGGAATACAACAAACGCTTATACGAATCTTTGCTTGCAATCGAAGAACGTTACCACGAATTAGATGAACAAGCACATAATGCTAGTTTAAGTGCTAGTCAATTAAAAGAAGTTAATCGACAATTAAAAAGGAATAAACCAATTATTGCTTTATTCCAAACATATAAAGCAGCCATTAAATCTGCGACTGATGACGAAAACGCTTTATCATCTAATAAATTAGATAATGAATTAGCCGAGTTAGCAAAAATCGAATTAGAGCAAATCCGCGAACAAATACCAGGCTGAGAAAATCAATTCAAAATCTTATTATTACCCGTTGATCCAGCGGATGAAAAAGATGTTATTGTTGAAATTCGTCCCGCAGCGGGAGGAAACGAAGCAAGCATCTTTGTCGCTGATTTATTTGATGCTTATAAACGTTTTTTTGACTTACAAGGATGGAAAATAAAAATTATTGACATCTCCGTCAACGCTCACGGATATGACTACATATTTTTTAATGTTACTGGGACAAACGTTTATTCAAAAATGAAATATGAATCTGGGGTGCATCGAGTGCAGCGTGTCCCAGCAACTGAAGCTAAAGGTCGTGTCCATACATCGACAATTACGGTCGCAGTTATGCCCGAATTTGATGAAATTGACTTTAAAATTAATCCGAGCGACTTAAGAATTGATAAATATCGAGCTGGTGGAGCAGGTGGACAACACGTTAATCGAACAGATTCAGCAGTAAGAATTACGCATCTTCCAACAGGGATTGTTGTTGCTTGTAGCCAAGAACGTAGTCAAATAGAAAATAAAGCAATGGCGATGAAGTTATTGTTAAGTCGTATTTGGGAAAAACTTGAGCAAGAACGAACCGAAGAGATTACCACTATGCGTCGTATCCAAGTAGGAACTGGTGATCGTAGTGAAAAAATTAGAACATATAATTATCCACAAAATAGGGTAACTGATCATCGGATTGGTCTAACTTTAAATAAGTTAGACCAAATAATGCTTGGTAATTTTAATGACATTATCGATGCTTTAATTACCGCTGACCAAATTAAGAAAATGGAGGAATTAAAAATCTAATGAAATTTATTGAAGCATTTGATCGGGCAAAAAAGCGTGTGCAACATTTAAAGGGATTTGACACAGAATTACCAATTTTTGAAATTATCTTTGCTAAATCAAAAATTGTGAAAAACAAAATTTCCTTTGCCGCTATGCGTAATACAAAAATTGATTTTAATTTTCATGATTTTAGTCGCGAAGTTTTTGATTATTACAAACACCAAAAACCACTTTCGCAAATAACACACGAAACAAAGTTTCTTGATTTAACGTTAGTTGTCGATGAAAAGATATTTGAACCACGGGCAGATACAGAATGTTGAACAAATGCTATTATTCAAATGCTAAAACTAGAAAAGAAAAATTACAAAGTGTTAGATTTATGTGCGGGAACAGGTTGTATTGGCTTAGCAATTAAACGTCATGTTCCTTTTTGCGATGTAACTTTAGTTGATATCAATCAAAAAGCAATTGATAATATTAAAACAAATGCGACTAATTTAAATTTAAAAGTTAAAACGATATGTGCTGATTATTTAAAGTTCATTAAGCAAGATAGTGAGATATTTGATGTGGTAGTTTGTAACCCTCCCTATCTTGGGGTTGATGAATTACATCAAAACCTTATTCGCTATGAACATAAAATAGCATTTAATAATAGTAAAAATGAAATGGAGTTTTACCATAACATTTTAACTAATAGAAGCCTCATCACAAAAGAAGGTGGTAAAATCATTTTTGAATTTGGTTATTCGCAAAAAGTAATGATGACTAATCTTTTAAAACAATTAAAATTACTAGATCAATCATTCTTTTTGCGCGATCTAAGTGGCACTTACCGTTGTGTAGTGATCAGTGTATAATACTTATTTCATTATTGTATAATCTATAAATCTTATATATAAATGAAACAACAACGGATAAGAGGTATACATCGACTAAATGTTCTCGCACCTTATCGAAGAATATTGTCACGGGCTCGCCAAATAGCCAAATTTACCGATAAGTTAAAGTCTAAATATCGGGCAATGGATGACAATACCTTGTCTAACCAAACTAATATTTTAATTGCGGAATTAAATGCTGGTAAGACCATTGACGATATTATGCCCGAAGCATTTGCAGTTGCAAGAGAAGCATGCTTCCGTGTGCACGGTTTATTTGCCTTTACTGTCCAAATTGTTGGGGCAGCGATTGTTCATTATGGTGATTTTGCCGAAATGTGTACAGGGGAAGGGAAAACACTTGTTTTAGTTATTGTCGCTTACCTTAATGCCCTATTAAGAAAAGGAGTGCATATCGTTACCGTTAATGAATATTTAGTAGAACGTGATGCCCGTTTTTGTGCGGCGGCTTTAAATCCACTAGGAATAACTGTTGGTTATAACTTATCTGCTTTTGATCAACACAAGAAAAAGCAAATGTTTGCTTGTGATATTACTTATACTACTAACTCGGAATTAGGTTTTGACTATTTACGTGATAACATGGTACAAAACTATGAAGAGAAAGTATTAAGAGAATTAAACTTTGCGATTGTTGATGAAGCAGACTCAGTACTAATTGATGAAGCACGAACCCCATTAATCATCTCTGGTCAACCACAACGTGATGTATCAATGTATTCAGAAATTGATTTATTTGCTAAAACATTTAAAGACGATGAATACAAGATTGATCCTGAGTCCAATTCAATATCTTTAACTGAAAAAGGTATTGAAAAGACTGAGGCAAAATATAAAATTAAAAATTTATTTGCCATTGAAAATTCCGATTTAGTGCATAAACTAAAAAATGCTTTAATGGCTAATTTTGTCTTTCAATTAGGTGTGGAATATATTGTCCATGATGATAAAATCCTCTTAGTTGACCAATTTACTGGAAGAATCCTTGAAGGTCGTAGTTATAATGCTGGTTTACACCAAGCCATTCAAGCGAAAGAATACGTGAAGATTGAACCAGAAAACATTATTATTGCCACCATTACTTATCAATCATTCTTCCGTTTGTATAAGAAATTAGCCGGGGTTTCAGGAACAGCATTTACTGAAGCTGAAGAATTCATGAAGATTTACAACATGGTTGTTGTCCCTGTACCAACTAACAAACCAAACATTCGTAAAGACTTTAGTGACTTTATTTTTGCTAACAAGGTTAGCAAATGGTATCACGTGGTTGCGGAAATCGAAAAATTACATAGCCGTGGGCAACCAGTGTTAGTTGGTACGGCTTCAGTTGAAGATAGTGAAGCCCTAGCGCATTATTTAAGAAATAAAGGACTTAAGTTTGAATTATTAAACGCTAAGAATCATGCGCGGGAAGCAGAAATTGTTGCCCAAGCAGGACAAAAGGGTGCCATTACTATTTCAACAAACATGGCAGGACGAGGTACTGACATTAAATTAGGACCTGGAGTACCTGAACTAGGTGGATTATATGTTATTGGTACGGAACGTCATGAATCACGAAGAATTGATAACCAACTACGTGGTCGTTGTGCACGACAAGGTGACCAAGGATTTACAAGGTTCTTTATATCACTAGAAGATACATTGTTCCGTCGTTTTGCAACGGACAAACAAGAAAAAGCTAGTGACAAAATTGATTTGGAATATTATGATTCTTGGTTTTTTACCCGTTTATTAAATTCAACCCAAAAGAAAGTTGAAGGGTTGAATTTTGATACACGAAAAAACTTAATTGACTATGATAGTGTATTAAGCAATCAACGGGAGTTGATTTATAAACAACGTGATCAAATTCTCCAACGAACCGACAATATTAATATTTTAAAACGAATGATTAAAATTGTCGTTAACGATTTATGTCAAATGTTTGTGTTATCTGATGACTCTTCAACATTAGATCATATTAAATTAACCAATGTTTTAAATAACAAAATCATTGGGATGAATTTAATAAGCCCTGATACTTTTAAAGATATGTCCGTAAATGAAGTCAAGGTTATTATTGATAAGATTATTAACCTATGTGTTGATGTACGTCTAGAATTCTTAGGCGAACAATCAACCAAAATTCTTAAATCAGTAATCTTACAAAACCTTGACAATTATTGAACGGCGCATCTTGAAAGAATATCTAAGCTTCGTGAAGGTGTGCAATTACGTTCATTAGAACAAAGATCCCCATTAAATATTTATATTGAAGAAGCAGACTGACACTTTAATGAAATGCGTAAGCAAATTGCTAACGCATGTATCTT
>JAIRPI010000018.1 GCA_031257095.1 Mycoplasmataceae bacterium | reverse complement strand
CAAGCTTTAAAAGAAATAGTTGATCGTTTGTCATTTCTTGATAATGTTGGACTAAATTATTTAACATTATCAAGAAATGCTGCCACATTAAGTGGTGGCGAATCACAACGAATTAGATTAGCCACCCAAATTGGTTCTTCATTAACGGGAATATTGTACGTATTAGATGAACCATCTATTGGTTTACACCAAAAAGATAATGCCCGATTAATTAATACCTTAAAGAAAATGCGCGATGCGGGAAATACTGTTATCGTTGTTGAACATGATGAAGAAACAATCTTAGCTAGTGATTATTTAATCGATATCGGTCCTGGTGCTGGGGATAATGGTGGTAAGGTTGTTGCTTTTGGAACACCTAGTGAAGTTAAAAAAAATAATGGTTCAATCACTGGTTTATATTTGTCACACAAGCTAAGTATCCCAATCCCACAAAAGCGTCGTGGCGGTGATGGATCGAAGCTTGTATTAAAAGGTGCGAAATTAAATAATCTAAAAGATTTAAATGTTACTTTTCCATTAGGAAAACTTATTGTGGTTACTGGGGTAAGTGGTAGTGGTAAATCAACGTTGATTAATGAATGTTTAGCGCGAAATATTATGAAATATACAACGAGTCCATTTATTGATGCCCCAAAAATTAAGGGCATAGATGGATTACATCATATTGATAAAGTAATTCTAGTTTCCCAAGAACCAATAGGGAAAACACCAAGAAGTAATCCAGCAACATATGTTGGTGTATTTGATGATATTCGTGAATTGTTTGCATCTTTACCTGAAAGTCGTGCCCGCGGGTATACAAAAAGTCGTTTCTCATTTAATGTTGCTGGTGGACGATGTGAAAAATGTTGGGGTGATGGTGTAATTAGAATAGAAATGCATTTCTTACCAGATGTCTATATTAAATGTGATGAGTGTGGTGGTAAGAAATACAATAGTGAAACACTATCTATTCAATATAAAGGCAAATCCATTTATGATGTCTTAGAAATGACTGTGGATCAAGCATTAGCTTTTTTCAGTAATATCCCATCAATTCGTCACAAATTAGAACTAATGAGTGATGTTGGCTTAGGATATATTAAATTAGGTTTAAATGCGGTTAGTTTATCTGGGGGTGAAGCTCAAAGAATTAAGCTCGCTAAATTTTTACAAAAAAAAGCGACAAATAAGACATTGCTAATCTTAGATGAACCAACTACTGGTTTACATGCTAGTGACGTAAAAAATCTCATCGCTGTTATTAATCGCATTGTTGATAATGGATCGACAACAATCATTATTGAACACAACATGGATGTAATTAAATCGGCCGACTATATTATTGACCTAGGACCTGATGGTGGTTCAGCTGGTGGTAAAGTAATTGCAACTGGTACACCAGAACAATTGCTGACTTATAAAAACACATCCTATACTGCCCAATATTTAGCAAAAATATTAGAGAAGAAATAACAAAAAACATTAACTAAATTTGGAATTTCTTTTTTTAGTCTATATATTGGGCAAGTGTGCATTTATTGAAGATATCAAAAAAAAATAAGGTTTTTTTGTATTTTTATGTGTAATTAGTTTTCTTGCAATTTTGTATCACACGAATAAAATAAATTATGTTTTTCACCGATTTTAAAACATCTTTTTCACCGATTTTAAAAAATATTTTTCACCGATTTTATTAAATTTCTTATATAATGCTTATGGCTTATTTTTTGAATCATTAGCAATTAGAGATATAAGAGCGTATGCATTTTATTTAGATGGTAATGTTTTTTATTATCAAGACTCAACTAATTTAGAAATAGATGCAATTGTAGAACTGTCAGATGGTCGTTGGGCGGCTTTTGAAATTAAATTGGGTGGAGAAACATTAATAGAAGAATGGGTAAATAATTTGAAATTATTTAAAAATCGCTTAATTAAAGAACAATTAAACAAATTAATGTCATTAAATATTATTGTTGCCGGTAATACAAGTTATACAAGACATGATGGTATTAATGTTATAGCTTTAGGACACTTATTTGTTAGATAGGAATAGAGTCCTATCCCGCGTTAATGGAAGAAATTCGATAGAAGGCCAAATAGTTCGTGATTTATTTAATTATTTCTTGTTGATCGGGATTAACAAATAGTTTATATAAACAAAGATGAAGCAAATATTTTAATTACATGAATAATGTCGATGGTGTTAATCCATCGCATAATGAATTAATATCGAACGATTGATTTAAGATGGAATGAGAATGAGTAAATCAAAAATCAGATGAAGGTTTTAGTTTTGATAATAAACCATGCTCAGATAGTTTAAAAGATTTAGCAATTCAAGTTAGAAACATAATCGGTTAATTAAGTTAGTTATCTAAAAACAAGTAGAATATTAATATGTTAACTTTATTTATCGCTTCATTAATATTTATTGCTCTCTATGGGTGCATGTTTGTCTTAAGTTTTTGTTTTTTAGCTAATAGTCGTGCTAGACTATATGCAACAAATAAAGGTAAAGGTAATTTTATTCAATACATAGCATTTATTGCTTTGGTGGTATTGTTTTTAGTAATTGCTATTCTTTCATTGTTTACTGCAAATGATGTTCAGCAATGAATAAAATTAGGAACACGTATTAGTTCTTGATTGCTAGTTGGGATTGCAATTATCCATTTAGTGCTTATTATTGTTCTGAATACTAAAATTAATCGCAAGAAAATAAAAGTTGATAATTTTAACAATGAAGATTTTGATAAATTGTTAACAAAATTTAAAAAACCTAGTGAACAATATTTACAAAAATTTATTAAAAGTAATCAACGATATATAAGTAGTGTTGATAGTCAATATAAGCAAATTAATGAAACAATGGATTCAGAAAATGCTACTTTTGAATTTCTTTTTAGTTCAATTATTATTTTTAATGAATTTTCTACTAATAAATGTTCGACATCTCGTAATTACTATGCAATTGATAAATGCATTTCACTATTGAAGAAATTGCAAAGTAAGAAATTATTAGATGCTAACAAACAAGAAAACAAACCAGTAAACTAAATTTCCATTCCTTTCTTAAATTGTGAATTAAATAAATCGGCATAGAATCCATTCTTATCTAATAATTCCTGGTGTGTTCCACGTTCAACTATTGTTCCATCCCGAATAACAAGAATTTGATTGGCATGCATAATTGTTGACAATCGATGGGCGATAACAAAAGCGGTTTTATCTTCAATTAATTTAGACATCGATTTCTGGATTAATAACTCGGTTTTAGTATCAATTGAACTAGTTGCTTCATCTAAAATAACAATTTTAGCATTAGATAAGAAAGCACGACTAATAGCAATTAATTGTCGTTGGCCTAACGACAAATTACTACCATTGTCTTCTAAGATAGTTTCATATCCTTTCGGTAATTGCATTATGAAATTGTCAGCATATGCCAACCTAGCTGCTTGTTTTACTTCTTCATCAGTTGCATCTAATCTACCATAACGGATGTTTTCTAAAATATTATCGCTAAATAAATATGTATCTTGTAATACCATTGTAATATTTTTTCTTAAACTTTCACGTTTAACAGTATTAATTGGGTGGCCATCAATTAATAAATTACCTGAATCAATATCATAGAATCGTGTAATTAAATTAACAATTGTTGTTTTGCCTGCCCCTGTTGGTCCAACTAGGGCAACAACTTCTTTTGGTTTTACTAAGAAATTAATATTCTTCAATATTGGTTTATCTTTCACATATGAGAAGTTTAAATTCTCAGCTTCAATTAAACCATACACTTCTGTTGGGTCTAATGTACGATCTTCTGGTTTATCAATTTCAATCGGTAGTTTAAGAATTTCTAATACTCGTTCAGCCGAAGCTAAAGCAGAAAAGATACTTCCCAATGAACCAGCAAGTTGGTTAATTGGCCCAGAAACGTTTCGCATCATATTTGTAAAGACAATTAATAAAGTCATTTTCGTAAGTGTATCTTTAAGTGCGGTAATCGCTTTTGGGTCAAGTGGTTGACCAGCGATTCTTAACGATTGAAATCAATCATTACTTGGTAATGGGAATTTAATAACACCTCAAGTATCTTTAATTCAACCGTGATGATCGCCATGTCCGCCTTTAAACATCCCATAAGCACCAATACAAGCAAATAAAACAAAACCAATATTATTAGCAAAAATGTTAATCGGCATTAACATGCTTGAAGAAGCTTGAGCTACAATTGAACTTTTTGTTAAGATAATATTGGCTTTGTTAAACTCATCTTGCGCGTTATCTTTCATTTGGAATAAGGAAATAATTTTTAATCCTGAAATTTTCTCTTCAGTTATTGCGGTAAGATCACCAATAGCTTTTTGTTGTTTAGCAAAATAAGGACGAATTAATTTCATCACAATAATGATAATAAACATTGCTAATGGAATAATAGCAACACCTAACAATGCTAACATTGGGTTAACTAAGAACATAATGATAACAATGGATAAGGCGGTTATCATCCAATAAACAACATTACCTAAATATTGGGATAATGTTAAACCAATATTATTAGCATCATTAATTGTTCGACTCATTATGTCGCCAGATGGTGTGCGGTCAAAATATCCAATTGGTAGATTTTTTAATTTATTAAAGATGGCATCACGCAATGAATAGCAACCATTTTCTGACATCTTTAATAAAATTAATGACTCAATTCAACTAAACCCATAACCTATTAGATAGGTAACCATAATCCCCGCACACCAATATAAGAAAGTTATTAAACCAAATGTAGCTGACATATTGGTTGCGTTGCTAACAATTTGCGTAGCACCCCCTTGATATGTCATACCCCATGGAATAATGTATTTAGCATAGATTATTCCATTGAATACTAAAGCCGTTGTAACACAAGCACCAGCGATAACGGAAATAAATATTGAAACAATAAAAAGTGCTTTATAGTTACGAAAATAATATGCTAATTCCTTAATTGTTGATTTTAGGTTCTTAGCTTTTTTACCAGAACCAAAACTTTTACTCATCATTGGCGGCATATTATTCAACCTCCTGTGCGCCTAATTGTGAGTCAACAATTAAACGATAGATATCATTATTGGCCACTAATTCTTCGTGTGTGCCAATTCCACTAACCTTACCATTGTCCATGACAATAATTTTATCAGCATCTTTGACTGCTGATATTCTTTGACTAATAATGATCTTCGTACAATCTTGATAATTAGCGGCAAGATTTAATCGCACTTGTTTTTCCGTTAATAAGTCTAAAGCACTAGTTGTATCATCTAAAATAAGAATCTTTGGCTTTTTAATTAATGTTCGTGCTAATGATATTCTTTGCTTTTGTCCACCGGAAAAATTTCTTCCTCTTTGTTCGACTTGTTTTTCAAATTTTTCTGGATATTGATTAATAAAATCAAAGGCACAAGAAGATTTTGTTGCAAACTCCATATCTTCAATTGTCGCATTAGCATTACCATATTTTAAATTGCTAGCAATGGTTCCAGAAAATAATAAAGCATCTTGTAAAACCACAGATACTTTGTTAAAAACGTCATTAAATGAAGCGTGTCGAACATTAATACCACCGATTAATATTGCACCTTCATCAACATCATAGAATCTAGCAATTAAATTAGCAATAGTTGATTTACCACTACCTGTTCCACCAACAATTCCTAATGTTTGTCCAGTACCAATCGCAAAAGAAACATCTTCTAATGCATATTTATTGGCATCTTTGTTGTATTTGAATTTAACATTTTCAAAAACAACAGAATTATCTTTATCAACAAGTGATTGTGGATTTTTATCTTCAATTAATGTCGTTTTTGTATTTAAAACATCATTAATACGATGAATAGAAGCAACAGCTCTTGTTGTTTGAACAATAACCATTACTAACATAATAGTACCAAACAAGACAATTGCAATTAATTGGGCAAAAGCAAAAATACCAGCATTAATTGGCGGGTGATTGTCACTTTTAATAAATGTATATCCACCAACCATTAAAATAATAATTACCCCACAACTTAAAGCAAATTGGAAAATACTCATTATTGGAATTAAAGCGGCTTGTCCTTTAATGTTTAATCGCTTTAATTCCTTACTTGCTTTGTCGTAATGATTGTGTTGTAAATCCTGTAAGTTAAAAGCTTTAACCACTCTCGCTCCTAAAATATTTTCACGCATAACTTTATTTGTGTTATCTAATTGTACTTGTGCTTTCGAGAATGTTTTCAATACTGGCACACCGATGGCACAACCTAAAGTAATCATAAACGCAACAACACAAATAACAATTACACCGTAAATAGGTTTACCCATTGGCGGAGTAAACGCATTGTAAATTGAGATTCCAATTGTGATTGGTGTACGAAAAGCAATCGTTAAAATCATTTGAAGATTTTGTTGATAAATTGTTGTATCGGTTGAAGTTCTCGTAACTAACGAAGCCGTTGAAAATTTATCAATTTCACTAAATCCAAATGATTGAATTTTCCCAAACATGGCATTTCTTACATCCATTTGTGCATATAAAGAAGCGGTTGATCCTAAAATAGCACCAACCACACCACAAATTAAACTACTAATGGCATAGAGTGCCATTTTTAATATCGGAAATCAATAATCTGATCAACCATACTGTTTTCAATCACCATCCTTTTGGTTAATTCGATAAATCTTCGATAGCCCTGATAAAGCGTCTTGTAAAAATGTTGGTTGGGTTGCGTCAAAATAAGCTGCAGCCATTACTAAAATGATAGCGATGATACAAAAAATAATTGCCTTTTTTTTAAAATGACGCAAAATTTTAATCATGGTTTCGTATTATATATCTTTTTATATTAATATAATAAGTAGATGTCAAAGCGACATCTTTTTATTAAATATTTTAGTTTTTGTTCACTAGCATTAATTTATCCAATTAGTGTTTGTTCTTGTAGTACGAATACACCATTAAAGATTAATGATTTTCAATTAGAAACACCATCTAAATATTACACCAATACTATTACTCACAAATGTTCATTAAATCATTCGCGTGCCAATGTTGAATGAAAAATAATCGGTTGCACAAATGATACTGATGAATTAATCAATGCTGAGTTAATCACCATTGCTGGTAATACAGGGGTTTTAACGATTAACCCAGGGATAGAATTTTCAGGTACAGATAATCCATATATTTTTGATATCCACGCTTATGTTAGTAACAATAAAGGAACAATAGTTAATGATGTTGTTTTAAAAAAATATTTTAATGTTAGTAACTACTCTAAACCTACATGAATTGGTGAAAGGAAAGCGCGTGGACTATTACAAGATAATGGGCAGTTGTTTTGTGATAGTTTAAATGGAATGAAAGTAGCTGATATTTCTCATTTACAACCAAATATTGATTGGGATACTGTTAAGGAATATAGCGACATTGATGCGGTAATTTTAAGATGTGCGCACGGCACACATTTAGAAGATACTAATTTTGGTGTCAATGTCGCTGCTTGTAATCGTTTACATATTCCATATGGTGTTTATATTTATAGTAGCGCCGCAAATGCTAATGATGGTGTCGCTGAGGCTAATATGGTTAACGAGTTAATTAAGAAAAATAATGCGACACCAACATTACCAATTTTCTTTGATATTGAAAACTGAACAACAGTTCCTGACACAGCAGACGCTACTTGTCCTAATGATTCAGCAACTTGGGCTACTATTTGAAATGCTTTTTATAATCGTTTAATTAATCTTGGATACAACGAAAATGAAATTTATATCTATTCATATCCTAATTGAGCAAAACAAGTTTGCCAAGACCCAAGTGTTTATTCTAAACTAAGATGGTGTGCAAGATATAATGGCACCTTTGATTTTAATGATTACGTTACTGGTTTTACTGTCAACCAAAATGACGATAAAATCTTCGGGTGACAATATTCTGAAAGTGAAATTATTCCCGGAATATATTCAAATGTTACCGTTGACTGTGGCGCTTTTTTCAATATAGACTCACTATTTTAGTAGTATAATAGTATATATATATATATATATATGGGAAAATGAATTAGTTCATTGATATCAATTGCTTTGGTAAGTGTGCCAAACATTGCTTATAGTTATGCACAAACTTCTAAAACAAACCATACATCATTAACAAAATCTGATCAAGATAAGACTGATATTAGCACTTTGTTCTCTGGGGATCTTAACATGGGTATATTTTCTTCTAATAATCAACCAAAAGATAATGATATTCTCCAATTCTTATATGACCATGTTAGCGATCCAAGCAACAAACATGTAATTAATGACTTAATCGTTGGAAATAGAGGTACAAGTGGAGATACAGTTTCCGTTACTGTTAGTGCTAAAGATACTTCTGCTGAATATACAGGTAGTGTAAATGTTACTTATCAGATTAGTAACGGAGTAGATTTAGCTTCGGTGATAACACAAGCTGAGTTATGAAGAACTAGCATTGATTCACCATGATTGGATGAACCTAGTTCAAAGGATGTTATTACTAAAGTTAAGGAATTAAATAGTAGTATTAATATCAATGCAATAGATGTAAATAGATCTACTTTTCAATATGATACAACATATAATGAATATACAGTAAAAATAGTTCCTGTTAGTTGATCATCACAATACACAGGACAGGTCGTAGTTAGATGAGCGCCAGGTTTAAAGGTTAAAGCGCCAGATTGAAATCAAACTAGTGTTCCTTATAATTATTCAAAGCAGGATGTGCGACTCGAAGTTGATAAATCGCTTCCCGCTGATGCAACAGTTACTTATAAATTTGAAAACGGTCAGACAACATATGGTAATTTTAGTATTAGTGGGGCAACGTTAAGTTTTAATACAGGAGCAAATGCTAGTGCGACTGCTTATACTTGTAAAATTAAGGCCACTATCACTGGTAATACGACATATGCCGGTACTACCCAAACAGTTAGCACATCAATAACTGTAACTAAAATTAATTTCCCAGATCTTGGTAATCTTTTATTAGACGGCACTTTTCATCAAGATATTAATCCTACCACTATTTCTCTAAATACTGCAAAACAATATACATTAAGTTTATCAAATAGTGCCCCACTTAACACAACTTTTTCATATACATGCATCAGCCGTACTGCAAATACTGGTTATTTTCCAAGTGCTAGTTCTTTTACCATAAGTGGGAGTACATTATCAATAAGCGCAATAACTACTCCTGGTAGTTTCTATTTAACAATACGTGTTACGGCAACTAATAGTCCTAATTACAATGATTGAACCAAAGATTTTAATATTCCAATTGCTATAATTGGCAAAATTAATCCTACGTTAAATGATAGTGCCGTTAAGGGGAAACAATATGATGTAAGTAGCGAATACAATTATGATAAGTTTGGTGGGTGAAAGGCGTTTGATGGTGGCACTGGAAATTGTTGGTCAACGGTCGCTAACGGGTTTAGCTTTACGACTGGAGCAAAGACTGTTGATTTAAAATCAAACCCAGCATGGGTTTGAGTAGATACTGGTGGCAACCATCTTTATTATTCCTATTCTATTACAAGACGTCCAAATTTATCTGATTGACAAGTTTGTAGTTGAATTTTACAAAAAAGTGCAAGCGCTTCAGGGCCTTGAGATGATCTCAACACTCAATCTGATATTGCCTGAGATGCTAATACAACCGAGAAAACCTTTAACATTTCTTCGTTTGATATGACGCATATGGCAGTATATTATCGTTTGTATATCACAAAAATTAGTACCACCGGCTCAACCACCGATACATGAACTGGTGTTGCCGAACTAACAATTAATGGCGCTTAAAATTTGGTATAAATAAAGTACCATGAGAATTAAAATTGCTACAAGTCTAAGCATATTCTTTGGTACTATAGCATCCTCTTTTCTTCTCATTACAACAACTGCATGTAGTAAAGATAAATTTGATAAATATGCCAATATAAATGATGTTATCAACGCAAAGAAGGGTTGATCACAAACATTAAATACCCAATTTGGTTTATCTACTACCATTCCTGATGAATGAGACAACACATGACATGAATATGAACTCCGTGGTGATTGCGATCATTGTCCATTTATTTGACGGAGAAATGAAGTAGAAAATTCTGTTGCTGATAAATGTTTAAGAATTAAATACATTAATGAAGATGAAAATGCAGATCCAAATAATAAAAAGACAAAAAATATTACCGGTTGTGTAACAACTGATAAAAAGTTTGAACAAGCGTTTGGATATTGAGAAGTTAATGCTAAGTTTCTAAATAAACATTATGGATGAGCGGCATTTTGATTACAATGTGAAGATATGGCTGAATCTTCCCCTTCATCATGAAATCATGGGGGGGAAGATGGAAGTGAAATTGACATATTTGAATCATTTAACTGAAATGATTTTCAAAACGAAGTAAGATTAAATACCATGGCTGACGGGTATGAAGAACACTATAAAGAATTTGGCACATCCGGTTATTATGTTGACAAATATGGTACGCCAATAAATATTTATGGTGACTTTCATAAATTTGGTCTTTTATGAACACCCAATGCCTATTACATGTATGTTGATCATAATCTAGTATTTAAAACGACTGCTCCTATTGCTAATCATGGATTGAGAACACCAACAGATAACAATCATATGGGTGTGTGCCAAGTACCAGCGTTTGCTTTAATTTCTGGGCACATGGGTTGTTCAACTAATGACAAGACTTATCATGCACCAAACGGATTACCATTTGATAAATATGATGGCCCAGGCGAATTTTTAATTAAAGATTTTGTTTGTTACCAAAACAAAAACTTTATTCCGTATATTAAACAACCATCAGATTTTCATTAATTTAAATCTTTATTTGGTTAAACTCATTTATATATAATTCATTTATGGAAAATTGGCACCCTTTTGAATTAATGCCGCAAGTGCTAGCAATCGCCATTACAGTAATTATTATTGGTGCTGTATTTATTACTTATTACGTAAAGCTAAAAAAAATACCAGTTAACCAAGCACCAACTGGTTTTTGTTTGGCAATTCAAGTATATATTCAGTTTTTACGTAATATGGTTATTGAATCATTAGGAAAAAAAGCTGAGAAAATAACTCCCTATTTTATTTATTTATTTTCTTATTTAATCGTATCTAATTTAATAGGAATTATTGGTTTTGAAAACCCAACTTCTTCATTAACCGTTACATTATCTTTGGGATTAGTAACTTTCTTTGGAACTTTTGTTGTTGGGTTTAGATACCAACGATTATCTTATTTAAATAAGTTCTTTTACACAATTAAAACTAAGAAGAATAAGAAAATACCAGTAATGTTTAATCCGATGTCTATTCCGGAAACAATTGCCCCATTAATTTCTATATCATTCCGTTTATGAGGAAATATGATTGCTGGCGGAATAATTATCACATTATGATATTACATGATGGGGATTATTCAAAAAAATGTTCCTGTGCTTGGTGTATTTAACATTATTGGTGGAATAACCGCACCACCGTTAAATGCTTACTTTGATTTGTTGTGTGGGTTAATTCAAGCATTAGTTTTTGTCTTATTGACCAATGTGTATTGATCATTAGCACAAGGTGAATAGCGGCATTTATTACTAATCGTATTTAGCTAAATAGTTCTAAGATTGCTAATTCATATAACTTATATGCTTGTTCTCTTTGCGTTATATTGCCTTTAGCATATTGTTCTAGCATTACACCGGAATTAATTTCAACAATTAATGGTTTATTATTGACTATTGCTATATCGACTGAGCAAAAATTAATATCAATTAATTTAGTAGCTTTTATTGCTAAATTAATAATATCGATGTGCTTATTAAAATCATGGATAGGAATGATTTTATTGCCATTACCAATATTATGTTTTCAATTGTTTGGTGCTCGTTGTTTTTTATAAACAATATATGGTTTTTGTTTATATAAAACAATTCTGAATTCATCACAATAATCATAAAATGGACTAATTGCCAATGTTCCATGTTTGTTTAAAATTAAATGACAATGCTTTAAAAACGATTCATTGTCATTAATGTGTTCTGTATCAAACCCCGTTGTTCCAAAGTTTGGTTTAACGACAACATCTCTTTTATATTTTTTAAAACAAGTAAGTAATTGTTTGTCAGTACAGTTACCGCGAATAAAATATTCGTGAACAAAACAAGGAACATTGTGGTGTAATAATATTTGTGCTAATCCCGCTTTATCATCACAAATCTTTGAACTAGTTGCATTATTAATAGGAAAATTATAACCTCAAATAAAGATGGTTTTATGTTTATTGCTAATTTCAAATATTCAACCGTCAGCAAAAATATTAAATGATAATTTATGCTTATTGCATATTTGTTTAAGAATAAGTTCGATGATTCTTGGTTTAAAAACTAAACTCATATTTAAACATTACGAAGGTTTTTACCATCTAATTCAATTTGTTGGTTATTTATTAAACCCTTTATCCTTTCGATGAATCGTTGATAATTTTCTCTATAGGCATATTTTAGCTTAGTTTCATATGTTGATAAAGAATAATTAGCAATGAAGAAACTAATTTTTCTATTAGTTAAACGATAGTCGAGAACACTATATAGCTTAGTATAAAATCAACCAAGCTTGTTATTGTTAATCTCTGCTCCTATTTCATCAAGAATAAGAATAGTTGCATATTTTAATTTCGCTATTAAGTCTTGTTCAAGTGTTAAAGATTCAGAAGTATCTCATGAATCTTTAAACAATTGCACCAATTCATTCATTGAAATATAAGCGATCGAAAAAGCAGATGATTCTTGGTTTTGGATTACCAAATTATTACAAAAAGCTTTAAAGCAACGAGTTTTACCAATTCCATATGTTCCATAAACATACCAACCGTTTGTTGTTTTATTAAAATTTTTGCAAACCTTGCTTAAGTTTTGTAATAATTTTCCTCGGCCGTTGTCTGTTTCAAAAAAAGCTCTAGTTAATCGTAAATGTAAATCTTGGTCAGAAAAATATTCATTAAATAATAAGTGATGACGAATATTTTTCGCAGGATCTTTACTATTTAATGATTCTTTTTTAATAAAAGTTAACTTATTATTAGCATTCCTATTAATAATAAGTTCCATGCCGTCTTCATCAACACTATGATCAACATATATGGAAAAATGTTTATAGTAGTGTTTGACTTCTTCGGACGTTATTTTTAAATGTTTTCATTCTGGTTTTGCTAAAACATTTTTCACCAATTCATTAATCGTCATACTATTTAACTTCCTCTCAAGTTATTAAACTATCACTTTCTTGTTTCTCTTCTGTTTGGGTAGTATTATTTCTAAAATGGAAATAGTCATAAATCGCTTGAAGCGATTTAAGGTTATTAGCATTAATGGATTTTGCTACTTTATAAATGTATTTTTGGTTAAGTTCACCATTAGTTTTAAACAATGTGTAGTCAACTAACATATTAATAATAAAATCAGTTATTAAATATTTGTTTTTCAAAGTATCTAAGATATGCACTTGCTCCTCGGTGAGTTTAGTTTTGACAATGGCTCTTAAATAGTGATAACAGTTAAGGGCCATATAGTCACTAAATATTTGCGCAAGTTCTTGTTTTTGATAATAATGAATAAAAATTTTATTATTACGATTAAGTTTGATGTTTTGTAAAACATTGACATTGTGATATGCATTAATATGTTTTTGAAAACCCATATTTAATAGATCAATATCGATTTCATAATTTTTGTTATCAATTAATAAGATGGAACTATAGATAATTTTTTCAATCTCGTTCATTGATAGGTCATAACCTTTGAAGTATGATTCAATTAATTGCTTACATTCATTACTAATAACTATCGGTAAGGATGTTGTTTTTGCCATCTTAACATATAGTTCTTCAAAGTTGATGTTAGAAACAGCTTGGGTTTCTAAATCATTGAAAACACTAGTAAATGGGGCTGAGATATTAGTAGCATTAGATGAAATACGGGTACTATTGTGCAAAAATTCTAATTTATCATAGTTATTTTGCCCAATAGCCTTAATTAATAAGTGTCGATATTTTGTATTAGCAATAAAGTTTTTAAAGTTTAGTGGTTCATTGATGGCTAAGGTATAGATATTGCGTTCATTGTCTTGTTCTAGATAGGTAGAAATTAATCCTATCGCTTCTAAAATACGACGATTATGATTAAAATCTTCAAGATTAAAGTTTATTGTCTTTAAATATTCGTTTAAAGATGTAGAGGTATTCATAATCTGCTTTTGACGATCTACTTCACGGAGAAGATTAAAATACAGTAAAGCTGCTTGATTACCAATAATTGGGGTATATAAATCGTGAACTATTGCTATATTTGAGGAGAATCCGTATTTCTTAATCGCATAAAACCTCGAATTTTGTTGCATGGTATGAATAGTCCCGTTGTGCTATTTTTACGAAAAATAATTGTGAAAATCTTTTTCGCCTACAAAAAATATAATTATTTTTTTATTTTTGTCAAAATTTTTTTAATTTTATTGTGTAAGTCGCTAATTTTACTAGAGTTATCCACATAAAAAACTTCTGAAGAATCTTTATTTTTATATGGGGAATTATCGCAACCCACAAAAAATGTTGGTAACTTCTTAATATGTTTAAATTTTTTTTGCTGATTTATTTTTGCATACTTTTTTGGGGCAAAAATAAATATTATTTTCTTAAAAAATCTTTTGAATTTATTAGCATGGTGAATAAATACGCCTAGTTCAACAAAACATAAAGTTTCCTTCTTTAATAATTCCTGCAACTTAGCTTGCATTAAAGGAATGGTAATATTGTTTAATTTGGCCAATTGCTTCCTATCTTGCGTAACAATTTTACCCAATTCTTTACGATTAATTGCTTTTGGTGTAACTACTTTACTACCAAAAGCCTTTTTAATCTTGTTATATCCAATACAACCTTTCTTATATATTGCATGGATATAATTGTCCATGCAAAATGTTTTATAACCACAGCTAGCAATATATCTAAGTGTTTCTGTTTTACCCGCTCCTATTTGTCCGGTAATACAAACTAACATATTATTAATTATATAT
>JAIRPI010000010.1 GCA_031257095.1 Mycoplasmataceae bacterium | reverse complement strand
CGTGAATTACATTTTGAACATACAAGTATTGCTTTTGCTTTCATGACAATTGTCGGCTAAAAAAAAAGAACTTTTCAGTTCTTTTATTAGCTTATATAAGTATATAACATAATGCGGTGTTATAAAAATATTTATGTTAGATGTTAATAAATCCACAATGTCTATTAATTAGAGCAATAATTTTTAATCTATATATAAGTGCGATAACGGAATAATGTTGATTCCATCTTCGGTAGTATAAGCATGTTGACCCGCAGTAATAATATTGAACGATGTAGGCTTATTATTTTTAAAATCATGAATTTTCTCTTTGAATCTTTTTAAATTTTTAATACCCTTTTCAATTCCCTTATCATCGCCTAGCTTAATTTCAAATGCGGCTCAACCGTTTCTTGTTTCGACAATAGCATCAATTTCTAAATCTGTGGTATCTTTATAAAAATATACTTTACCACCCAAAGCATCTGCATATACCCTTAATTCTTTAATAGCGAGTGATTCAAAATAAAAACCAAATGCATTAAAATCATTTCATAATTTTTCGTATGTCAAATGCAAGCAAGCAACAGCAATACACGGATCAACGAAATATCACTTTGGTGATTGCCTTATTCTTACACTAGATCTTATATGTGTTTTTCACGGTTTTAATTCATCTAATATAAAAATTTTTGTTAATTGTTCCATATAGTTAGATACAGTATTTAATCGAGAAATCCTTGCTTCTTTTGCCATAGTTTTTATTTCAGCTTGTGTACCAATATTTCTAGCAATTGCTGACATAATATCTTTCATTTTAGAAGGATTAGGTGGTGAATCTAATTCTTGTAAGTCAACTTCACAAATATTTTCAACATAATCAATCATGTTGTCACATGCAGTGCTCACATCAAGAAAATAGTTTCTCGGTCATCCACCCTTCAATATTACATTTATGTAGTCTTGCAATTTTAATCCACCTATAAAAGTAATATTCTTTTTTTTATTTGCAAATAAATCTCTAAAGTTTACACGTTTATTTGATAAATTCATTTCAAATAATGTTAATGGCCTTAACATTAATCTTGCTATTCTACCGGCACCGCTATGTAAGTTCTTAATTGATTTCTCGTTTGGGGTTGATGAACCAGTCAAAATATATAAATTATTTTTATTTATGAACCCTATATTGGTTATTACGGCATTCATGATTCAAGGATATAGTTGCCATTCATCTATTAACCTGGGGAACTTTCCATTTAAAGCGATACTATTATCTAATTTTACTTGTTGCAGTGTAGTTTCGTTTTGTTTAAAGTATATTTGCGATTTAGTAAAATTTTGACCCATTCATGTTTTACCTATATCTTTAGGCCCTAAAATCAAAATACCACCTACAGAATTCATTTTATTTTGTAGTAGTTTATCTAATATTCTAGGTTTATATTTATTATTCATGGTTATTATTATATAGAAAAATGATAAAATTTCAATTATAAAATGTTAATATTTCAACTCAAAAATGATAAGATTTCAACTTTAAGCCTTTCTAGAAACAATCGCCTAATAGAACATTAAATTATTTACTAATCAAATAATGGTGGTGGAATATCTTCTTTGCTATTAACAAACTTATAACAATCAGTTGTGATAAAATCAACACCTCATTTGATGTATTGGTCAGCAATGCTCTTAATATCAACGGTTCACACACCAAATTTTTGATTTTTACTATGAGCATAATCAATCATACTTTTATTAATTGGTAAATAATCATTTACGCCAACATATGCAGTTTCTGGATCACCAGCACTAACATCATATCCGTTATTAATTAGTGTTTCAAAATCAGTATTGTATTTATCGTCTTTGTCAGGAGCACCATCATATTTTCAATGACATAATTGTTGTAAACGATGTTTGCCATCTAATTCAGTGTGGTGAGTTTTAAACCATCGGATATAACATTCCTGGAAACTAATAATGTAACAATTACTTTCCATACCATTTTTTACAATCTGATCTCATAAATCTGGTAAATAATTTGTGCTCGCATCTGGCATTAAGTAACCAGCAGCTCCTTTACATGGATATGTAGCGGCCAAATGCGATGGTTCTTTAATTTCAATAATTGCATTTTTCCCACTATCTTTACATATTTGTAAATATTCATCAAAACTAGTTAAATAGTGGCCACCACCAATAACTCACGATGGGTATGCCTTTGAAGGGACTATTTGCTGACTAATACAGTAATTAAATGTTTTTTCTTCAACATAAGTTCCGGCTAACCTATTACCAGTAGCCGAATCCATAAAAGGATTATCATCATGAACAACAACCCACTTATTATCAGATGTTTTATAAACATCAGTTTCTAGTCCCATAAATTTTGCTTGTTCACCACCACTTAAAAATGATTCTTTATTATTTTCAAACCGTCTACTATATGCATCATTAAATCCTGCTGGTGCTCCACGATGCGCAATGTATTGCACTTCTATTTTTGTGCTACATGAACTTAATAATGATGCTGGAGTTAATATCATTAATAGATTTGTACCAGTTATAAAAACTTTAGTTATATTTCTCATATAGATATTATGATTAAATATTCATATTCGATATTAAAAAAACATTTATCTAATGCTTTAATTTACTAATTTTATCAGCAGATAACAATTGGTATCCCTGGGTGGTTGGTTTGATAGTCATTGTATAGATCTCATTTATCGCTAATGTCGGGTATAGTTTTGTATATAAACCGGGGAATAAGGCTACTTTATTAATTAAATATGTATCGTCTTCAATGGTTAAGAATGCCATATCTAAACCGGTTTTTGTTTTTATTGTTCGTAGGTTTGCTAATGTTACAATAACATTATAAACCTGGCCAATTGTTGTTGCTTTGGCTAAATCAACAATTTTCTTAGAAGATAAGTAATTAGCTTTAATTTTTGTTAATGGATGTTCGTTAAATGACAACCCAATTAACTCATATTGGTATTGTTCTAATTGGCGATTGATTTCTTCGTTAACAGTTACCTCGTTAATTGGTAAACTAACTATTTTTTCAAAGAAAGATTCGTAGTTCATTAATAATCAATATCGTGTCTTACCGTTTAACACACAATCAAATGCACCAATCTTAATTAACGTTTCAATTGTTTTTAAACCAACGCCGTTATCGTTTAATTCTTTGATTGCGTGTTGGTAATCTTTAAATGCACCACCCACTTTTTCACGTGCAGTTATGATTTTAGTGATAACACTAATTCCCAATCCTTTAACCGCACTTAAACCAAAAACGATATCTTTATGGTGGACACTAAATTCAAATTGTGAATCATTGATTGATGGTGGTAGTAATTTAATTCCTTTTGTTTTAAGATATTGCACATATCCCTTAATTTTATCGATTGCCCCATTACAATTGTTTAACAGGGTTGTTAAAAACTCTAATGGATACATCGTTTTTAAGTAAGCAAGTCAATAAGAAACATATGCATAAGCAATTGAATGCGAATGGTTAAAACCGTATTCACCAAAATTTAAAATGTATGCATAGTATTCCTCTAATTGCTTGTCAGTATATCCGTGTTGTTGGCCATTTTTAATAAATGTTGTTTTAAAGTTTGTTAATTGGGTAGTGTCCTTCTTAGTTATTGCTCTACGAAAGTTGTCTGCCTCAACATTATTGAAACTACCAATTTTTTTTGCTATTTCAATAACTTGTTCTTGGTAGATAATGATATTGAAAGTTGGGCTTAAAATCTTTTTAAAATCATCATTTAAGTATTTAATCTTATCTGGATGATTACGATTTTCAATATAAGTGTTGATGTTTTTTTGTGGGCCGGGACGATATAATGATGACACAATAGATAAATCTTCAATTGTGCGTGGTTTTATTTTGGTCATCAAATTAGTCATTCCATCTGATTCAAATTGAAAAATACCAACTGTATCCCCACTAGATAATTGATCAAATACTTTCGTATTATCAAGTGGAATATTATGAATATCAATTTTGATATGATGCGTGTTAGCAATTAGTTTAATTGTTTTATCAATAATTGCTAAATTACTTAAACCGAGAATGTCCATTTTAATTAATCCAAATGCCTCTAAATATTCCATTGGGTATTGGGTAATTAAAGTTCCATCACTATATGCAGCAACGGGAATTAAGTTTCATAATGGTTGATCACCAATGACAATTCCCGCTGCATGAACACCAATTTGTCGTGGAATGCCAATTATCTTAAAAACGACGGCAAACAATTCTTTATATTGTTTTGCAATTAATGATAATGCTTTGTTACCTTCAATCATTTGTTTCAATTGTTCACCATTAATTTCTTCAATCATGAATGGAAAATGCGCAGTAATTTGATTTAAAGTTTTAAAATTATAACCCAAGACTCTTCCCGCATCTTTAATTGCTGATTTTACTTTTATTGTTTGAAAAGTTATGATGTGTGCTGTTTTTTCATACCCATATCTTTCAAACATATAATTAATAACTTCTTGTCTTCGTTCATCAAGAAAGTCAACGTCAATATCTGGCATTGATTTTCTTGATGAATTTAGAAATCTTTCAAAAATTAATTCATATTGAATTGGATCAATGGCCGTTATTCCTAGTAAATAGGATATTAGTGAACCTGCTGCGCTTCCTCTTCCAGGCCCAACTAATATCCCATTTTGCTTGGCAAAATTAACATAGTCTTGAACAACAAGAAAGTAATCAGCAAAATTCATTTGCTCAATAACTTCTAGTTCGTGTTTTAATTGGTTAATGTAACTTAACGGGTAATTAGGGTATTGGTATTTAGTTAATCGATATTTTAAACCTTCTTTGCAATGAGTTTTTAATAAATCAATTGATTTATATTTCTCGTTGTATTTGGTGAAATGCATTTGTTTATTTAGATCTAATTCAAGATTAAAATGAGGCAATAACTCTTCTAAATTTTTTAATGCTTGTTCACTAAATACTTTTTTAATGTGCTCATGAGAAATAAAAACATCATTATGTTTTTTATCTTCTTCCATGTCATCATACAAAAGGTCGTGATTTAAACAATATAAAATATCTAAAAAGTATAAATCTTCTTTTGTCTGGCAAAAACATTCCTTTATCGCAATGGGGTTACTAGCATTTTGTTCATAGCTATAGAGATACTTATGCTTTTTTAGATCTTTGTAGTTGTCAATATTGTTAACAACAACAACAATATCATCAATAAAATCCTTTCAATCTCATGCACTTTTATCTTTATTGGTTAAAATAAATGATGAGATTTTCACAAGATTATGAAAACCATTACTATTCAATGCAAATAAAAGAATAGTCTGTTTGTCAACTTCTATTTGTAAACCAATAATTGGCAATAAGTTATTTTTCTTACATGCATGATAAAATTCAATTGAACCATGCATGTTATCGCTATCAATCATAGCAACATACTTCTGTTTATTGTCTATTGCACTTTGAATTAAATCATCTATTCGTGTTGTTGATGAGAGTAAACTATAACATGTATGGTTTCAGAGATTAACGAACATTGATTAATTGGCGTATCTATTATATTAAGTAAGTAAACTGATATGAATTGTTTGTAAAGATTTACAGATTTCAAATTAGATTTTTTTAAATGAAACAAAATTAGGCCGTAACGACCAATTCAATACCAGTAATAATGAATTTTTCTATTGGTGTAAATGGACTATCGAGATTTGTTATCGTTGCCTCAAATGTTAATGTATAGGTTCCAGTATTAACTGGTAATGTTGTTGGATCGGTTGGATTGAATATGATTTTAATAAAGTTCACTCCCGAAGAATTAGCACCCGTAATGAAAATTTCATTTTTATTATCAATATTAACCTTCGGATTAGAATTCGTACAAAAACCAATTAACATCGTATTTTCAACTTTAAGAGTTCCAATTGAATTACTACCTTGTTTCTGTGAGGTAACGTCCCCACCCCATGTAACTTTATTTGAAGTTAAATTCAAATATTTATCAACTTTTTTTAAATCCTCACCACCCTTATCTTTTTTCTTACAACTTGTTAATGCAATGGGAATGGCTGCTAAAGCACCCCCCCCCTATTAAAACAAGAGACAAGCTCTTGTATAAATTTATTTTTCTCATATGTATATTATACCAGATATTTTCGTAGTATAATTACACAATTATGGCAACTAAAATAGCAATAAACGGTTTTGGACGAATTGGCCGTCTCGTTTTCCGTGACTTAATAAATAACAAAAACGTTCAATTTGTTGGGATTAATGATCTTACCGACGCTAAGACATTAGCTCATCTATTAAAATACGACTCAGCACATGGTAAATTTGCTGGTGAGATAAAAGCAAGTGAAAAATCTATTATTGTTAATGGCAAAGAAATTCCTATTTTTGCTGAAAAAGATCCAACACAACTTCCTTGAGCAAAATTAGGTGTTGATGTTGTGGTAGAATGTACTGGTCGATTTGTTGATAAAGAAGGTGCAAGCAAACATTTAACTGCTGGTGCAAAAAAAGTAGTTATTTCAGCTCCAGCAAAAGGAGATGACATCCCAACAATTGTTTACAACGTAAACCACCAATCACTTTCTAAAGATGATAAGATTATTTCTGGTGCTAGTTGTACAACTAATTGTTTAGCACCAGTTGCTAAAGTTATTGACGAAAAATTTGGTATTGAAAGTGGATTCATGATTACCGTTCATGCTTATACCGCTGATCAAAGATTACAAGATGCACCACATTCTGACCTCAGACGTGCAAGAGCGGCTGCTACTTCAATTATTCCTACATCAACCGGTGCAGCAAAAGCTGTAGGATTAGTATTACCTAAATTAAAAGGTAAATTAGATGGTATAGCCGACCGTGTACCGACAATTACTGGTTCAGTTGTTGATTTAGTAGTTAATTTAGCAAAAGATGCAACGAAAGAAGAAATTAATGCCGCAATCAAAGCTGCGGCTAATGAGACATTAGCTTATACAGAAGAACCAATTGTTTCCGTTGATGTTATCAACGAAACACATGGTTCAATTTTTGATGCTCTAAGTACCAAAGTAATGAATAAGCGTACTGCTTTTATTAAAGCGTGATATGATAATGAATCATCATATACTGCACAATTAGTTAGAACCATTCTTTACGTTGGCCAATTAATTTAATATGCAAGACATTCTTTCTAAAAAAACATTATCCGATGTTATATTAGACAACAAAACCGTTATTGTTCGTGTCGACTTTAATGTTCCCATTAAGGATGGTGTTATTCAAGACAATAAACGTATTGCTGCTGCCATTCCCACAATTGAATATTTAATCAAACACAATTGTAAAATTATTCTTTTAAGTCATTTATCACGAATTAAATCAATCGATGACATTAAATCAAATAAAAAATCATTAAAACCTATTGCTAGTGAATTAGCTAAATTGATTAATGATGTTAATGTAACCTTTATCCCAACAAGCACCGGTCAATTAGTTGTTGATGCAGTTAAATTGATGAAACCAAAGGATGTTATCTTGTTAGAAAACACAAGATATAACGATGTTAATGCTAATGGTGAAGTTGTTAAGTTAGAATCTAAATGTGATAACAACCTCGGTAAAGAATGAGCATCTTTAGCAGAAGTTTTTGTTAACGATGCATTTGGTACATCACATCGTAAACATGCTTCTAACGTTGGTATTGCTAACAACATTGAAACTAGTTGTATCGGATTATTAATTCAAAAAGAAATTAAGAATTTGTCAAGGGTTGTTAACAATCCGGTTAGACCAGTAGTCGCAATATTAGGCGGGGCAAAGGTTAGTGATAAACTTAAAGTTATTGACAATTTATTAAATATTGCTGACAAGATTTTAATTTGTGGTGGTATGGCCTATACCTTTTTAAAAGCGCAAGGCGTTGATATTGGCACATCATTATATGAGCCTGAAATGCTCGATAGTGCTAAGCAAATATTAGCTAAGGGTGGCGATAAGATTAATGTTTCAATCGACTTTATGTGCGGTGAAACATTTGCTGATGTCAAACCAATATATCGTACGAAAGAACAAGGACTAGCAGGTGTAATGGGATTAGATATTGGTAAAGAAACAATAAAATTATTTACAAAACAATTACAAAATGCCGGCACAGTATTTTGAAATGGCCCATGTGGAGTATTTGAATTTAATAATTTTCAAGAAGGAACGAAAGCTATTTGTGAGTGTTTAAAAAACTTAACAGTTTCTCATGGAACTTTTACTTTAATTGGTGGTGGTGATAGCGCAACAGCCATCGTAACGTTGGGTTATAGCGAAAATGACTATAGTTTTATTTCAACCGGTGGTGGTGCTTCATTAGAGTTTATTGAAGGTTCACCACTTCCTGGGATTGAATGTATTCAAAATAAATAAACTACAACCAAGATTTAAACAATTTAATATAAAGCATTTTCGATAGTTGCGCAGTTGTCGCATAACCAACAATAATTGCGGTAATATAAAGCAAGATAATTGGGTGGATTGTTAATGAAACAAATATCGGCTCTAAGTGAGGAGTTAATGATAAAATTAACCCCACAATAGTTGTAATAAAGACCGAAGTAACTACTGCCGCTGATGGTCTTGTGCGGATAAAAGGTGGTTTGTTCGAACGCAGAACTAAAATAACTGCACTTTGTGTTAATAAACTTTCTAAAAATCATGTTGTTTGGAAAAATGATAAATCATTTGCCTTATTACCATCATTGATTTTTAGTACATAAAATAATATTAGAAATGTTGTTATATCAAAGATGGAACTTATCGGACCGATAAATAACATGAATTTTAATATTGAACTAGCATTTCAATTCCGTGGCTTTGAATAAAAATCTTCATCAACATTATCTCATGGTAATGATATTTGCGCCAGATCGTAGATAAGATTCAACAACAATATTTGCTCAGGCCGCATTGGTAAAATATTAAAGCTTGCTAATCATATACTAGCAACAAGCATTGATAACATATTCCCAAAATTACTAGAAACAGTCATCTTAATATATTTAATAATGTTAGCGTATGTTTTTCTTCCTTCTACACATCCTTTGCCTAGGATATTAAGATCTTTTTCGAGCAAGATGATATCCGCACTTTCTTTAGCAATATCAACGGCTGTATCGACAGAAATACCCAAATCAGCTGCGCGCATTGCTCCAGCATCATTAATTCCATCGCCCATAAAACCAACACTATGTTTCATGGATTTAATAGCATTAACAATTCGCACTTTCTGATCTGGTGCTAATTTAGCAAAAATACTATATTTCATCACAACATTTCGCAAATGTTCATCAGTCATATTTTCAATTTGCTCGCCCAATAGAACTTTTGCTCCACGGATACCAACTTGTTCACAAATATAACGAGCAACAATGTCGTTGTCACCAGTTAATACTTTTACTTGTACACCTTTTTTCTGTAAATCGTGAATGGCAGATTTAGCAGAAAACTTCGGCGGGTCAAGTAAAGCGATATATCCAATTAATTTCATATTAACTTCGTCTTTTTCGCTAAATTGGTGTTTGGCTGATAATTTTATATTATTGGTGGCAACACCAATAACACGCATCCCTTGTTCATTCATTAATTTTGTTGTTGTTAAAATTTTTTCTTTTAATTTTTTATCAATTTTAACAACTTTTCCTTTATATTCAGCAACCGTACAAATTTTTAGTATTTCTTCGATTGCTCCTTTAGTGATTAAACGAATATTGTCGTTATTATCTTTTTCATCGATAATGATTGACATTCTTCTTCTAGTAAAAGTAAAAGGGATTTCATCAATTTTAACAAATTGATTACAAATGTTACTTACGTGTTCGCTATTTGCTTTATCAATAATCGCACGATCCAAAACGTTTTTTAACCCTGTTTGAAATTGACTATTTAAAAAACCATACATTAAAACACGTTTATCATCTTTACCTTCTACATTAATATGGCGCTCTAAGACAATGTGGTCTTCAGTTAATGTACCTGTTTTATCAGTACATAGCACATCCATTGCCCCAAACGCTTGGATAGAGTTAATGTTTTTGACAATCGTTTTTTGCTTAGCCATCTTAAACGATTGTTTAGCTAAATTCGCAGTAAGAATCATCGGTAATAATTCGGGAGTTAAACCAACCGCCAACGCTAAAGAGAATGTTAACGCTTGAATTCACCGGTCGTGTGCATGGGAAATAAAACCCTGTAATAAGAACACGGTAATTACCATAACGATGGTTGTAATCATCAATAATAAGCTGACACTACTAATTCCTTTATCAAAACTTGTACGTGTTCGTTTCTTACTAATGGTTTTTGCCATCCTACCCAAATAAGTATTATTTGCCGTATTTACAACAACCCCATAAGCCGTCCCGCTAGCCACGGTTGTTCCCATGTAGCAAACGTTAGTTAATTCTAATGGATTAGTAGTTTTCTTATTTGTGTTAGTATTAAACTTCTCACAAGGTTCTGATTCACCAGTTAATGTTGACTGAGTAATAAACAAGTCCTTGCTACTAATAATTATCATGTCCGCTGGAATCATATCGCCAGCGGCAAGCCAAACAATATCTCCAGGTACTATTTCATCAATAGGAATTTCTTTTTTGACATTATCCCGTTCAACCAAAGCCTTATTTTCGATCATTTCATTTAATTTTTCACTCGCTTTGTTCGAACGCGCTTCTTGGATTACTTTTAGTAGAACAGTTACTAAAAGAATTGCGACTATAATACCAAATGAATACCAATCAGGCGAACTAAGAACAGTAACGACTAAAACGCCAATAGCCATCAAAATAATAGAGAAAGGATTTAAAATCGTTGCTTCAAGTAACGACTTTCACCAACGGTAACGATTTTTGTTACCAATTAAATTTTTCCCATATTTTTCTTGATATATTGGGACTTTATCATTTGATAAACCAGATAAAGATGAGTCTAGTTCTTTTAAAACATTATTAACTGGTTGATTAGCATAAAGTAATAATTTATTTTTAGTATTTTCAAATAATTGTTTTTTTGTTTGTTTATTTTCTTTTTTCATGCAAGTTATTAAACGACTTGCGGGATTAAACTAAAAAAGATAAATGTACCAGTAGTTCTTTCCCGAAAACTCGTCGTAAGGTTCTTGGCCCATTTATCCTCCTTAAAATCATTATAATGATTTTTATTAATAATCAATTATTTTTTTGTTTAAAAATTAATGCAAATCATTACGTTTAAGAATGTCAAAGATTACTTCAACATTATGTTCTAAAGCACCTAATCGAGTTTCAACATTCGCCATTCTGAGTTTTAAATCGGTGACATCAGCAGCCAATGGTTTAAATTGTTTCTCAACAAATTCGCTAAATCATTTTGGTGCTTTCACATCATTTATTATAGCATACTCGAAAATCACTCCGACGAGTCGATTGTACGTTGCTTTTGTTATTTTATATTGTCTAGCCATTGGCTCGACTCCTTCATTTTACTATTGTTATCATATATATTATTACAAGAATTTTGACTGTTTTTCTCAAAAAAGTTATAGTTTTATATAAAATCTATCTTAGGTTATTACGTTTAAGAATGTCAAAGATTACTTTGTCATTATGTTCTAAAGCACTTAATCGAGTTTTGATATTGGCAATCTCTGGTTCGAATCGTTTCTCAACAAACTCAGTAAATCATTTCGGCGCTTTCACATCATCAATTATAGCATACTCGAAAATGACACCCACTAGTTTTTCGTAAGTTGCTTTTGTTATTTTATATTGTCTAGCCATGATTAAACCTCATCGCACGGTTGTTTCTTGATAGAAACTTATTAATTCTCATCTGTCTCATATATAGTATTACAAGATTTTTGACCATTTTTCTCAAATTATTTTTAAAAACATCTAAATTTTGTCGAGTTTTGTAATATTTTTTTGTTTATCATGCAATTAGTATATAATACCGCCATAGGAGAATAAAATATGGCAAAATTTAAATGCGAAGTATGTGGATATGTTTATGATGAATCAATCGAAAGTAAACCTTTCAATCAATTAGCAAGCGACTGAACTTGTCCTGCTTGTGGTGTTGATAAATCACAATTTACCAAAGAGTAGACATGTTCAAAGTAACAAATGGTATATACGCTGTTGGGGTTTTAAACCCCAACATGCGAATTTTTGATATTGTAATGCGCACTGATTATGGAACGAGTTACAATTCATATATTATTAAAGATAAAAAAAATGTATTAATTGATGGTTGTCACGAAAGATTTACTAATGCCTTCATTAAAAATATTGAAGAAATCGTTCCCATTGAAAAAATTGATTATTTGATTGTCAATCATTGTGAGCCAGATCACACTGGAGCATTGAAAACCTTATTAACTAAAGCACCAAACATAGAAATATTTTGCACCGCATCAAGTAAAATATTTCTAACCAATATATTAAAACTACCTTTAAAAATTCATGTTATTAAAGATCGTGAAACATTAAACATTGGGAGCAACACTTTGGAATTTTTTGTTGCACCATTTTTGCACTGGCCAGATTCCATGTTCACTTATATGAAAGAGACTAAAACTATCTTTACTTGTGATTTTTTAGGTTGCCATTATTGTGAACCATTAATGATTGATACACAAATAAGTTATTTACCCGCTTATCAAAAAGCTGTTGGTGAATACTATGGAGCAATATTTGGCCCATTTCCTAGTTACGTTAAAAAAGGATTAGAAATTATTAAGTCATTAGATATTTCATATGTATGTACAAGTCACGGACCAATATTAACAAAAAACGGAATGTTTAGTTATGTGTGTGATTATTATGATAAGCATTGTTCATTAAGTCCAACAAAAATAAGTATTCCCATTTTTTATGCTTCAGCATATGGGTATACAGCGCAAATTGCTAAAGCCATTCAATCGGGAATAATGTTAGCAAATAAAAACATTGAATGTCAGTTATATGATATTAATGCTTATCCATTAGCAGAACTTGCTTCTATTTTAAATAAAGCTAAAGCATTTTGCGTAGGCAGCCCAACACTAAACAAAAATGTTGTTCCACCAATTGCTTGTTTAATTAATAATATTGATGTCATTAATGCAAAAAATAAAAAAGCATTAGTATTTGGTGATTATGGATGAAGTGGTGAAGCACAAATGATAATGGAGAGTATGCTAACCAACCAACAAATAACTGTGCATAAACCAAACATTAGGATATGTTTTTCACCAACTGCAGAACAATTAAAAGAAGCAACTAAGATTGCTAGTGATTTTGCTAAATCTATCGAATAGTTTGGAGCAGATGACGAGAATCGAACTCGCATCTCGACCTTGGCAAGGTTGCGTTCTACCACTGAACTACATCTGCGTGTTTAATATTATACAAAATTCGTTATTACCAAATGCGGTTATATTGGCTAATTAAGTAATCGATTGGTTTGCCATTTATATAATGCATTAGCATTTCACACGTTTTTTTCACAACTAAATCAATTTTGTGCCGTTGTTCCATTGTGAAATTTGAAAGGACATAATCAGCTAATGAAATATGATGATCTTCTGGTCTGCCAATACCTAATTTTACGCGAGTAAATTTATCTGTTCCTACTTTATTAATGATATCTTTAAGTCCGTTTTGCCCGCCACTAGAGCCGTCCTTTCTAATTCTTAAAGAACCAACTAATCCATCAGCGTCATCGCAAACAACAATTAAATTACTAATAGGAATTTTGTAGTAATTCATTATTGCTGTCACACAATCACCAGAAAGATTCATAAATGTTGTTGGTTTAACAATAAAATATTTATTGTCTTCAATAGAAAACGAACAAAAAACGCCACTAAAATTTTCTTTGTTAAAAGTTAAGTTTAGTTCTTTTGCTAAATGATCAACGACTAAGTAGCCACAATTATGGCGGCTATTGTTATATTGTTCTGGATGATTTCCTAATCCAACAATTAAATAGTTAGCCATATTACTATTCTACTTCAATTCCCAAGACAATATAATTTGGACCTGTGTGAGCGATAATAACCGCTGGTAGACATTCATATTCAATATTTACATCAGGAATTTTTTGTTTTAATAATTCAACATACTCATCAATTTTAAACCGTTCAACAGAAACAGCAGACTTCATAATAACAATACGTTTTATTTGTTTTGATTTTAGATGAATTAATTTATCAATTCATATTATCATTTTGTCTACAGCTCCCTTGATTGATAACGACTTATCACGGAACTGTAAACCATCTTTATCTAAGCTAATGATTAGTTTGAGATGTAGTGCATTAGCAATAAAAGCTTTAAACCCTTTCACTCGTCCACCTTTTTGTAAATAGGAAACATCAGGAACAACTATTACTCCTGCTCGATTACTAGTGCTGTTATTAATTAATTGTTCTACATACTTTTTTGTTAATTTACCATGATCTCTTGTTTGAACAATGTCGTCGATTGTTCAACTAGACAGCCTTCCGACAAGTGTTTGGTTAAATACAAAAACGTTTTTATAATCTTCGGCAGCCATTTTTCAATTATTGTATGTGGAAGAGATGGTAGTTGGGATACACAAACAATAAACTTCATCATATTCACTTGATAATTTAGCAATCAATGTTATAAATTCACCAATAATTGGTGTCGAAGTTGAGATTTTTGCATTATTATTTAATTTTTCACATAGTCGATCATTATTAATTGTTTCTCCATCGCGGTAAGAAACAATCTTACCATCAACTTCTTCGTTAATGATATTAGGAATAATATATAAGTCCTTATATTTCCCATTAGGAATATTAAAACAAGAATCGACAACAATGGCACATTTCTTCATTTAAAAATTATATTTATTTTTTAAGTAGTGTTGATTAAAAAGATTGTGGATCAAACACATAAAAACTCAATGGCTAGTGAAACTAAAAAATAAGTATCACTGAATTTGTAAATGATTAGAGTTCTTGTTTCTCTGCAGTTCTTTCTTACATATCCTCATAATAAAAGGTTTTTTTCTTAATTATTTTAAATTATTTCTATTAAATACATTTGTCACATGCTTATTAAACTCAACTTGTTGTTCTATGAAATCACTAACATGTTCATTGAATTTAGTTTGTTGATTATTAAACTCTAATTGTTGTTTAATAAAATCACTAACATATTTATTAAATTCTTCTTGTTTTGCTCACCGTGCATCATTTTCTAATAAACGAGTTTCAATTCTATCAAACCTAACGTTATTACGCTTTTCAAATTCTTGGAATCAAATTGGTGGTTTATTCACAGTCTTATTTATTATAACACATTCAAAAGTAGCACCTATTTTTCTCAAAGATTTTTAATAAAAAAGGAATTTCCGAGCGTAAATAGATAAATAATGTTTTTAAATAATCGCGTATAAAACTAAAAAGATATAGTGGTTTATGATGCCTTGTTACTATTTGACTAATAACTTAACCAAAGAACAATTAAGCAATAAAGGTTTTTATTGTTGATATAAAAGCAAATAAGAGAAAAAACTGTATTTAGTATGTCACATCCACATGATTTTTTAAATATTACCTGCCTTATTTTTTAATTTTTTTGCGATGTATAAGAACGGGAATTGCTTATGCTAAACCAATTATCGGTGGGAAGATTAAACCCACAAAAATAATGCACAAAATAAGCAGATTTTATATAATTTAAAAAATTGTCTTAGCAAAGAAATCGTAAGACTAGACACTATACAAAATATGAAACAATTAATAAATAACAAGTGCTTCTTTGTGATTCTTTCTACAATAGCAGCAATCACTTTCGTACCTATAATTTCCTCTTGTTTTCATAAAACGCCAAGTAAATTATCTTATTCAAATTCACCAACAAGTCGTCAATTAGCTTGACACAAATTGGAAACGACTGCTTTTGTTCATTTTGGAATAAATACGTTCGAAAGTAATCAATGAGGGTGAGGTAATGAAAACCCCGAAGATTTTAATCCAGCTAATCTAGATGCTGATCAGTGGGTTAAAACTTTCAAAGATGCTGGGTTTTCACAAGTTGTTTTAACTTGCAAGCATCATGATGGTTTTTGCCTATGACCTAGTGCATACACGGACCATTCTGTTGCTAGTTCGTCGCATTATAAGAATGGACACGGCGACGTTGTTAGAGACGTATCTGATGCTTGCAATAAGTACGGGTTAAAATTTGGTATTTATCTTTCACCATGAGATCGTTCTCGTGCTGACTTTACTACATCTCATTATATTGACTACTACTGTAACCAATTAACTGAGTTACTTACCAATTATGGTAAGATTTCAGAAGTATGATTTGATTGTGATGCGTGAAATCGTGCGCCAAACGGTGGCTATTATGGTGGTGCGGGGGGGGTTGACCCTCAAAATCCACAAGATACAAGATCATGAGACTATGTTAGTTATTACCAATGAAATAGAATTTTTAATTTAATCCGTAAGTTGCAACCAGATGCGGTTATGTCGCAAGGTCTTGATATTAGAACTTGTGGGAATGAATTAGGATATATGGGGGATGATAATTGAAATACTTTTGATTGTACATATCCTTTAGCTAATAAATGGACAGATAAAACATCAAATCGAGCATGTTGACTAAAATGAAACACGGGTGATATTAACGGTCATTATTGATTGCCAGCTGAATGTGATGCTTCTATCACAAAAAATAAGTGATTTTGACAAGCTAGTCAACAATTGAAAACTGCTGATTATTTATTTCAAATGTATTTACACTCAGTTGGTCGCGGCGCTGGCTTAATTTTGAATGTCCCTCCTAATCAAGATGGATTAATCCCCACTGATGAGGTTAATTTGCTAAAAGATTATAAAAGAAAAATCAATCAAGCTTTTGGTAATCGATTAGGACAAAATACTAATTCCACAGAGCTCGATTTAGATACAAATAAAACACTCAACTATATTGTGCTTCAAGAAAACATTGCCAATGGACAAAAAATTAAATCTTTTCAAGTGCAAGCTTGGCAGAATAACCGGTGAGAAAATATTGATTTCCTTGATGGGCATTGAGACAGTAGCAAAGGTTACTCTTCAAGTGATAACGATTGACAAACAAAAGAAATGCAAACATTCACAACGATTGGATATAAAAGAATTTTAAAAATTAACACGGCTATCAATACAAATAAAATACGAGTGCAAATTCTTGACTCTAAAAATAATCCACAAATTTCTAATATTGAAGTTTACTAATTGTGTTTTAATAATTTACTCTTAATATTTACTCTGTAAATAATAGCAAATGATTGATGTTGCAATAGCAACATTTAAAGAATCAACATTTTTATTAATTCTTATATGAACAACCTCATCACAAAGTTTAATATCCTCATTTGTGTTTCCGTTCCCTTCATTACCAATTAAAATAGCTGAAGAATTGGCAAATTTGATTGATTGCAATTCTTTGCTATTATTGTTAATGGCGGTTGCATAGACAGTATAACCGTGTTCTTTAAGCGGCTTAATAATATCGTTTAAACTTGTTACACATTTAATTTTAATTGCTGATAGATTACCCATACAATAACGAATAACATCTGGGTGGAAAACATCAACACTTTGATTAGTTATAAATATGCCATCAATGTTAAAGGCGCATGCTGAACGAATAATTAAACCAAGATTAGTTTGATTTTGTAACTTATTTAGAATCAGATATTTTTTATTGCTAGCTATATCAAGATCTAATTTCGGCATTTTAAAAATACCAATAAATCCGTCACCATTAGATAACGAAGAAATATATTTATATATCTGTTCATTAATAAATGTAACATTTAGCTTATCGTTATTTATGTTTTTGAGTAATTGTCGATTTCGATTATTGTCTAAAACTAATAAGTTCTGACAATTACAAGAAGTTAACAAACTTTTTATAACTCTTATTGTTTCACCAACGAATAAGTTAGTTTGGTAACGATATTTACGATCATCAATTAATTTTTTTATTAAAACTATTAATTTATTATTCTTCGCTGTGATTGTCATTATTCGAGGTTATTTTGCATTGGCACAATAATGCCAAATGTTTGTAGAATGAAACACACAGCAATAATTGAACAAAAAGCCGCACCAATCATAATTAAAATTAAACGATTCTTAATTATTCATCTAGAAAATCAACCATATCTAGCTAATGTTTCTTGACTTGGTTTGTTATGACTAAAACGATATGATAAATATCAAAGAAAACAAGCCAAGCCAACAAACACAAGACCACTAACTAAAAAAGGTCATGAGTTTTTAGATCAGCCTATTTTACTAGAAGAACTATCAGTATCTTGTAATAAAAATTGACTACTATTTAATAAGACCATTAGCACGCATTACGCTTTGGCAGCCTGTGAATGCTTGTTCTTCATCTAAACCTTTAACAACTAACTCAATTATTGCACCAGATTTAACGTTTAGCGACATAATATTAATTAACGACTTAGCATTTGCCACACGCCCATTAAACGTGATGGTAATATCTGATTTATATTTAGATGCTTCTGCGGTTAATTTGCTAGCTGGTCTAGCATGTAAGCCGATTGGATCAGTTATTGTTAATTGTACAGACTTCATATTAATTAATTATAAGAATTATTTAAGAATGTAGCAAAATTGAGTTTTTATTTATAAAAAATCTTATCGCTAACAGTCGTTGCTATTGACTATTTTTATATAATAAATAACACTTTTAAACTTCATGCCCACTAATCACGATATTCAACAAAAATTATTAAATATCGGATTAATTAATGACAATGATTGGCAATTGCTAAAAGATCATGAAACATCATTCAAATTTACCAAATGTAATGAGACTGGGAAAATAATTTTTTATTTCAATTCAAAAAAACCAATCACAAAACAATTGTTCGCAAGCATTATTACTAATTACTATAAAAACAATTTTCCTAATACTGATAAAAAATTATGTGATTTAATCATTTTACGCTTTAATCAACCGCCACTAATAGAAGAAAATTTATTGTTTAGTGATTTGATTAGTATTTTTCTTACTATTAACAATCAAACAAAAGTTTTACCAACGGATTTTATTAATAATTTCTCCTTTGTTGTTGTCAATCAACAATTATTAGTAACCTATAAAAGTAGTAGTAGTAAAACGTTTTTACAAAAAATCGAAAAGCCACTAATTGATTTTTTTGCCACTGTTAATTTAAATGTTAACGAATTTGATTATGTTGTTAATAAACAATGAAAAGAAGATGTTGCCAACACTATCTCTAATCAAAAACAAAAACAAATTACTATTAATATTGACCCAAATAAAGAACGCTTAGAAAAAGCAAGAGTTCTTAACAAAAAGAACATTGATGCTTTCAAAACTAAGATACAAACTATTGAGCAACTAGAACAATATGCAATAGATATTGAATATGATGATAGTTTCCGAGCTAAAATAAAAGGAAAAATTGTCAGAATGAGTCCGGTAGCAAACGCTAAGAAAGACAAACCACGCTACGATATTACTATTACCGACTACCAGTCAGCCATTACTTTAACCGCCTTCGTTGGTATCCCCGAAAATAACTCATGAGCTAACGCTACTTTTAATTCATATTTACCAGAATCTTATTTAAAAGAATTTAATGTTGGTGATTGGGTAGAAGTGGCTGTACGTTGTAAAAAAGTCAATAATGTTCACCACGATGTGCGTTCAACATTGAACGCTATCATCCATATCGGTACTCCATCCAAATTTAACATTATTGATGATGCTAAACTAAAGCGTGTTGAATTAATGTGTCATAGCAAAATGACAGTTTGCGATTCAATCATGTCAATTGATGAAATTATCAATCGCGTAAATAAATTTGGATGAAAAGCGTTTGGAATTACTGACCGCTCAAACGTTCACGCTTATGGATATATTGCAAGTAAGAAAATAAATAAGATTCTTACTGCTAATAATATAAAACCATTATATGGTGTAGAATTATTGCTAGCAAAACGTAAAGTTGGTGCAATTAGAAAGCCAATTAACGCGCAATTTGATAAAACAGAATATATTATTTTTGACATTGAAACTACTGGTTTAAATAGTGAATATGATGAAATAACTGAAATTGGGGCCGTGCGTTTAAAAGAAGGTGTTATCGTTGATCGTTTCGATCAACTTATTAAAATTAATGGAAAATTATCTGATTTCATTTCTAAGAAAACACACATTACCAATGAAATGTTAGCTAATCAACCACCATTAATTGAAGTGTTAAAACAATTCAAACAATATATTGGTGATGCTGTATTAGTAGCTCATAATGGTTTTAATTTTGATTTGCGTTTTCTAAATAAGAAATTAGCTAGTTGTGGTTTAGATGTTATTAATAACACTTGTATTGACACCATGTATGTTTCGCGTATCATCAACCCCAAATACAAGAAGCATACCTTAGGTTATATCGCTACCGAGAATAATATTGTTTATAGTGAGGACGTAGCGCACCGCGCTGACGCTGATTGTGAAGTATTAGCGAAGGTATGGATGAATATGATCGATAAGATGCGAACATTAAAAATGCTTACTTTTCAAGATTATAATAACTCACCGCAAGTAGCTAGTTATGTCGACTCAACTTTCCCACCATCAATTGTTGTTTATGCTAAAAACCAACAAGGTATTAAAAAATTGTATAAATTAGTTTCATCAGCATTAACGACAAATTTCACAAATAAACCAATTATTTATGTTGATGAGATTGAAAAACTACGTGATGATTTGATTGTTGTTTCCCATCCAACGGAAGGTGAAGTGTTTGATGCTTGTATTAATGGTTTAGATGACCAATTAATTAAAACAATAAAATGGTACGACTATGTCTTTGTTTGTCCGCCTGGTTGTTACGAATTACAAATCCAGCGTGGTGAATTAACAAAAAAAGCATATGAGCAAATAATCCAGAAGATTATTGCTTTCGCAACGTTATGTAATAAACAAACAATCGCTGTTAGTGATAGTTATTTTCTCGATGAATGAGACCGCAATGTCTATAAAATTGTTATCAATCATAAACCGATTAAGAAAATTCCCCACCGACTATACAGCTATAATCAAACAAACACATTTGCTCCTGATTTACATTTACGAACAACTAATGAAATGTTACATGAGTTTGAATTTCTAAAAGACAAGCAATTAATTCATGAAATAGTTATTGATAATTCCATTGCTTTTGCTGATAAGATCGATGTCTTACAACCATTAAAATTAAAACCACACCCACCATCAATTGAAGATGTTGATAATAAATTAAAAGAATGTATCTATGATAATGCTAAAAAATTATATGGTGATCAATTACCACAGATAGTTCTTGCAAGAATCGAGGAAGAAGTTCGATTAATTGTCAATCATGGTTACTCAGTTATTTATTGAATTTGTCATAGCCTTGTTTCATATATGAATAAACACGGATGTAGTGTTGGTTCACGTGGATCAGTTGGCTCATCATTAGTTGCTTTTTTATCAGGTATTAGTGAAGTTAACCCACTAAAACCACACTATTATTGTAAAAAGTGTCAATATAGTGATTTCAATATTGGTGAGCAATATGCTGATGGTTTTGATTTACCATTAGCAAAATGTCCTAAATGTGGAGCGTTCCTTTGTGGTGATGGACATGATATTCCATTTGAAACGTTCTTGGGTTTACCCTCTAAACCAAAAACTCCAGATATCGATTTAAATGTTGGCGGGGAATACCAAACTATGGCTCACAACTTTATTCGTAATGAATTTGGTAAGAACCACACGTTTAGAGCTGGAACAATTTCCACGATGCAACAGAAAAAAGCATATGCCGAAGTGCGTAGTTATTTTGAAAAAAATTTCCCAACTACACCAATTACCTTTGGTAAAATTGATTGATTAAGCACTTATTTGGAAGGTTGCAAAATAACTACCGGACAACATCCTGGTGGAATTGTAATTATTCCTGCCCAAAATGAAATTGAAGACTTTACACCCGTAAATTATCCAGCTGATGAAAAACCAAATGCTAATAGTGAAGATTGGAAAACCACACATTTCGATATTGATTCTATTCACGACACACTATTAAAATTTGATGTACTAGGACAAGATATGCCAACAATGCTTGAACATCTACACCAGCTAACTGGTGTTGATTTAAACACTATTCCTTTTGACGATAAAAAAACGATGTCCTTATTTTCTAGTATTGAAAGTTTAAAAATTAGGCAGGAGGATTTATTAGAGGATTCTTTATTGGGGACATTAGGCATATCTGAGTATGGAACTGATTATGCGATGCGTATTTTAAAAGGATGTCAACCAAAAACATTTGCTGATCTAGTTAAAGTTGCTGGGTTAAGTCATGGAACTGGTGTTTGAAAAGATAATGCTGAAGATATTATTAAGAATCAACATAAAACAATTAAAGATGTTATCGCTTGTCGGGAAGACATCATTAGTCAGCTAGTTACTTTATGAAATGTTGATAAAGAATATGCCTTTGCCATTTCTGAAGTATTAAGAAAAGGCGGAGGGTTTGATCCGACATGAGAAGAAACCTTACAAAGTGAAAAACACTTAGTACCAGATTGGTATATTAACTCTTGTAAAAAAATTACTTATCTATTCCCCAAAGCTCACGCCGTGGCTTATGCTTTAATGCCATGGAAAATGGCGTGATTTAAAGTTTATTATCCAAAAGAATTTTATGCTGCCTATTTTTCTATCTTTGCTAAGGAATTTGATTTATTATCAATGACTAACGGCCCGAAAGCATTAAAAACTAAGATTGTTGAATTGATTGAATTAAGAAAGCAAATGCAAAAACAGAATGAGAGCATTTCCAAGATTGACAAAGTGCACGATTTAGAAGTATGTTCACGTGTGGCATTAGAATGTTGATTAAGAGGTGTGGAATTAAAAATGATTGATATCAATAAATCGCAAGCTAGCACATTTGTTATTGAAGGTAATGCTATTTACCTTCCATTTATTGTGGTTAGTGGATTAGGGATCGAAGTTGCTAAATCAATAATTGAAGCACGGAATGAAAAGAAATTTATTTCACGCGATGATTTTAGGCAACGAACAAAAATTAATAAAAATCATTACGAAACATTAAGCATCAATCATGTTTTAGATGAACTACCAGAATCATCAGAAACTAGTTTGTTTTAAACTTTATTTAAATAATTAGCAAATGTTGTTCGTTGTTTGTTGATTACTTTTTCTTGTTTAATTAAAAACACATTGAGATTATTTAGTTCTTTTGTTTTAGTATTGTGTTTTAATAAACTATTAACTTTGGATTGTGTTTTATATGTATAGTTTATTAAATAGTTTAGTCCAGATAAACAATTTTTAGCAACCGCATGCGGAAAATCATGGTTATATAACTTAATAAATCGTTTGATTACTTGTTGTACATAGCGATATTGTTTTAAAAAATCATTCTTCATCACCATACACTGATTTACTAAAGACTTAGCGAATGATTCTTTTTTAATATCGCGTTTAAAACATACTTTATTTTTCATTAGCATCTTTAGTTGTAACTGTTTATGCTGATTAATTTGCTCGACTTGTTGTTCGTATTTAGAAAAATTACTGTCAATTGTTGCGTAATATAAATGCTTTTTTAATACTTTAAGATCCTTTTTAGAAATTCCATTAGCAATCGCATGTTTAATTTGCTCTTGATTACTTATTTCCTTTAGATGATATTTTTGATTGATGTTCATGTTTTTTAATTGGTTAAGAATAATGTTTTTTTCAAAAATATCTTTATTCTTTTTAATCTTGTCGTGATTTAATTGAATAAACTTCTCATATTTTGTTCGTTTAAATGTCGGACATAATCGTGCCTCTTGCTTAATTAATTGTCTCTCTTCTAAATATTTCTCTTTGTAAATATCAAATTGTGTTTGGGCACGATTTGTCTTTTTTCTAATTTGAACATATTTATCTTGTAAGGTATTTATATCTTGAATATAAGTATTAATGATCTGCTTGCGATATCAACGTCGTTCTTTGCTAGCAATATCAAATCATTTTAACGCCATAGAATGATTATAAATGATTGTCGTTATTAAATTGCAAATAGCCTAACAAAACAGCATTATCCACAAAAAATAATTTATTATCAAAATGTTTACATAATTGTTTTTGAAATGTTAAGTTACTTGGGATATAACCGCCCGTCACACAACATTTAATTGCCTTAGATTTAGCATATAAATTAATTGCACCATTAATTAAACTAAATAAATTAAAAGCGAAACCATTATTAATAGCCGTTTTAGTTGTGTGGGCTAGTGATAAATCAATTTGATTTACATTAATGTTTTGATGATTAATTAATTGTGTTTTTTTAAATGTATGATTAAACGATTTAGTTATATTTGGTAATAATAGCACACCAGGAATTTTATTGTTATTAACTAATACGATAAATGTTGCTGTGCCAGCACAAATACCTACTGAATGTTTGCATTTATTTTTTAAATAATAGGAAAAAGCTAATATGTCAACCCCAATTTCTTTCTGATTAAATTGTGATAAATCAAATGATTTGCTAAAACATGATGGTTTATAAACGAATGGATTAATATGGAATAGTTTTTTTATATCGTTGACAATTTTTAAACCAACATCATTAACAAATCCAATAAAAACTTTGTTAATTTTAATTTTTATTGTTTGTAATGATTTAATATTATATTCGCTAGTTAAAATAGTAAGAATTTTAACAATCTTGTTGTTTTTAACAACACCAATTTTAATTAATGTGTTACCAACATCGAAAATAAGGTGGTTCATATTAAGCCTTATTAATTAATTTTTTTTGACGAGCAATTTCTCGTAAATTAGATGCTGAAATTGTCGTTAAATTATTATCAGGAACCATGAATATTGTTTGGATAAAATTATTTAATTTAAAATTATTTTTAGCAATATTCATTTCGTAATTAAAATCATTGATGTTTCTAATAGAACGAACAATATATGCGCAACCATATTCTTTAGCAACATCAACGACCATCTTTGTATTTTTAATAACAACAATGTTTTTAATTTTAAGTTTTGCTAGTTTTTGCTTAGCAATTTTTAAACGCATATCAATATTGCTAGAGTTCTTATCAACATTAATAGAAATAGCAACATAAACTTTATCAAAGAGCTTTGCTGCTTTTTTTATGATATTTATATGTCCTTGGTGGATAGGGTCAAAACAACCAGGAAAAATAGCTTTTTTTATCACTCATTTATTATAACAATATAATAATATTGCACTCGTGGCGGAACGGCAGACGCACTACCTTGAGGTGGTAGCGTGTAATTACGTATGAGTTCAAATCTCATCGAGTGCACCAAACTTAAGCAACTACTTGATGAATATCTGTTATATCTTGTAAACGATAATCTTTTGGTGGTTGTAAGATGTGATGATTAATGTGTCGCATTAATTGATTGGTTTTGTTTTTAGCAACATTAAAATCATTATTAGTATCTAAACCATGTTGTTTGTTATATGCATTGGCATTGTCTAATGCTTGTAAATAGTTTTTAATATTTTGATCAATCCTTTTCATGAAAGAGTTAGATTTCTTTTTATATTTAGCAATAAATTTTTTATCTTCGGCATTACTATAGCTTTTGTTAACTTTTTGTGTACGTTTTATTAAAAAGTTGGTAATTTTTAATCCAATTGCTCGCCCAAAAAAACTTCAACCACTTAATAAACGGAATTCGGTGTTCAATTTTTTTTGAATGTTTGGATTTTTTTGTAATCGGCTTTTGTATTTTTTTGCATAGTAGGTAAAATAAACAATTACCACAAATAATATACAACCAACAATAAAGAATAATTCAACGCCTAAACTAACAATGGCATTTATATATTTGTGTTTGTCTTCAACTTTAAGCGATTCTAAATAATCATGCTTTGTGGTAATTAGATTATCAATTAGGTCTTTATAGTGGAAGACAGTAACTAGTATCATGGTGAATAAAGCCGCGAAATATAAAAATCATTCTAATCATGTAATAAAAAGAATTTTTTTGAAAGCAAATTTTAATGCTGATAAAAGAATAAAGATATATATCAGCATGAAAAAGACAGAGGCGGCAGAAATAATTGTATTAACATTAATAAAACTTGCCCCCGTAAATCCGGTAATAATATCGGGGATTATTTCCCACACCCCAATTGTTATCGCAATGATTACGACGTGAACTTTCATCGCCCCAATTGGGAAACCATGACTATTTTGTTCACCAAATTTATCACTAATATATCCTTCTTGTGACATTGGCTGTAAAGTTGTACCTCCATATAAACACAACATCGAACACGACACTCCTCGTGAGCAAATTGTATTAACAAGCATGATTAATGGTCCAGCATACAACAACCACCCCAGCCAAGGTTCCGCTTTATGAATTCTTAGCCAAAAACCAGTGACTATGTTTTGGTCAAAAGTGGTAACCGCCATCATAAATATGAATGTTGTTATGATGTAAAAAACACAACTAGAAACCATAACAAACAATATGCCTTTTGATATATTTTTTTCTGGTTCTTGAACAGTTGCTCCAGAACTAGCAAACATTTCAAAACCAGTAAAATAATAAAAACAAGCACAGAAAGCACTTAGGAAATGGTTAAATGTTAATCCACCCTTACTTGTTGTAACATTTGCCCAATGATGCAAATTTCCATTATCAGTTGTTGGTAAAATAGCAGCAATAATACCAAACAATATAAAGAATAAAGCTGTCGCTCATTTTAAAAACATTCCACCACGCATAACTTTTTTAAACAATCTTGTACCAAAGAAAGCAATTAAAACAAATACTGCAGCCAAACCAATTCCTAATAAATCATAAAACAACGAACTTCAATTACCTAAATGACGTGTTCAGCCAACCAATCAGAAAGTACTTTCGGCATCACCGGTTGCCATTGTTGGATCTAAATTAGCCTTTACAAACATTAAAATTTGGTTAGACATAACCAATGGCGTTAAAATGTAATTTAAAAAGATTGTTAAAAAACCAAGAAATCTACCAAATGCCGCACGAGCAAATATATAAGAACCACCATTTGCATCTTGTTTATGAATTCTTGATAAACGAGAAAAAGCAAATGCGCAACTACCAGCAATAATTCCCATAATAGCAAAGATTCACAAAATATTAAAGCCTAAGCCAAGCTCGCTACCACCAGATGTTTTTGCATTTGATAAAATCGCTAGACTACCCAAGAAATTTATCCCAACAGTTAAGTTAAAACCATTTCATGCGAATTGTTTTAACGTAAATTTACCAGCGTGTTTATTTTTACCCATTTAAACGTATTTATAATATACAAAAATAATCACTAAGTTTAATTATTTTTTTGGTGCCGACTATCGGAGTTGAACCAACAACCTACTGATTACAAGTCAGTTGCTCTGCCAATTGAGCTAAGTCGGCATAATTCATTATAAAATATTTAATAAAAGTCAATAGTTATTTATTTTCTTCAAATTCAATAATCATATCACGAATATAAGCTGCACGCTCATATTCTTTATTTTTAGCAGCTTGTAGCATTTCTTTCTTTAATATTCTTATCGCTTTGCTTGTTTTACCAACAATATTTTTCTTACCTTTTAAATAAGCATCAAATGCTTTAATATCTTCTTTTGCACTTATTATTTCATTTAATGGTTTAACAATAGTGTGTGGAGTAATATTGTTTTGCTTATTAAATTCCTGTTGAATTAGTCTACGGCGATTGGTTTCATCAATCGCGGCTTGCATTTGACTAGTTGTTTGGTTAGCATACATAATAATGTGACCGTGTTCATTTCTTGCAACCCGACCAAAAGTTTGAATTAACGCTTGGGTGCTTCGAAAAAAACCTGGTTTATCAGCATCAATAATGAAAATTAAAGAAACTTCTGGTACGTCTAAACCTTCACGGAGCAGGTTTATGCCAACAACAATATCAAATGTTCCTTTTCTTAAATCATTAATAATTTTTGTTCTTTCTAATGTTTTAAGTTCGTTATGCATAAACATTACTTTAAAACGTAATTTACGTAAGTGTAAACATAACGCTTCAGCCATTTTAATGGTTAAAACCGTAATAAATGTTCTTTCTTTTTTGTCAACTTGTTTTCTTAGTTCATTTACAATATCATCAATTTGATATTCACTTTTTCGCACTTCAACCGTTGGGTCTAATAATCCAGTTGGCCGGATTATTTGCTGAACAACTAATCCTTTCGCTTGGTCAATTTCTCATTGGTTTGGTGTTGCTGAAACATAAATGACGTTATTCATTTTTTGTTGGAATTCAGCAAAGTTTAATGGACGATTATCTAACGCACTAGGTAAGCGAAATCCATAATTAACTAATGTTTCTTTTCTTGATCGGTCAGTATTATACATTCCTTTGATTTGGGGAATAGTCATGTGTGATTCATCGATAACTAAAAGTCAATTATCTTTGTCAAAATAGTCAAAGATAGTGTAGGGGGTAGAACCGGAGTTTCTTAATTCGAGATGTGCTGAATAATTTTCAATACCACTACAAAAACCTAATTCTTGGAGTGATTCGATATCGCGTTCTGTTCTTTCTTTTAATCTTTGTGCTTCTAATAGCCGATTATTTTTCTTAAAGAAAGATAAACGTTCATTTAATTCTTTTTGGATACGTTTTAACGATTCATCCCATCGTTCTTTATTAAGGATGTACTCATTAGCTGGAACAACAACATATTGATTTCATTCTCTAATTAATTTTTTTGTTGTGCTATCTAATACTGTAATTGAGGTTATTTTGTTATATGTAAAATTAATACGAATAAAGAAATCATCAGCATAACCTGGTGCGATATCAACAATATCGCCCTTGACAATAAATGTTCCCGGTTTTAATTCAATATTATTACGTTGGTATTGTAATTTAACAAGGTCATATTGTAATTGCTTTAAGTTGTAAATATTATCTTTTTTTAAAACGATCTTAAAGTCTTGAAAATCGTGAGGAGAAACTGAAGCATAGATTGATGCAACAGAAGCAATAACTATTGTTGGTGTTTTAGAAGATAAAGAATTAATAGTTGATAAACGCATCATCTCTATCTCTTGATTTGTCTTTGTTGATTTTTCTATATATGTATCAGTTCGCGGAATATATGCTTCTGGTTGATAAAAATCAAAATAAGAAATATAGTATTCAACATTATTCTCGGGGAATAAAGTTTTAAACTCACCATATAATTGTGCCGCTAGTGTTTTATTGTGGACAATAACTAATGTGTTTTGTTGGATTTTATTAATAACATTAGCAATCGTAAATGTTTTACCAGTCCCAGTAGCACCTAATAAAACTTGTGTTTTGATGTTATTTTTGATATTATTAGTAAGCTCTTTGATCGACCTTACTTGGTCACCCTTAGGTGTTAAATTGGTCATCATTTTAAACTTATTCATTGATTATTTATTATCTATAAAAATATTCTAAATATTCTATCACGATGCCAATTAATTGTTATAATGAAGTTCTATGGAAAATATTAAACAAAAATCAATAAAAGGTACACAAACAGAAAAGAACTTACAAATTGCTTTTGCTGGCGAATCACAAGCACGTAATAAATACACTTATTACGCTTCGCAAGCAAAGAAAGATGGGTATGTGTTAATTCAAAAAATATTTGAAGAAACAGCTGGTAATGAAAAAGAACACGCTGAATTATGATTTAAAGAACTTAAAGGTGGCAAAATGCCAACGACTTTAGTTAATTTGTTAGACGCCGCTGCTGGCGAACACGAAGAATGAACTAAGATGTATAAAGAAATGGCAAAAACAGCACGTGCTGAAGGTTTCATTGAAATTGCTACCAAAATGGAAGGTGTAGCAGCAATTGAAGCAACACACGAAAAACGTTACTTAGATTTAGCTAGTGCAATAAAGAGTGGTAAATTCTTTGCTCGTGATAAAGCCATTTCTTGAAAATGCCAAAACTGTGGGCACACACATGTCGGAACAACTGCACCTAAATTATGTCCAGTTTGTTCACATCCACAATCTTACTTCGAACAAGCGCCAACTAAAAATTACTAAGTTGTTTATTGTTCAATCATAAATAATATAAAGCACTTAGTAAATTTAAATATTAATTACTACGATATAGTAATTTAAGACAATTTCACTTTTTTGCTCCATTTTTCTTAATTACACATGAAAATACAAAAAAATTTATATTTTTATGTGTAATTAACTTCGAAAGAGGAAATTATGAGCGAAAGAAGTAGCAGTTCAAATTGAAATTTAGCAATAATATTAGTATCGTTGTTTCTGTCGTGTTTAGGTGGTTGAATTATGTATGCAGTGAAGACAAACGATAAATCATTAGATTTAAGAGTTAGTAAAAAAGCCTTAATTATTATTACTATTCTTGATGTAATTGCCGTTATAACATTAATAGTATTATTCACCGTAGTGTTTGTACACCACGTCACCCCCGTAATCAATTATTAACAATCAGCAACTAAATTGTATTAGTTTAGTGTTTTTAATTTTAATTAATACCAAAAACATAGACAATAGTCCATGTTTTTGGTATTAATTATTACTGAATTAAGCTTCGACCTTAACTTTAGCACCAGCAGCTTCAAATTTTTTCTTAATTTCTTCTGCTTCTTCAGGCTTAATGTTTTCTTTAACAACAGCAGGAGTTTTTTCCACTGCAGTTTTAGCTTCGATTAAACCTAAACCAGTTATTTCTCTAAACAACTTAATGATTGCTACTTTTTGTGCACCAGCATCAGTTAATGTTACTGTTACACTAGTTGGAGCTTCGGCCGGACCACTTGCTGGACCAGCAGCTGCTGCCACAGGAGCAGCAGCTGATACACCAAATTCAGTTTCAATTGCTTTTACTAGATCGTTTACTTCTAGTAAACTCATTTCTTTTAATGATTCGATTATTTGTTCTTTTGTTAATTTTGCCATATGTTTTATTGTTTTTTGTTACTTATAGAAGATAATCCATAAGCTAAATTTCTTATCGGTGCTTGTAAACAAGATAAAAGCATAGAAATTAAACCTGCTCTATTAGGTAATGAAGCAATAGTCGCAAATTGATTAGCATCAACTACTTTTGACTCTAATACACCAAATTTATAAATAATTTTTTTGTTATCTTTAAAAATTTTGTGTAGTTCTCTAAACGGTGCGATTTCATCACCATTAGCGATTAATAATGCGTTTGGGCCAATAGCTTCTTTAAACTCAGCGATGTTAGCCTTTGCAAAAGCCCTAGCAATGATGTTATTTTTAGCAACATACATCTTTGCTTGCACTTTATGCAAAAGGTTTCTTAACGCTGTTATTTGTTTAGCCGACAAGCTAAAATATTCAAACATTACAATTGATTTAGCGCTAGCTAAATCCTTTGCAAGTTCATTGACCGCAACATCTTTCTTTTCAATTATTTTCTTCATAACCTATACCTGCATTAACACAAACACAATTGGTTAATTAACCAATTTATTGTGATACAAAAGTGTATTCACCTCGGTAACAAATTAAGGACAAGCCAGTTACTTTCTTTGGTTAATGCTTCGTTATTATATACAAAATTAAAAGTTTTTTGAGAAAATTGGTCAAAAATCTTGTAAATATATGTGTAAGGAGGAAAGAATGAGAAGTAATAAACAATATAGAATAGTCAAAGCAACTGATACTAGGCTAATAGGTGCAATTTTCGAATTTGTTATAATTAATGATGTGAAAGCACCGAAATGATTTAGTGAATTTGTCGAAAAACGATTTGATCCATTAGTTGAAAAAGTTGCTAGTATTGAAACTAGACTAGAAAAAGTTGAATCTAGACTTGAATCAGTCATTAAATTTAATAATTTAAAGACTGAGTAATTAAAAGATAAATACAGGTAGAAATGAATAACATAATAAACACTAATAAAGGCATGTATGCCGAAGAAATAGTTAATAGGACTATTTCCTACTATTTACAATCCAACGTTGGGTTAATAGAGAAAAGAAACATTCCCTTTAAAATAATTAGAGCAATGGAAAATAACATGTTTGTTGGGAAATTATTAGATAAATCATTAGTTGACTATACCGGCTTTATTAATGATAAACATGTAGAATTTGAAGTCAAAGAAACATCTGATGATAAATTTGCTCTTAATAAAATTAAACCACATCAATTAGATTACTTATTACGATGTTTAAAAACCAAAATTTTAGCATTCGTTATCATTTATTTTCACAAACATGAACAATTCTTTGTTTTGCCAATTTCGTGAATTGCTAAACACCTTGAGCAAAAAAATAAAACTATTCCATATCAAGAAATTAAAAATAATTGTCTTAGTTTGCCAATTATTTACCCAGGAATCATTGATTTAGAACAAGCAATAAATGTTATTTCAAAATAGTTTTTATTAATTTTGCTGTTTTTTTATCAACTAATTGCTCAATTTCACTAATATTTGCTTTTTTGATGTTATCAATAGAACCATAAAAATCTAATAATTTTTTTATGGTTTTTTGACCAACGCCGGGAATATTATCAAGTTGGGAATTAAATAATTGCTTAATTTTTTTCTGTTTAAAAAAACTTATCGCAAATCGATGAACCTCTTCTTGTATATTTAATAAAAATTGGTAAACATTACCATTAATAGGTATTTTATATTCAGTACCATTCTCAAAGACAATTTTATCAGTTTGATGTTTGCTATTTTTTGCTAAACCAATTACTTGTATGTTTAATTTACATAGATGCAATGCATCTTTGCAAACATTAACTTGATGTTTGCCACCATCCACAATAATTAAACCTGGAAGTTTTTTGTTTTCATTAATAGCGCGTGAGTATTGACGTTGAATAACTTCACGCATACATTGTGTGTCAGAAATAGAGTTAGCATCTTTGATAATAAATTTTTTGTATGAAGACTTATTAAAATTACCATTTTCTAAAACAACCATTGCGCCAACTTTATTCTCACTAAATAAATTAGATATATCAAAGATATGGATTAATGATAGTTGCGAATTACCAATTAATGTTTTAAAATCTTCATAAGCTTTTACTGAGCGATTAAATTTATTTTTATATACCAAATAATTGCTAGCCAAACTCTTACGAGCATTATCCATAGCATTTTTAATAATTGTTTTATATTTTCCAGTTAATGGATTAATAAAATTAATTTTTAATTGATTTGTTAATTGCTTTAATAAGTTATTTGGTAATGAAATATACACATTAGCTGGTAGATTTTTGTTGTTATCATAATATTGAAATAAGTAATTTAGTATTTCTTCTTCTCCCTGACCGTAAAGATCGCAAATTTGGTTGTTTTTTAATAATAATTTTCCATCAATGTATGAAAAAATAGTTATACAAATAGTGTTGTTACTAATAACATAACCAATTACATCAACGGTTTGATTTGATTTGAGAAATACAAGTTGTGACTCTTTTAGTATTTTAGCAACGCGCAACAAATCTTTGATAGTTTCGTGTGTTTTTTGTGCTTCTTCAAAATTCATATTATTGGATAGTGTTTCTTCTGAAATTTCTAACTGTGTAACAATTTCTTTGATATTACCCCCAAAAAAATCATGAACCTGTTGAATATATTGTGTATATGCGTTTTGGTCAATATTTCTAATACATGGTCCAAGACATTGATGCATATCATAATATAAACATTTTTGTTTAGGAGTTGTTTTACATTTACGAAATGGAAGTATTCTTGTTAGTAATTTAAACAAACTGTATGCATCAATTTTATTACTGACAAAAGGACCAAAATAATTACCTTTATTGGTCTTTAAATCGTTAGTGTATAAAAGTCGTGGATGCGGTTCATTTGTTAGTACAATATAAGGGTAACTATTACTATTCTTTAATAAAACATTATATTTAGGTTGGTGTTTTCTAATAAGGTTTGCTTCTAATATTAAACTTTCATTTTCATTATTAACGACAATAAAATCTATATCGCTAATTTCATTTACAAGTAGATTTGTTTTACCATCTTCATGCTTTAAAAAATATTGATGAGTTCGTTTAAATAAATCGATTGCTTTGCCAATGTAAATTATTTCATTTGAAATATTTTTTCATAAATAAACACCAGGTGCATGGGGAATCTTACTAAGTTTAAATGCGAATGCATCAGTCATTTATAAATTATAATTTAATTGTATGATCACACTCGTTTGAGCCCAAGACATAAATGGTGGCATTGGGATAGATAATTTGTTACCATGAAAATTAAAAGAAGAGATGGAACACTTCAAACAAGTTACCCACAATCAAATTGTTGTTATGGGTCAAAAAACCTTTGAATCAATTGGTAAACCACTAGTTAATCGTCTCAACGTTGTTATTTCTGACGATCCTAATTTTAATCGTAGCGATGTAAAAATTTTCCGCTCAATTCAAGATGTAATAAACGAATATAAAAATCATCATATTTACATCATTGGCGGTAAATCGATTTATGAAACATTTGCTCCTTTAGCTGATGAATATATTGTTAGTAAAATTAAAAAAGATTATCATTGTAATCGATTTTTAAATATTGATTTCAGTCAATTTCAATTAGTGAAAACGATTAAGGGAGAAATTTTTAATGCTGAGTGATGGTCAAGGAAATAAATGGAATGACAATTTAAATTAAATGATTTTGATGGCCCATTAGATGTTTTATTAACATTGATTAAGGATAAAAAAATGGACATTCTTGATCTTAATGTTAATGAATTGTGTGAACAATATCTTAGATTTATTCAAAATAATATTAATACCATCACAATTGATGCTGCTAGTGAATATTTGGCTATGGCATCGCAATTAATCTTATTAAAAAGCAAAAAAATCATGCCAACAACATTAGATGGTGGTGGCAGTGATTTTGAATATGAGCGAGATAAATTAATCAAGCAAATTCTAGAATATAAAAAAGTCAAAGAGGCTTCGACTTATTTATTGTCCAAGCAATCACTACGAGCATCAATGTATAGCAAAAAACCAGACGATTTAAACCAATACGCGAGTCAAGAAAAAACACCGATAGAATTACCAGAACACATGAATACTAGCGCTTTATTAAAAGCGCTAAATACAGTTGTTGAGCGATGAACATTTTCAATGTTGAATAATCAAAAAATGTTAATTAAGGAATTAAGTGTTGAGACTGTTATTAAAGATATCGAACCACTAGTAAGTAAAATTAAAAAAGACACTACTTTTAGTGATTTTTTAGGTTTGTTACCAGAAGAACAAATAGAATTAAAATACATTGTTACATCTTTTCTTGCCTTGCTTGAATTAGCAAAGCAAAATATAGTAAGATTAGTTGTTGATAAAAGCTGTAATGATTTTATAATACAAAAAGGAACAAACAATGAATAAAAAATCTATTATTGAAAGTTTATTATATGTTGCTGGCTCAGATGGCATTACATTAAATGATATGAAACGTTCGCTTGATTGTCCAATCGATGAAATACGTAAATTAATCAAAGAGTTAAATAATGAATACAATGCTAATGAAAATAGTGGGTTTATAATTCAAAATTATAATGACAACTATTATTTATTAACTAAACCAATAAACAAACAATATATTGAAAAATTAATTGATGTGCGAACGAAGAATCCACTATCACCAGCGATGTTAGAAGTGCTAGCATATATTGCTTACCACGATCCAACAACCATGTCAAAGATTGACGAGGTTAGATGCAAATCTTCGGAAGCGATAGTACATAAATTAGAAAATTTAGGATTAGTTAATAATCTTGGACGTAGTGATGAACCTGGGAGACCATATAAATATTCAGTTAGTACAAAATTTTTTAATTTATTTGGTATTAAAGATGCTAAGGATTTACCAACACAAAAAATTGAAGATATCTCTGTAGAAGACTTCAATTTTTACCGAGACGACGAAGAATAATTAACGGCGTGCTCTACCGCTAGTACGTAGTACTAACATCGCAATATTTCACACTAAAGCAATTAAATCGACAAGAATACGATAACCAAAGAACATCGCTAACACATTAGCTTGTTGTTGGTTGTCTTCAATATTAAATATTTCTTGTACTTTTGACAACATACTCATATCATAAATTAAGTAAATAAAGAAGACAACAATAGAAACAGAAATTAATGAGGTATAGAGAATATATGATGCCTGTATTTGTTTTGTTACAATAAGTACAACATTAATAATGACGCTCAATAGTAGTACTACTAAAAACCCAATTGACAAATAGCCAACAAAACGACTAAATTTAATTACTGCATTCTTCGACATTGCTTTAGCAATTAATGCTGAAATAACAAACGCTAACCCACCACCAGCAAATATTAATAATAAATATTGTATTCCCTTTTGATTTGTTGCATAATTTTGTGTAAAACACCAAAACAAAGCACTAAACGCTAAAATTTGGGCAATGATATAAATAATATAAATTGACATCATAAAACCAAATTTTAGTGTGCCCCTTGCTAACTTAAATGTTGCCACCATGCCCATAATCGAAGAGACAAGCATAACTACTATGCTAACAATTAAGATAATAGTGAAAGAACTATCTTGATTAGTAATGTGGACATTTTTATTAATGACATACCACAATAAGTAACTAAATAGCCCAATAACTAAATAACCTATTCCTGAATACATTAAACCTTTTACGAATAATGAAATATGTGATTTAGTTAATGATGATAGTCTCCCTAATTTTTGTCGTGAATTAGGTGGGCCATCTTGGTCCATGTTATTAGTTATTGGTGTATTTTCCATGTTTTTAATTATACAACTATGTGATATATATTTTAAATAGACCATTAAATTCTGTTCTTGTTTTCATACTCTAGATTTGACGGTATATTTAGGTTGATGTTTTCCAAAGAAACAACCAAAAATAAGCATTCTTACACACAAAAATTTAATACCATTATTTATCTCTTTACGCTCAGAAAACTCAAAAATTTTAAAAATAATTTGAGAAAAATAGGTGAAATTCTTGTAAATATATATGGAGGTATATACAAGAATGAAGGAGAATAAAGAATATGAAATAACAAAATCAAGCAAAGAAGACTGAATCGGTGTCACTTTTCAATGTCATATAATTAATAAAGGAGTTAACGTGGCACCGAAGTGATTTAGAGAATTTGAAAAAAAGAATGATGCAAGGTGAGCAAAGAATGACACTCGTTGAGCAAGACAAGAAGAATTTAATAAAGCGCAGCTAGAATTTAATAAATACGTAATAGAAGTTTTTAAGAGAAACAACTTAAAATAGGCATTTTATATATGCAGTGATTCAAAAACATTATTTATCGTTTTACGCTCGGAAAATCTTAAAATTTTGAAAATATTTAGGGAAAAAATATTTTTTTCTTGTAAATATATGTGTAGGAGAGATGAAATGAAAGAGAATAAAGAATATGAAATAACTAAATCAAATAGAGAAGACTGAATCGGCGTCACTTTTCAATGTGTTATAATTAATAAAGGAATAAACGTGGCGCCAAAATGATTTAGGGATTGAGCAGAGGCTTTTGAAAAAAAGAACGATGCTCGTTGAGCAAAACAGGAAGAGTTTAACCGGTTTGTTTTAGAAGTTTTCACAAAACACAATCTGATTTAATCTAGTTTACTTTATTACAATTTAGTATGAAACGGTTGAATTATCTTATTTTTGGTGTTATATTTATTTCGGTGTTAATAACATCATGTGTTCTTTTTGTTCCAATAGATGTAAATAAATATGGAATTTTATTAATAATCAACAATGAGAACTCATTGATAGTAGATAAAAAAATTAATAATTTTATAAATCGGCAACAAATAAACACTTGCTCAATAGAAATCAATAAAAACTATTATTATTGTTCGTTGTTATATGCCTTTAATCAAGATAATGAATTTGTTTATAATGTAACATTTAATGAACAATACGAATTTAGTGATCAAACCTCAACCGTAAATGTTGATTATGATAGCGTTAGTATCATTAAATATCTTATTTATTTTGTGTAAAAATAGTTATCATTTAATTTCATCAACAGATTTTTGCTTTTGATTAGAAATTAATTCAATGATACGATGATTTTTGATTTTAATAACCTTAGTTGCCAATTGTGCAAACAAACTATTATGAGTGACAATAACAATGGTTGTTTTGTATTTGCGGTTAATTTCTACAAATAATTTCATAATCTTTTTTGTCATTTGCTCATCAACAGCACCAGTGGGTTCATCGCCAAAAATAATTTTTGGATTTTTTGCTAAACTTCTAGCAATTGAAACACGTTGTTGCTGCCCACCAGACATTTCGTTTGGCAACTTATTGCGAAAATCATATATGTCTACATCGTGAAGTATTTCATCAATATCTAAATGAACTTCACCGCTCGGTTGTAAATTTTGTCCGATTTCTACATTCTCACGCGCTGTTAAGTTTGGCAATAGCCCATATTGTTGAAAAATATACCCTAATGTTTGGCGACGAAAAGATGTTAACTGTTCGTTATTATATGTCGATATATACTGGTTATTGACAATAACATCGCCATAGGAAGGACGATCCATACCAGAAATCAAATTTAATAAAGTTGTTTTGCCAGAACCGCTTGGGCCAAGAATTACCACGAACTCACCTTGCTTAACGGTGAGGTTAATGTCTTCTAGAACTTTAGTGGCAAGTGTGTTAGTTATGTAGTATTTAGAGACATTTTTTAAAACAACAACATCTTTTTGGGTATCTATCGGTTGCGGTTTATAAGACCTATTTTTCTTTTCTAATTCACGCACTAATGAGCTGTGAAACATATTCAAATGTTTGGTTTTGATATCATCAATGTATTGTTTTATGGCATCAATTTTCGCAATCAAATTCGAGCAACGAATAGCCGATAATCGTTGTTGAATTTCTGTGATATTTGGTTTATTGCTTTTTGTGTGTTTAATGTATATGGATTTAATTAACAATCTATTCATTCTAGCAACCAACCGATTAATTCTTTGCACGATATGAAAATTAATGGGAACAATATTTTTCGTAAAATATTTTTCAATAAATGAAATATATTGAAATAATTCGTGACGATTTAAAGAATCATAAACATGTTGGTTAGATGACAAGCGCGCTTTTAAAAGATCGCTAATGATCGAAAAATATTGTCATTCATAATAATTTACACGAGCATAGAATTTACTAAATAAATGATGTTGTTTTTTAATAAAAATATATTCCTTATTATTCTTTGGACTTTTACCAAAAAATCGCTGTTTGATTTTTTTTAAATCTTCATATCCTTGAGTTAGATTAGCCTTAATTCTCTTTTTCTTTGTTTCTAACTCAATAATATATTGTTCTTTAGTTGGCATATTACTCCTTTATTGCTGCTGCAACATTAACTTTTGATAATGAGCGATATGCATATAAAACGCACAATCCCATCATTGCCCCAGTTATTAATGTTGCACCAACAAAACTAAATCATGGCATAGAAGCAGATATTAATAACTGGGCACTACGAAAGAAGAATTCACGAATACCATACATCAACCCATAACTTAATGGTATAGCGAAACCGAATGCAATAACTAGTGTTGGAAGATAAAGAGACATAAATGATAGGGCGTTCTCTTTATCATTATATCCTAATGCTTTTAACATAGAAGCTAGTCGTTTTGAACTAGTTATAACTAAATACGACATTAATAAGACAATTATTAAAAACATTAAACAAAACACAATCGCTACAACGTTTTGTATCTTATTAGTTGTATCAGCTAAATGATTAAAGATTGTGTTACTACTATTTTTATCATTAGCTCCCGCTACTAAAGCTACTACACACGATTCCCCATATGTGGTTGCTAGTTTGTTATATAGCGAGGTGATATTTGCATTTGCATCACCTAGATATGATGCAAAAGCAGATTCTGATTGGTTGGAATCAGTTTGATTTTTTCACACATTAAAAGCATTAGTAATTGCACTATCACGAATCCCACTTACATAATTTGCATATTGTAAATTAGTGCCAATTCCTAATATTTTTTGTGTTTTGAAACTAGCAAATCGGTCACTTGGAGGGTAAATGCCTGATGGTGAATATAATGGGATAACGCTATTAATAATATTGCTTCCATTAGGATTTTTAGTAAAAATACCATTAAATCCATATGGGTTTATTTGCCCGTTGTTTTCATCGTAATTTGCACCAACCGGGTTAATAACTCCATCGCTGGGGTTAGATTGATGATTTAAATCAACAATATAATCTTTCTTACTATAACCTGTATAATATTCGCCTAAAAAAGAACCATATGGCTTTTCTGGTGTCATATAGTCTTGTGATGGTAATAGATAAGTATTGTTGTAATAATTATGAAAGCTGGTGTTGCTTGGAAAATCCTTTTGATTTAAATCGGTCAATTTACTTCGTAAACCTAACATTCAATTGGCTAATTGTTGATTAATGAAAAAATCAGAATTTTGATAGGTGTCACAAACGCCAACGACATTGAATGTTTGTTGCGGGTTTGGGCAACCATCAACGTCAATATTATTACCAATAATTTTGTTATACCTATTTGTTTGATTGGTAATATTAACCGTGAAGGTTTTACCAACACTTAAACCATATTTGTGTGCTGCATATTGATTAACAATTATTGGATAATAGCCTTTTCTAATATTATTGATATTAATTGCACTTAATAAGTTGCTGTCACCTTTTTTTAAGGTTACATATTTTGTATCATCTTTTATCCCAATAATGTTAATATTATCATTGTTGTGTGTGGCGTCAATATGTGTATATGTTTCATCATTATTTGCTAATACTGGGTCGTTCAATTTTAATGGAACTTGGTTATATGCTAGTATACAATCATTGTTAATAGCAGTATCATAATTTATATTATCTTTATTAAATTCTTCACCACCAAGCGGAAATTCACTATAGAAGGCGTTTAACAAAGCCGCAAATCTTGGTTTAATTGATAAACTAGGAATAGCCGTTGCTGCTTTTTGATTGAAGGAATAGTGCGGTGGGTTCAAATATTTACCATCTTTATCTTTGTCTTCAGTTTTTGGATATTTGCTATTATCACGTTCTGGTTGAAAAAAAGCATTAGGTATAGAAAAATCAGTAAATAATTTACGGGTTTCAAAATCTTTGTGTGCTTCCTTGATATTATTTGGACAATGCGGATTATCTGTCCACATGTTGTTGCTAATGTCAATACCTTCAATTTGTCCTAGGGTTTTGGTTAAAAGTGTAAAACGATTATCAATGATATTTTTTTGATTCTCGGGGATTAAAGATCCGGTATATGTTCATGGGTTTGATGTACTTTTACCAAGTCCAACGGTGAAATTGGAACTCAACTTAGATAATGACATATTTTTTAAATAATTAATGTCATTATTTTGTCCAGTTGAATCACCAATGGTTGGATAAATCATGTTACCATGAACTTTACCTGCTAAACTAGAACTATCAAAGTTATTGCCGGCGTTATATTCAAAAAATGCCTTTTCAACATTGCCGTCGGTCAATGTATAGGCTAAATCTGTTAATCCAAATGCTAATTCAAAATATTTTTTACCAATTCCATATTCATCTCATGAATATTCATCATCTTGAGCGGTTGACCCAGTAATTTTTTTCATTGAATCATCACCTAGGCTATAAAAATTATCACCAGCATAATGGCTATTAGGGATTCATATTTTTTTATTATCCTTGTCTGAACTAATAAAACCTGAACAACCAACCGATGCTGCATCGATTGGATAATATTGTCCGCCAGCATTTGTTGGCGTATTTAAATTTATCGCAAATGAATATTGTCGACTATCAAAAGTTTTATTTTTTGCTGTGTCAAATTTATTAATTAGTCCAAACCCAACCATTAATGAACAACAACTAACTAATGTCATTAATGACAAAACAACCAACTTACTAAGCGAATTAAAAGCTAGCGACACTCTAAATCGTGAGAGGATTGAGGTTTTCTTCAATGGTTGTTTTATTTTTTGGGCAACAATATTAACCTTATACTCCGCTCCAACCCGAATCAATTTGTGAGCATCGGTTCGTAAAACACTAGCAACAGCAATGCAAATAATTGCTATATAAACAATAGAAAAAATAAATAGCATTCCTAACAATACTCATAAATTTATTAATGAGAATTGTGTTGGTAGTGTTCAATAATTACTAAATAAGCCCAACGCTGGTTTTTGCAAGGCTCATCCTAAAAAATACCCGCCAATCGAAGCGACAATGCCAGGAATAATTGCAAATGGTAATAACGATCCAATAATGTTTCTTTTTCTTACACCATTGGCTCGCATGATACCTATTTGGTGTCGCAAAGAACCAATATAACTAAAAACAATAATAGCACATATAAATAAACTAATCAATAATATAAAAATAGTAAAGAGCCATGTAATGGCTTTTATCCCATCAATTAATTTAGGAATATATTGGATTCGTAACGCTGAGGGATTTAACGTATCAGTTGTATCGGTAGCTAAATAAGCACATTTTATTCCTGCAGGAAAGTTGCATACAGTGCTTGCTTCTTGATTAACCTTATCAAGAAATTGCTTATGATCTACGCCTTTAGGAAACTTTGCAACAACAAATGATTCAATTGTGTTAGAACGATAGCCATCAATAACACGACTATATAATTGATCATTTCCAAAAACTAAACATTCCCGTGAAAAATTTGGTGATAAATGAGCAAAGTCAACAATCGGATAAACAAAATCAATACTAATCCCAGAACCAATAATAATTGTTGGTAAACCGGTAGCGATGTTAATCGCTGATTGATGATTTTTGCTTACATATTGGTTAATCAATTGTTCACGTTTATCTTGCTTGCTACTATTCATCAAATTTTTAAAATCATCTCAATTATTAGCCCCTAAATCGCTAACGCTAATAGGTGCTAATTTATTAGCATTAAGATATTGCGGGTTAACAACAGAAAATGATGCCGTCCAATCTTGGATATATCAACTAATAGGAATAGCTGATCTATTGGTGGTGATTGTTCATTTATAACCCGATATTAATTTATCAAACCCTTTTGTGTAGCCTTTAAGTGCATAAGTAATGTCCGTCTTGTTTTCGTTACTTAAATTTTGTCAATCATAATTATTAATGTTATTAATAACGCCATTAAAATCACTATCATTTGTTGTTCCGTTAGCTAAGATTGCTCAAAATGCACCAAGTGCATCTAGTTGATTTGTGGATAATGAAGTCAAAAAACGGTTTTTGTAATCGGAACTATTTAATCAATACACACCATAATTAATTATTGAGTTTGTAGTAAGATATTTCTCATTGTCTTTATCTTGACTAGTAATATATTTTAATTTTTCTTTAGGGAGTGGATTAAAATCAGACACATCAAGTGTTTTGTTCCCACTAGTGAAATTATTGCGACCATTAAAGATGTGCAATTTATCAATTGTGTTATCGGTATTGGTGTCAATAATTTTATAGTAAACATTATCTGGAGAATTGTTGATATTAAATGATTTAAATTCTCTAGCCTCTGCGCCGTTATTTTTTAAATATGTAAAAATTGGCGTGTTCGTGGTTGTGGCGGCTTGAGATAGTTCTCCACTAATGTCGTGCAACTTATTGTTAATCTCGTTTATATCAATTGAGAACTCGGCATAGCAATCGCTATAATCCATATTACTTATGTGGTCGCCAGTCTCATATGTGAATTGTGTTGGACTGTTACGAATAACAATGTCTGGTTTTAGCAAATCATCATAAGCAGGATTGTCTTTGTTTTCACTCCAAAATATATAAATGACACTACTTGGTTCAAGTGATTGGACATCTAATTCATATCCATAAGTTCTTGTATATGATGATCCACTTCCAGTTTGCGTTGGTCATGGGATTGACTCATTATCACTGCTTTTTCCTTCATATGAACTTTGTAATTTATATGAGAAATCACCTGTATTATATTGTTCATTAACAATAAAGTCATGCAGGTTACTATCGTGTTTTAAACTATTATAAGTAGATGAAATGTTATGACTTGTAGCATTTAACACCGTAAAAGACGCACAAGACACAAAAGTTAAAAATGTTAAACCAACGATTGCTGCCGCATTCTTTTTAAATGATCGCAATGTATTTTTAGTTAAATTTAACACTATTTGGAGCGGGCAATGGGAATCGAACCCACATTAATAGCTTGGAAGGCTATAGTTCTGCCATTGAACTATGCCCGCATTAAGCAATTATATAAATATTAATATAAATTAATATGGCTGAATCGATAAATTATTTCGCAAT
>JAIRPI010000009.1 GCA_031257095.1 Mycoplasmataceae bacterium | reverse complement strand
ACCAAATTCCTTATTGCTCAACCAGAGTTTAGAAATATTGAAAATTTAAAGCAAATTCTTAATATTCTTGAAGATACTACTGTGTGAAAACACATTGCCTATATTCAAGAAAAAACAGGTAAGACATTAATAACTTTTGGTGACCAATTAGGGGTGAATAGAAATTTAGCTATTGCCTCAACAAATATTAAAACAAATTCAGGTAATAAGCAATTATCAATTGTTGGACCAACAAGAATGAATTATCAACAAATACAAGGATTACTAGATTTTATTAAAGCAAATATCGAAGAAATGCAGAAATAGTATATTTTGGATGATAAAATTAGTATAATATTATTGGAGAGAGAAAAAGAAAATATGGGATTATCAAAAATAAGTAGGGGGGGGGTTAACTTCTCAAAACAATAAAAAAACAAAAATATTGCTAAAATTACTAGCGCCGTGCTCGGTTGCGCTTGTTGCGGGTTCAACGTGTGGGCTTTTATTATCTAGTTGTTCGAAAACATCAAAGTTTACAAGTGTTGAGGATATAGATAAATATATATCGAAGCATCAGAAAATTCATGAAGATGTAAAACCCTGGGCGACAAAAACCAGTGATGACAAAGAAATGCTTGGGTGGTTATGAGATAGAAAAAATTTTGGATTACAAAATATGATTAATTCTGGGTTAACTTTAGCAAAGGATAGTTTTTTTGGTGAAAGCGCTAAAGATCAAGGAATAACAGATGTAAAAATTACATTAAAGACTTCTAATAAGTCGGCTAAAATAGATATACAATTTAACGAAACTAATAGCGATGATAATAGCGTTATTGCCGCGGAAACATTATTTGATGTTAAAAATTTTAAAGATAAAAGTTTTGACTATGAAAGTAGCTCTATGGACAACACAAACAATTGTTGAGTATCTCAACATTATCATATAACTTCATGATCATCTTATGCATCTAATTTCACATTACGTGGTAATTGTGGTAATGGCGAGTTTGGTAGTGATACTTGAACGCCATTCTACCCACTTCCAACAGAATACCCCGGTTGTTCTTTCCCAAATTACTAATATATCTATTTGGTCAAAATTTTTCTCTAGAACCTTAAGAAAATAATTGTTTAATCTATTAAAAAATTAACGATTATAATTATTATGTGGCACTACATTTTATTGTTAATTTAACAAGCAACCATAATAAAGCTGAAAAAGAGTGAAACAAAATTGATGCATTTATGCAAACATTATCTTTTGCATATACAGTGCATATTACTAAAGAAGTTGGTCATGCAACATCAATAACTCACGGTCTAACAAGTAAAGGCATAAAACAAACAATTATTGTTTGTGGTGGTGATGGAACATTATCAGAAGTAATTAATGGTATTGATGATTTTGAAAACACAACCATTTCCGTATTACCAATAGGGAGTGGTAATGATTTTGTTCGGGCTACTGCATTGGCTAAATTATCACCGATCGATGCGTTAAAATGAATTTTATCAAACAAACCAAGACAAATTAACTATTTTTCTATCAATGAACATCGTTGCATTAATGTGTTTGGTTTTGGTTTAGACACCGATATTCTCAAACGTCATTATCGTCATACATGATTACCACGTAAATTAAGTTATAAATTAGCAACAATATCTTGTTCACTTTTTTGAAAATCCCATCATTTCCGTGTACAAATTGATGATGGACCAATCCAGGAATTTGATTCATTACTGACAACTGTATCCAATGGTCAAATGATTGGTGGTGGACTAAAAGTTAGTCCATTAGCTAAAATCGATGATGATTATCTTGATTTTACAACTGTAAGAAAGTTTAAACGCAGTCACACGATTCCTTACTTAATGAAAGTATTAAGTGGTAAAATTTATACAATCCCAGCCGTTATTTCTCGCAAATGTAAAAAAGTTGTAATCGATTTACCTAACAATACTTATGAGTATGACGGTAATATAATTACTAACCAAGACAAAGTTACCATCGTGTTGGGTGGTGAGAAAATTAATTTTATTGGTTAGATGTTTTTTTTAATCATTTAATATCTATCTTTTCAACAAGATTATTTTTTAACCCCAAAGAAACTGCGTATTCATAAGCTTGTTGCATTGTTTGGTTATTAAAGGTTCATGGACTATGCGAATCACATTCAATAAGTACCTTTGCGTCTGATTTAGCAACTTCTTCTCAAAAGTACTTACATGGATAGTGGAATTCATCGCCTTTAGTTAGCTTATGCGCATAGCCATTAGCATTAAAGCCAAGCGGTACGTTGTATTTTTTTGCATAACTAATAATTTTTTTTGTTAGTTCTTTTGCATGCTCATCTCATTTTCGATATGAAGTTAATCATAAATCGGGGTGGGCAATTAATGAAAAAACATTGGCTTCTAATGCTGCTATTAGATTCTCTAAATAATCTTGTAAATCAATGGGAAAAAAGCATTCTGAGCCAACCCATTTGCATTTTTTGTTTCACATATCACCTAGATAATGATTGCCAAAAATAACAAATTCGCAAAATGGGTCATTAATTAATTGGAGAAAAATATCCGCATGTTGTTTATTGAATTCAGCTTCATACCCGAAATATATTTTTAATTTACCAGCCAACTCAATGTTGTACATTTTAATTTTTTTGTGTAATTCAGCTATTTCATTTATCGTTGGTCGATAAATACATTGATTATTTAACAATGGGCAGTGTTCGGTGAAGTAAATCTCTTTGAACCCTTCTTTTAATGCTTGTTCAACAATAAAATCAATTGTATTTTTAGCGTGGCCACATATTTTCTCGTGCAAATGATAAATATACTGAAACTTCTTCATTAATAAGATTCCTTTTGACGCTGAAAGTTTATTTGATTTTTACGAAAATATGCATGTTTAATGTCTTCAAAATTAAAACCTAGCATGAATGCTAAACTTAAATATTGTTCATAGTATTTTTTTACTTTTTGTTTGGTTGTTAAATTACAAGCTAAAGAAAATAATTTATTAATAGTGTTAGTGATTTGCTTTTTAGTGTAAGTTGCTGCTCGTGGTAATTTTATTTGTAAACTTGAGCCAACCTTTAGATAAATACAAATTGATGTAATAAAATGTATGCCATCTACATATTCTTCAAGTATTATTTTCTTCTCTGATGCTAGTTTAATCGATCAAAATTTAAACGAGCGAACTTCATTAGCAAGTTCACCCAATTCAACTAATAAAGCTAATTTTAATTCGGCAAAAACTTTTTTATATGATACTTGATGCTTTTTATGAATTGTTGCATCAAGTATTTTCTGCGTTTCGAAAATGTCATTAAGATTAATTAGCATTTTATATTAGTATAAAATAAACTAAGAATAATATTAGATATTTTATAAAAGTTTATAATTACTTTATGCAAACGCGAATGGAGAAATGGAAATATTATCGTTCGCAAATTAAAAATGCTAATGCTATTAACTCAATTTTACATAAAGAGCAAGGTTTAACAAATGCTTATAAAGAAAAAATTGACCAAATCGATGAGGCAATTTTACGCGACATTGCTATTAATGTTTCTATTGATAGTGTTATCTCTATTGATGATACTAAATGTGCTGAAAGAGTTAGTACGTTAAATGCTTATGCTGATTTAATTGATGATAGTCGCTTAGAGAAGTTTCGTAATGACATTGTTAGCATTAGCCAAATTGATCAAAAAAACAATGTCATTGGTGAAAACATGCAATTTTCTGAAGAATGATTAAATACCTTTGCTGAATACACAACCCTTACAATTGCTAAGCAAAAACTTAATGATCCCACCCATATTAATTTTGCTAATAATAGCGAAGCTTGCTTGGCTAGCATTAATTCTTTAGAAATACAAGTAACTAATGCTCATTTATTGCAAAAAATTGATGCAATAAAACCGGTCGTTACCAATTTGAAAAGTAAAGCAAAGATGCTAGTTATTATTCTTCCCTCAATTTTAGCAATCGCTTCTTTAATTTTAATTGTTATTGCCATCGTTGTCGATATGGCTATGAGTAGGTAATTATGAAGCAAAATATTTATCAAATTGCAATTGATGGACCGGGCGGGGCAGGTAAAAGTACAATTGCAAAAGCGGTTGCTAAGAAATTAAACTTTCTTTTCATTAACACTGGTGGAATGTATCGTTGTTATGCAATTGCTTTACAAGGAGTTGATTTAACAAACTTATCACTTGTTAAACAAATAATGGAACAAAATAAAGTTAATTTAGATGGCGACGGATTGTTGTTAAATGATAAAGATGTTACTGAACAATGTGCAAATCCAAACATTGCGATGTTAGCAAGTACAATTGGCACAATCGGGCTTGTAAGAGAAAAATGTGTTAAAGATCAACAAGCAATTGCTGCTGGACAGAATTGTATCATGGAAGGACGTGATACAACAACTGTTGTTTTGCCACACGCTACTTTAAAAATATACCTTACAGCTTCGATTGACGTGCGTGCGAAAAGGCGTTGGTTACAAAATAATAAAACACAAGATATCGAATGAATTAAGGAAGATTTGAAAAAACGTGATTATCAAGATATGAATCGGAAAATCGCACCTTTAATGAAAGCTCCTGATGCGGTTGAGATTAACACTGATAATTATTCATTTGAACAAAATGTCCAAAGAGTGATTGAAGCCTTTAATAAAAAAATCAAGGAGCAATAACCATGTTCAAAATAGCTATCGTTGGTAAACCAAACGTTGGTAAATCAACGCTATTTAACCGCATTGTTGGTAAAAAGCAAGCGATTGTATTAAATGAACCAGGAATTACCCGTGACCGTATTTATGCTAGAGCAAAATGGTTAAATCGGGATTTTGAAGTTATTGATACTGGTGGTTTGGCCAATAAAAAATTTACTTTTCAACAAGCAGTTGAAACACAAGTAAAATTTGCAATAAACGAAGCAAACACGATTGTTTTCTTAGTTTCTGATAAAGATGGAATTAATGTTGATGATTTTTATGTAGCGAAATTATTAAAAAAATATAAAGGAAAAAATATAGTTTTAGTAGCTAATAAATGCGATGGTATTAACCATCGTTGTGCGGAAGAACAATATTATTCGTTGGGCTTTGGTAAGCCAATGTTTATTGCTAGTGAGCACGGCATTGGTATTGGTGATTTGTTAGACAAGATAACAAAGCAAATTACTACTAGTGATTTAATAAGCGATGATTCATTCCCTTTCTGTGTAATTGGTCGTCCTAATGTTGGTAAATCATCATTAATTAACCTGTTGGTGAGCAAAGAACGAGTCTTAGTATCACCAGAAGCGCACACTACCCGTGATGCAATTGATGTTCATTTTACATACAACAAGAAAAAATACACGATTATTGATACAGCTGGTATTCGTCGTAAAGGTAAAATTGAACAAGGCGTTGAACAATATTCAGTTTTACGCAGTTATGATGCTATTAGTCGTTCACAGGCCATTTTATTTATTCTTGATGGATCTGAACCAATTAATGAGCAAGATAAGGTTGTCGCAGGTTTAGCATATGAAGCAAACATCCCAACAATTATTTGTGTTAACAAATGAGATTTAGTTAAAAAAAATAATAAGACGATGATCGAACAAACTAATAATATTCGGGCTAATTTCAAATTCTTGTCCTGAGCACCAATAATATTTATTAGTGCTTTAGAAAATAAACGCACCCACACTATTTTTGAAACACTAGAAAAGATTAATGAACAACTAAACATAAAAGTTAATACATCAGCCTTAAACGAAGTAATAATGCGGGCACAAATTGTTAACCCTCCTCCTTTATACAAAGGTGGACGGGCAAATTTCTCTTATGCTACACAAGCCCAAGGCCAAGTACCAACATTTATTATTTTTGGTAATGATCCTAAATATGTTCACCTTTCTTATATGCGTTATATAGAAAATTGTATTCGCGAAGCATTTAATTTAACAATTGTACCAATAACTGTATACTATAAAGATAAGAATGCACGGATTAGAGGAGTTAAATAATGGCTAAAATTGCTGTTTTGGGATCTGGGGCATGAGCAACAGCATTAGCCAATATATTACTTACTAATAATCATGAAGTATATATTTGGGGAATTGATCATAATGAAATTAATGATTTAAAAAAAGGTTATAACACTAAATATTTTAATAAGGCTAAATTAGCGGATTTGCCCGCGCTAGCAACAACGGATTTAAAACAAATCGTTAATGCTCAACCAACATTTTTCGTTGTTGCTGTACCGTCGCGGTTTGTTTGTGAGGTAATTGAAAAGGTAGTTAATTTATTAGATTATCAACCTTATTTTATTAATGTTGCTAAGGGTTTACATCCACAAACAAACGATGTCTTATCAAAAAACATTAAAAAAATAATTAATAAAAAAGCCAAAGGCTTAGTAACAATAATTGGCCCTTCTTTCGCTAAAGAAGTTATGGCAAAAAAGATAACTATTGTTAACGGACTAAGCAACAATGTTTCTTGCGCTAGAATTGTTGGAGCAATCTTTAACAATAGTTATTTCCGCATCATTCCTTGTGGGGATGAAATAGGTGGTGAATTATCTGCGGCATTAAAAAATGTGATGGCCATTGCACTAGGAATTGCTTATGCCCAACACACGTCGATAAATACGAGAGCAGCAATGTTAGCACAAGCAGCTAGTGAGATTTGTAAAATTATTAAATTTTTTGGTGGTCAAGCAGAAACGATTGCTAATTTCTGTGGAATTGGCGATATTTATTTAACATGTACCGACCCAAAATCACGGAATTTTACGCTTGGCACAAAAATAGCGAAAGATGGAATAGCTAAAGCGTTAGCGGAAACTAAATCTACCGTTGAAGGTTATCACACAGCTAAACTCATATATGAAATAATTAAACAAAATAAAATGTCTTGCCCGGTGTTTATGGCCACATATAAAGTTTTATATGAAAAAGTTGATGCATGCAATTTTGTGCAAACGATTATGCGACAAATATTCTAGTTGTTGCTAAAATATTCTTAATTAAAAATATTAATATTGTGCTCTTTAGATATCTTTTTAATTTGTTGTAAGAAACCAATCAAGCAATTTAGTGACTCTTGATATTTCTTTTGTTTGTATAGAGAAGTTGCGTGATCAATAGTTTGTTTATTTTGTTCAGCTTCGTGATAAAATTTGCTCGCATATTGAATAAGTCGTTGGTTATAGACACTTAACGTGTCATTATGACGAACATTTGCTAAAATATCACCGATTTTAATCTTGATATTAAATAATTGTTGTTCAACTTCAGCATACGAATATAAGTAATTGTCAAAGAGTGTTTGCGTTAGCTCTTGTGTTTGTTTAATCAATTCCACAATTTGATTTACCATCGGTGTATCAAAAGACACCTTTTCTTGTAAAGAATAAAGTTGCGTTAATTGAAATTCAACATTATAAATTTCATTTATTAGGTTAATTTTCTTTGCATATTTATCTTTGATATGTTCACAAAATTTAATTTCCATCTTCTTCCAGTCAATAATGTTGTTAATTAATGCATGCATCGTTGACACAACATCAATTGTCGGCGAATTTTTATTTTGGACTTTCTTTTCTAATTTATTGTAGTTACTGAAAATTGCATTTAAGTAACCGCGGAAATTATCAACATATGTTTCATTTTGATCGATAGTTGTGTGCATGCATTCTTTTATTGACTTAATTAGTGCAATAATATCATCATATTCTTTTTGCAATATCGCAACTTGCGATTTTAACACTTGGAAGTGTTGTTCAAATAAAACAATCGTCTTTTCGTTCAATTCAATAACATTTATTGCTTTATTAAAAGCAGTGATTGCTAAGAAAACACTAATCCGGCTATTGCCAAAATCTAAACGGCTAATGTTATTAAGGATGTGCCCTAATTGAATTCTCCCCTCAATAATTCTTTTTTCATATTCATTTTTCTCATTAGTGTTTAGATTGACAACTTTTTTCTTAATCGCATTTGCCGTTTTTTCTAATTCGGAAATGTATTGAACTGACTTAGCAAGTGAAAAAAGGTTAAATAATACGGCATGAAGCGACACAATATCATTGCCAATCGTGTCAATGATATTAATCAAATTCTTGTTGTCAAATCGCATTAAAACATAATTGGCTTCAGTTAGTTGGTCACGAATGTTGATAAAAATATTTTTGATTTGTTCATTATGATATTGGTTTGGTATTTTATCATTATAAAATTGTGAGAGTGACTGAGTAATTTCCCGAAAAGAACTAATCATTTTCTCTGCACTTTTAGTGTAACTACAAGCGGTAAAAATGATTTCTTGTACGGCTTTGATATTGGTTTCTAGCATTTCTATTTGTTGGTCGATTTTTTTGCACAATTTAGTTGATCGAACAATGAGATAATGTTTATTAATGATTGTTAATGTCTCTAAATTTTCGGCTAAATTTTTAGTAATATTTTGCACTCCGATATTAAAAGTTTCGATATGGTCAATAATTTTTTTAATTGCTTGATTATTGACAGATAATTTTATTAAATACTTGGTTTGATTAATAAAATTATATTGTGATAGTTGGTTAAACTTAATCTTGAGATTAATTTCCCTTTTATATAAATATGAGTGGAGGATGAAGATAATTGTATAAACAATAAAGCTAACAGCTAAAATAACACCTAAAATTGTTACGGCAAGCTTAATATCGCTAACCGTTATTTTGGCTGCTAGGTTTGTTGGACTCATTATTTTAGAAAGGAAAGTACGTCATTAACAATCATTAATTCTTCATCTGTTCTTACGCAATAAATTTTAAATTGGCTTTTAGGCGTAGAAATTAATTTGTAATCATTATATGGTGTTTGTAGTTTTTTGATATCGCAAGATAAATTAATTAGTTTGATGTTGTTAATAATAGTGTTTACAGTGAATACACTATTTTCACCAACACCGGCAGTGAAGACAATCCCATCTACTTTATTCTCTAATAAATTAGCATAGTGTAAAATATACTTGCTAATTGCATTAGTATACATTTTCATAGCAATCAAGGCTTTTGTTTGTTTAGCGTTACAAAATTTCTCAACATCACGCATATCACGCGAACCGGTAATGGCTTCCATTCCTGATTGTTTATTAAATAGATCATCTATTTGTTGTGTTTTGAAACCACAACGAGCTAAATAAGTAGCGATTGATGGGTCAACGTCGCCACAACGCGTTCCCATAATCAACCCTTCTAGCGGTGTTAGTCCCATCGTTGTTGCAAAAGATTTACCTTCTTTAATCGCACACATTGATGCCCCATTTCCTAAATGACAAACAATTAAATTTGGTTTCTTGTTATTAAGAACTTTTTGCATTTTCTGATTAATGTAACGATAGGAGTTACCATGTGCGCCATAACGACGAATCTTATATTTACTTGCAATGGTTTGGTTTATTGGATATAGATAATTTTCTGGTGGCATCGTTGTATGAAACATATTATCAAATGAACCAACTTGAATGGCATTAGGAATTAATTTAGACATTATTTTAATAACTTCTAACTCTGGAGGATTGTGCAATGGGGCTAGGGCATTATATTGGGCAGCTAAGGCAATATTAGCTTTATTCATGATAATTGCTTTTGTCACTTTTTCACCAGCAAGTACCACTCGATGACCAACACCAACAATGTCTTTTAGATTTTTAACAATTTTTAATTGTTGTAAATTATCTAAAATGCATTGAATTGCTTCTTTGTGCGATGGCATTGGGTATTTGGTTTCGATTTTCTTATCGCCATATTTCAAACTGAAAACGCCATCGATAAAAATTCGCTCGCATAAACCAGAGGCAATAACATTTAATTTTTGCGCATCAAAAAGTTTAAATTTGATCGAGCTACTACCAGCATTAATCACAAGAATTAGTTTATTCATATTTCTAATTATAAATATTTATACGTTATCGTAAATATTGCCAAATGATTTATGTAATTTATAATAAAATATATAAACATGGCAAGAGACGTAATCATCGCCTGCGACTTTAATAACGAAAAAGATTTTTGAAGTTTTCTAAAAAAATTTCCAAACAATAAACCATTTTTAAAAATAGGTTATGAGCTTTTCTATGCTAGTGGTAAATATTTAATTATTAAATTAATTAATGATGGTTATAAAGTTTTTTTAGATTTGAAACTACACGATATTCCTAATACAGTAATTGGTGCCATTAAAAGTCTAAATGATTATCGTGTTGACTTTATTTCTCTTCACGCTGCTGGTGGAAACAACATGATGCGTGAAGCTAAAAAAGTGTGTAATAGTCACACAAAATTAGTCGCGATTACCCAATTAACATCAACCGACCAACAAATGTTAACAAATGATTTATTAATCGAACGAAAAATTAATGACGTTATTTATCATTATGCTGTTAATGCGTTAAATAGCGGGATTGATGGAGTCGTTTGTGCTGCTGGTGAGTCAGCATATATTAAGCAGCACATTTCTAATGATTTAATTACTATTTGTCCTGGCATAAGATTAAAAAAAACTAATTGCCAAGACCAAAAAAGAGTTTATACACCAGCTGAAGCTTATAAACAAAAAGTTGATTATATTGTTGTTGGTCGAGAAATTACCAAAGCTAAAAATCCGTTAGTAACATATCTTAAAATAAAAAAGGAGTTTTTAAATGAATAAAGTCGCTAACGAATTATTGAAAATAAAAGCAGTATTTTTTAATGTTAATAACCCATTTACTTGAGCTAGCGGAATTAAATCACCAATATACACGGATAATCGAATTATTATTTCTTATCCTAAGACGCGAGAAATTATCGAATCGGCTCTAGCACAATTAATAAAGCAAAAATTTCCTAACGTTACTGCTGTCGTTGGTACGGCAACTGCTGGCATTCCCCATGCTGCTTATGTTTCAGCAAAACTAAACCTCCCAATGGCTTATGTTCGTGCGAAAGCCAAAGATCATGGACGAGCGAAGGCTATTGAAGGAGAAATTGCTAACAGGAAAGTTGTTGTCATTGAAGATTTATTATCAACGGGAAATTCGTGCATCGAAGTAATTAAAATTTTAAAACAAAATAAGGTGCATGTTTTAGGAGCAGTTAGTATTTTTAATTATGAATTAAAGGAATGTGTACAAAACTTTAAGCAAAACAAAATTAAATACTTCTCATTATGTACTTTAGAACAAATGTTATCTTGTGCTGTTGATAAGAAATATGTTACAATCAAACAAGCACAACAAATTATCAAATTTCGTAACAATCCAAAAAGTGAATTGTGAAGAACTAATTAGTGTTTATATTCCTTATAAACTTTTTCCCTAATGCACTAATTAACCTTCCAGTAGCAGTTTTCACAATATATTCACAAGTTAATAAATACGGTTCAATTTTTGTTTCAATGGTATAAGGGTCAATATTAATAATTTGTGATATTGATTTTATTCCTAATGGCTTATCAGAACGAAACAAAATACCTAGATAATTAATATCATCTTGTGATAAACCATCGTGAATGATGCCAATTTGTTTTAGGATCTTTTTAACCGTTAATTTGTTATCATAACTTTTAAAATCATGTACGCGACGTAAAATACGATTTGCTATTCGTGGAATACCTTTTGAATTATTGGCGATTAATTTGATGTCGTGATCAGATAAATCTAAATTGAGTTTATTGCAAGATGCTTGAATAATTTCAACAATTTCTTGTTTGTTATAGGACTTAATGTTAAAAATAATTCCAAATCTTTCTTCTAACGGTTGAATTATCTTGCCATGAATAGTCGTTGCCCCAATCAAAGTAAAATGAGGCAACGATATTCTTGTAACTTTCGCGTTATAGTCTTTACCGATTGTTATGTCAATAACAAAATCCTCCATAATGCTATACAACAACTCTACTACTTGCGGGTTGACGGCATGAATTTCATCAATAAATAAAATATCATTGTCATTTAATGTCATCGCGAGGTTGATAATATCAATTTTTGCTTGAATACTATTACCTTGAACGATTCTAATTCTCCGTTTCAGCTCGTTAGCGATTATTGTCGCAAGCGATGTTTTACCAGTTCCTGGCAAACCATATAATAAAACATGGTCTAATGGCCGCTTGGTTTTAAGCGACGCGTCAAGGAAAACTCGTAAATTCTGTTTAATTTCTGGTTTGCCTTTAAATTCATTTAAATTAACGGGACGTAGATTGTTCATTGTTATTTTTGGTTGTCGCAATGATTTTGATTGAGTTACTAATTAAATCTGATAATTCAGCATTTTTTGTTGTCGGGTCAATTTGTTTAATAGCCATATCAATATCTTTGCTACTATATCCTAACGACTTTAGCGCGGTCATTAAACCTTCTAATGGCAAAGCATTTTGTGATAGCACTTGCTCTTTATATAAGTCAGCAAGGTTATCAATCACTAGTCTCGCGTATTTTAGCGAGAAGCCATTTAACGTTGCTAACGAATCAACATCTCTACTAACAATTGTTTGTTTTAGCAAACCAATATCGTTGCTACACATCGCCATTGCGGTTTTTGGACCAATACCTGAGATGCATATTAAATGCAAAAAAACCATTTTCTTTTCGGCGGTTTCAAATCCGTATAAATCTTCGATGAGATTATTTTTTGCACCGTTTGCTAAATGTTTATAAATATACACCTTCTTAACTTTACCTTGTTCAAAATTTTCCGGGTTGGCTACATTAACCATATACCCAATATAGTTGTTTTCAATAATAATTGATTTCTTATTGATACTATTTACTTTCGCGATCATATACGAATACATACTTCTTCTTTCTCCATACCTATATTTACAAGAAAAAAAAATTTTTTCCTCAATTTTTTTTAAAATTTTTTAATTTTCCGAGAGTAAATGAATAAATAATCTTTTTAAATAGTTGCACAAAAAAACACCTCTTTTACGCTATTTCTTAAAACACTATTGCATATTTATTGAGATTAAATTAACCTACTAGTGTAAGTAGAAATCCAACAAGCTATTTATCTACTTAGTTTTCAAGTTATTCAACTAGATTATTCTTTTTTACAAGATTATCTAGTCGAGATTCGACTCTTTCTAATCTTGTTTTAATGTCAGCAACATCAGAAGCAATTTTCTTCACTAAATTAAGAACTGTCATGCTTTTAATTATAACAGATTCAAATTCAGTGCCTACTAATTGTTCGTTATTTGGACACTTAACAATCTTATACCTAGCCATTTATCTGACTCCTTCATTTTCCTATAGTTCTCATACATAGTATTACAAGTTTTTTGGTAGTTTTTCTCAAATTATTTTTAAAAACATCTAGATTTCTTTTGGTTTTGCAATATTTTTGTTAATAAATTAACGAAGATTGTTTCTTGCTAGAACACCTTCAACATTATCTAATCGGTTTTCAACTTTTTCTAATCTTGTTTTAATGTCAGCAACATCAGAAGCAATTTTCTTCACTAAATTAAGAACTGTCATACTTTTAATTATAACAGATTCAAATTCAGTGCCTACTAATTGTTCGTTATTTGGGCACTTAACAATCTTATACCTAGCCATTGGCCTGACTCCTTCATTTTGTTATTGTTTTCATATATAGTATTACAAGATTTTTAACTATTTTTCTCAAATTATTTTGAAAAATGACTATTTTCCTAACAAAATATTTGCAATTAAATGTGTAAAAAATGAAAACTTTTTTGTGTTTTATTATGATGTTTGTTTTATATGCGCGTGGAAAGCTAAAACTAAAAAAATCTTGAGAAAAAGTTAATTGTTGCGGGATGTAGTGTTTCTATTGATAAACATTGACTGGAAGAAATTGTTAATAAAATACCGTGATAAATTAAACAAGGTAAGAAGTATTTATAGAAAAAATTGTTTCCCGATATTGATTTGTTAATATCTAATTAAATTACTGACTAAATTTCATTTTTGGCTCAAAATACATAAAAAAATTTGTTAGTAAAATAATCAATTTACTCTCGGAAAATGCAAATTTTTTGAGAAAAATAGGTTAAATTCTTGTAAATATAGGTATGGAGGTAAAATGAAAAGAATATTATTATGTGAAAAGAAAACAGTTGTTGGAGGCATTGGCCCAATGATGTTATGAACGCTCATTATTGGTGCGACGATGGTCGTAAGCACATTGGCAAATATTGCTCATCAAGCAAATCAAGACAATAATACGACTAGCCGTAGTAACAATACAAGCAGTTATTATTCATCAACAAGGTCACGTGGTTATTTACGACTATCACCGTTTCCCGCAAGAAGCGCTGTAATGTTTCCACTATAAAATAGCAAGCATTACCATATATAATAATGTGGAGTGCTTAAAAAAGTAAATAGTAAAAATCATAAACAACAATATATTGGGTTATTTACGTCGTTAACTATTCTTATTTCAGCCGTTGTTGGGATAGGAATATTTTTTAAAAATAAAACCATTCTGACAATGAATAAAAATAATGGTTGGGGGGTGTTGATTTCATGAATTATTGCGGGAATTATCGCACTAACAACAGCATTAGCGTTTGTTGAAACTATAAGTGTTGATAAGAAACATAGTGGGGTTGGTTTAGCGGGTTGAGCGGCGAAGATTTGTGGTCATAAAATTGGCCGTTTTATTTTAATCTCGCTACCACTATTTTATTTTTTATTTAAAACAGTAAATACATCCTTTTTTACTAGTGAAAGTATTTTTTTAATAGCAAACAACACTTCTAATAGTGACATTAATCAATTTCCAATGTGATCTATTTTGCTAGTTGCATTTGGTGTAATATTATTTTTCTTAATTGTTAATAATTTGTCTACGGTCGCAGCAAAAGGAATCTCTTGATTAGCAACAATGGCTGAATCAATACCTTTATTGTCAATCGGCATAATAGGTATTGTTATTGGTGCATTATCAAATTGGCAAGGTAATTATTTTAATGATTCTCCTGGACCGTTATCGTTAACAACACCAAGCACTGTTGGTATTCTAGCATCACTACCATCAATTTTGTTTTCATTCGATTCTTTTTTAGCAATTGGTAATGCTGCAAAAAGTATGAAGGAACCAGAAAAAACCATTCCTAAGGCAATCATTATTGGCATGCCAATAATTGTTGTTGCTTATTTGTCTGTTTGTATTGGGCAATTAATTCTTGGTGCGCCCGATGTTTATAAGTTTTTTGACATCATTTCTGATAAGTACCACATAAATTACATGATTTTACGTAAAGTTGTTGGAGTGATTATTTTAATGTGTTTATTAGGGTCGATTAATGCTTTTGCATTAACAACCATTCGCATTTTTAATACTTCAATTGAACAAGAAACAATATTTGGTTCAATTGCAATGAAAAAAATGTGCAACGGTAAGAAAATCTTACAACCAGGATTTGTTTACTCCTTAATTCTTTGTACAATTATTGCTGCGATCATGGCTATTCCTTCCTTGCTAGCAAATACTGATGCTATATATGATTTGCTATCGAGTTTATTAACATTATTCTATTTTGGGATTTATGGCTTGGTTATTTTATTTACCTTAATTAACCATTTCACAAATCGGGTTGAAGTGAATAAACAAAAATGGTTTGTACCTGTAGCAATTATTGCGATTATTGGTTGTTTCTTTTCGTTAGGATACAATCTTTTGTATGCACAAACAATTAAACCATTTTTTGATCACGGGGCTAGTTGGGGGATGTTTGCTAAACATGATGGGGTGACAAATCCAGTTGTTTCATTGTGCTGTGTGGTTGGTTATTTTATTATCTTTTTAGCAATTCCATTTGCTAACGATTTATGAATAAAATGTGTGTGAAAATCACACAAACATCCATTAATTTGAGAAAAAGTTAGTAGCGATTATTACAAAAACAACGTGTTGTAAAATTATCCAATTTTACCAGAAATGTAATTTCTTGTTCGTTTTTCTTTTGGACGAGTAAAAATATTTTTAGTTGTATCCATTTCGACTAATCGCCCTTGGTAAAAGAAGGCTGTTTCATCGCTTATTCTTTGCGCTTGGGCCATAGAATGGGTGACAATAATAATCGTAAAGTGTTCTTTTAAATTATTAATTAAAACTTCGATTTTGCTCGTAGCAATTGGATCAAGACCACTTGTTGGTTCATCCATTAATAACACTTCTGGTTTTAAAGCAATTGCTCGAGCGATACATAATCGTTGTTGTTGTCCGCCTGATAATGAAGTTCCTAATTCAAAGAGATTATCTTTTACTTCGTCTCATAACGCTGCTTCTTTTAAAGCGCCATGCACAATTGGGTCTAATGTTTTTTTATCATGAATACCATGTGATCGTGGACCATAAGCAACATTATCATAAATACTCATTGGGAATGGTGATGGTTTTTGGAAAATCATCCCCACCCTTGTGGTTAATTCTAATGTATTCAACTTCTTTGATTTTAAATTCGTTCCATCATAGAAATAGATATTACCTGTATGTGAAGCACCAACAATGAGATTGTTCATTCTATTTAAACAACGAATAAAAGTTGATTTACCGCAACCACTTGGGCCAATTAAGGCGGTTACTTTATTCTTTTTGATTTTGCAATTTATTTCATAAAGGGCTTGTTTGGTACCGTTAGCGTACCAAAAATTAAGGTTTTCCACTTCAAAAATATTATTTTTATTATATTGCCGCTTTTTTGTTTCACTTAATGTTTTAGATTCAGCTAATAACTTTTTATATAACTTTTTTTGTTCGTCATTTAATTTTAAATATTTAAAATGGCGTTTAATTCTTGATAAACATAAAATACCTTGAACAATGGAAAGATCACTTTGTTGTTGGTCAATCGACTCAACTTCAGGAATTTCATTAGTATCGTCGATATTTATCTTCTCTGCCATTGGTAGTTGGGTTGATAATGTTTATAAGTATTATATGTTTTTAGTGGTTTGTCTTTGGTGCTAATCGGTAATTGCTTAGTTTTTACTAACATTCGCTTATCACGATCTTGTGTTTTCTTATCTCTTTTAGCTTTCCGATTAAACCATCAAGGAATAATAAAGTGAACAACACAAATGATTAAAAGCACTAAAATCATCGTAACAAAAGCACACTCATACATGATTGATGTAGATTGGGAAATGTTTGGTCAAAAGATTTGCGCATAAATCCTTGTCGTTAATGTTTGCCCACTATTCATTAAATTTATACTGGAAGAAGAAGATAAACCACTCGTTAGATATAACGGAGCGGTTTCAGCAAGGATTCTACCAATCGATAAAACAACCGCACTAGCGATTCCTTGTCGTGCTGCTGGTAAAACAATTTTCGTAATTGTTTCTCACTTGCCTGCTCCTAGTGCATACGAGTTAATTCGTAAATCTTCTGGTACGGCTTCTAGTGCTTGTTGAATCGTACGGATGAAGATTGGTAAAATAACAATTAAAATCGTTAATGCCCCAGCTAATAACGATTTACCAGCAGCCCCGCCATGTGCCATCCCTAATGTTTGGATAAAAAAGATTAATCCAAACATTCCAAATAAGATTGAAGGGGTTGCACCTAAAGAATCGATAAAGAATAATAAAACTGATTTTCTCTTACCTTTTTTAGCATATTCATTAAGATAAATCGCAATGAATAAAGATAAAGGGAAACCAATGCCAATGGCAATAGTAATTATTAATAAGGTGTTAACAAAGGCTTGCCCAGTTGTGTCTTTGACAAAACTAAAAGCGGTTGAGTATTGTCCAGATATTGCAACCGCTCCATAACCAAAAATAGTAATTAAGATTCATGCTAGAAAGATAGCGGTTAATGTGGCACAAAATATTTCCCAAAATATTTTTCAAACAGTATATGTATATAAAAACTTATTTTTTTGGGTACGAGTCGCATAATATTTTGCATCAATATGTGCTTTCTTTTTTGGATGATAAGTAATTTTTTCTCATAACAATTTAAGTTTTGCTGGGATAAATAAAATTACTTGTCCTAAAAAACGTTCAAACTTATTTCATCAAGAAAACTTACTTTGCTTACGTTTTTTTGTTGCAACCATAGCAATGGCATTCAATGCCATAACAAACACAAACATAATAATCCCAAAAGCAAATAATAATGATTTTAATGCTGGGCCACCAGCATCAGCAAACATATTAGCCGCAATTAATGCTCCTAATGTTTGTAAACCACTAGTCATAACTGATAGAAAACCATTATGAAAGATATTGTTATATCCCCCAGATTGCAAAATCATAGAAATTGCCATGGTTTCACCAATCGCTCGTGCTAAAGCAATAATAATGCTAACCGCAATACCGTTTCTTGCGGCTTTAATGTTAACCTTATATATCGATTGTGTTTTTGTATTACCTAAAGCCATTGATGAACTTAATAATGTTGGATCAACCCCATCAAGTGAATTTAAAGTTAAGGAAACAATGGTTGGTAAAATCATAAAGGTTAACATCGCCGCAGCCGTAATTAAGTTATAAGCAGTATCTAATCCAAAGATCTTCTTAATAATAACCCCTAAAGATGCCGAAGCAAATAAACCAAAAATTACTGATGGAATATCGGCTAATAATTCAACAAGAATTCGTACTGTTTTTTGATATTTTTGGGGTAATCGGTATTTAATAAATACCGCAGTGTGGATACCAATCGGACTAGCAATTAATATTGCTAGTCCTGAAACTATCAATGTTGTACACAACGGTAGTCAAACAGATGCCTTATTATTATTTAAGTCATATGAACTACCAAAAATGGATCAACCATATGTTTTAAACCCTTGGATTGATTCGGCGACAATAAAACCAATTAATAATAAGAACACACAAGCAAAAACTCATGATAAGATACTTGTGACTGTTATTGTTGACTTATCAGCGCGCAATTTACTCTTAATTAGCTTATTTTTCTTACTAACCATAAATTGCTCCGAAAATAGTATCGTCGTCTCAATTCCAACTTGGTTTACGCTCCTTTGCTAGTTGGACATCACTTTTCCAGTTTGCTGGATTATCAATGTCATTACCAAACATTGAGATATTTGCAACGGGGTCACTATCATTTCGTTTACAGTTCTCGACATTTGTTAATAAATATAAAATGAAATTAGCAACAGCATCATTATTAGCAGTGATGTTATTCAATGAAAACATACAGTTGAGTGGGCGCAATCATTTATAATCATTGGGAATTTCTTTATAATCGTATGAGGTTGATTGATATGCACAAACTCCATAATGTTTCTGTTGAATATTATTTCAATTATTAACTTGTGAAACAAACCCAGAAGATAAATAAACCATTTCACCAGGCATATCAGAAGCAGAAAACATTGTTCAAGCCCGACTATTAGCTTCATTAGTTTGCTCTAAATGAAAACTTGTACCATAATCACCAGTTTTAAAAGCATTTTGTTGGGCTTGGGTAAGCTCTTTGTAACGATCTTTCATTAATGGACATAGATAAAATGATTCGGCGGTACCTGAAGTTGTTGCTCCACCAGCTCTAACGTAAGGAATAATTGGTGTATTTTTTAATAAGTTAATTTGTTGTGATGAAAGTTTAGTTCTAAGATCATTATTAACAAAATGTCACATGCTATTAATAGGAATGTTATTATCATCATTCCATTCTATACCTTCGTTAATGCCAGAGAATATGCGAAAAAAATTAACAACATTATCTGGTGTTAAAGATAGTAGATTTAATGGTGTAATATCTTTATTAAACGAAAAGTTTCTTGGGGGAATATATACCATGCATATTGCCTCTTGACCAATAGAAACTGTCTTAATTTTATTATTTTCTCATTCGGTTCGAAAACCAGGGCTTTTTTCATCACCTTTTACTGATGGAAATGGATTTTTAGAAGCATTACCTATTTTCGCAAAGCCTTTTGATATTTCTTCAATCCCAAAGCCACTACCCCCAGCTTCAACAGTAACATCAATTTTTTTGTTTTCTTTTGCGTATTTACTAGCAGTTTGCTCAACAAACGGCTTAACCCCACTAGATCCAACACAAGAAATAGGTGTTTTGTTGTTTATGGGAATAGAAAAAACAACAACAAAACTAATCGGTATTAAACAAGCTCCACATATTAGTAGTTTTTTAATATATGGTTTCACAACTTATTACATTATATTTTATTATTGAAAAATGTATTTTTCAATACATAAAGAAACTTATTATAGGCTTAAACCAAAGCCGATAGATAAGAATAATGTTATAATGTTTTTAATGGTCGGTTATTTAGTATTAGAAAACGGACAAGTATTTGAGGGTGAGCGAATAGGTTTTAATAAGGATGCTATTTTTGAAGTCGTTTTCAATACTTCAATGTCTGGTTACATTGAAGTATTAACCGATCCATCATATGTTGGACAAGCTGTCGTCTTTACTTACCCATTAATTGGTAATTATGGAGTAATGAAAGCTGATGGGGAGTCAAACAACGTATGAGTTGAAGGTGTTTTTGTGAATGAGTTGGCTAATTTCTCTTCAAATTTTAGAAAAGAAATTAGTTTAAATGAATTCTTAGTAGAAAATAAGATTCCTGGTTTGCAAGGAATTAATACTAGGATGTTAACAAAATTACTAAGAGAAAGCGGGGTAATGAAAGGTAAAATAACCGCTGATATTAGTAATATTGCAAAAATTGTTGAAGAAATTAAAAATTACAAACCAAAAGACCCGGTTAGTTTAGTTTCTACTAAACAAGTAAAACAAATCGGCAATGGTAAATATAAGATTGCCTTATTAGATTTTGGTGTTAAACAAAACATTGTTCAATCAATTATTAAACATGATGCTACCGTATATTTGTTTCCTTCCACCTCGCTAGCTAAAGATATGCTAGCAATTAAACCTGATGGCATTGTTTTATCTAATGGTCCTGGTGACCCTAAAGATAATCACATTGCCATCCAAACAATTAAGGACCTATACAATTGTAATATTCCTATTTTAGGAATTTGTTTAGGGCACCAATTATTAGCTTTAGCTACTGGTGCTGATACTAAAAAATTAAAATATGGTCATCGTGGCCCAAATCACCCGGTTAAGTGTTATCGTCATAACCGGGTTTATATGACTAGCCAAAATCATGGCTATTATATTGATGAACAAACAATTGATAAAGATAAAGTCGATATCACTTATTTAAATGTTAATGATAAAACAATTGAAGGTTTATCATATAAAAATAAGAATATCGAAACCGTCCAATTTCATCCCGAAGCATGTGCTGGCCCACATGATACTGCTTTTATCTTTGATGAATTTTTTAAATTATTGGGAAAGTAAAAAACAAGTAAATAATAATTGACTATTAATAACTTCTATAGGTTGCTAACGTGAAACAAACGAATATTACTCTAAAGATATTAATGATTTTAGATATTCGCTAAGTTTTTTATCTTCACAATAAATATATGTGCCACGCATGCCTCGCGTTAGTAGCACATTGTAAGTATTGCGAATAAGAGAGTGTGCTAAGGCTTCTGGTGTGGTTGCAAACGAAATGCCACTTGATTTATCAGTTTTAGCATTAAAGTTTCGATCAAAAATTATTTTATTATTTTCGTATCGCATATCTTTCCCAATAATTACGCCGCAATATTGCATATCAATACCTTGGCATGTATGAATACAACCGATGGAATTTTCTGATGCTTCATCATGGATTCATGATTTAACATTATTGAAATTTCATTGTGCTTTAAAATTATTTTCTAAATTGAAATCTCATTTTTGCATATCATTTTTTGAGACTCAATCATGAGTATAGCCAGCAACTAACCTACTTTTCCCATACAACTTATTCTTCAATGAAATTTGGTTTCGCATTTCATTTGGATCATCGAATATTTTAAAGTCATATTTTTGATCAACTATTCATTTTGCAAAACTATTGTTATAACCTAATAAGGATTTTATAAAATTAATGTATTGCTCCCCGCCCCAACATCTAAATTGACTTGTTAGGTGTAGATCTTCGTTATAAATAATTTGGGCGTTATATTTAGTAGCGCACGATTTGATGTTATCAATTTTCCCGTAATCATAAATTGTTACCGCCTGATCTTCATCTACAAAAAATACATTTACCAATGAGGCATTAAATAATCTATCAAGAATATTTATATCCTTTGATATTCCAATTCCACCCTTTCATTTTATTAAACGATGAGCTTCATCTGCCAAAATGCAATGATATTCTTTTTCTGACTTTCTCACAAAATTATTTGGTGTACAAAATAATTCTTTTAAACGAGTTTTATCTCATGAATGCCCAATCAATGTTTCACTAAAATAATTTCTTGGAGCTGAGTTTTGTGTGCAATAAATTGCATTAAACTTTTCATTTAGTATTTTTCCTAACGCATTAATGGCAACAATTGATTTTCCTGTGCCTGGTGCTCCTTTAATAATAATTGTTCTACGAACATTGTCACGAGATGATTTTCGCACACAATCTAAAATTGTTGCCACAGAAATTGCTTGTTCATCATCATATGTCCAAAAATCTTTCCCTTTTAGAGCATTACTCAATAAGTGTCTTAACTCAGTAGATGGGGACGTTAATGAAGCATCAATGTTATATAAAAGTCCGTGATCTTTTTGATTTATGTAATTGCAAATAAATTGTCGAATTATATGACTTTCACCTTTAAAAAAAGTAGGTGATTTCTCTATAAATGGAAATTTTATTACATTCATAAGAAAATCTCGATAGCCTTTGTCCATATTGTGTAAATAAGCAGCAGATTTTATTAACACGGGAGTTTCCTGGCAATATTTGTTCATGTCATCAAATCTATTTTTATATTGGAGGGCTTGGAAAGATGGATGTAACTTATCTTCTACAAAACCATGATGTGTGTTAACTAATACACTTCAATCACGTGTAGACTCTTGAACACTACTTCATTGCTTTAGTTCAAAAATCATCAGGCATTTATTTTCATCTTTCTTACCATAAACAATAAAATCAATTCTGTTTCTAGATGCATTGAATTTATATTCAATCGCGCAATCAATTTCTTTGTTAATAGCATTATCGTTTAAAATATTTGCCATCTCCGGCAATGAATTTTGTCATGACCTTTGTTCGGACTCATTATTTATTACTATTTGATGAATTCGTAAATTATTGGCAATTTCATTGTGAATGTTGTTTGACTCACAATCATTAATAAAATCACCTATTGCTTTATTGTAAATTATCATAAAATCTAGTTCTGTTCGTAGTAATATGAATAATCAATTCCTTTCATAAATATTTCGCGATTATTAATTTTACTAGTTAAAGCATTTTTTAGTAATGCCTTGATAGATTTGGTATTTGTATGACTAATAATCATAGCATTTAAGTAATCTCTTTTGTTAATCTTACTTCAATCAACACACTTTTTTATATTTTTTTTAAAAATTAAATCTAACCAAATTCGCATAGATCGTCCGTTGCCTTCCATAAATGGATGCGCAATATTCATTTCAATATATTTATCAACAATTTCATCAAAATTATTCTCCGGCATAGCATCAATTTGCGCTAAAGTGTTACCTAGAAATTGGGCTAATGCAAATTTAAAACCGCCCTTTGAAATATTTACTTTTCTAATTTGACCAGCAAATTTATATAAACCACCAAAAATGAAGGCATGAATCTTTTGTAATGCTCTTGTTGTCCCAATTTCATTTTTGGTAACTAAATTATTTTCAAATAAGGCATAGGCTTTCTTCTTACTCTGACCATCAATAGAATTATCATCATATAAAAATCAATCCAAAAATTTAATTGACTTATTGTTAGGAAATTGCTTAACTAATTTTACTATCCCATCGCTATCAATTACGTCTGTGTTATATTTCTTATTATCATCAGCCACCATTTTCAGTTTGTGAGTGGCACTCACGAACTCATTATCACTAGCAATCATTTTACGCTTTAATCAGCGCCAATAATTACTTGCTTTTTTATAATTATCTTCGTTATTTAAAATTTTAATAACATCAACAATAGAAAAATACCACATGTTGTTATGCCATATTGCTCTAACTTCTTTATTATCAAAAAACCTAATAGATATTTTGTCCATGGTTGATAAAAATTATAAATTATTAATAACATAATTTAAATTAATCAATAATTGTTTTCATTGTGTTCTTCTATCTAAATACTTCATATATTATTTGTTAATGATATTGGCAGTGGCCACGATTATAATGTAGCATATAGGGTAAAAAATTACCTTATAAATATATAGATGATTTCAGTTCGTGAGTGGCACTCACGAACTCATTATCCTATTAACAACATGTTAATAAAAATGCTTCAATATACTAAATTGTCTATAGTCGAAAAAATTGTCTATAGTGGATGAATTTGGTGTTATTCTTCTTTATTTCACTAAACAAAATAATAAAAAGAACTAATATTGTTTTGCTTGTTCTTCTTTATTTAACACACGTAAAGCACCATCAACTAACGCTTGCATTTCATCTTCACCAGGATAAACTGTATATGAAATAATGCCTTGCAAATAATTTTCTAAACATTTCATAATAAATTTACTATATGCTAATCCACCAGTTATTATTAACTGGTCAATTCTGCCATTAGCAATAAAGTATAGTCCACCAATTTCTTTTGCTATTTGATAACACATCGCTTCTAAATAGAAAATAGCTTTTTTATCACCATTGTTAGCTCGGGCTTCAATGTCACGAACATTAGAAGTTTGTAAATAGCTATAAAGCCCCCCTTTACCAACTAATTGCTTTTTGAGATCATTTTTACTAAATTTGTTGCTATAGCAAATATCGATTAATGAAAATGATGGAACCCCACCAGCTCTTTCTGGTGAAAACGGTCCATCACCACCTAATCCATCATTAACATCGACAACTTTACCATGGTTGTGTCAACCAATGGTTATTCCTCCTCCCATATGACAAACAATTAAACTTAAATCGTTATACGATTTATTAATTGATTGCGCATATCTTCTAGCAACTGCTTTTTGATTTAAAGCATGAAAAATTACCTTACGATTAATTAATGCACTACCTGAAACACGAGCAATATCAGCTAATTCATCAACAACTACGGGGTCGACAATAAAAGCAGGAATTTGTGTATTAGTTGTTAGTTTATAAGCTAACAAGCCACCGAGATTAGAAGCGTGTGAACCATATGTTTCTGCTTTTAAATCATTGACCATTGTTTGATTAATTAAATATGTTCCACCAGCAATTGGTTTTAGTAAGCCACCACGGGCAACGATTGCTTTTAATTGATCAATAGTAACATTATTTTCTTTTAGAAATTCTAAAATTATTTTCTTACGAAAAGTTAATTGGTCAATAATGGTATTAAATGATTTTAAATCAACATCATTATGCCTAATAACAATATCTTTAAATAATTTATGATTGTCAAATAAGGCTAACTTGGTTGATGTTGAACCAGGATTAATAACAAGTATTAACTGCATAAAAATAATTATAGCAAGTTAAAAATAACTATTTTTTGCTTTTCTTACTGCCGTAATAAGCATTTAAAAACATTTGCTTAATTTCTTTTATTAACGGATATCTTGGGTTGGCGCCTGTACATTGATCGTCAAAAGAGGCTTCACACATTGCATCTAAAGTTGCTAGAAAATCAGCTTCTTTAATTCCAGCATCTTTAATTGTCATTGGAATACCAATTGTCTTTTTTAAATCATTAATATGTTTAATTAAATTTTCTACCTTGTCTTCAGGTGATTTACCACCAATGTGACAATATTCAGCTAATTCACTATAACGTTTAATGCTTTGTGGGTATTTATATTGACTAAATGTTCCCATTTTTGTTGGCGCTGGTGAACAGTTAAACCTAATTACTTGTTCAATTAACAAGGCATTAGCAACACCGTGGGCGATGTTATGATAACTACCTAACTTGTGAGCCATTGAGTGGCACACACCTAAAAAGGCATTAGCAAATGCCATACCAGCCATACAAGAAGCATTGCACATTTCTTCACGTGCTTTTGGATCTTTTGCCCCTTGTTTGTAAGCAATTGGTAAATATTTAAAAATTAAACGTACTGCTTCACGGGCAATACCATTAGTATAGTCCGAAGACATGATTGAAGCAATTGCTTCTAATCCATGGGTTAGTGCGTCAATTCCACTTGCCGCTGTTAGTCCTGGTGGTGTGTTTAAAGTTAAATCAGGATCAATAATTGCCATTTTTGGTAATAATTCATAATCAGCTAGTGGGTATTTAACATGATTAACACTATCAGTAATAACAGCAAATGGAGTTACTTCACTACCAGTTCCTGCGGTTGTTGGGATAGCAACAAAATATGCTTTATCACCCATGTGTGGGAATTGGGCTGTTCGTTTACGAATGTCCATGAATCGTAAAGCTAAATCTTCGAATTTAGCTTCTGGGTGTTCATATAACACTCACATAATTTTTGCTGCATCAATTGGGCTACCACCACCAATGGCAATAATAATATCGGGTTGGAAGGTTAGCATATCTTTAGCACCAGCTTTAGCTGTGGCAATAGATGGGTTTGGCTCGACTTCAAAGAAAGTAGCATGGGTAATCCCCATTTCATCTAAATAATTAGTAAGGATTTTCGTAAATCCTGAATAATATAAGAATTTATCAGTCACGATAAATGCCCGTTTCTTCTTATATACCTCTTTAAATTCTCTACAAGCGACAGCCAATGAACCGCGCTTAAAGTAGATTTTTTCTGGTGTTCTAAACCACAACATATTTTCTCTCCTGCATGCTACTGTTTTATAATTTAATAAATGTTTTATTTGTACGTTCTCACTCACGCTATTTCCTCCTCAACTTCCACAACCTAATGTTAATGATGGTGATAACTTGAAGTTGAAAAGATCACCAATTCCTCCATGACTAGAAGGTGTATTAACTAAACACCTTCCTGTGCGCATTTTTGCTTGCCATTTAAGGATTAAATCATAATCACGTTCATGGTCAATGAATAATGAAGCGGTATGACCCATACCACCTTGTTTAACTAATTGATCAGCCATGTCAATCGCTTGATTAAAATCATTAGCTTTATATAAAGCTAAAACAGGGCTTAATTTTTCATGAGCAAATGGTTCAGATAATGCTAATGAAGTTACTTCACCAATTAAAATACGTGATGATTCAGGAACTTTTACGCCAGCCATTTTAGCAATCGTAAAAGCACTTTGTCCAACAATGGCCGCATTCAATGCACCGTTAAGAAGAATTATTTTTCCAACTTTCTTACACTCTTCATTTGTAAGAATGTAAGCGCCTTGTGCTAGCATTTCTTTCTTGAATTCTTGATAAATATCTTTATCAACAATCGCTGCTTGTTCAGAAGCACAAATCATTCCATTATCAAATGATTTAGACATTAAAATGCTACTAACAGCCATTCTAATGTTCGCACTTTTAGCAACGATAACAGGCACATTTCCTGGTCCAACACCAATCGCTGGTTTGCCAGAACTATATGCGGCTTTAACCATTCCTGGCCCACCTGTAGCTAGAATTAAGTCAACTCCTTTCATTAAGCAATTACTTGCTTCTAATGAAGGTTCTTCAATTCAATCAACTATTCCTTTTGGTGCCCCAGCTTTAATTGCTGCTTCTAATAACATTTTAGCAGCAGCAATTGTACATGCTTTTGCACGTGGATGAGGGCTAATGATTAAACCATTACGTGTTTTTAAAGAAATTAAAATTTTAAAAATAGTGGTCGATGTAGGGTTAGTAGTAGGAATAACTGCGGCAATTACTCCAATCGGTTCAGCAATTTGGGTAAAACCAAATTCTGGATCGCGAAATAAAATACCACATGTTTTTACATTTTTATATGCATTGTAAATATATTCAGAAGCAAATTGATTTTTAATCACTTTGTCTTCTAAAACTCCCATTTTCGTTTCGTTAACAGCTAATTTTGCTAAAGGAATTCGCGCACGTTCGGCAACTAAAGCACATTCAAGAAAAATTTTATCAACTTGTTCTTGGGTGTAAGTTGAGAAAATTTCTTGTGCTTTTTTAACACTAGCAATTTTTTGATTAACGATTTTTTCAATCGGAGATTGTGATGGTTGATTAATCGTTTTCATTCGAAATATTATATAATATTTTTACTATGGGATTCCTTGATATATTTCGTAAAAAGAAAAAACAAAACGCAAATGAAGAATTTATAATTGTTTCACCAGTTGCTGGTGAAATTGTACCAACTGCATCTGTTCCAGATGAAGCATTTAGTACAAATGCAATGGGAAAAGGGTTCGCAGTTATTCCTAGCGACGACACTTTCTGTGCACCAATTTCTGGGGTAATTACATTAATCGCAGAAACCGGTCATGCTTTTAGCATTAAATCAAAAGAAGGTTATGAAGTTTTAGTACATATTGGGGTTGATACGGTTAATATCAATATTAATAAAAATGCTGGTGAACCATTAAAATGTTTTACTATTTTAGCAAAACAAGGACACGAAGTGGTAGCTGGAACACCAATTGTTAAGGCTGATTTAAAAGAAATTAAAGAAAAATATAACCTTAACACAATTACTCCGGTTATTTTATTAGCTAACGATTTAAGCAACAATAAAACAGTTAGTGAGCCACTTGTTTCTGGTGTGCAACCATTAAAAACGGTCGTTATTAATATTAAGTAATATCTCTCCTTTTATCAATTAATTTAGTATTTATTGTTTGATGTTTTGTAAAACACTTAAATAATTAATTTATATAATCAATTTAATGGATTTCTTACAAAAAACAATTATTGATAAAATCATTAGTTATGATAACATATCATTATTTTTCCATGAAGTACCAGACTTTGATGCTTTAGGTGCTTGTTTTGCTTTAAAACGATTTATTAAAGACGCCTACCCACAAAAAGACGTACGAATTATTGGTTTAGATGTGTTAGAAGAATCATTTGGTAAAGGGTTTTTTCATTTAGAACGAGAAATCGTTCCTAATGAATTTATCTCACAATCATTGGGAATTATTCTTGATACAGCTAATGAAAGTAGAATTTGAACGCAACGTCACAAATATTGTAAAGAATTAATAAGAATTGATCACCACCCTCAAATTGAGTCAATTGCCCAAATTGAATGAATTGACCAATACGCTCCTGCCACTTGTGAAATGGTTGGGTCGTTATTATATGCTTGAGACCCAAAATACGTCTTAGCCGTTGTTGCCATGTATTTGTATGCTGGTATTGTTACTGACACCAACCGATTTTTATACTTATCAACAAGAACCCAAACGTTTGAGATTGCTGCGAAATTAATCGCAACTAATTTTGATCGACAGAAGATTAACGATGCTATTTACTTAAAATCATTAAAAGAAGCGCGTTTTGACTCATATGTTATGAGTCGGGTAGTTTTCTTACACGAATATAAGTTTGCTTATGCAGTATTAGAAAAAAACTCTTTTGAAAAATATGATATTGAATTAAGAATGTCAATGGTGCATGTGTTAAACAATATCCGTGGTATTGAAGTTTGAATGACAATCTATTACGACGATACACTAAAAGCTTGACGCGGTTCATTACGAAGTAAAAAATTACCGATTAATGAATTGGCTGAAAAATATAATGGTGGCGGACATAAATTAGCTGCTGGTTTTACCTTAAAAAGTCTTAACGATTTCAAGAAATTGAAAAAGGATGTTATTGAATATTTAAAAGATGTTTTGAAATGATCACAATAAATAATTTAATATAATCATAACAATAAATCATGGCTAATACAAAGAAAATTTGAACAGGAAAAACTGAAGACTTATCAAAACTTGTTGATGATGTTTATGTTCCCCAAACACAAGTTGTGCATGATGTCGATTTATATGATAAAGAATTAAAAATAAATCGAGCTACAAGTATTGAAGAATTACAAAAAATGATTGATTTTGAATTAACTGAAAAGAAATTAATTAAATTAGCTAAAGAAAGAATAAAACAAATTAAGAAACAAAAATAATTTTTTTTAATTAAGATATTTTTAATTCTTTGTTATCAGCATATCGTTGCTTAACATTAAACTAACCAGCGTTATTAAACTAACGATATTTTGAACGATAAGCACTACCAAATTTCTTTTCAAGAGAAATAGTGTTTAGATCAAAATTAATAACTTTAATATGTTTTTGTGGGCTAGGCTTTATCATAGCTTGCTAATATATCATCTTCATCAGTCATCTTTTATTCTGAATTTGAATTTAACTAATCTTAGCAACGCTGAATAATGCTTAAAAACTTGTCAATAATTTGTTTCCTATATTCACTATCAACATTGTGGTTATGCTTTTGTAAATGCAAAAAATGATTTGTCCTTAATATCCCAAATCTATTGACAAGCACTCAACTTTCTTTTTTAAC
>JAIRPI010000027.1 GCA_031257095.1 Mycoplasmataceae bacterium | reverse complement strand
CTTAACCACTTGAGTACGTCTCCAATTAATAATTATACAATTATGAATTAATTTCACTATTTATATGCTAATTTTCTTCCGTGAAAAAAATTAATACCAGTTGCTTGTGCTAGTTCATTGCAATTATCATCCGTTACACTGCCACCAGCAATAATTTGAATGCGGTTATTTGCATATTTTCTTAATTGTTTCAATGTATCAATATTGTCACAAGCTTTGCCATTTCCACCTTTAGTTAAAATTCTTGTAACACCTAATGAAACTAATGTATCAATGCCAGCTTTTTGATCAACTAATTCGTCAAATGCCATATGGAATACAGTTTCCTTACCATTTGCTAACTTAACTAAAGTTCTCACAGCTTTTTCGTTAATTTTATTATCCTTGGTTAAAAAACCAAAAACATAACCAGCAACATCAATATTAGCAAATGATTTCATATCTCTTTTTAATTTTTGCATCATAAAAAAATTTATTGTGAAATTATTTTCTCTACGAATCATTACAAACACCCGCTTGCATTTACTAGCAGCATATGCTGCTAGCTCAACCGATGGCGTTAAACCACTAAGATCTAACCTTGAACATAATTCTATTTGGTCAGTATGATGTTTAATTGCATTATCAATTTCTTCTTTTGTTTCAACACATGCTTCTTTAATTAGTTTCATAGTAAAATTATCTTTTTTGGTTTTCAATATTCGCTTCAATAATCGAAACTAATTCATTATTCGTCTGATCTTTTATTGCTTTTGAGAGGTTGCCGAGATGCTTGATACTTTCAAAAGCATCTTTATTCACAATCCCTTCATTATCAGGCAAGCACGAATTTTTTTCAACTAATCTAAGAGCTTGAAAACCGGTTAATAATGCTGATTGCACTTTTCAAGAACATGATAATTTCGCACCATCACATAAAACACCAGCAAAAGCACAAATACAAAAATTTATTAAATCATTAATTTGCTTTAAATTAAATTCTTTCTGCCAAGCAATACCACACACAGTTGCTGTTGCGGCAGCAACAACACTTCCACAATAAGCAGATAAACTGCCAATATTTTTCTTAATTTTTCATGTAATTAAATTCGCAAAAGCAATTGCTTGATACATTAATAATTCACTAGTATTCTCACTTGTATGGTAAATATGTTGTGGTAAATTAACTGTTAGTCCATGATCACCACTATCGCTAGAAGCCATGACCGGTAGTGGACAACCTAACATCCGTGAGCTAATAGCGGCAGTTGTGAGTAAGATTACTTTATCTTCTCAGGTAGTGCTGACAGTTTTGTGCGTAGCTTCAGTAAAATGATCTTTATTATCCATTCCGTGTTGTTTAACTTTATGATTCATTTCTACTCCTTTTTCAAGAAATTTTAACTCATTCAATTTAATAGTATGCACACAGTGATAAATGTCGGCTAATGATATCTCATTAACGTTAAATTTATATTTACCCGCTTGTTGTTTGCCCATTGATTGATTTTGTTCTAAAATGGTATTATTAAATTTGATTCTTCTAATCACATCATGTTGTCCTTCTATTAGAACTTCACAAGTATTGTTATTTTTATCAACAGCAATAACTTTCACAAATACTGGATCACAGTGTAATTCGACATGAACTTTAATAATTTTCTTATTACCCATTGCTTTTGCTTGCTCACATTGTGTTTTACTAATTTTTGAAAGAACACTTAACTTATTACGTGGATTCTTAACAACAAACCCAGCGGCTGCAATAGCTTCTATCCCAATTTTACCCATGTGCGGCACACCAACATTAGCATCGTTCCGATAAATGAATGGTGAAACGTAAATATCGGCTTTTGTTATTGCTGATTTTAGATTTTTAGCAGCTGCAGCACAGGCATAGGCAACGATACCAATTTCTGTACAACCATATGCAGGTGTTGTTAACTCTTTCAATAATGATTTTAAAAATACCAATTTATTATTTTTCATATATGGATTATATAAACTGTACGAATATTAGGTTTTAACAATTAAATATATATTTATAAATAGACCCTCAAATTCTGGAGTACGAAAAAAGGAAACAGAATATGAAAGTAAATTACAAAATCAAAGCAACTTTTGTCTTTAGTTGGAGAGTATTTATAAAATTCCTGAAATTGAGCGAACATACAAAAATCTAATTCAAAACATTAGGCAATATGTTTCTAATTACAACAATTATAGAATTTAATCGTGTTTAACAACCGATATTTCGCCTGTTCAATTTAGATAATGCTCAAATTTAGCAAATAAACAGGTTGTGAATTTACAATATAACGAAAAAGTACTCCAATAGTTCAAGGTTCGTTTACATAACATCTATTTGGCAGTTATAACATTTTTGTCAAAATTGTAAAATAGAGTTTTTAACACCATAACTTGTTTTCTGAATTTGAGTCAAGTTAAATAGATCACGAACTATTGGAGTATTTTTTAGTGTTAACCAGCAAAGCTATGCGAATATCACGCTTCAGCGATTAAGTAATATTCACTTAATTTTTAAGTTTATAATACATTAATGAAAGCTTCTTTAACGCCATTACTAAACTTGTTTAGTAACCTTGTCTTTGATGATGAACAAATGCGCAAATGGTTAGATAAAAAAACATATCAACAATTTCGTTTAGCGATTAATGCTGATAGTAAAGAAATTTTAGATATTGCTCTAGCAAATAAAATAGCTGAAGCAATGAAAAACTGAGCGATTAGCAAAGGTGCGACGCATTATACTCACTGGTTTCAGCCACTTAATGGTACAAGTGCTGAGAAACACGAAAGCTTCATTACAACCACTTTCGACGGGAAAGTTATTTTAAACTTTACTGGAAAAGATTTAATTAAAGGTGAAACTGATGGTTCTTCTTTTCCTAGCGGTGGATTAAGAAATACCCACGAAGCACGCGGGTATACAGCTTGAGATGCTTCTAATTTTGCATTTGTTAGAAATGAATGTTTATATATTCCTGCTTTATTTTCATCATACACTGGTGAAGTGCTTGACAAAATGACACCGTTGCATCGTTCTTCAACATTACTTAAACATCAAGCTATTCGTTTGTGTCGATTATTTAAGAAACATAGCAATCATGCTCGCGTAGTTGTTGGCCCAGAGCAAGAATACTTTTTAATTGATAAACAAATGTATGATAAACGTTTGGACTTAAAGTTAACCGGTCGAACATTATTTGGTGCTAAACCACCAAAATCGCAAGAACTATCTGATCATTACTATGGGCAAATAAAAACAAGAGTAATGAACTACATGATTGATTTAGATAAGGAATTGTGAAAATTAGGCATTCCTTCAAAAACAAGACACAACGAAGTTGCTCCATGTCAACATGAATTAGCACCAATTTTTGAAAGAATATCAAAAGCAATTTATCACAACATTTTAATCATGGAAGTAATGAAAAAAACCGCCGAAAAACATGGTTTAGTATGCTTGTTACACGAAAAGCCATTTCGTGGTGTGAACGGAAGTGGTAAACACAATAATTGATCTGTTAGCGTTGATGGTGTTGGTAATTTATTAGACCCAGGGCCAACCCCAGAAAGTAATTACTTATTCTTATTATTTATTTGTTGTGTAATGAAAGCCGTTGACAACTATCAAGATATCATCCGCATGACAGTAGCTTCAGCTAATAATGATCACCGTTTAGGTGCACACGAAGCACCACCGGCTATTATTAGTATGTTTCTCGGTAATGAAATTTACAATGTGCTGCACGCATTTGTTTACAATGAGAAATATGCTAAATCATTAAAGAAACAAGATCATCGTTTAAAATACATTGTTGATATGGATGTTGATACTACGGATCGAAATCGTACAAGTCCATTTGCTTTTACTGGTAATAAGTTTGAATTCCGTATGCCAGGAAGTTCAATGAATTTAGCTAGCGTGAATACTGTTTTAAATACCATCGTTGCTGATGCTATTTCATCAATCTGCGAAAGATTAGAAAAATCTAAAAACCTTGAAAGCGA
>JAIRPI010000020.1 GCA_031257095.1 Mycoplasmataceae bacterium | reverse complement strand
TTTGTTGAGCCAACTTTATGCAAATTTATTTTTTTTAATCTAGCAATCAAAACGCCGAATAAACAATTACCGATTAAATAAGCAATGAATCATCATACAATAATGAAAACAACTAAAATAGCAACAGAAGTAGCAATTTGCTTATTCATTAAAATTATTATAACTGTTAATTAATTCAATTAATACATCGTTAGCAACAATCGGATTTGCTTGACCTTGTGTTTCTTTCATTAATAAACCAATCAATAATTTCACAACTCTTGTTGGGTTTTGTTTGTAAGTGGCTACTACTGAAGCGTTTTGTTTAATAATGTTAGTCAAATGTTGTCTAATGATTGTTGGGTCGGTGATTTGCTTAAAATTTAATTTCTCTATTAATGATTTTGGTGATTCATTGGAACTATACATTTTTTCAAAAATAGTTTTTGCTTGTTTGTTGTTGATTTCTTGTTTATCAATTAATTTGATTAATTCAATAATGTTATTGACTAATGTTGGTGAACAAGAATCATACCCTTTGTTGCTTTGTTTTAAATAAAATGGCAATTCGTTAACTACCCAATTAATTGTCTGATTAGGTAAATTAGTTGCTTCTAAAACAATTTTAAATAATTTGTATAGATTAAAATCATCAACAATTTGTTCGGCAATAATTTTATTAATATTCTTATTTAATAAATAAGCAAGTGCATCGGATGGTAACTCTGGCACCTTTTTAGTGATGGCAACAACAAGTTCGTGAATATCAATCGGCATAATATTAGGTTCAGGGAAGTAGTGGTAGCCAACAAGCGTAGTTTTTTCACGCATGAAAATAGTTTGGTGTTTTGTTTCATCTCATCTTCTTGTTGAAGGAGTAATAAGTTCATTATTCAATAATTGTTTTTGTTGACGTTCTATTTCATAATTAATAGCATCTTTAATATTGTTAAAAGAATTAATATTTTTAATTTCAACTTTAGTTCCTAAAGTTTTTGCTCCACGTAATGTAACAGAAACATTAATGTCAGCACGAAATGAGCCATTCTCCATTTTTGCATCAGAAATATCCAGATAAATTAAAATCAAACGCAATTGGTTTAGATATGCTAATGCTTCTTCAGCTGTATGCATATCTGGTTTACTAATAATTTCAATAAGTGGCACACCACTACGATTGTAATCTAAACAGAGTTTACCAAATACATCAATTTGCTTGGCGGTATCTTCTTCTAATTGAATTTGTTCAATATGGACTAAACAACCACCAACATCAATAACTCCATTCTTACCAATGGGATTAACGTGTTGGGTAATTTGGTAACCTTTGGGTAAATCATAATAAAAGTAATTTTTACGGTCAAATGATAATGTTGTCGCAATTTGCATTTTCAATGCATGGGCAAGCATAATCGCTTTTTTGCAAGCTGCAACATTTGGACTTGGTAGTGCACCAGGAAGTCCCATGTCAATTTCGTTGATATTAGTATTCGGTTCACTTGTTGCACTTACAGGAGAAGCAGAAAACATTTTTGTTTTCGTATTTAGCGCTACGTGCACTTCAATACCAATTGTGGCTTCAAAATTTAGCATGCAAACTCCTTATCAATAATTTCTTCTAATGTTAAAGCAATATTTAATAATTGTTGATCAGCAAATGGTAAACAATTAATGTTTATACCAATTGGCATTTTATTAATAAAGCCACATGGAATAGTGATTGATGGTGAACCACTAAAATTAGCTAAGATTTGCAAATCGTCATTGTATGTGGATTTGCTTTTACCATCAATTACGTCTTGATAACTAGGAGCCGTACAACATGCTCCCATAAAAAGAAGACAATCAACTTTTTTTAATTCATTAATCCAATAATCGCTTAAGTGGCGACGAACTTTATCAACCTTGGCAAATAAACGTTCGTAATTATCACCATTCGTTATATATTTATAAAAAACAAAACGTTTTTTAGCTTCAAAAGCAATATATTTCGATCTTGATTTTGTTGCAATATCTTCAAACGTATCACCGTTTTCTTTTTTTCCAAAATGAACACCGGTGAGATTAGATCAACAACTACTACCAACATGGTAGCTTACAATACGATAAGTAATGCCAATTAATTGCAAAGTATCATCGTTAATGTTTAATTCAACTAATTCGTGATTATATTTTTTAAGAATGTTAAGCAATGATAAATATCTTTCTTTAACATCTTTATCAAGATATTGCTCAATATTTTTAAAAATACCGATACGGATTTTGTGAATTGGTTTAAGGTTCTGATAGATATTTTTAATTTCACTATTTTGGCTAGTGAAATCGTTTTTATCAAAACCAAAGATACTATCACACACAATCGCTGCATCACACACTGATGTAGTAATTACTCCCACAGTATCAAGTGATGGCATATAAGATGATACGCCGTAACGAGAAATTAGCCCATACGTTGGTTTAAAACCAACGGAATTACAAAATGATGAAGGTCGTCGTACCGAGTCACCAGTATCTGTTCCAAGTGAAAAAGGAATCATTTTTGCTCCAACTAAATTAACTGAACCCGAAGATGAACCGCCTGTAGTGAAATCAAGGTTATGTAAATTTTTTACATATCCGTTTAAGCCAGAACACCCTGTTCCACCCATCCCAAATTCATCGAGGTTGGTTTTACCAATTAATGTTGCGCCTTGTTTGTGAAGCAAATGATAAACTGTAGCACTATATGGGGAAATATAATCACTAAGAAATTGTGAACCGGATGTTGTTGGATAATTAGCAACATCAATATTATCTTTAAGCACATAGGGGATGCCATCTAGTAAATTATTTGTTGGGCTTGAAAATTCACTAGACTCATGTTCGATGTATGTTATCATTGAGTTAGTACTATCAACGCTTTTACATAATGCAAAATACTTTTTATATAAATCAAATTTAGTTATTTTATTTTCTTTAAGATCATTATGTAATTGCAATATTAATGATCGCATAACTATTTTAAAATAATGTAATTATCGTCTTTGTCTTTAGCGTTCTTAATATAGATTTTAGGATTGTTGTTAGTTTGCACAACGTCTTCACGTAATCAATGGTGCGAAATATCAAAAGGATAATACATTGGTTGATATTGGTCAACATGAAGTTTTTCAAAAACATCAATCGATGCACACAAATTAACAGAAGCTTGATATATCTTATTAACTTCTTCGTCCGTTAAATCAATTAATATATCCTTAGCTAATTTTTTAAGTTCTTCACGGCTAATTTGCATAGACTTAATTATATTTAATTATCCCTGACAATAGTCGGTAGGTTGGGAAAAGAACAACAACATTCACAACGATAATAAATGGTAAGGTTAATTCCCTAAGTGCAATCCACGAAGGATAAACAATACTAGGGTTTATTTTAAAATCAAATACAGGTAGTAAGAATGTGCTTGCACATCCATCACAAAGTAATATACACAATAAAATCAACACTAAACACGAGAGTGTTCGGCTATGAGGATTATCATACAAATCATAATCGCTCGTTTTCATTATTTTCTTAAAACGCAATCAACTATTAGCGTTTTTAGTAATTCATTTTAAGTGATTATTGGCTGTTTGTTGAATGTTTTCACCATCACTTAGTTTCTTTCTAATAGCCGAGTTATATACAGAAAAATGTGGATCATAAAAAATACGATAACGCATACTATAAAAACTCTTACGATAATAAACAATCGTAACAACTCAGCAAATTAATAATATGATTGCGTATGTCGCTCCAACAACAAGACACATTGCTCAATTAGTTAAATGGATGTTAACATTTAAAATGGTTAATGAATAACCATTGTCTAATTGTGAACGAGTTAAAAGGAAGTAAATGCTCCCAGCATACATTAAACTAATTAAACTTGTAAAAATGATGTTTGTTAAAAGCAAGCGTTTTTTCGAAGAAAAGAAAACAAGGTGAACTAACCCTGACAATGCCCCATAAAAGACTGAGCACAAGAAAAAACCATAATGAAAAACACCACCAGTCATAAAAACACACAATAAATCGGTTGTTCCGCCAACAAACATCCCGATAATTGGTCCAAAAAATAAACCTCCCAACTTAATAAGAATATTCTGGATGACTGCCCGTCATCCAGGATATGCGCGAAAGAGTATGCCTAATAACCCCGAAGTTAAAATACTCAAAATCAATAAGATACCAACGGCTGTAGCAATAATCATGGCAATATTAGTGATGCTTTTAATGCTATCGGTACGAAAAATATAAAGTTGTTTTTTCAAAACGAAACGAAAAAATAACTTTTTTATAAATAAGATTAAAACAATTGCTGCACAAACACCAAATAATAAAATCAAGGCAAACAAAAAATTATTTTTAATCATTGCTTTATTATAATATCTTATTTTTTTGTAAAATATGATATATGGCTAAAGTTATTATTAAGGACGGCGACGTAGCGGACGGTTTTAGACGTTTTAGTCGCATTACTACTGAAACTCGCAAAGACGCAAAACGTCATGAATATTATTTACGTCCTGGATTACGAGCTAAAGAGAAGTCAAAAGAAGCTGCTAAGACAGCTAAACGCTACGCATAAATGATAAGTCATAGCAAACATAAGTTTGCTAAATATTTTTTACCTGATCAAAAAAAAGCAAAACGTCGTTCTTTTAAAAAAGCTGAAATTATTAAATCCATTTTTAAATTAACACCACAATTAAAAAAATTAGGGGAAAATAAATTGGCTTATATTAAAACTTATGGATGTCAAGCAAATATTCGCGATAGTGAAACTATCATCGGTATACTAAAGCAATGCTCATATGACTTGACTAACGACCAAACTAAAGCTGATTTAATAATTCTTAACACATGCGCCATTAGAGAAAATGCAGAACAAAAAGTATTTGGAGAATTAGGCCATTTAAAACATGCAAAAAAGAAGAAAGATGTTTTAATTGGTGTTTGTGGTTGCATGGTACAACAACCACACGTTGCAAAACAACTACGTAGTCAAACAAAACATGTGGACTTTGTGTTTGGTACGCACAATATTCATATGTTGCCAGAAATTTTATTATCATTAGAACACAATAAACGTAATTTTTGTGTATTTTCTGAAGAAGGAAAAATTTATGAAGACTTACCAGTAACTCACACAAGCACAGTTAAGGCATTCGTAAATATTACTTATGGTTGCGATAAATTTTGCTCTTATTGTGTGGTGCCGATGGTTAGAGGTAGTTTACGAAGTCGTAAAAAGGAAGATATTATTGCCGAAGTAAAGCAATTAATGGCTAATGGTTATAAAGAAGTTACCTTAATTGGCCAAAATGTAAATTCTTATGGCATTGATTTATATAAGGATTATTTTTTTGTTGACTTACTTATTGATGTCGCTAAAACAAAAATTCCCCGTTTACGTTTTACGACATGCAATCCATGAAATTTTGATGAAAAGATAATTGTAGCCATGGTAAAATATAAAAACATTATGCCAGCAATTCACTTACCAATCCAATCAGGTGACGAAAAAATTCTTAAAGCGATGAATCGGACAATGGATATTAATAAATATTATGAAATTATTGATCAATTAAGAAAGAAATTACCTTCAGTATCAATTTCTACAGATTTAATTGTTGGCTTTCCCAACGAAACTGATGAACAGTTTGCTAAAACAATTGAAATGTATGAACGAATAAAATTTGATAATGCTTATACATTTATTTATTCGCCTAGAAAAGACACTCCCGCAGCAAAAATCGATGATAAAATTTGTCTAGCAACAAAACAAAAGCGTTTAGCACAATTAAATGAATTAGTAAGGAAATATGCTAAATGAAATTGTGATCGATACATTGGAAAAACAGTTAAAGTATTAGTCGAAGGTGCTTCGAAAAAAAATAAGAATGTTTTAACAGGTTATTCACCTGAATGAAAGGTGGTAAACTTTAATGGCACTGCTAAGATTGGTGACATTGTTGAAGTTAAAGTATTAACATCATCACGTTTTTCATTAAACGGTATACAAATATAAAACAACTATTTGTGCGTAAAATATTTTACACCACTTTCAAATAATTTAAGATCATATTCACCAATAACATTTTTGTATAAATGTTTGCCAATTCTTTCACAATGGCCCATTTTTCCTAAAATTCTGCCATCAACACTTGTTATGGCTTCAATCGCACAAACAGAACCATTAGGATTAAATGGTTGTTGATTTGTTGGATTACCATCCATATCAACATATTGCAAAGCAATTTGTTCATTTTTAATTAATTGTTTTAATGTTGATGGTGAGCAAACAAAATTACCTTCACCATGTGAAACAGCAACATTAACAATCGTACCGGTATTTATTTGGCTTAATCACGGTGATTTATTACAAACTACTTTGGTTCTTACAATATCAGAAACGTGATGATGAATTTTATTGTAAGTTAAAGTTGGTGAATCATTACTTAACTTTGTAATCTTACCATGAGTTAATAAACCAAGCTTAATTAATGCTTGGAATCCATTGCAAATTCCTAAAATTAATCCATCGTGAGCTAATAAATGATGCGTTGCTTTTTTTATTTTCTCATTATGAAAAACATTTACAATAAATTTAGCACTACCATCTGGTTCATCGGCAGCACTAAAACCACCAGGGAGCATTAAAATATTAGCACGTTTTATTGCTGATGCTAATTCATCGATTGATGATAGTAAGTCTTGCGAAGTTTGATTTCTAATCAATACTTGTTGAACTTTTGCTTTGCAACGTAGAAAGGCATTTTGCGTATCAAATTCGCAATTAGTTCCAGGGAATACCGGAATAACAACTAATGGGTGCTCAACTACTTTTTTTGAAAAAGTTCTTCTGTGATTTGGTGTTATAATTTGTGGAATATTTGCCGAGGTTGCTTTGTTTTCATAGTTGTAGATAGTTGCTAATTTTTTATTTGATAAATCTATTAATTGATTAATAGGGAATACAATATTGAAATCTTTTAATACAATCTCTGATGAATTTGTGACTTGGCCAATAATCTGGTAACTAATACCTTTAAAAATCTGATTAAGTAGTTTAGTGGCTTTAACTTCTAATATGAATCCACCATAATATTGTTTAAATAATTCATCAGGCTTTATTCCATAAACAACACAACCTAATTTATTACCAAAACACATTTTGCTAATACCTTCAGCAATACCAAATTGTTTTAATGTATAAGCACTAATAATGTGTTTTCTTTGAATATTATTAGTAATGCAATTAAATTTTTTAATTAATAAATTATGATCAATTGTTAAATCGTTTTTATAAGTAGGTTTAATAAATACAATGGTTGAACCAATCTCTTTAAACTCGGGACTAATAACAAATTGAGGATTAACCGTCGTTGTTGCGAACGATATTAATGTTGATGGAACTTCAATATTTTCATAAGTGCCTGACATTGAATCCTTTCCGCCAATAGCACCAACTTTAAATTGTTTTTGTGCTTGATAAGCACCAAGTAATGCCGCAAATGGTTTTGCTCATTTTGATGGATCATTATTTAATTTAGGAAAATATTCTTGTAATGATAAATAGATGTCTTGATAGTTACCACCCATAGCAACAATCTTGCTAATGGATTCAATGACACTATAATACCCCATGTGGAAACAACTTCAATCGCCAATGCATGGATTAAATCCATATGCCATTAAAGAAGCGGTCGAAGATGGTGTTTGGCAAAAACTAGGAATTAATGCTGCCATGCCCTCGGTTGGTGTTAATTTATATTTACCACCTAAAGGTCACAATACAGTATTTGCTCCAATTGAAGCATCAAACATTTGTGTCAAACCTTGTTTGCTACAAACATTAAGATCACTCATCATAGATAATCAATACTTTTTTACATCTTTAATGGCTGGTGACACTAAATCATTTATTCTATTAACACTAACATTCGCATGTTGTCTAACGCCATTAGTGTTTAAAAAATCACGTGACAAATCAACAACTAGTTTTTTGTTAAAAAACATTTTTAAGTGGTTGGTATTAGTAACTTTGGCAACAATTGTTGCTTCAAGATTTTCATTTTCAGCTAGTTTAATAAATGATTTAACATTAGTTTCATTCACAACAACCGCCATTCGTTCTTGTGATTCACTAATCGCTAGTTCAGTAGCATTTAACCCTTGATATTTTTTTGGAATAGCATCAAGATTAATATCTAAACCGTCACACAATTCTCCAATAGCTACACAAACTCCGCCAGCACCAAAATCATTACACTTCTTTATTAATCTTGTTGCTTGTTTATTAATAAACAAGCGTTGGATCTTTCTTTCACATATCGCATTACCTTTTTGTACTTCTGCACCACATTGATTTACTGATTTGGTGGTATGCGATTTTGAACTACCAGTCGCACCACCAATGCCATCGCGTCCTGTTCTGCCACCTAATAAAATAACTACATCACCAACTGTTGGTTTGTTACGGACAACATTAGTTCGTGGTGTGGCAGCAATTACTGCTCCTACTTCTAGTCGTTTAGCAACATATCCTTGATGATAAACTTCATCTACTTGTCCCGTAGCTAAACCAATTTGGTTACCATATGAGCTATAACCACGGGCCGCTTCTTTAACAATTATTCTTTGGGCTAATTTATTAGGGAGTGTTTTACTAACTGGTAGTGTTGGATCAGCAGCACCAGTAACACGCATTGCTTGATAAACATAAGCTCTACCAGATAGCGGATCACGAATTGCTCCACCTAAACAAGTGGCCGCACCACCAAACGGCTCTATTTCTGTTGGGTGATTATGGGTTTCATTTTTAAACATTAACAAATAAGGGATTGTTTGTTCACCAATTACTACATCAACATTAATTGAACAAGCATTGTTCTCATCAGAAACATCTAGTTTTGTTAAATAACCATTCTTTTTTAACCATTTAGCACCAATAGTTGCTAAATCCATAAGGGTAATTGGTTTTTTATTTAAATCATGATGAATTTGTTGACGATCGTTTAGATATTCATGATATGTTTTAATGATTGGTGCATTATATTTACCTTCTGCTATATCAATTTTGTCAATACAAGATTCAAACGTTGTGTGACGACAATGATCGGATCAATAAGTATCAATAACTTTTAATTCAGTTTCTGTTGGTTGTCGCTTAATTGATTGAAAATATTTTTGGGTAAAAATTAAATCATCAATTGACATGGCAAAATTCATTTTGTTATGAAATAATTTTATTTCATGTGTTGTAAAATTATTAAAATTGGCAATATATTTGATCGCTTGTGGTTTAGTAGTTGGCTCTTTAATATTTTTTGAGAATAATGGTGTTTCAATTGAATCAACTTTATTAATTAAATAATTTTTAACTTTCGTTAAATCAGCGCTACTAATCTTACCAACTAATTCAACAACGATTGCTGCTTTAACAATTGGGTTAGTGTTAGGTGAAATTAATTTAATACATTGAACGGCAGATTCGGCTCGTTGATCAAATTGGCCAGGCATTAAGCAATAAGCAAATGTGGTTTTAGAGCAATTAATCTTGTCACGGTAAACAATATCAATTGGTGGTTCACTAAAAACAGTTGTTATTGCAATGTCTAGTACTTTTTTAGAAATGTTGCCGACCAGATATTTAATATATGTATTAACACCTTTTAGATTGTTAATTTGTAAGTTGTTTTTTAAATCATTGAATAATGATTTAGAAACAACGTCGTGTTCTTCTTGTTTTTTAATAAACAAAGCATAGACCATATTTTAATTTTACTAATTAATTATTAAATACAATATTTGTTGGTGCACCGTGAGGGGATCGAACCCACGACCCAAAGATTAAGAGTCTTTTGCTCTACCAACTGAGCTAACGGTACGAATTAAAATTATATATCATTAATAAAAAGTCATATCCAATATTAATGAATTAAATTAATATTTTTTATTTATGAAACACGAATTGATTCATCAATATGTATTTCCACATTCGGGCAGTAAACTAATGCTGTACATGGATATCGTGGATCATATTTATTCAATAATAATTTTTTAATAGCGGCCGCTTTTGCTTCTCCGGTTGCTAATAAAATATGTTTCTTAGCCTTTAGAATTGTTGCTAACCCCATGGTCACGGCTTGTTTTGGAACATTGCTTGTGTTATTATCAAAGAAACGCGAATTAGCTTTTATAGTGTCTTTAGTAAGATTAATTTTTCTTGTCTTACTTGATAGTAAACTACCAGGCTCATTAAAAGCAATATGACCATTATGACCAATACCTAGTAACTGCAAATCAATTCCACCAGCCTTGTCAATTGCTTTATCATAGCTTGTTGGGTTAATAGCTGGTGGAAAGTATGTATTTTTAGCATTAATATTTAGATGCTTAAAAAGATTATTGTGCATGTATGAGTGATATGATTCACTAATGAAACGTTTGTCTAAATTTGCATATTCATCAAGATTAAAGGTTTTAATATTTTGAAAATTAATCTTATTTTTGTTTGCTGACTGTACAATGTATTTGTAAACATTAACAAAAGTTCCACCTGTTGCTAAACCAAGAATTGATTTCTTGTTTTTAGTTACTTGTGCACAAACAATCTTAGCGACAGCTTTTTCAGCATCACTAATAGTTTTATGAGTAATTAATTTTAATTGGTATATTTTTCTTGTCTTTTTCACAAATAATTAAATTTTAAGAAGTTTTTTGCTCTGGGGTTGGGTTAGCTAAATTGAATTTTAAATTGAATTTAAAATCATACAAATTAAGAATACGATCAAAAACTTTTTGCGTAATTAATTGTTTACGAATCTTTTCAAATTCTTGCTTGTCATCAAAATATTTTTTAATTGATTGGTTAGTTTTTTTATAAAAATCATGTAATGAGTTAGTTACTTGTTCATCAGTAATATCAATTTTCCAATGAGTAGCCATATATTGGAAAATTAATTCTTTCTTAATGTAGTTATCAGTAACTTCATTTAACTGTGTTTCAATTTGGGGCGTAGTTTGTTGATTTGGTGGTTGATTGCTTTTGAAAAAAGCATATATTTTATCGTGTTCTTCTTTGGTAATGTTAAATTCAAAATATGCTTGTAAATCACGTAAAGCAACGCCCATTAACATATCTTTAAATGAAACGTTAAATGCTGCTCATCCTACTTCTGCTGGATTAGTTTCTTTAGGCATTTGACGTTGAATCATATTGAAATGATAAACATAGGTGTTATTGTTAAATAAATGATTAACGCCGATTTCTTTCCCTGGATTTGGTAAATCGTGTTTTAAGGTAATTGTTGATTGCACGCTCATATTAAACTATTATATTAACTATAAAGTAATATTGATACTTCGTTTTGTTGGAATATACATGCGGGTTTTAACCCCAGCAGCTAAACACATGCGTTTAGCAGCAATAATTGAATCAGTAGTAGCATATTTATCTGATTCATAAACAATTTCTTTGATACCACTTTGGATGATGGCTTTAGTACAGTCATGGCATGGGAATAAAGAAACGTAAATTTTGCAACCAGCAAGTGATGGACCAACATAGTTGCAGATGGCATTAATTTCTGCATGAACAACATATAGATATTTTGTTTCAACTGGTTTTCCTTCACGTTTTCACGGGAATTGTTTGTCATTACAACCCCAAGGAAAACCGTTATAACCTAACGAGCAAATCTTATTGTTTTGATCAACAATACAACAGCCAACTTGAGTGTTTGGATCTTTCGAACGTAGAGCCGATAACTTGGCTATCCCCATAAAGTATTCGTCTCACGATATATGTTTATTTAACTTTTTCATTTTTCGTATTCTTCTTTTTTGCTTTAATGGCATTTAAAGTATATTTATATTCTGCTTTAGAAATTCATTTAGTAATCATAAATGCTTTTAATTGAGATTTAGTATAAATACTAAGATCTATCTTATCAAAGAATGCTTTTCGTTGTTTGTATTCATCTGTTTGTTCGTAAGCCTCTTTAGATTTTAAATATATAAATGGTAAATACCAAATCAATATTAATCCAGCATAGATGAAGTCAATAATTATTAGTAACAACCCCGTGATTATTCATGGGTTTCAATGGGTGGTAGTGTTTAATCAATATGGTGTTCCATCTTGACTTAAATCAATAAACAATCCACCAAAATAAAATAAAACAATACATAATAATATAACAACAAAAAAAGTAAGAAATGCTAATAAATATAGCATACGAAACTTTTTTATATTACCAACCGTAGCATGGATATGAACAAGGGTGCTTGCTTTGTTTGTTGTTATCGATGCCTTCATTAATATGCCTTTGCAAAATATATTATATATTTTGCTTTCTGCTTAGTGAAAAAACATTTATCTGTTTCACTAGCATTAGAAACAATACAACGTGGTGTTGCTTGGGTCATTTCTTTTAATTTAGCTTCATCTTCAATTGAACCACCTCAACAAGCCTTAATAACTTTACGATTATTAATCCCTTTTATAAAATCATCAATATTGTCAACTTCAACTATTGATGATTGTAAAAATATTTTAGACTTGTTATAAATGTTGACATTGTATTCTTGAAGTTGTTGTTTAATAAAATCAACAATATTATCTAAATCAATGAGTTGTTTGGTGCCTAAATCACGCCGAATCATCGTTGCTTTATTATTTTTAGCATCATTTGGGCCAATGGCAATAGTGATTGGCACACCCCTTAATTCATGATTGGTTATTTTATAACCAAATTGCTCATCACTATTGTCAAATTCAACACGAAAGCTAGTGTTTAAACTGTCGTATATTTGTTTACATAAAGTTTCAACTAGTGGTTCTTTTTTAGTAAATAAAGAAATGATTGCTACTTGTACTGGCGCTAATAGACTTGGTAATACCAACCCTTTATCATCACCGTGTACAACAATTAAATCACCAATTAACCTTGTTGTTAAACCGGCTGACATGTAATATGGTACAGCAAATTCGTTATTATTTGTTTGATATTTAATATCATACATCTTAGCAAAATTTTGCCCGAGATAATGACTTGTGCCTGTTTGAATGCATTGCCCATCTTGGGCAAGCACTTCTCTTGTATAAGTATCAACTGCCCCAGCAAACTTTTCGCTCTCAGTTTTCTTGCCTTCTAAAACATCAAGACAACAGACATATTTTAAAAAGTCATTATAAAGCTTATGTATTTTCAAAGTATATTCTTCACATTCTTGTTGAGTTTGAAACATGGCGTGCAGTTCATGTCAAAAGAATTCGCACCCACGCAGGAAAGGTTTGGTGTTTTTTTCCATACGATAAACACTGCACCATTGGTTGTATTTAATCGGTAAGTCGTTGTAAGTTTTTATTTCATTTTTAAATAAACGACTAAATAATACTTCACTTGTTGGGCGAAGGATTAATGGATCATCAAGAGTTTGCCCGTTCTGTGTCGTAATTGTAAATGCTTCAGGTGCAAACCCTTCAATATGTTGTTTTTCTTTAGCAAAATCAGATGCTTTAATAAATAAAGGTAGTTGAACTTCTAAAACACCAGTTGCTTTTAATCGTTTATCTAACTCATGAACAATATTTTTCCATATGGCTCATCCATATGGCAAATAATTAATTGTTCCTTTGGCTTCGCCATAAGAAAATAACTTTGCTTTTAAGCACAATTCAGTATATCATTCAGCAAAGTTCTTTTCCCGAGAATTGGTTAAGGCCATTTAGTATTATTATAGAAAGTAATCTTTATGATTTTTTCTTCCCTAACAATTTAAACATGTTATGCTTGTATGCTTCAACACCTGGTTGATTAAATGGATTAACTCCTAATAAATAAGCACTAATTGTTAAAGAGATAGCAAATCATAAAAATAAATAACCAAAATGAAAAGCATCTTGTTTATCAATTTGAATAATGATATTATTTACTTTACCAATTTTTGTATGGGCGTGGATTGTTCCCATAAATGCACTGTATGATAATTTGTGTAATGTTTTTTTATTAAGATATTTTAATTTATCGACATTATCACGAATGTTTAGTGTTTGGTCGTGTAATGGTTGATTAACCCAAATAGTAGTCTCAAAAAAATTCCGTACACCTTCTTGTAAGTATTGCCCCATTGAATGTAAGTCGGTAGTAAACAAACTAACATCTGGATATAATCCACAATGATTTTTTCCTTCTGATTCACCAAAAATTTGTCTTCACATTTCACTAACAAAAACCATTGATGGATCATAAACAATCATGTTTTCAATGACAAGTGATTTATTTGTATATAAGTAGTGACGTAAACAAGCGTAGTTATAAGCACTATTTTTGTCTAATTCAATTGGTGAACAATCTTTAATTGCTTGCCTTGCGCCTGCTAACACTTGTAAAATATCGATGCCTTTAATTAGCATTGGAAATAACCCCACGGGGGTTAATACCGAAAAACGACCGCCAATAGTGTTAGGGATACCAAAGGTTGTGTAATTATTTTTAAGAGCCATTTCATGTAATGTGCCTGCTTCGGCATCAGTAATTGCCACAATATATTTATGAGCCTTATCTTTACCAACTCGCTTTTCTAATAATTCCCTAAATAATCTAAACCCAATTGCGGGTTCAATAGTTGTGCCAGATTTACTTATAACAATAATGGCAAATTGTTTTTTACCAATCTTTTTAAATAAATTATTGATATAAGTAGCACCCATGTTATGAACTCAAATAATTTCTGGCCCTTCTTTATCGACAGCGCCACAACACATATCGATTGCTGCTCTTACGCCAACATAAGAGCCACCAATCCCAATAACAACTACATATGCTAGCCGATATTTTTTCCATTCAGCCGCTTTCTTTTTCATTGCCAATAAAAGTGTTGAATCATAATTGTTTGGTAATGAATACCAACCCATCATTTCACAACCTTTGGCACTTGTTAATTCAATATTACTAATAATATTTTTTATTGCTCGTTCGTAACGTTTGCTATTATGTTTATTTAATTTATTTAAGACATTACTAGTGTCAAGTTTTAGCATAAATGTAATTATATCATAGTTAAAATTAATTGATTTTGAGGAGTTATAAAATTAGTTTAAATAATACCTAAACAAACACAACTAACTAAAGATACGTTAATGTTAGAAATTACCCAATAATTTCAATAACGTTACCAGCACCAACAGTTCTTCCACCTTCACGAACAGAGAACTTAGAACCCTTTTCAATTGCGACAGGAGCAATTAATTCAACTGACAATTCGGCATTATCACCAGGCATAACCATTTCTACACCTTCTTTTAGATTAATCGAACCAGTTACGTCAGTTGTTCTAAAGTAGAATTGTGGTCGGTAACCATTAACAAATGGTGTGTGACGTCCACCTTCTTCTTTTTTAAGCGCATAGATTTGACATTTAAATTTAGTGTAAGGTTTAATTGAACCAGGTTTTGCCAATACTTGACCACGTTGTACATCAGCTTTGTCAACACCACGTAATAAGATACCAGCGTTGTCACCAGCTAATGCTTCATCTAATTGTTTTCTAAACATTTCAATACCAGTAATAACTGATTTACGAGGTTCTTTAGTAAATCCAACGATTTCTACTTCTTCGTTTAATACTGCTTTGCCTCGTTCTACACGGCCAGTAACAACTGTCCCACGACCAGTAATAGTAAAAATATCTTCAATTGGTAATAAGAATGGTTTATCAACCTCACGTGTTGGAGTTGGAATATATGAGTCAACTGCGTCCATTAATTCATCAAGTTTCTTTTCTCATTCCGCATTTCCTTGTAACGCTTGTAAAGCACTACCTTTAATAACTGGGGTATTGTCACCATCAAATCCATAAGATTTTAATAAGTCACGGATTTCCATTTCTACTAATTCTTGAATTTCTGGATCATTAACAACGTCACATTTATTAATAAATACAACGATTCGAGGCACACCAACTTGACGTGCTAAAAGAATGTGTTCTCTCGTTTGTGGCATTGCTCCATCACCAGCAGCAACAACTAAGATCGCTCCATCCATTTGTGCAGCACCTGTAATCATATTTTTAACATAGTCAGCATGTCCAGGACAGTCAACGTGTGCATAGTGTCTTTTAGCTGTTTCGTATTCAACGTGAGCAGTATTAATAGTAATACCACGCGCTTTTTCTTCAGGAGCACTATCAATTGACGCATAGTCTCTTGCTTGTGCTAATCCTTTTTTTGCTAAATATGTACAGATTGCTGCGGTTAATGTAGTTTTACCGTGGTCAATATGTCCAATTGTACCTATATTTACGTGTGGTTTTGAACGATCAAATTTTGCTTTTGCCATAATTTATTCCTTAATAAAAAGATTATATAACACATTTTTTATTTTTTTAATTTTTTTGTGAGATATATTGCTTTTTTGTGCATAAATGCGTGTTTTTTTTGTTAGATTAACTGTAAGTTTTCGCAATAAAATTAAAAAAGTTTGAGAAAAATGGGTGAAATTCTTGTAAATATATATGTATGGCGAAAATGGAATTTAAGGAAATTAGAAAAAGCATTAGGGAAATTTTTGTTAACTATAAAGTCTTTATGCTTAAATTAAAGTTACACGATGAACATGGACATTGTCATTATCAAAAAAATGATATCCAACGTTTTAAATCGTTTGTTCGTTTGGTAGATGCGGTATTAATGCAACTACCAGAAGAACACACCCGGTTGTTAAAGCAAATTGAATTAGACAATAAGCAATATAGTGATTTAGGTTATTGTCGTTCTAGTTATTATCATAACTATAAAAAAGCAGCAACGCTATTTATGAGGTACTATCAATAACGATGATTACTTATAGCATCAATCAATTTAACTCACAATATACTAATAATCACTGATTTTATATTGATAGTTATGATGGGAATGTATCGCTACGCGATAATAAATGGTTTTTTGATTTAAAACTTTACACAATCTATAATGGCAATTTGCCATTAGGCATGTTACAAGCTAACTTAGAAACACCAATATTTAATTTAAATGAGATTTCGTTAAACGAAATTACATCACCATGTCCAGATTGGGTTAATGATAAAAGTTTACTACATACTTTTAGTTTATCAACAGTCGTTGATATCAATAGTAGTGGTTTATTAACTAATCTCGTTAGTGAATATGATATCTATACGACACTAACTTTTAGTTATAACGCCGATATTGTTAATAAAACCACATGAACAAATACGCCTAATTTAGATGCGTTTTTTAACGAATTAAACGATGCATCTTCAGTTAGTGAATTTAACTATTCAAATTATGAACAATCACTAGCAAATAGTGGTTGGTTAGAAGTGGGTGAAGAATATTACATTAATTCAAAAACCGGCTATGCAATATATTCTGTTCCATTAGTATTTAAATTCAATGATTATGAAGATAATGATTCCCAACATACACCAATAACTAATTTAGTAGCACTTACCTGTGATAAACAAATAAGAATAAGTGATGTTGTCATTAATTTTTACTACACTATTGATGGCAATAATAGTATTAAACAATATACATACAACGATCCTAACACTTATTATCTTGATAAGGAGTTAAACATTGTCTTTAACGAAAAGACAATGTATAACATTTCTAAACAAATTGTTGAAAGAAATGATGATGGGGGTTGGGGATTCTATGTACCAACAATTTGTGTTGGCTATTATGACATTCGTTTTAAAGCACGTTATAAATACAATAGTAAACAATTTAAGATAGTTAATAGCTTTAAATTTACTGGTGATTCGTATAACCATTCATATGTATCATGCTATCAAACGTTTATTGAAGATCCTAGTAATTTTACGGGGGTAGTATAATGGGGAAATTTAAAAAAGCTTTGTTAGCTGGTAGTGTAATGATTGCTGTGTCAGCGATTGGTTTAACTGTTGCAGCAGCAACGTTAGTTAATAAACATGATAAAAATAATAATGAATCAGCAAAACAAAAAAAGCCTAAAGGTCGTGAAAAATATACGCATTGTTATATTTCTAGTTTAATAGACTGTAGTGGTATTAAACAAAGTTGCTTAGTTTTTGATGATGATGGAACACTTAAATTTGATCGTGATGAATTTAAGTTAATTATTAAAGATGCCGTCCGTAATGCGGTTGGTAAACTTAAGAAATTTAGTGACTCTTACCAAACACTAAAATATGAAGTTTCATATTTAATAGTAAATAATCAAAAAATCTTAGTTGACTGTGTTTGGTATGATAATGTAAATAACCCCGCAAAATACTATGACCAATTTAGCCTAGCAATTAAACATGAATAGTTTTATGGCTTAGATAACTTAAGCACCCACCTTCTTCCTTATTAAAATCAAAAATGATTTTATAAGCACATAATTGTTGATATTTGTCTTTACTTGTTTCACTAACAGATTTATTAGTGTATTTTCTTTCACCTACTAAAGGATGTCCGATATAGGCAAAATGTGCTCGAATTTGGTGGGTGCGACCTGTAATTAGTTCAATATCTAATTCACTAGTTGCTAATGTGTGACTAACGGTTGTGTATTTAGTAACAATTTGTTTAGATAATGGACTAATTTGTTTGTTAGTAATGGTAACAATTTTGGTTGCTTTGTTGGGGGTTAGAAAGTGTTTTAATAACCCCTGTTTGGGATCAATAATGCCATGAACTGTCGCTTTATAAAATTTTCTTATTTTGTGTTCTTTAATAAGTTCATTAAGTGTTTTTAATGCACAAGCATTTTTAGCAATAATTACTAACCCTTGCGTGTTGCGATCTAGTCGATGAACTAAAGCTGGTGTAAATGAGTTTTCATTACGATAATCTCAAGCTTTAGTATCAAATAAATATTTCTTGGCGATGTTAATTAAGGTGTTTGGTGATTTTGATTCATCATCATGAACCGATATCCCAATTGGTTTATTAACGATAAGAATGTTAGCATCTTCATAAACGATTTTTAATTTACCATTAGTTTTTAAAAAAACTAAATCATCATCTTTTTGAATAGTTTGGTTAACAAATACTTGAACCTTATCATTTATTTGTAAACGATAATCAAATTGTGTTTTTTTATCGTTTACTTTTATTTTCTTTATTCTAATTAAACGATAAATATTGGTACGACTAAAAGTAGGAAATAATTTTAATAAAAAATTATCTAATCTTTTATTAATATCATTATTTTTTACAATTATTTCTTCCATTATTTTATTGGCCCACCTAAGAAGATTCGAACTTCTGACCCCAGGTTTAGGAAACTTGTGCTCTATCCAGCTGAGCTATAGGTGGATTATTTTTTCCAATTTGTAGAATCGTTATAGTTTTTATCAATAGTATCAAAAAAACTAGTGAACGAATCGTTAAAGGCCAATGGATCTTTCGCTGGCCTGCCTTTTACTCATTGGATACCAATTATTGGACTATGAGAAGAAACACTTGTTTCAATTGAAACAGAAAATAATTTGTTAATTGTAGAAGACAATGAACGTAAATCTTTAGCGGTTGAATCATTACGAACTCATTTACCTGATTTTAGTTTATCGTTTTGTTTGTGGTCTTCATCATCGTATTTAGCTCATGGTGATGCAACAGCTCCTTTATATTCATCTGGTTTATCAGGTTTGCGATCCCAACCAGATTTTCCATCTCCAGAAAATCCATGATTAATAAATTTATCAACTTCTAAGAAAGTTAGAAATTTATAATCTTTTGGTGCGTGGGAAAAATCATAAGTGCTTAAACTATTTACAAATCCTCCTTGTTGATTTTTTACTAAATTAATGTCTTTATTGCTTTTTAAGTCTTGATCGTTAAAATCGCTACGACTCGCAAAAAAAGAATCGTTAAATCAATTATTAGAATTAGAGTTAGCTGACGTAGCGAAAAGGATAACATAATTACCGTGATTGTAATGTGTTGTTCCGTTTAATAAAGTACCTAGATTTGTTTTACAATTAGCAATATCGTTATAGTGTTTGTCAGCATTTAAATGATCTTTATCAAAAACTTTTAACTGTGAAGTTAAAAGAGGTGCACAAGATGTAGATAAAAAAGGAACACATAAAAATGGTAGCATTGGCGATAAAAAAGCGACCTTTTTAGATAGTTTCATGAATGAAATTATATATTATTTTTATTAAACATCTTATATAAATAATAAGCGCACGCTAATGATGATAAATAAATAGTTTTATTCTCTTTTAAAATATTTATCATTTGTTTTTCACTAATTCATTTATTTTTAGATAAAGATTCAAAAATTGTTCCATCACCAGTTCGCTTCTTGACAAATCTAGCTTTAGTAATATCAGCAATAAAAACATACACCATTTCATTCATCTGGGTTGAAGCGACATTCCGATTCATCATTTTAATGTCGCTTTTCTTAATAACATAATTAGTTTCTTCAAAAACTTCTTTTATTGCGTTTTGTAATGGGCTTTCATTTTTTTCAATACTACCTGTAACACAACAAGGATATAGTTTACTAAACCTAGCTTTTCTACTGTTTTCAATCAATGCTGGTAATGGCTGATAACGTAATAAAAACATTGTTTGTTTACCTTTTTTAGCATATAACAATGTTGCCGTAGAATTAATTGTACGACGTTGAGCGTAAATAAATCCACGTTTTGTTTCGTGAACTGATAACCAATTGTGTTTATATAAGCATTTATTCATTGTCTTCGATAAAAATGTGATTTAATTTATTTTTAACCGTTTCATTTATTGCTAATTTATCAAAGTAATATTTTGTACGCGATAAAAGCATTTTTGTTCCACTAAAATATTGAATTAATTCAATAATATGGGATAAACGCAATTCATTTTTAATATGTTTTTTAAAGATAAAATAATATAAGTCGTTTAACCCATTTGATTGCGCTTTAAAACGGAGTTTAAAAATTGGTGCGTTATGACTCACTGCATTACGCAATAATAAAATATTTTTTAAAAAGTATATAAAGCCACCAATCAGATTATGTGGAATATCAAGGTTCTTTAATATTGCTTCTTGGCCAATAGTATCAAGCGCAATAAATAAAGAAAATGAAACAGAAAATGATCACGTTAGACACACGATGTCTAACGGACACTTTTTTCATTTTAAAATATCATCTTTCATATTGCGATCAATATAATCGCGAGTTTCAGGAGAAGTAGGTAAATATTTGATTAATTTATAAATAAATTTAACATAGGTTGTTTTTGGTTCAATCCGGTGTAAATTTGGCAATATCCGTGATTCAATAAAAGAGTTTGGCAAACTAAACAAACATTTATCTTTTATATTATAAGTGTTGATAATTTCTGTCGCAACCGTAGTATTAATAATCTTTTCAATGACTAGAATATCGCGTAATAAATGGTTTCCTAAATCTTTATCGAATTTATAAAAGGCAATAATTTCTTCGGGTTTAGTATTTGGTAAATATGTTTGTTTAGTTTTATCTAAATAAAAAGGTTCACTATAGTCATTAATAAAGGTATTAATATTAAAATTTTTTAGAAAATGAGCTAAAAGATCAGTATTCTTTTTAGTAACTAATAATCCTTTCTGTTTAAGTCGATTTACTTCATACCAAGGATCTATCACCAACTTCATATATTAATCATATAAAATATGGTGGTTGCTTGCAACTTAAACACATGATCAAAAATTAATTATTATTAATTTATGCCTTTACGTAGTATGTTTTAGGTCCGGCTTTATATATAAAAGTGTCCGATAGTGTCCGATAAATGTCCGTTGCATATTCTTCTAAATGAAGTGACAATTTATAAACTCTTACTCTATGCACCCAAAAAAATAATTGATATTTATGCTTATAATTTATTTGGCGTCACAACATCGATGTCGAACCGTGTCAGAGTAGAAATACAGCAGCACTAAGAATCTTCTTTGTGTGTGGCGCCGTTTAACGAGCGTTAATGATTAATTTTTTAGCGCTTTTGATCATTGCTGGTGTAGGAGTTTTGATGGTTTTTACTTTATAAGGAATATTTAATTGTCGATATTTGTTAATAGCAAAAGCGTGGAAGGGAAGAATTTCAAAACTTTTTAGATGTTTAAGTTGTTTTATAAATAAACCAACTTTCTTAAGAAATATGGGTTGGTCGGTATATTTTGGAAGCAAGACATAACGAATAATGTAATCGGCTTTATTTTGATCTAGCAATTTAATTAATGATAATTCCGTCTTTTTATTGCTACCAGTAATGATTTGGTGTCATTTAGTATCGATATGTTTAATATCGACTAATCACATTACTTTAAGTTTAATCAATTGCAAAATTATTGATTTCTTTCAATATGCACCAGAAGTATCAATAACAAAATGAATTTTGTGTTTAAAACATTCTTTTGCCAATGCTAAACAAAAATCACTATGCAACAATGGTTCGCCACCACTAAGTGTAATACCACCATTTTTATAAAACATTTTGTTTTGTTGGTATTTGTTAATAATTTCGTTAACAGTAATATATTGCGATGGTTTTTGTGCTCATGCTTCAGGGTTGTGACAATAAACGCAACGTCAAGGACAACCATGAAGAAAAATAACCATTCTTATCCCAGGGCCATCAACAGTCCCAAGACTTTCAATTTTAAAATATGGGGCTGTTGATTTAGGCAATTTGTTGCTTTGTTCCATAAAATGTATTAATAATTCTAATAATTTCTTCTAATTCAACAATATTTAGATAGCAACTTTGAAATCTTGTTTCCTTATCGTTATTGATAATGTATCCATCACCGTTACCAAATAAGTGTCAAGCTTTTGTGCTATCAAGAACGCTTATTGATTCTTGTTCACTAGCTAATTTAAGAACAAACTTATATTTAACGTTTTTATAAATTAGTGGATTTGTTGAATCAAGATTAATTGATTGGGTTGTTAGAATGCAATAGAATCCAACCTTTTGCCCAATAGATAATAATGCTTGAATTTTTGTAATTAATGTTGGATTAGTTCGCGTAATAATGTCAAAATCTAACATGGCAATAACAACAAACGATAAGTTTGAAGCTTGTGTTTTTTGTTTTTTGTTGTATTGATAAATGTCACTACATTTATTTGTCGCAAATATTTGCATGCGGTGGTTTGCTTTGTTAATTAAATCATCGATCGTTTGTTCAATTTTATTTAAATCGTTAATGACTCCCTCTTTTACATGTGGTGTCTTGGCTAATTTCGTAACAAACTTTTCATTATTTAAATCAAATAAGACAACGTCTAACATTGATGGTGTATTTAAATATATCGCTGAAAGCAAGATGCAAGAAAGCAACATGTTTCTGCCACTTCCATTCTTACCAATAAGCATTGTTATCGGGTGTTGTTTATATTCAATAATTTCCGTCTCATTGTTTTTTGTTAACCCGATTACGGAATATAAACAATCAATCTTACGATTAACAGTAATTACTTGCTTAATTGAAATTTTGCTAGGTTTTCTATTTGGTATTTCAAAAGTTAGGTTGTTATGTTTATATAAGATATTAAATTTATTTGAAGATGCTAAGTTATGAAATTTATGATGGTTTTTATTTATATTTTCAAAATCAGCCTTGTTCTTTAAATTAAAACCAAACTCGGTAAATGATGGCATAACACTAACACTTGTTGGTTTAGCTTCAACATTCAACGATGTCAATATTTCTTGAATTGTTTGTTGGGTGGATTGGGATATTGCTTTATTCTCAAAATAATTATCAACATTGGTGTTTGGCAATAGTGAAATTGGCGGAACATTAAAATCACTAAGGCGTGCTTGGTTAGCAATCGTGTTTGCTTCAGCTGGAATAAATCGCGGGTCGTTACGGTTAACAGCAAGTGTATCATTAATGGCGATTTTATTACCAGTTATTTTTTTAATAAGTCATTGTTTAATGCGATTAATGCCGTTGCGGTTATAGCGATAAATGGTTAATAGTACAATAATTAGAAGGATTATTAAAACAATAATTCCTAATACTAAACATAAGGCAAACTCTTTTGCTTTAATTAGTAATAGAGAAATTATTCCCCCATCAGGCATAAATGTATTAAAAACATAATGGTTATATTTTGTGTCTTTAGCTCATGTTTGAAAATAATTTAAATATTCATTGACACTATGTGTGTGTTTCGCAACGACAAAGTAAATAGTAATTGATAAACTAAATGCTAGTCATAATAAAAACACACTAATAATTGTTTTAAATGATCATCAATGCCTTTTAAATTTGAATTTAAACAATAACAAAATATACCCAACAATTAATCATAAGTAAACGAGAAATTTAAATCATCCAAAAACTAGCTCAAAAACATATGTGTCAACATAACTACCAACATATGGGACACGGGCGAGAAAAATGATAGTTGACAACAAACATATAACAAGAAAAGCAACTAATAATTTACCACGTTTTTTTGGGGGTTTACTAACATTTGCGATTTGTTCTGATTGAACAATTTTTTGCAAAGCTGTGGAAACCGTTTTACTTGTCGTTGCCATTAAACTCTATTATATTAGTTTGTTAAATCAGAACTATATACGAGAATAACTATTACTAGTGGACGTTTGTCAAAACGTTTTTCAAATAATTTACAAATAGAACGACGAATTTCGTTCATTGTTTCACGATGTTGCAAGGTTGTTGTTGACTTTAATAAATTAGTAATATTACGATTACTATCTTCAATAATCGTATTAATCACTTTTTGATTTTCTGGTGTTTGTTCAACCACACCATTCAGTGTAAATTCATGCTTAATAATTGTCGATTTTTGTTTATCATAAACAATATTAGCGATTACAACACCTGATGTTTTCATCATGTTTCTTTCAACAATACTGTTGTCAATTTCACCCACAAAACCAGAAGCCGAAACATAATGGTCTTCGTGATCAACATTAAACGTTTTGGTTAGTTGTTTAATTTTTTCACCTTCAAAACTAACACCTTTCCCATTTTTCAATAATAGAATTTGTTGTTTGCTAACACCACATTGTAATGCCATCTTTTGGTATTCACATAGATGGCGATATAATCCCCCAACTGGAATAATATGTTCTGGTTTTAATAAGCTTATTAATTGTTTGTGGTCTTCATTGCTAGCCTTAGTTGGCAAAATATCTTGTGGTATTTTATAAAAACGAATATCTTTTTGCGCAATTTCGTCGAACATATTCGCCTCATCACGCTCATACCCAGCAACAGTGTTTTCACCAAAAACAACAACGGAATTATCAGATTTTAAGAATTCGTTGTCTTCTTCTAGTAAGTCAATAATTTTGTCATACAATAGTAATTTTGATTCAAACAAAATAATAATTGCGTTAGGGTGTTTGGTTAAATCGCTAGGTGTAATAAATGTTGCTTTGGAAATATTGAAATAGCTTTTTTGTTTAAGAAACTGAATTTGTTGTCACAACAACTTAGAAAATATACAAATTGGTCGATTACGCAAAATTACTAAAGATATTAAAGTAAGTGCACGGTAATAGTCACTATCATAGAAACCAAACACAATTGTTGCTTTTTGATTATCAGATAGTACCTTATCAAAGAAATTTAAAACACGATGTTTTGGATTGGTGAACCCGATGCTTTCACCTGCTAAACTACAATTAGCAATTAATGCTAAACATTTATGTTGGGTAATTTTTGTTAGTGACGATATTTCATCTTCAAAAGTAATGGTGCGATTGCTTGAAACAACAAAGTCATCAACATAAACAACGCAACCTAAATCGGTTGTAAAGACAAAGCCAACAGATCGTGGTGCTTGATTGAAAATTAAAAACGGTGTAACAAACACCTTGCCAATTTTTTCTGGCTTCATCGGGGTCATAACGCGTATGTTTTGTTTGTTTATTCGCACAAAGCGTGTAGCAATTATGCTAGCGCCAAAATCAGTAGTATAAATTGGGACATTGGCTAATTCATTAGCGAAAAATTCTAAAGCTCCTGCGTTGTCGGTGTCGGGAGTGCCAATGAATATGCCTTTAATTGATGAACGGTTATTTTGAATTCAGTTAACATCGGGCGCCATCCATTGCACTCCTAATTTTACTGCAGGGATGGTTGATAACCCAAAATTTATGATGTATGAATCGCCATTAATTGTTAACACATAACAATTTTTTCCACGTTCGTCTATTCCTCCAAGGGCAAAAAAGTCAATTTTAGTCATGTTTATATAAAGAAATTAATTATTGTATTCATTATAATATAAAATGCTGGATTAGTTTAGTGGCAAAACAAAAGCATGGTAAGCTTTAGCCCCGAGTTCGATTCTCGGATTCAGCACCATAAAATACATTAAATATTTTATAATTCATATGTGCATAAAAAGTCTATCTTAAAATTATTTGGTGTTGGAACAATGTTTACACCAATTTTCTTTTTTGGGATCCTTAGTGCGACTTCTTGTTCGATACACGTCCCTTTCTTTCAAGCAACTGATGGAAAAAACTTATGAACAAAGGATATATTTGTAAAAGTTAGTGCAATTTGACAAGGATATTATTTGGATTATGTAAATTATCCTCCTGATGTAAATGGTATTGATTATAACGGTCACCAAAACGACATAATTTTGGAATCAGGTACCAAACCACATATGGATAAGGAGGACAAAATAGAAACTTCCCAATTAGTCTTTCGTGTTCTTACAGATAATCCCAATTATGATCCTTCAAAAAAGCCAGAATCGTTTTCGATTTATATTAATTGAACAATCAAAAATTCTCGCGTTAATGTAAAATCAACAATTCAAATAACCCAGCCAATTGGAACTCACGCTATTTTTTCTCAATCATACCTAACTGGTGATGTGCCTGTACAAGTAGATGAGCCACCATTATCTGATACTAACAAGAACGCTATCGATTGTATAAAACAATATTATACTGGTGATGAAACAACTAATAATGCAGCGTTAATTTCTAATAATTTAAATAACGATTTTTGTTATTTCACAAAACTCGCTTATGCTCATTGTTCCAAGATTTATATTGATGATACTTTTAAAATATATGCACTTATCGATAGCACAAAATGAAAAGTATCAGTAAGCATCGACTATAATTTTAAAACACAAATTTTTGAATATATTAGTGTTTCCTTCAAAGGGACTGGTGATTTACAAATGCTCGGTACATCTGCTGGTACTGCGGATGTTGAAGGTGATTTTGTTTGAGGGAATGATTCGAAACAGAATTACTCGAGTTTGTTAGGAAAGGGTCCGAAATTAGCCGGTGCGTTTAGCATGAACACAACTGATTCCAATAGATTCCATAAGCCTTCTTATTTTGATCCTGCAAAGAACAATGAATATTCACAAACTTTTTTATCGTTAGTGCCGTCGCAAGATGAATCTTATTCGTTAAGCAATGTAATGGTAACCCCGCATAGTACACTCATTAATGGTGTGTTTAGCGGTGGGTATCACGTGTATCATCTGCAACAACCAAGAAACTTTGGTTTGGAATTTGCGACAGGAACTGATCATATTTCAGTAGCACCGCAAGGACATGCCGATGCTTTTAGAAACATGGGAATAAATTTACCTAGTTATTGTTTATCAGAAACATTAAAAGTAAAGCCGACACCTTGCCAACTAAATATCGATAAACAAGTACCTGTACTAAAAAACAAACTGAAACCTGGAGATGGTCAATTTTTTACGCTTTATTTTTTACGAGCACAACCTTGAAATGACTCCACACACAAACAAGATCCAGATGATTGAGATTTTAGTTGGGATAATGATAATGGGAAATCTATTGATCCGACAAATTTTATAAACCATAAAATTCAACAATTCCATTTAAATGAACAATGCATAACTAGCGGATGAGATGACATATCAATAACTGATCATCCTGGCATGTCTATTCCATGATATCAAGCAATTCAACATGTTGGTAATCGCCCTGGTCGAGGGGATGGAAATAATTTTGCATTTGAGTACAATGGAGAGGAGCAGCCGATGTGATGAGATTCTAAATGAAACGATATTAGTAAGTTCTCGTTAGGCTTAAACTACATGTATGAATGCCCAACAATGCTACCAAATGCAGATAATGTCTTTTATTACACTGGTGACTATTTGAAACAACTTAATAGACACTATACAAATAATTAAAAAATATGAACTTCCACACAATTTTTAAAATATCAATAAAAAAATTACTAAAGACCAAATGGACTTATATTGTTTTATTTATCGTGCTCGCTGTCTGTGCAGTTGCTTTTTTCTTAGTACCAATGATTTCTAATCAAGAAGACATTTTCGGTTATTACGAATCATCTTTTTGAGTTGAATTTTCTACGCAAGCAACATTAGTAGTTTTTATGGTTTGTGCTGCGGTAATTGGTGAAACCAATGCCATAACTAATGAAAAAATTTATTTCTTATCAAAGCCAATTAACCGTTCGGTATTCTTACTAGCTAAATGTGTTTCAACAATTGTTGTTTCATTAACGATTACAATTCTAGGTAGTTTAATGCTAGCCTTCGTTGCAATATATTGTATTTTAAAAAACCATGTAAATATTTTTAACGACACACATGTGGGTCTTACCAACAAACACGGGGCATATATGGCTTCGATAATATTTGGTAGTTATATCTTACTTACTATCGCAGGAGGAATAATTTCTACTATCTACAAATATCAAGTTCGTGGTGGGGTTTGTATTATCATGTGTGCTATAGCCATACTAATTTACACCATTTTATTCCCAACATTTGTTAAATTGTATCAAGAAGATTTTAATAATCATTCGCGATTATTATTTATATCGCTGCCGTTGGGTATTTACCCTTTGTTAACATTAATTACTACACCAATTGGTTGAGTAATTTTTCTTAAATCTGAAGTGGAGTCCTAATGAAGAAACGAAAAACTTATTCAATTAATGTAAAACAAATAAATGCATATGCTGGAAGGCAACAACTATTATTTAATATCAAATTTAAGGTTCCTACTGGTAAGGTGTGTGCATTTATCGGGCATAATGGTGCAGGTAAGACGACAACAGTTAAAACAATGCTAGCATTAAGACCGTTAAATATTCGCAGTAAGGCTAACATTAGATTATTGTGTAGTGACTTTAAAGACTATCGTTGCCGTAAAAATATCGGTTATATTCCTGAAAAGGGAAATAACGAACACATTACCGCCCGTGATTTCTTAAGATATATTGGTTATTTTTATGGGTTAACAAACGCTGAGTCTGATAAAAAAATGGAAAAGATTATTCATTTTTTTAAGTTACCAAAAAATAGACTAAAGGTTAAAATGAACAAACTATCATCAGGACAAAATAAGATTATTACAATCTGTCAAGCGTTCATGGGTAAACCAAAATTAATTGTGGCTGATGAACCGACTGATAATTTAGACCCTGAAACAAGAGATATGTTCTGAAGGTTTGTTAAACAATATCACAAAGATCATCCAAAAACTACTTTTTTCTTAATTACTCACAATCTAGATGAAATTGAAAAATATACCAATTACATTGTGGTTATTAATCACGGGAGGATGGTTTATGAAGGTAACTATGACCGATCTCCAGGTTTGAGGCAAAAATACGCTAAAATGCGTGATGCTTTTGAAGCAAAACATAGAAATTTGTGATAAACATTAGCAAATAATTATTAACTATCGTTTATATCTTTGTTTAATTGTCGAAATTAATTATTGATGATTTTTCATTTAAAACGTTATGAATAATATTTAACACATCTTTTTTACTGAAAACAATTGGCGAACCCAACGAAAGAATATTCAACATGCTCATGTTGACAATCTTTTTTAAATCGTGTTCATTAATACCGTTCATTAACGATCTTAATTTGCTAGCATCAATTAATTTATCACTCATTTTTATTAATTTCGATAAACACTCATGCGTTTTTGATATATCATCTAATGATAAACATTCAAAACCAATAATGTCAGCAATCAAAGCAAAATAAGAACGAATCTTAGTTGATTTGTTAGCAATATATTCTAATACATATGGATAAATTCAACAAACTATCGTATCATACGGTTGTTTAAGTAAATTAGCAATAGCAAAGCTTATTGCATGAGAAAAACCTAACCAACTTCTATGAACGGCACACGCATTTAAAAATGAGCCAATCATCGTAGTATCATCTATCTTTTTTGTTTGCATTGTTTTAACAAAAATCTGCATAGCTTTTCTCGCCGCACTAACATCACCAAAGAAATGTCTAACAGAAATGTAAGTTTCTATCGCTTCAACTAACAAACTAAAAATAGCTATTTCATTAGAAGATGCTGGTTGTTGGATAAGTGAGCAATCAGCAACAACCATTATGGGAATATTAAATTTACAAAATAATTGATAAATATTTTTTTCTTGCTGGTTATAAAATATTGACAAATTATTTAGTGAAAGATTAATATTTAATGTACTCCCAATAAAAACTAATGGAATAGGTTTTTTTATATCGTTACTAAAAGTAATTTGTTTGGTGATGATTTTTTTGGTTTGGATAAAATAATGACAATATTTGACACAACTAAAAATAAAATTATTCCCATATCCAACTAGAAAATCACAATTAGTCGCTTCATACTTCTTAGCCATTTCGTTTAATTGGATATTGCTTAGATTGGTTTCGCTATCAACATAGAAAAAATCTACTTTAAACCCAGCTTTCTCAATATTTGCTTTTATGGTTGATAATTGTTGCGAATGTTCGTATTTATTACTAGTAATCAATAAGCAGTGTTGCAATGGTTTATGAATAAATTTTTTCTTAATAACCTCAAATTGGGTTATGGAATTAATAAATATTTCTGGTTGCGTTTGCGAAAAAGAAGATGGGGCAAGTGTTTTCTTTGAATAGGAAAAGTGTTTAGATCTCTTCCATCGTCGGTCCTGCCTTTTGCGAAAGAGTTTAAGTTTAAATAAAAAAGGGAAACTCATTAATCAATTCTCCTTGTCTTTTGCCCTTCGCTTAATGTTTCTAACATCTTTTTATCAAAAACATCTAACAATAGTGGTTCTGCTTGTTTTTGTTGAACAAATTGGTTGTACAGGTTATTAAAATCTTCAATAAATCGCGACAAATCATATTTTTCATGATTAAAAAAATCAATTAATTCATCTTTGTGAAACTCTAGATGATATTTCATAATATCGCGTGAACTATGATCAAGCGCACGGCGATATTCAAAATAATTTTTAGCAGTTAAGGCTATTTTTTGTGTTTCTTGACTTAATGGCGCATTAATGTAGGCGTTTTTCATTAAAATGTCAGCAAGTAATAATTGATAACTAATATTCTTGCTTTTTTTCTCGCTTTGAATCAAACGATATTGTTTAAAAAACAACATAATTCCAGCTAACGCATTAGTACGAACATATTCGTTAGCGTCTTTATTTAATGCCGCTTCAAACGATAATAAAACCCCATGAAAAAAATAAACCAAATCATTATTGTCTCACACGAATTTATTATCATAAAGAGCAATTATTGTGTTTGGAATTAATGTTGTTAAAGCTGCTTGTCCATTGGTTCACATCACTCCTGTCCCATAACTTGTAATTCATGATCTGGTTGTTTCGATTGCACAATGATATATTTCGGTCTTATTGCTACGTTTAACAACATCATGAACCAAACGTTGGCCAATGCTAATAATGAGATCTGTTGGTTGTTTTATTTCTACACTTTCAGTGTCAGCTTTAACTAAGACCACATTGTAGTGTAAACGTTTACGTCTAAGAGTAAATAGTAAGTGGTTTCAAAAAATTGTTTTCGATGCTTGCTTGTCTACTAATAAAAGAATGTTTCTATAAACGTTGTTACTAAGAAAAATGTTTAAAGGTTTAGTAATTTTCTTTGTTAAAAATATTTCGCGGCAAGCAACGATTAAATCCATACGCTAATTATAATTATTTCTTATTATTCTATTAAAAGCGAGTATGGTTTTGCAATATATATAATTAGTACATGGCTGATAGTAATCAAATAGCACAAGATTTATTCTCAAAAATTGAAAATTATAAAGTGGAAAAAATCTCACATTGTTTAACACGTTTAAGAATAACGTTTTTAAATGAACAGCCAGATGCAAACGATATAAAAACAATTAAAGGTGTAATTGGTGTTATTCAAAACGGTGAGGAATTCCAAATCATTTTGGGGGTTGGGATTGTTGATCAAGTTTATGCACAAATAAAAAACATGTTCGACAATAAACAAGTTACACCAACTACTATTGTAGAACCGACTAATAATTCACAAAATTTTGATGATATAAAAAAGAAATATAGAAAAAATTATTTTTCACAAGCTTTGTCTAAATTTTCCAAAATATTTGCTCCTTTGATTCCTTGCTTTATTGCTGCTGGTATCATAACAGCAATCGCAACAATTATTCAAATTTCTGTACCACACTTTAATGATACTGGTTATGAAAATAGTAAACAATGAATAGTTGCTCACCAATGATATAACTTTTTTTCACTCGCTTTGTTGGCTTGGGTTGGTGTTTTCTTAGTTATGGTTGGTTGACGGTTTAATGAAATATTTAATGGTAAACCTTGGTGCGGGGCAATCATGGGGGCGATGTTTACATCAGTCGCTGGAGGCGTTTATGCGTCTTTATATAGCAATAACATGTTTTTAGGAATCCCTGTTAACTCAGTCCATTGGAATTGACTTACCTCTGGGTTAGCAAACTTTGATGTTGATACAAAGTCATATAACGTTGGTGCACCATTAGGCTCGATGTTTGGTGTTATCCTTGCGTGTGTGGCTTCTATTTATATTGAAAGATTATGGTCAAAATTAATTCATCATTCTGTTGCTTTTGTCATTGTTCCGATATTAACAATTTTGTGTTTATTGATATTAAATTTCATTATTATTTTCCCTATTAGTGGTTATATTGTTTATGGGTTGTCGTGACTTTTCCAACACATCACTGTTGGACAAATCGCTCCATTTGGTGATGCGGTATTAGCTGGTTTATATTTAATATTATTAACATTTGGATTAAGTTCTTCCTTAATCCCAATCTATACATTGTTATTAAGTAATGGTGGTTTAAATACCATCTATCCATTATTAGGAATGGCGGGATTTGCACAAATAGGTGCAGCTGTGGCATTAGTTCTGTCATCACCTAAAGGTTCTAATTTTAGAAAGAATATCGGTGGATCAATTATTTCTGGATTTCTTGGAATTGATGAACCGTTGTGCTATGGTTGTTCGTTACCACGTCTAGTTCCTTACATTACATCGTGTATTGCCGCAGCGTGTGCTGGCTTTTTCATTGGCGGTATGCAAGCATGGGCTGGCATAGACATGGGAGTAAACATGGTTTATGGAGTTGATGGGATATGAGGTATATTTACCACTACATCAAAATTTCATAATAATCCATTATTTGGGAAAATGGTTTATTGTATTGGTATTACCATTGCCATGGTTTGTGGCTTCATTTTTTGTCGAATCGGATTCCGTATTTTTAAGAATAACAAAAAAATTAATTGAAATCTAAATTAATTTAATGTTTTACTTAGAAGTTAAATAAACGTGGTAAGGGGGGATTTTTGTTTTCAAATATTAATACTTGACAATTAATAATCTTTTGGATATAATAATTGAGTTACGCTTCAGGGTATGTTTGCGTAACACAAAAATTATTCGATGAATTTAACAACACAACTTGCTAACAAGTTGTTGGTTATTAACAAAGTTAATTCGCCAAACAAACTTGTTTTGCACAAATTAAACAACATTGGTATTATGAAAGGCAACAAAATTGTTGTTTTGGATTATTATAAATCTAAAACACTAATTCATTTGTTAGTTTATGGTGTAGAATACGTTTTAAGAAAAGCTGATTGTGCTTACATTGATGTTAGTGAGGTAAATGATGGAACATAAAACTAATGTATTAAACGAATTTCATCAACTTAAACGTGACCATCACCGATGAGCTAAACATGAATTTGCTTTATTTGGGACACCTAATGTTGGTAAATCAACATTTTTTAACCACATCACTAATAAAACTACAATGACTTCTAATGTTGATCGTTTAACCGTTAGTGACACTGTGGGCAGATTTAGACATCGCAAAGATGTAGCGTTAGTAGATTTGCCAGGTATTTATAATCTTTCTCATCCGCTTGATGAAGAGCAAGTTGTCGCTCACGCTTTATATCATGCTACTTTTGATAAGATTGTAAATATTGTCGGCGCACAATCGATTGAACGAGACTTATTATTAACTATTCAATTGATTGAAACTGGATTATTATCCAATCTAATCATCAATATGATTGATGAAGTGCCAAAAAACTATTTTAATCTAAAAAAAATATCAAAAAAATTAAATAGTGTTAATATTGTTTGTACACAAGCTAATAAATCCAAAGGAATAAAACAGGCAACAAATAACATTGTTAAATCATCATTTGTTAATCCGTGCATAGTTAACTATGGATTAACAATCGAAAACCTAATAACCGATATAGAAAAATTATTGCCAAACAATAAGATTAGCAAACGTTTTCTAGCTTTATCAATTTTAGAATGTAATGAATATTTTATTGAACAGATAAAAACGCAATATCCTGAACAATGAATAAAAATAAATAAATTAACAAATAATAAAAATTATTACGAACAAATAACAACTAAAAAAATAGAGTTTATTAAGGAGTTATTATCAACATGTGTTAATAAACACAAACAACATTTAACACTATTAACACAAAGTTCTAATAATAAACAAAAATTAGTTGATAAGCGACTTTTAATCCCTTGAATTGGCATACCATTATTAATTTTATTATTAGCTTTAATTTATTTTATTGCCTTTGGACCGTGAACTGGAGGCAAACTCCAAGAACTAATTCAAGTGGATTTCTTTGATAAAATTGTATTAGGTTGAATTCATAACTCCTATGCTAGTAGTAGCGCAACTAGTAAGTGAGTAGGAGGGTTGTTTACAGATGGAATATTGTTATCAATATTTAATATTCTTTCATATTTACCAACGATTTTTATTTTATTTTTCTTAGTTAATATTATTAACCAAACTGGGTTGTTATCAAGAATATCGGTATTATTAGATAATATGTTATCACGCTTTGGGTTAAGTGGGCGAACGATTATTACTGTATTAACTGGCTTTGGTTGTGCTGTTCCAGCTATATTATTATCAAGAAGTTCAAATAGTAGAAAAGAACGGATCATTTCTACTTTAATAACACCATTTTTGTCATGTAGCGCAAAAATTGTTGTCATTGGGTGAATTACATCAAATATGCTTAATACCCCTTATCAAGCATATAGCTGACTATTTGTCATTGGGTGTGTGTTAATTACTGGAACAATCGCCTTATTTATGGGGTTAATATTTTCTAAAACAATGTTTAGAAAACAACGTTCATTCTTTATTATTGAAATGGTTAATTGGAGAACTCCAGATTTCATTATCATTACCAAACTAGCACTCATCCAAATTTTTGAATTTATTAAAAAGTGTTCAACAATTATTATTGGTGTTGGACTATTAATATGATTATTAGCACATATTATGGTTATTAACTTTAGCCATTGATATGATAATCAATATATTGATAAGTCATTAATTGCTTATGCTGGTAGAGGATTACAATATTTATTTATTCCAATAGGTTTTGGCAATATTGCTACCGGACATATTTCTAATGATGGATGAAAATTAACAACATCATTATTAAGTGCATTACCAGCAAAAGAAATAGCCATTGCTAATCTTGGGGTTTTATATACTTCAACACCGGCTATTCCGCTTAATGAAATGTTAAGTTATATAACAATGATATTGTTGATGATGCCTTGTGGTGGAACAATCGCCATAATGAAAAAAGAAATAGGAGCAAGATTATTATTTACCAATTTATGAGTTTCATTTACTTGCGCTTATTGTTTATCCGCAGTTGTTTATTGGTTTAGCTCAATATTTATTAGATAGACAATAAAAAAACCGCATCAAGTGCGGTTAGTTTATTACAAGTGTAAGCCATGTTCTGTTCACAAATAATGCATTACTTAATCTGTCTTATTTGTGTGTTGATCATTTATCTCCTGCTTACGCAGTCAAGTTTTCTTTTCAGTTGAAGAATTCTCGTTCCCTTACCAAAATTTAGGTTTCTTGCTCTTGGGGTTTACCGCGTTTCATTTTTATTGTTTCCAATAAAACTCGTCTCTGTGGCACCTTAGCAACTTACAACATATGATTTTATTACGAACCATTTAGTTGTTCATTGGCCGTCACTTTTACAAGTGCTAGGATTTATTTGTTAATCCTACAAGAACACTACAAGCATCGCAGCTTGTGCAAGCATGGACTTTCCTCTATTAGTTAAAATAGCGATCAACTACTTGCTATGGAATTATAGTAAAAATAATTTTTAAGTATTATTTGCTAACTTTTTTTCTAGCAGGAATGCAAGAAACAATAAGAGTGGCAACAACGCATATTAAAGTTACTATACCTAGTGCAGTTGGTTTAATTTTATTAGTAAAGGACGAGCTATCAAAAGAAAATTTATATATACCATAGCTGCTGCTCAATTCAGGATTGCTACTTATTGATGCAAATAAGCAACCAAGTATCATACCAAAAGCTAATATACTTAGAACAAGCATAATTGGTGTAATGATGATTCTTTTAAAAGTTAATAAATGAATTAAGTAATGTGGAAGAGCGGTTAAAATAAAAATCATTATCATAATGAAGCATATTCAACCAATACCAAAATTGTGAGTTTGAGAAATACCACCATATTTTAATTGGCAAAGAAATAAGGTAAAGGCAGGTATATTTGTCTTAGACATGAAAGCAAAACCGATAATTAAGCAAACGAAGGTTAAGCCTAATGCTATTTTACTAATAATCCCTAAAGCTTTAATTGGCTTTTTTTCAATAAGTGGTATAAATTTACTTTGTATTTGTTGTTTTGTCATAGTCGTATTATTTAGCGGTTTTTACTGGATGTGCTTGGTGTTCTTTCTGAACAGCAGATTTTTGGTGTTTTTTGTTTTTACGGTATTTGATGATTGTAAGAATTGCGTATGTACAAGGAACAATTAGTAAAACAACTAAGAAAATAACAATCACAAAACCAGCAGCAGTATACTTAGTTTGGTTAACTCAAGGGGTTATTCCTTCTGGTGTTGGTTTGCCAACAAGTGCAAGTACTAATGCTAAGATAAAAAGCACATATATAGAAAGTGCACCTCTTTTTAAATATTTGCTAATATAAATATTATGTTTTTTTACTAAAAAATAATCAACTACTAATAAAGCTGTAATTAAAACAGCAAAAACAATGCAACATATTCCACTACCGTTTATTGATGATGTTTTGTCTCATGTTTGGTGCCAAAAACCGATATTGCCAGTAGTAGCCATACCAGGTAAACCAAAGCCAACGGCCATTACTACGATATAAAAAATAAGTGAAAGTAACACTATTGTTAGTGAAGAACACACAAATAGCATTCTTTTTTTAGGTATTTTTATTGTCATATTATTTTTTCTTTTATAAAATTATAGCACAAATACCTTATTTTTTTTCAAACAGTTTCTTGATGGTAGGGTTATTATGCGATAGTCTTTTAATAGTTATATCATCTAAGTCACCCTCAGAAGAAATTAACTTATTTTGTGAACCAAGCAATGCTTCTTTAGTTTTTTGAAGATGATCAATCGTTTTATCAATTTCAGCAATAGCTATTTCAAACTTTGTAGAAGCAGCAACGAAATGCTTTTTAAATTGTTCTCGCCCCTTATCAAATTTATTTCAAAAATCATTGATATCGCTGTTTTCTTGTTTTGATGCAATCAATTCGTTTTTTAGGTTTCTTGTTTCTTGGAATAAGGTATATTCGGTATTACGTAGTTGAACAATAATATCTTCAAAAAATTCTGGTCTAACAATAAACATATTCTCATATTCTTGGACTTGACGAATATTAAATTCCATTTCTGGTTGTAAGGTAGTAACAATTACGCTATATTTACAACCTTTTTTATTTCTATTCATATTTGCTTGGGCGTAATGTTTATCAATCTTTAAACCTTTTAAATTATCCTCTCTTTCATTTTTGCATTCAAAACTAATAGTAAAAGAAAAACCTTCTTCATCTTCTTCCTTTAAAACAAAATCACCTTTTGTTCCTTTATTTGATTTTTTACCTTCATCGTCTAAAATTTGTGTGTCTTTGGTGAACGAAATGTGTGGCCAGAATTTATTAATGTGATTTAAATATATGTCGTGACAATAATTTTCAAGACCACCATCGGGATAAATATCTCATTGCTGGAATTTCTCTCATTTATTTTTAGATCGGAGATTTAAATTCTCTCTTTTAAGTTCTTCTATTGAACGTTCTTTATCTTCAATTAATTTACGATATTCAAAGTCTTTATCTTTGCTAAGTGATTTTAAATCACTTTCTAATTTAACTATCGTGTTGTTAGCTTCATGATATTTTTGTAAATATTCTTCTTTGGTATTAGCTATCGCAACTTTAATATCGTTTTCTTTTGTTTTGTTGATGTTGTCAATCTCTGATTGCAAACGATTACGCACGATTGTTATTTCCTTTTCAGCAATAGATTTTGCACGTTCATCTAAAGCTTTATCTTTAAATTTCTCGATAAAATCATTAATTGGTGAAACATCTAGATTTATATCGTGCAGGGCGTTTAAATCGATTACATCGTCTTTTGCAGCATCTTCTTGCAAAATAATTTCTTGGCGATTTTGTGGATTAATAATGATTTGTTTTATTTTTTTCATATGTGTTCTATTTGGCTTTGTTTAAATTGCTTAATAAATCTTTAACCTTATTTAATTTTTCTCATGGTAATTTTAGTTCATCGCGACCAAAATGACCAAATACCGATAAATTAGAATAAATTGGTCTATCTAATTGTAATTGTCTAACAATTGATGCTAAATCAAAAGTAAATGTTTTATAAACGGAGTTATATATATCTTGAAGACTCACCTTATTAGTGTCAAAACAATTAATAGCAAAAGCAACAGGTTTAGGTTCACCTATACAATAGGAAATTTCTACTTCACAACGATCAGCTAATTTTGCACCGACAATATTTTTAGCAATTCATCGTGCAAAATAAGCGCCAGTACGATCCACTTTTGTATAGTCTTTCCCACTAAAACAACCACCACCAACATGGGCTGATGGCCCATAATTGTCAACAATTATTTTTCTTCCGGTTAGTCCGGTGTCACCAATTGGTCCACCGATGGTGAAAGCACCAACATGATTAACTCTTGTCTTAAAATTAGTATTAAGTTTATATTCCTTTGCTAAAGGAATAAAAACGTTATCGACCACAAATTTTCTAAATTTATTTAAATCAACATCTTTATCGTGTTGAATTGAAGCAATCATATTGTCGATAATTGGCTTATCAATATTAGTTCAATCAATTGTTACTTGTGATTTCATATCATACTTAGCACCTTTAAATTTCTTTTGATCAATTAACTTTGTTGTTCGCTTAACAATCTCGTTAGCTAAAACATAACTAAGCGGCATATAGTTTTTTGTTTTATTAGTCGCATAACCATAAACTATCCCTTGATCGCCAGCCCCTAATTCATGGTTTGCCTTATCTACTAAGTGACTAATATCTAACGATTGTGAATTAATATTATTAATGATTGTAAAATCGCTTTCGGTATACCCTAATGGTTTAATCACTTGCCAAGCGATTTTAGTTACATCCACGTATCCTTTTGTGGTAATTTCCCCGCCAATAACAATTAAACGATTAGTTGCTAGTACCTCACACGCTACCCGACTATTTTTATCTTGATACAAGCATGCATCAAGGATTTTATCAGCGATTTGATCGCATATTTTATCAGGGTGCCCACGCCCAACCGACTCACTAGTAAACAAGTTTTGTTTCATATAATATTTATATATTATTTTATGGGTAAAACGTTTTTACTAAAGGTATGTACTCCATCTGGAGTTTTGTTTACTGATGAAATTAACCAAATAACATTAACTACGCCCACTGGGGTTGTTGGCATTCTTGCTAATCACCAACCGATCGTTTCCTCATTATTAACATCAATATGTTATATATACGACACACAAAATAAAAAATTAGAAGCATTAGTTAACAATGGTATTTTTAAAATGGATGGAAAGACGTTAACCATTATTACAGATTTTTTTGAAATGAACTTTCGAGATGAAAACAATAAAGTAATCGAACTTCGTAAACAAATAATTGAAAAAGCAATTGAAAATAATAAAAAATATGCTTCACATTTTGATGTTTCAGTAGAAAATAAACTAAAGAATGAGTTGAAACGTCTAAACGATTTAACAAGACATTAAGATGGCTAAACCAATTGTTATTCTTGGAATAGAAACTTCGTGTGATGACACGTGTGTTGCGATATCAAAGAATAATAAGATAATCGCCAACGTTATTTATTCATCAACCGCCCAGCATGTTAAATGGGGTGGAATTGTTCCTGAAATAGCCGCTCGTTCGCACGAACAAGCGTTACTCAAAGTATATTTACAAGCGCTTAAACAAGCGCGATTATCTAACAAAAGTATAACACACGTATGTTATACAAGCAATCCAGGTTTGCCTGGTTCATTACATGTTGGGAAAGTGTTTGCCAAAGCGCTAGCGACGCTATTGAATGTTAAATTAATTCCCATCGATCATTTACTAGGACATGTGTTTTCTTTTCACGTGAATACTAATGATAAAATTAAATTCCCATTACTTGCGTGTGTATTAAGTGGTGGGCACACATGTATATACTTATTCAAAAGTATTAATAAATATATAATCGTTAACCAAACACAAGACGACGCGATTGGCGAGGCATTAGACAAGGTTGGTCGTGTACTTGGTATCAAATACCCGGGTGGGGTGAATATTGATAAAAATTACACGGCTAGCAAGCATATAAACATCATTAACCATTATGAACCAACAGCGGTGTTTAGTTTTTCTGGAGCCAAAACACATGTGACAAACATTGTTAATTCTTTAAAAATGAAAAAACAAAAAATAGATAAATATATTATCGGTAGTTCATTTCTTAAATGGTGTGTTGACGAAATAAGTATAAAAATGAATTACTATGTTAATAAATATAAACCTCAAACAATTGTGTTTGGTGGTGGTGTTAGTGCTAACCAATTACTAAGAAAACAATTTACTAGCATTAAATGTTTTTTTCCCGGTAAGGAATATTGTACTGATAACGCGGCGATGATATGCCATTATTGCTATTTAGTTAATACTAAGAAATAAATCTTATTTTAGGTTATTTCTTTCAAATACGCCTAATACATGCTTGTTGAACTCTACTTGTTGTTTAATGAAATCGCTAACATATTTATTAAACTCTTCTTGTTTTGCTCACCGCGCATCATTTTTAGCGAGACGTTCATTAATTTCACTAATGGCTGGGTCAAATCGCTTTTCTACAAATTCCCTAAATCACTTCGGTGCCACGTTAACTCCTTTATTAATTATATGACATTGAAAAGTGACACCAACTCAGTCTTCTCTATTTGATTTTGTTATTTCATATTCCTTATTCTCTTTCATTCTTATATATCTCCATATATATTTACAAGAATTTCGCCCATTTTTCTCAAAGATTTTTAAAAAATAATTAATTTCTTAGTAAAAAATGCAACATTTAGCAATGACAAAGATTGCCCGAAACGAAGTTGTCTTTTTAAATAAATTATGAACGCGATTTCGCAGCTGAAACAAAACAAAACATTGTTGAAAAACCACAAGCAATAAACCCAACTATTTCGCCTAAACCAGTAATTAAACTAGTTGTATGTATTTCCTTACTAATGTTCGCACAACATTGGTCAATAATGTCATTATCGTTTTTATTTTTTTGTATTCTTTGTATATCGTTTATTAATGGTAAAATGAAAGCAAGAATCACAACAATAATTAAAGCAAAAATTAACGCATTAACAATACAGTTAATTACTCCAAATGGATTAGATCGTCTAAGAATTGATTGGATAAAACAAACCAAAGATCAAACAAAAATAATTAACATTGATATTCAGACAAGTAAAATGAAAGTAAATTTAGTAGATTTTAGAAAGGTTGCGGTGTTTTTCCATTCTGGTCTAGTTATAAATGGGTTGTATTTAGTATAAATTATTAAACTAGCAACAACTGCTAGCAATCAAAAAAATGATTGAACAATATTGGAAATTCCAATTGATTTTAATTTCTTAACTTGCATTGACATGTACTAATTATATTAAATTTTATATTATTAATCTTTTAATATTTGCCAAAAGTTTGTGCTCGTCAATAAAACCAACATGTTGAAATACCTTGATTCCATCCGCATATAGTTGTAATGTTGGGATTGACATAATTTGTTGAGATTGTGCTAGTTCAGTAGCACTATCAACATCAATCTTTACTATCGTAATGTTTTGGAATTGTTTAGATAAATTTTCAATTATTGGTGCTAGCATTTTACATGGCCCACACCATGATGCGTAAAAATCAATTAAAACATATTTATTAGTCTTTATTAGATTATCAAATTCATTTAACGATTTAATTTTTGTTTCCATTTTTAGTTTTTTTAGTTGTTTTCTTTTTGTTTTTGTTAGTTGCGGGGATAATATTTCCTTCTTTATCGTAGTTCCCAATAAAGTGGCATTGCGGGTAACCAGTACAACCAACAAACTTTTGTCCGCGTTTATTGGTTCGTTCTATTAAGTCTTTATGACATAAAGGACATTTTTTGTTTAATAAACGTGGTTGGTTCGGTCATTCAGCATAGTTACATTTAGGATAATTGCTACAACTAATAAATTTAGCGTGGGTTTTTCGTGTATATCGATACTCTAATGGATGACCACAGATCGGACACTTTTCACCAGTACGTTCACGATGCATAACAGGAATGTTTTTATCAGCATTAATAAATTCTTTATCAAAATGAGGAGATAAATCATTTGTTATTCATTTTTTTCAATTTTCATCGCCCTCAGCGATTTCATCTAAATGTTCTTCCATTTTTCTTGTGAAATCAATATTGATTACATCGGGGAAGTATTTTTCAAGGTTCTCAATGATTGTAGAACCAATTTTTTCAATAAAAAATGCTTTATTTTCAATATGAACATAACCGCGATCAACACCAATATTAGCCATTGTTCTAAACGTTGATGGACGGCCAACACCAGATTCATCAAGCGCAGTAATTAAAGAACCTTGGTTATATCGTGGTGGCGGTTCAGAAGTGTGCTCTTCTAATTTTTGATCTTGAAAATTAAACTTCTCACCAACCTTTAGATCTTTTAAAATTAATTTAATTTCACTATCTACTTGTGCCTTACCTAATATTTTCTTATACCCATCAAAAATTATTGCCTCTTCATAAGCATAAAATTTGTGCCCATTGTTGCTAATACGTACAATATTAGTTTTAATAATCGAAGCAGGCATAAATGCCCCGATTGTTCTTTCCCAAATTAGCTTATACAAACGATATTCATCATTACTAATTTTATCTTTAAGCATTGATGGAGTAATGTTTGGATCAATAACTCGAATCGCTTCATGTGCTCCTTGTGTTTTTGGTGCTGGTTTAGTTGTTGTTTTGGTTGTTTTTATATGACTATAGTCACGGAATTGATAATATTCCTTTCCATAAGTGGCAATAATATATTTCTCAACAACCTTAGTAAACGTTTCACTAATTCGTACTTCATCAGTTCTTGGATAAGAAATTAAAGCAACATGTTCACCGTTCCATTTAATACCTTCGTAGAGATCTTGGGCAGTTTTAGTAACTTTATTTGTAGTTCATCCTAATTTATTAATTGCATCAGTTTGCAAGGTTGCCATCTTATATGGCATTGGCGGATTTTTTGAACGTTTGCGTGGTTCATCAATTGCATAAATTTCACCTGTAGGATGTAATGATTTAGCAATCATTTGTACGCTTTCTTTATCTTTAAATTTCAACTCTGACGAACCTTCTTCTTCTTTTTCTTTTTCAGGTTTTAAATCATATTTAACTTTATTTTTTAAAGCATCGTTAACAGCACGTAGTTTTAATTCTGCTTTATCTTTTCTAACTTCACCATAGCAACGAATGGTTCATCAACTAGTTGATTTGAAATCTTGAATTTCTTTTTCACGGTCGTAAATAAACTTTAAAGCAACAGTTTGTACTCTACCAGCACTAATTGCATGAAATTTGTTTACGACTAATTTAGATAATTTAAAACCAATGAAACGGTCGATAATTCGCCTTGCAAATTGCGAATGCACGTAGTCCATATCAATTTTTCGCGGATGTTTCAAACTTTCTAACACTGCTACTTCTGTAATTTCATTAAATGTAATTCGACTAAGTTTCTGGCGATCTTTTTCATCAATTACTTCTTGCACGTGTCAAGCGATGGCTTCACCTTCGCGGTCAGGATCGGTAGCAACATAAATGTGCTTAGCCTTCCGCGCAGCTTCTTGAATATTAGCAATAATTTCTTTTTTGTCAATTAATTGCTTATTAGTTTTTGCTTTATTAGTTAAAAAACCTAATGATGGGACAACTCAAAGTGGTTCTAATGTTTGCGCATCATAACCCATTTTACTTGACCCGCCACGGGTGGCTAGATCACGGATGTGACCAACAGTAGCAATTATTTTAAAATCTTTATTTTTTAGATATTTGCTTAATGTTTCAATTTTATTTGGAGATTCGATAATTAAAAGATTTTTTTCCATTTTATTAAATTATTATAGGTGCTAACGAGAAAAATTAAAAAATATCTTGGTAGATATGTAATATCTAAATCTATTTTTGCGGACAATATGTTTGAGTTTCTCTGAAAAAATAAAAATAAAGGAGTTAACGTGGCACCGAAATGATTTATGGACTTTGCAACAAAACAAGAAGAATTTAATATGACCCAATTAGAGTTTAATAAAGAAGTTAAAGAATTTATGAAATATGTGGTTGATGTTTTCCAAAGAAACAACCCAAAATAAGTGTTCTTACATACAAAGATTTAATACCATTATTTATCTATTTACGCTCGTAAAATCTTAAAATTTTAAAAATCTCTGAGAAAAATGGGTGAAATTCTTGTAAATATGTATGGAGGTATATGCAAGAATGAAAGAGAATAAGGAATATGAAATAACTAAATCAAGCCGAGAAGATTGAATCGGTGTCATTTTTCAATGTCATATAATTAATAAGGGAGTTAACGTGGCACCGAAGTGATTTAGAGACTGAGCAGAAGCATTTGAAAAAAAGAATGACACAAGGTGAGCAGAGAACGACGCTCGTTGAGCAAAACAAGAAGAATTTAATAAACATGTATTAGGCGTATTTGAAAGAAATAACTTAAAATAAATTTTATCTTGATTATTTTAAAGCGCAGTATTTTATACATGGCAAACATGATAATTTAAGCACATTTAAAGAAAAATAAGTGAGGTTTTGAATAGGGAAGGCCCTCAATATTGCTATGCCTAGTGTATTATGTTTTTTAATTTTAACACCGATATACCGGGTGTGTCATCTGGTGTGCGTTTTATATTGTTGTCGTATTGTGATAAGAAAATTTCACAAGTTAATGATATTTTACATTCCTTTACATGCCCGCCAACAACTTTAAAGTCACGTCATCCTGCAGTTAGTGAGGTTTCACCATCAAATGATTCAGGGCTTTCGTTTATTCCTAAAACAATATGAGCGTGGACGAATGGTTTATTTTCAAAAAGTGAGACATTCCCATTTAATGATAGAATTTCTGCATCTCGTGTAATTTTTCGGTCCTCATATTTTTTTGTTTTAGTGTTATAAATACTAACAACTGCATCATTTGTTGCTCCTATTCCACAAAAAGAAGCGAATGTAATCTTGTTAATATTACAAAATTCTGTAATTGCTTGAATAACATCTTGCCCTTTATCAATACGAATACAATAATTACCTGCTTTTGATAATTTAATGTGTTGCATATATTTATTTTTTTGCTTGTTTAGGTGTTTTTGCTTGTTTATCAGCATTGCTATCAGCAGCAGCTTGAGTTGTTCGCTTTCTTTCTAAAGCTTCCTGTGGTAAAGCAAGGTTTTTATGAATATAATCAATTTGATTTTTTACAATTGTTTCAAGAATAATTAAAGCTTCAACAATTAAATCTAATTCTTTACGATTTTTAGCAATTATTGCTTTGGCTTTTTCATATTGTGTACAAATAATATCATTTATTTCATCATCAATTCTTTGTGCCGTTTTTTCTGAATAAAGTTTTGCTGCATAAGGAGAAACGGTACCTTCACTTGGTACATACTGAGTCATACCAAGGTTAGTCATTCCAAGTTGTGTTACCATTGCACGGACAATGTTAGTTACTTTGTATAAATCATTCGCTGCACCAGTAGAGATTTCTGATTTTCCATAAATCACTTCTTCTGCAGCTCTTCCACCTAAAATACCAGTAATAATCGACAATAAATCAGATTTCTTTTGAATACGGATTTCTTGTTTTTCTGGCGCTGACAATGTATAACCAGCGGCTTGACCACGCGGGATAATCGTAATCTTTTCGACAACATCACTACCTGGTGTGTGCAAACCAACAAGTGCATGCCCGGCTTCGTGATAAGCTATTTGCTTCTTTTCAGATTCAGTAATGACTCTTGAATGTTTTGCTGGACCAGCAATAACACGGTCAATTGCTTCATCAATTTCTTGTGTCGTAATTGATGATTTATTAAATCTAACAGCTAATAATGTCGCTTCATTTAGAACATTCTCTAATTGGGCACCAGAAAATCCTGGCGTACGACGCGCAATGTCTTCTAAATTAACCGAAGCAGAAATGTTTTTATTCTTAGCATGAATTTTTAGGATCGCTTCACGTTCTTTAATATCTGGTAAATTAACTTGAATGTGACGGTCAAATCTACCTGGACGTAATATTGCATCATCTAGTACATCTAAACGGTTAGTTGCTGCCATAACAACAACTCCAGTTTTTGTACTAAAACCATCCATTTCTGCTAAAAGTTGATTGATGGTTTGATCAGCTATTCCACCACCGCCTCCAAGTACATCGTTCTTGCCTCGTTTAGAAGCAACTGAATCTAACTCATCAATAAAAATTATTGATGGGGCAGATTTTTTAGCACGTAAGAATAAATCACGCACTCTTTTTGCACCAACACCAACAAGCATATCTTCGAATGCAGAACCAGACACTTGGAAAAAAGGTACTTTTGCTTCACCAGCAACAGCTTTCGCTAATAGTGTTTTACCAGTTCCAGGTGGACCATATAAAATAACACCACGTGGAGTTCTTGCGCCCATTGCCGCATATTTTTCTGGGTTTTTTAAATAGTCAACAATTTCAATAAGTTCCGCTTTTTCTTCTTCAATGCCAGCAACATCACTAAATCGAACATTTGATTGGGTAAGTTTTGCTTGACTTTTACCGATGGTAAATATTGATTGTTCATCACCAGCGCCACCCCCTTGCATTTTCATCATTTTAAACATCATTCAAACCATTATTCCTAAGAATAATAATGTTGGAATCATGTCAATTAATAATGTTAATCAAGGCGATTCTGTTTTTACTTCGGCGCTATTAGTAATATATGAAAGGGCATTAAAAACATTACTGCCACTAGTATATGTCTTATTGCCGATAGCAAAATAATTATCTGCAGTGCTATCACCATAATCTTCATTCGCAATGAAACAAATTGTTCCATGGTTAGTACGTAAATAAACATAAAACGCATTGGAGTTAGCATAAACTACGTATGGATTAGCTCATGCATTTTTATGGTTTGTGTAATCGCTAACAACATATTCATCGTTACCCTCATTAACTTTCATTTCATTTTGAGTAACAGAAATATCTGTTGGTGAAACTTTACTTGCTGCGCCAGCAAAACAAGCAAAATAAATAATAACACCAATTAAACCTAAACATATAAGCAGCACAATTCATTTAATTATTTTTCTATTTCGCGCTGCTCTTTCTTCTGGGTCAACTACTTGTGGTGATTTAGAAGAATTATTAGATGCAGCAGGTGCTGGTTGGCTTAAATCGTCAACATTAGGCGTTGCGAATTTAGCAATGTTCTTTTTCATGTAGTAGTTATTATATTACTAATTATTTATTACATTGATAAATAAAACTCTTTTAAATTAAAGATTTTGAGATAAGAAGATCAAGGAATTCGTTTATTTTTTAATATACAAGCGCTATAGATTGCTTGATATGCTTGTAACAATAATTGGTATTCTTGATATGAATAATCTAACAAACTATCATATGCTTCATTTATAACACGATGCGTTATTCGATATGAATGAATTATTTCATGTAATGATTCAATTTCTACTTCAACACTCATCATATTGTGGATATCAATGTCGTTATCAATAATTGATAATGCTAATTCATTAATAATCGATGATGTATCGTCCTTATAAATGTTATAAAGGATGGTGACAATGTTTTGACGATAGCGAATTAAATTACATAAGCGTGACCGTAAAGCAATCAAATTTTCTAAAGTTCAACTAATTAATTTGTTGTGTTTGCGGATATGAAAAATTGGTACTATTAAGCAACAACCAAATAAAAACTTTATCTTCTGTTTGGCAAAACCATGAACTTTTCAAATGCTATATTGCCCACCAACCATACGAACTTATTATGGTTATAATTATACTATGTTTGATTACAAAAACACGCTAAATATCCTATCAACACCCTTTGAAATGAAGGGTAATTTAGCAGTTAAAGAACCAAAAATTCAAAAGGAATGGTTAGACAAAAACATCTACGAAAAATTATTAATTAAAAATAAAGACAACCAACCATGGATATTGCATGATGGCCCGCCTTATGCCAATGGGAATATCCATGTTGGTCATGCTTTAAATAAAATAATTAAGGATGTTATTGTTCGTTGGGTAAATCTTAAAGGGCATTATGCTCCTTTTGTTTTAGGATGAGACACACACGGACTACCAATTGAACATGCTTTATTAAAAAATGCATCTTCTGCTATTAAAGCATTATCTATAAGTGACTTTCGTGATAAATGTAAAGAATTTGCAAATAAATATATTGCTTTGCAAAAAGAACAGTTTGGTCGTTTAGGTTTATTCACAAATCTAGATAAGTTTTATGTAACATACGATAATGATTTTGAAAATCGCCAATTATTAGTTTTTGCTAATATGATCCAACAAGGCTTAGTATACCAAGACTTAAAACCAGTATTCTGGTCTTGATCTAGTCAATCAGCATTGGCCGATGCCGAAGTTGAATATATTGATTGTAAATCACCAAGTATCTATTTCACATTTGATTTATGTGACAATAATATTTTTGTAAAAGGTGATAAATTAATAATATGAACAACAACCCCGTGAACAATCCCGGCAAATTTAGCTATCGCCTATCATCCTAATTTCACTTACTGTCGGGTAAGTGTTAACAAACAGGTTTATGTTTTAGCAAAAGATAGAATAGTAGCCATTGCTAAGGAATTAGGTTGAGAAAATTATGATGTTTTGCAAGAATTTAAAGGCGCGATATTAGAAGGTGTGTCGTACCGACACTGCTTATATGATAGAACTTCACCATTAATTGCAGCAAATTATATTTCTAGTGATGATGGAACAGGATTAGTTCACAACGCTCCAGATTTTGGTGAAGATGATTATCTAGCTTGCAAAAAATATAATATTCATCCCTTTAATCCTTTAGACATTTATTGTAAATTTACCAAGGAAATTAATGATGATTTACTAGTTGGAATATTTTATGATGATGCAAACAAGTTAATTACTGATCGTTTATCTAAGGCTAATCATCTATTAAAATTATCATTTGTTAATCACTCTGCTGCGCACGATTGGCGAACTAAAAAACCGGTTATCTATCGTGCGACAAAACAATGATTTGTCAACATTCAAAAAATTCAACCTAGCTTATTAAACGCCTTAGAAAAAGTTTCTTTCGCTAACAAGCAAAACAAAACACATATTGTTGATATGATTAAAAATCGTGTGGAATGATGTATTAGTCGTCAACGTACATGGGGTGTGCCAATTCCCATTATTTATCACAATGATGAACCGATTTTTGATATGGACTTAATCAATCACGTAATTGATATCTTAAAAAAAGAAACATGCAATGTTTGATACCAAAAACCAGTAGAGTATTTCTTAAGTCCAAAATATCAAAAATTATCTGGTGAATTTCGTAAAGAAAAAGATATTATGGATGTGTGGTTTGATTCTGGTACATCATTTACTTATCTACCAAATAATCAATTCCCAGCTAATTTATATTTTGAGGGCAATGATCAATACCGAGGATGATTTAATTCATCATTAATAAATGGTGTGGTGGCTAAATGGTTAGCCCCATATAAATCGTTATTAAGCCATGGTTTTGTTCTTGATGAACAAGGTAGAAAAATGTCTAAATCAGTGGGTAATGTTGTTGACCCATTACAAATATGTAATGTCGAAGGAGCTGATGTTTTAAGAATATGAGCTTGCCATAGTAATTACCAAGAAGATGTAAGAATTGGTAAGAGTATTATTAGTCAAAATGCAGAAATCTATCGTCGTATTCGTAACACCTTATTTAAATTCATTTTAGCTAATCTTGCTGATTTTGATTACGAGAAAAACAAAGATACCAATTTTAATGAGGTTAGTTGTTATATCCTTTCACAATTACAAACCAATATCAAATTAATTAACGAATATTATGAATCATATGACTTTGCATCAGTTATTAAAACGATTAATAATCATGTGATTGAACTTTCCTCATGGTATTTTGATTTAATCAAAGATACTTTGTATTGTGATTTACCAAACAATAGTAATCGACGAAAGATCCAAACAGTTCTTTATACACTATTAAAAACATATTTAATCTTTTTAACGCCAATTATTCCTCACACGTGTGAGGAAGTTTATTCTCATTTTAATGTTGAAAATAAACGCGAGTCAATAATGCTTGAAGATTGGATCAAAGAATTACCGTTTAAGAACATTGCTACTAACATTGATAAGTGAAAATCCTTTTTAAAACTAAAAGATGTTGTTTACAACGAATTAGAAATTATTCGTCAGCAAAAACAAATTAATAAAAACACTCAAGCATTAGTTGAATTATCTTTTGATAATCATTTTAATTTTACTGAGCAAGAATTAAAAATATATTTAAATGTTGCTAAGGTTATTTTTGTTGACCAAAAGACTGAAAAAACTACTTGTAAAGTTAGTAACGCTAACCTTGTTCGTTGCGAACGATGCTGAAATTATTTTGAGCAAAAAGAGATTAATCAGCAAGCAGTTTGCAAACGATGTGCATCAATTATTGTTAGTAAGTAATTAACTATTACTTAGAATATATTTATCAATTTCTTGATGATATTTTTCTAAGGATATTTTTTTACTATCGTATTGATCACGAAGAGTATAAAAAAATGATGCTGATTGGGCAACTAACTTTGGGTTGCCATTGGCTAGTTTTTGTAAATAACTTATTGCTTGTAAAGGTAATGTTGACTTTTCCATATTAGTTATATTCTATAGGATATTTGCCATTAAAACAACCGGTACAAAACTTATCCTTATTACCACAGCATTTTAACAATCCAGGTAATGATAAAAATCCTAAATAATCACACCCTATCATTTTTCGCATTTGTTCTATTTTGTTATTTGCTGCTAGCAAATGTTTACGGTCAGGAGTATCAATGCCTAAAAAACATGGATTAATAATCATTGGGCTAGCAGACAATAAATATACTTTTTTTGCCCCAGCATTTTTTAATGCTTTAACTAAAAAATGCGAGGTAGTTCCACGCACAATTGAATCATCAATAAGAATAATATTCTTATTATTAATATTAACCTTTAATGGATTTAACTTAATATAAACCGCTTGCTCACGTAATTCTTGGGATGGTTTAATAAAAGTTCTAGAAATATATCGATTTTTAATTAAACCAACCCCGTATTCAATGCCGCTTGCATTTGCATAACCACTAGCCGCATGTGTTCCTGAATCAGGTGCACAAATTACTAAATCCGCTTTTAGTGGATGCTCCGCATATAATTGTTTTCCTTGGGCAATACGTGATAAATAACAATTAATACCATCAATTGTGCTATCTGGTCTAGCAAAATAAACATATTCAAAAATACAAGTATGTTGCTTAGGATTTTGAACATATTTAATTGATTTAATTCCTGATTGATCAATAATAACTATTTCTCCTGGAAGAATATCACGAATAAATGTGGCTCCCACCACATCCGTAGCACAAGATTCAGAAGATAAAACATAACCACCATTATTCTTTAACTTAGCTAAACATAGTGGTCTTACTCCGTAAGGATCACGCGCACCGATTAATTTATCTTTCGTCATTATTAATAAACTAAACGAACCAGTTAATTGCTTGAGCGATTTTTTTAATGCTTCAACTAGATTATTAGTTGACAAATTATAAGCAATCAGTTGTAAGATTGTTTCTGTATCAGAAGAACAATAAAAACGATGATCTTTTTTTTCTAGTTTTTGTTTAATTGATTCATAATGAATCAAATTACCATTATGGGCTACGGCTAGTGATTCACCTTCTAAATTAGTTAATAGTGGTTGCACATTTTCAACACCTTTTGAACCCGCGGTGGAATAACGAACATGGCCAATGCCAATTTGTGGCTTCATTCTTTTTAAATCATTCAATATATCTTGTGTAAAAACTTCACCTACTGAACCAATATCGCGATATTGTTCAATTTTATGAAAATTACTTAATACAACCCCCGTGCCCTCTTGGCCACGGTGTTGTAAGGAAAATAAGCCATAGTACAATAACGAAGTTAAATCTAAGCTTTTTTTATTACTATAGATACCAAAAATTCCACACTTTTCTTTTAGGTTTCGTAGTGGCGTGCTTTTAGTAAACATAGTATATTTATAACAAATATAAATGTTTATTATTTTTCATAATATACAATATGAATAAAAAGATAATCAATACCGACAAAGCTCCTGCGGCTATCGGTCCTTATGTGCAAGCAATTAAAGCAGATAAATTTCTTTTTGTCTCTGGACAAATCCCATTAGACCCAGCCACTATGCAAAAAGATGGTAATGACATTAAAACCCAGACAAAAAGAGTACTAGAGAATATTAAAGCGATCATTAATCAAGCGAATGGCAAACTGGAGGATATCGTTCGTTGCACGGTATATCTTAAAGATATTAATGATTTTGCAGCAATGAATGAAATATACAGTCAATATTTTTCAAATTGAAAACCTGCACGATGTGCTATTGCTGTTGCAAACTTACCAAAGGATGTACTAGTAGAAATTGAAGCAACAGCTTATATTGAATAAAAATTATTTAGTCTCTAAATGCAATTTTCGATTTACATAAGTGATACCCTTATTTAGCTTTTCGCTTAAATAAGGGTATTTCTCGATAAATCATGCTACTATTTCAGTTAATGCGATCGCAACTAGTACATCAATAATATAGTGTACTTTTAAAAAAAGAACACTAAGGGTAATCATCACGATCGCAAATAAAGAAAAATAGGTAGCAATCTTTTTAAATCCATTCTTACGGATAAAGATAAAAGGGACAAGAGTAAAATAGATGTGTTGAGAAGGACACATAGTATATTGCATACCCTTAGAATTACTTAGGAAATTTCATAAGTCTCTTATAAATGATGGGTATGCACTTAATTCATCTTCATTAGGTCATGACATACGATTTTTTATTGGGATAACAATAAAAAATATGAATCCTAAAATATCCATAACGATTACTAATAATACATATTTATAAAACTCTTTTTTACCACAATAAAAATAAATAAAAAAAGGCATTAAATATCAATACACTCAAGCCATCGCATATGGTATTGTAAATCATCCGACAAAAGGAATAGAATTTTCCATATCATTATCAACAGAAAAACTATTGAAGTATGATGGATATTTATTTTCTATCGTCATTTGGATTGCACCCACACCTAAATAACACACCATATGCATTAATAACAAAATAATAATAGATATTAGTGGTGGTAGTATTGTTTGTCAAAGAAAATACTTTATTTTGGCTGAAAATATTAATTTTTTAGTATCTTTTTTATTTTTATAAAAAAATACAAGAATGAGAACAACGAGCGAGATTAAAAAAGTAATCCCTGCTACGGTTAGCATCGTTGCCATCAAAATAATTATAAATAAATATAATATTATTTATCCTTTCAAAATTTCACATAATATTAATATGCTAACCCAGAAAAAAATATCGGTTTTCAAAATAAAAAAACGATCGTTAATTATTGTTTGTGCAATAATTTTAGCCATTACCTGCGCCTTAATGACTATTGCCGCTTTCTATGATTATCAAATCGATTATATTCTTGCTAAACCAGCACTACCAAAACCGGGAGATGGTTTTGTGTATACAAACGATGTTGTTGCTAGAATCGTTGAAATCATTGGTACGGGGCCGTGTATCTTAGCCACGGTTGCTGCTTTAGTTGTTTTTCACCAGAATGCTTATCGCATTCCTAGTAAATCTTTACGACTAACCACTCAAATTGGTTCGATTGCTGTTGCAGCAATGTGAGTTATTTATGCATGTTTCTTTCAATTTTTTCCTTTAATGGTTGTTTCTATTGAGGGTGTAACTAGATACGGTGAAGTGTCACCATTAAAAGGAAATGGATCAATTAATAATGGTAACACAGCTATTTTATATCTTATCTTTGGTGCTGTTTTTAGTGCTTTCATTATTGTTCCATTTTGATTAATCTTTAGACGTATTGAAAAACAAACAATGGCTGAACTATTAAGGTGAGCATTTATTGTTACTTCAGCTGGTATTATTGCAATTTTATTAGTAGAAATTGCTATAAAACCAACACTACAACGTGAACGTTTTAGATTCCTATATGCATATCACGGTTCAACAATGTCAATGGATAATGTTCCAAAATGAACGAGTGTTTATGATGCTGACAAAAATCTTTGATTACCTCTCGGTAGTCCTTGATTTGCAAGCGATTGAGCCGCTAAAGGTCCAGACCAATATGGCGGTTTCCATTCATGATATGAATTAACATTGACACCATATGGATATGGTTCTGTAGGAAACTTGCCTTTTATTAGTGAAGATGCTTCTAAGTCATTCCCAAGCGGACATGAAACTATGGCTGCTATTGGTTTCTATTCTCTAGTTGTTTTACCGTTTACTGTTAAAAAATGTAGTGGTAAGAAAGTACGTATCTCTTTATTTGTAACTGCTATATTAGGTAGTGCGATAGTTGGTTTTTACCGAATTCGTGCTGGTGCTCACTATTTAAGTGATGTAACTGTTGGTTCATTTATGGCTATAGCATTATTAGGAATATTCTATGCAATATATTGTTATGGTAGTAGTCATTTAGACCGTTGATGCAATCTAGCAATAAATACTAATAGGAGGGTTAAATAATGATTAATGGTGTTAATTGAGTATTAATTATTGTTTTAACAGTAATTATTAGTTTACCATTCATTATTTCTTCTATTGCTATTCCTATTTGTTTAGCCGTTCATCGTAAGAAAGGTAAAAAAGCATTACCTATCTCTGATAAGAAACCTAAAAGCAAAACAAAAAGTAAGTAATTTATTATTTTAAAGATAATGAATTCTTAATTTTATTGATTTTGTTTTTAATAATTTTTTGTAAATCAGCAAAATCTTTTGCTTTTGTATTAGCTTGGATATATTTATCTAAATAAACCTTTATTGTTTTACCATATATATTCTTATCAAAAGCAAAAATATGGGTTTCAATTAAATTACCATTAACAAAAGTTGCTGATGGCAGCAACCTATTATTAATTTGCGTGAAAGAACAATAACAACCAGCACATGGAAGAATTAGATTATTGTCTAAAATTATATTAGCAGTTTTATAGCCTAATTTTGCTCCGAGATGTTTCCCGTGAACGACCACTCCGCGCGCGTAATACTTTGATATTAATAGTTTGTTAGCACGATCGACATCACCATTTGCAATTAATTCTTTAACCTTACTAATGCTATATTTTTTATCAATAGCCACGACACTCACATTAAAATACTTTTGTAAATCGGCGTGTGTACACATACGATTCTTACCAAATCTTCAATTATTGCCAACAACAACACATTTCGGATTAATGTTTTTTATGTATTGAATGAACTTGTTACTATTCTTTGATTGTGTGCGTAGGTCATACACATACACCTTATTTATTTCATTGAAACATTGTTTTAATATTGATTGACGGTCACTTATTAAAAAAAGCGACTTATTTACTTTTTTAGGTGAATTAGCAATTAATAAAACATTAAACTTGCCATTAACGGTATTAAATAATTTTTGATGACCATAATGCAATCCATCAAATGCACCTATTATTAACGGTAAAGACTTAGACATATTATTAACTTAACCACTTGCCAGTATTATAGTCATCATATAAACTATATGATGGAGATTTGTTACTTGTGAATGAAAAAAACGACTCAACAGAAGGCGCAAAATATTTTGGTTGATCTACACTATCGGTAAATCCACCTCAGTACAATCCTACTAACTCCATATCTTTATTGAGAGCCATTGAACCACTAGCACCAGCTCCGACATAAAATAAATTGTTTCGTGGTTTAGCGGTTTCTTGCCATCTTAATACGTATTCATCCGCGATTGAATACTTTGTAGGAGGTTCACTTTCATCGATGTTGTGACCTTTCTTTTCATTTTGAAAATTTTCGATAAGTTCGCCAACAATATCTTCACCACCATACCAACATGGGAAGTGCATGTTATTATTGTAGCCACCACTCCAATTTTTAACTGGATAACCAGCAATATAGATGTTATCGCCTACTTCTAAATGTTTATAAGCCAATTGAACCAACATACTACCATGCAAATCTGCGTATGCATTTAATGAGTCAAGTCTTGACTTTAAAGAAGCAGTTAATAATTTATTATTAAAGTCGACTGTAGCAATCGCTGCATCAACACCAAGACTTATTCCACTGTTATCATAATATTTAGCGTATCCATCATATTTAACATCAAACTGTTGGTAATCGCTAATTGATCCACCAAATTTTAATGATTGAGTCTCTATCCCGTAGTAATAGTAATAATTTCTACCCGGCAACGCTTCCTGACCGTTTTCAACGTGTCAGTTAGTAAACATTTCATATTGGTAGTCGCCAACATGTTTGATTAATCAGCCTGTGCCAACAACACCACTTCCGTTTTCATCTAATCTAGCAATTGAAAATGTTCGATCATAAATATATTGATATATTTCATCACTATCACCCAAATCATTTTTACAGCTTGTTAATGTAATTAATGATAGTGATGATATACTCAATAACGAAATGCTGAACAACGCCTTTAATTTAATCAAATATCGCATTGTATAATTATAACAATAATCATTTGTGCTAAGCAACATTATCTTTCTAAAACCTTATTTAAAACCAACAATCTGAGGTGGCGTGCACCTTAGGAAATATGGCGTGCAATCAAAGAATAAAATAGGTGAAGCATGATTAGTTAGTGCTATTAACCAACATGAATCAAAAATAAAAGGCACAAACATCAACCTTTCCACATTTTTTAAGACCCATCCTGCTTTTTTTAACCACACCCCCTACCACACATACCCCCTATTACTAAAATTGCTTAACTGCAACGATAATCTTAGCATTCAAGTGCACCCACAAAATAAACAACTACAAAAAAATGAGGCTTGGTATTTTCTTCATACTAATAAAAACACGAAGATTATATGTGGACATAAAGCACGCTCGAAAGATGACTTTATTCAAAAGTATAACGCGCGTGCATGAAATGAACTATTAGCATATACACCAATTAAAAAAGAAGATATCGTTTATATTCCTACGGGTACTATTCACGCATTATTAAAAGGTGTTGTTGTTTTAGAAATTCAACAACCAAGCGATACTACTTATCGTTTGTATGATTATGACCGTGAATTAGTAGACCCACAAAGACAACTCCACGTTAAAGAAGCGTTAGCTAATATAAATTATTTACCCCAATCAATTAAGCCAGTTACAAATGGTTACTTATCTACCCCACATTTCACTATTGATGTTATACATAACATCAACACAAAAACCTATTCATTTAACGCTGATTGATTACAATGTTTTGTTGTGGATGGAAAAGGAACAATTAATAACGTTAAAATAAAACGTGGTGATTGTTTTTTATTAAGCCATAAATGAACTAATTTTACCATAATTGGTAAAATTAAAATAGTATTTACATACATCAAAACTAAAAATGGATAATGTTAAACAACGCATTGAATTTCTTAAGAAACAACTCAATGAGTGGTCTAAACAATATTACGATTTAGATCGCCCAACCGTTTCTGATGCTGATTACGATTTACTATTAAAAGAACTAACTTCATTAGAGAAACAATACCCGCAATATCATACTGATGATTCACCAACAAATAAAGTTGGCGGGACAATATCAGCAAAATTTACTAAAGTAAAGCACAACATCAACATGTTGTCTTTGTCCAATGCATTTAATAGTGAAGAGTTATTGAAGTTTGATAATGATGTTAAAGAAGCAACGAAGTTATCAGACATTAGTTATACGGTTGAACCAAAGATTGATGGTTTAAGTATATCTCTTTATTATCAAGATGGGAAATTAGTAAAAGCGCTAACGCGTGGGGATGGTATAAATGGTGAAGATGTAACGGTTAATGTTCGTACGATTAAATCAGTCCCATTATCAATCGATTATCATGGTGACTTACAAGTTCGTGGTGAAATCTTTATGTCTTATGCTAATTTTGAAAAAATTAATAATGAACTAGATGAATTAGATAAATTTGCCAATCCACGTAACGCGGCGGCTGGTTCATTACGTAATCTTGATTCTTCAATTACAGCTAAACGCAATTTATTAATGGTTGCTTATTATTTACCTGATGACCACCAACTACAACAACTTAATTTATCTAAACAATCACAAGTGATTGAACGTTTAAAATCACTTGGTTTTTATGTAGCAAAAGGGATTAAGTATTGTAAAAATATTGAAGAAGTTATCGCTCATATTCAATATCTTGAAACAAATAAAGAACAATTAGGTTTTCCAATTGATGGTGGTGTTGTTAAAGTTGATAACTTATCTTTGTATGACTCGATAGGTTATACAAGTAAATTCCCCAAATGGGCTATTGCTTATAAATTTGCTCCCGAGATTGTCCAAACAAAGTTATTAGAAATAAATGCCACTGTTGGTCGAACTGGGCGAATTACTTATGTTGCTAAATTAGAACCAGTACAGCTTTCAGGTTCCACTATTAGTGCTGCGACTTTACATAATGGCGAATACATCATAATGAACGATATTCGTGTTGGTGATATTGTTAAAGTTTATAAGGCTGCAGAAATTATTCCTAAAGTTATTGGGCCAGTATTAGAACTAAGAAAACAAAAATTAGAATCTTTTAAGGCAATTAATGTGTGCCCCGTATGTAATGCTACCTTAACAAAGGAGCTAGATGAAGTAGACCAATACTGTCCTAATATTTCATGCAAATCACGAGCATTAGCATCCATCGCCCATTTTACAAGTAAAAAAGCGATGAACATTATGCTTCTTTCTGATAAAACATTAGCAAAGCTATATGATCATGGCGTTATTAATAGTGTTTGTGATATCTATGATTTCCATAACAAGAAACAAGAAATTCTTGCTTTAGACTTAAAATTAAAACAGAAGGCTTTCACAAATATTGTTAACAATATTAACAATTCAAAAACAAACTCATTGGAACGATTATTGTTTGCACTCGGTATTCGCCACGTTGGCGAAGTTATGGCAAAATCACTAGCTAAGTTATATCGCTCTATTGATAATTTGGCAAACACTTCATATGAAGATTTATTAAAAGTTAATGATATTGGTAGTGTTGTAGCTAAAAGCATTGTTAACTTTTTTGCTGATCAAAATAATAAACAATTAATTACTAAATTAAAAAGTTATGGTGTCAACACCACATATCTTTCCCAAGCGGCAGCAAACATTGATCAAAACAATAAATATTATCAAAAAACATTTGTTATTACAGGCAGTTTTGATATTTCTCGCCATGAAATAAAAAGTTTATTAGAAAAAAAGTATGATGCTAATGTAGTTGAAAGTCTTAGCCGTGATGTTGACTATTTAATCGTCGGTCAAAAACCAGGTAGTAAAATCGATAAAGCTAAGAAATTAAACATCCAATTAATTGAAGAAGCAATTTGATAATGTTTATTTTGAATTAATCTTTGGTTTGTCAATTACTATGTGGTGAGCACGACAACGTGCTTCATAACTTTCATTGTCACCTACTTGAATAATATCATCTTGATAGTTGGCTGGTTTGTTATTAATAATGCGTTGTGTACGTGTGGCAGGTGCTCCACAAACACTACAAATAGCGTTAAGTTTAATTATTTTTTCTGCAAAAGCCATAACTTTTAACATTGGTGCAAATGGTTCGCCGCGAAAATCAGTATCTAGTCCAACCACATATACGTTGTATTTGTGATCGGCGAGATATTGACAAACATCGGGAAGATTATTGTCAAAAAATTGTGCTTCATCTATAGCAACAACATGGCAATTTTTTTTATTTTTCTTAATGTAATTAATAATATCATAAGATGTTTTTACGGTGATTGCTTTTACACGGTGACCATCACGTGATACCACTTCATCTTTAGTTCTTGTGTCAGTTTGTGGTTTAAATAAAACATAGTCAATGTCAGCATATTTTAAACGATTTAGTTTTCGTCACAACTCTTCTGATTTACCTGCAAACATTGGTCCGCAAATTACTTCAATCCAACCGCGCGGGTTTTTATATACATTTGTCTTTGCCATAGGTGTATTATATTAACGAGATAATATATTGTTATAATGATTATTGTATGGAGTGATTTGCCTGAGTAATATTGGTTGCTGCAGTGTTTTTATCGATTTTTCTCTTACCACCACTCATTCAATTAATTAAAACAAAAGACTCCACAAAAATAAACTTACCAATGTATATTATCTATATCTATGGTTGTGTTTTATTTACACTTGGGGCAATATTAACTGGCATTGATTTAGGTGTAGGTGCTGCCGCTTTAGGTCAATGATTACCAACTTTCATTGCCCAAACTATGTGTTTGGTTTTTTCTTCAATCACACTAGGGATAAAACTTAAAAATCTTCGTGAAGCGAAAAGAAGAAAAATTACTGAGAGCGAATATATTCGTTTAAAGATTAAAAGCAATATGGAGAAAAAATAAATATGATGCAAGGTGCAATATTAGTAATAATGATTTTTGGAGGAATCGCAATGGTTGCATATTGCATTCCACCTTTAATTAAGTTAATTAAAACTCATCGTACTGATAGTATTAATCTCGCCATGTTTTGCATATATCTTATTGCTTTATTGCTTTTAATAACTGGCGGGATTGGGCAAGCCGCAGGAAAACCAGAATCACGCGCTTTATCTATCACAGTTACTATTACCAATGTTCTTGCATTAGTTGTCGCATTAATAATTTTTATCATAAAAATTAAAGGTTTAGTAGCAGCAAAAAAACAACACCTAACCGAAAAAGAATATTGGGACTGAAAAACAAAACAAGGCCCTCAATCTTCGTTAAAAAAAGAAGATTCCCAAACTAATCAAACCACAAAATAAAAATATGAATTACGAATTGATGAAACAATCCAAAGACGAAATAAGTAATGAGTTTCAAAACTTTTGTAATCATGTTTACCAAACATGAGAATTTATTTTTAATGTAATAAAGTCTAAGGCTTGCGGCCCTAAAGAACTTGAGGAAATATATCGACTAGAGGAAATTTCTAATCATTTTGAAGCTTCTATTCAAGATGATTGTATATGAGCAATAAGTAAGAACGAGCCCATGGCTAATCATTTACGATATATCGTTGCTATTATCAATTCGATTAAAGATTTAGAAAGAATTGCTGATTATGGTGTATCAGCGGTTCGGTTTTTTGTTAACAATTCTGTTTCCGATGATATTCGTAGCATCATCCAATCAATACTTAATGATGCACTAAAAGCCATGAATAAAATATTTCATGCCATTCATAATAAAACCGCCATTGATTCTTATAAAGAATGTCAAAAAATTCATGCCGATTTTAAAGAAAAATACAACCATATAATAAATAAATTATCTGGAATATTAAAGCGTCGTTCGGCTGAACAAATAGAAAAACTATTTCAAGGAGCAATTATTATTATTAAACACATTGAAAGAATAATTGATCATTGTAGCAATATTACTGAAAATTTTATGTTTATTAAAGAATCAGAATTTTTCTTTAACAAACATAGTAAACAAATATAAGTTATTCCTAACAATCATATAATAATATAGCACTCGTGGCGGAACGGCAGACGCGCTAGACTTAGGATCTAGTTCTTAATGAGTGGGGGTTCAAGTCCCTTCGAGTGCACCAAAATAAAAATTATAATTTTATTGGCCCGTTGGTGAAGTGACTCAACACACCGCCCTCTCAAGGCGGCACTCATCGGTTTGAATCCGATACGGGTCACCATTGGGATGTAGCCAAGCGGTAAGGCTTCGGATTCTGAATCCGACATGCGGTGGTCCGAATCCACCCATCCCAGCCAATATATTGATATAAAAATTATTGTGCTGTTGGAGTTTAGAATATATTAAACCTAGATCCAATATCTACATTGTAGGAAACTACTTGTTAAGGTTTATAATTTAATCGTGTATAAGTATCTTGCAGCAGTAAGTGGTGGCCCAGATTCAATGTATATGCTTGCTAAATATGCAAAGCAAATTAAAGTTGTTTGCCACATTAATTATCATTTACGTGAAGAATCAAACAATGATCAAAATATTGTAAAACAATATTGTTTAAAAAATAAAATTGATTTTTGTTGTTTAAACGTGACAAAAAGTATTTATCAAAAATACCAGAAGTTATCTAACAATAAGCAAACGATATATCGTTTAATTAGATATGATTTTTTTGCCAAAGTTGCAAAAAAATATAA
>JAIRPI010000023.1 GCA_031257095.1 Mycoplasmataceae bacterium | reverse complement strand
AAATCATTACCAAAAAATAAAAATAACTATGGAGTTTGTGTAAATTTAATTAAGTTGACTAGAAAAACGTTAGATAAATATGGAATGCACAATACAAAAATAACTGTGTCATCTGGATTAAACGATAAAACTATTAGTAATTTTGTTAGTCAAAAACTACCAATAGACTTTTATGGCGTTGGTAGTTTTTTAATAACTCGCAACATTCATTTCACTGCTGATCTAGTTATGCTAAATAATCAACCCCAAGCCAAAGTTGGACGTCAATTATTTATCAACTACAAAGATATTAAGAAAAGATTAGTAAGTTATTGATAAGTGATAAATAATACTCCATCTTAGGATTGGTGCTATACTATATATAAATAGGAATAAGATATACATGAATAAAAGTGAGCGTAAAACTGATTCAAGAACCAAAAGTACTAAAAATCGCAAAATATTATTAGGTACATTAATACCTATTGCATTAATTATTATTGCTTTGTGTGCTTTTCTAACATGATGATTTGCATTTAGAAAAACAAGTGGTAGTGGTTCCACGGGACAAAATAAACTTAGCGCTCTTATCAATAACGACACTATTAATGAATCTGGTGGTAAATATAAAGTATCTAAAGGGACCATGATTCAGTATGATCCTATGCACACAATAACATTAGACCATGATTTATTTAATTTAGAAAAGTTTAGTCTAAATCATGGCGGCATTACTAATTTTGATATTAGTGGTGAAGTTAATTTTGGTTTCTTAGTTGGTTTTAATATTGATTGTAATTTAACGGGAGTTAATAACGAATTAACAAAGTTAAATAATATAACTGGGACTGCTTGTGGTGTTATTGTCGGTGTAGTCCAAGGTGATACACCACCAAGCTCATGGGCTTATTCAAAGAATATGAACATTGAACCTAGTATGACTTTTGATATTAGTTCTTCTATGTGAGCCTATGGTGTTCATATTGGTCCAACAGCCCCACAGGGCACATTAATAGTAAACGGGACATTTTCGATTTATTCATCAGATTTTGCTCGAGGTTTTTATGCTGCGGGAATTGTTGCTAGTTCTACCATCATTAATGGTGTCTTTACAATTTCTGGTAACGAGGCTTGAGGTGTTTTATTTTATGAATTTGTTAGTGGTCCAGTAACTATTAACACCGCTTTTACTATTTATGCAACTGAGAATGGCTACGGTGTTTTTTTTAGAGAGTCTATTATTGATCCAGTAGTTATTAACGGCGTTTTCTTCATTTCTATTTCTACTTCTGGTGTGGAATGTTACGGTGTTTGGTTAGAAAATTCTTTCAACGAAGAACTAACTATCAATGGTTGATTCGTTCTCTCTTCAGCTTCGACATCGGATAAAATATTTTCTGTTTACCTTAATGATAGTGTTGAATCTCTAAATATGACCGCAGACACAACAAATTTCCTTTCTAACAAAGAAGATAAAACCGATATCTTTGATCAGAATAAACTGCCTGATGAATGACCTGGCTCATATCGATGAAATGGTACAATCATAGATAAATCTAATCCTGATACTCTTGGCGATAGCGCTCTAGCATTAAAAACAATTATTACTGATGATGTAGATCCTGATAATAATAATCCGTGATTTTCAATTAGTGTAATTGATAATGCTGCCGACCCCGACAACAAGGCTGTTTTTAATAATGCTTATAAAATTGCCTTACAATCATATGTAGATACTTGTGGAGAATCTATTGCTAAACCATGATTAGAAAGCATTATTAATCAAATTCCAACATAGTTATTTACATAGTAAATCAATAAAAATATTGATAGTCCATACAAATGTTATATATACTATTTATATGGCTAACACCAAGACTCAACGAATTTCTTTCGGTAATGATTCTAGTAGTTCTACCATTAAACAACAAACCGTTAAAATTGAACGTGAAATAGCGCAAGAACAAGTTGCGCCATTAAAACAATTAACTGCGCAAATTATTAAAGAAGCAAAAGATACTAGATCAATTGCTAAGGTTAATCCATACACTTCTTTTTTCCCTTCTTTTTATAAAAGAGAAATAAGTATTGCCCGACTAACTTTTATCTTTTGAACATTCATTACGATCATAATTGTTGGTGGCATTTGTACTATTCTTGGAATTACGATTAGCAATTGAAAGAGCAATCATAATGAAGCAAATCCGTTGTGATGTTTATTTTTTATCCCATTGCTTGCAATTATGATTGTTGTTTGGTGTATTACTGCTACTCGTTATCTTAATTTTCGTTCAGAAGCAAAAACAGTTAACTTCAAAGACGAAAAGAAGGTAACAATTAATGTTGTAAAAGCATATCGTAATCTAAAAACTGCGCACATTGATGTAAATTGATTTTCCTTCACTTCTTATCTTGTCTTTTTTCTAGCAATTGTTGTTGACTTTGCTTGTTTTTACTTTATTGTAAATAAAGGAAGTGGTAATTTCTTTAATTCTATTGGCAGTATGATTGTCAACACGCATAAACGTGACTATATCCCCTACCAAATTGTCTTTTGGTGTATTATTATTTTTACGTGTTTTATTATTATTAACCACGTAATAACAATTGTTTATAGTGCGATTAGAATTGCTTCAATCGATAATTACTACAACACAATGGTTGTCCCACAAAACGAAATTGATTTATTAAAAAAACAACATAACAAGCGCGATATGATTATCTGTTTATGTTTTATGGCAGTTATTGGCTTAATCATTTATCTAATCATTTGGTTTGTAAGGCGTAAGAAAACAACAAATGTTGTTGTTAAAGCCTAACCAATCTTATCTGTTACTCACTTTTTTAATGATTCAATAACAATGGGATTGTTAGCATCAGCCATTGATGCGGCTCATCCAGAGTTAGAATAACATTGGTAATTTCTAACAATGTTATTTTTTATTGACATTTGTGCCAATTTGCAAATTGGCATCGATCATTTATAGGTAGTAAACAAATAGAATTTTGGTTTTTTTCTTTCAGCTATTGTTTTTCGTTGTTCATCTAATAATAAATCCATTTGCTTTCAACGAGCCTTAAATCCTTGTACTTTTTTGATTGCTTTTTTCTTCGCTTTAAATATTTTTGCTTCGTGTTGTTTTTCTAAACGAAGTAATTTAATAATTTCATTGTGACGGACAACGTTAAAGCCTAAAAAGATATTATCAAAGTCGCGGAAAACATTAAATAAATTAAAAGCTCGAACAACTGAAGCATCGATTTTGTGACAATCAGCAAACTCAGATATTTTATTTGCAATAAACTCGATTTTTCTTTCATATGTATTAATATTTTTTAGAAAGACTGTTAAGTCATCGATTAAAGAGCTAATAATGGTGTTTAATTTATTGGTTTGAAAATTCTTAATATCTATTTTGAAATTCTTATATTCAGCATATGCACACAATTTTTTTGCATGAGATGTTATTGCGATAAGTTTGTTTTGTTCACTAACAGGTAATTTTGCTAATGCATCATTAAATTTCTTTAGTAAGTCGATTGTCTTATCTAAAGAACCAACGATATCATAAGGGACAATATTTTGAAATGCTAATTTAATTTCCGTAGCAAATGTTTTATCTTCAAGCAGAATAGTTTGTGGGAAGATTTCTGCTAAATTATTGATTGCATCAATAACTTTTACTAAAATAACTCTCTTACCATTTTTATCTAAAGATTCTTTTTTTGAATAAACAACGATTGTTCGATTAGTTTTTTTTGCTTCCATAATTTATTGTTTGCCAATTGAATTAAATACTTTAAATTTTTCAATACATTTAGCAGTAATTGCTTCTGCACCAGGTTTTAAAAATTTTCTTGGATCAAAACCTTTGGCCTTTAAATCAATATCTTTATTCGCCATAACATATTCTCTAGTCGCTGCTTGAAAAGCAAGTTGACATTCAGTGTTAACATTAACCTTAGCCACACCTAAAGCAATAGCATCTTGCACCATTTTATCAGGAATACCCGTACCACCATGTAAAACTAGTGGAATTCTATTAGTCACTTGGTGTATTTGTTTTAAACGTTCTAAGTTTAAACCTTTTCAGTTTGGTGGGTAGATTCCATGAATATTACCAATGCCAGCGGCCAAACAAGTTATTCCAAGTGATGATATTTCAGCACACTGATTTACATCAGCCAACTCACCACTACCACTTGTTCCATCTTCTTCACCACCAATTGCACCAACTTCACATTCTAAAGAAACATTTTTTTGTTGACAAAGTTTAACTAATTCAATCGTTTTTTGCTTATTTTCAGCAAATGGTAAACTAGATCCGTCAAACATAATAGAACTAAAACCAGCTGCTAGTGCAGCTAAACAACCCTCATATGTTCCGTGATCTAAATGCACAACGACATCTTGGGTAATCTTTAATGTATTCATGCAATTAACAACCATATCCACAACATTTTTATAACCACACATGTATTTTGCCGCCCCTTCAGAAACACCAAGAATAACAGGAGTGTTTGTTTGTTGTACCGCGGTTAATACCGCTTTAATTCATTCAAGGTTATTAATATTAATTTGGGCAATAGCATAATGATTATCACGTGCTTTATTAAGCATCGATGTCATGGTTGCTAATTTAATAGCCATTATTGATTTTCCTCGTCCTCGTCGTCTTTATTAGGAGTATTACTAATTGGCAATTCATCATCAAAGTCTTCAGTTATTCCTGTATTTTTACGGAATAACAACTCATCATCTTCTTCAATTTGCTCAGTAACTGCTTTTGCAATACTATCATCATCTTCTTTGTCAATAACGTTAAGATCATATAAAGCTTTTTTATTATCTTTTTGATCTTCGAGTTTAGTAAATTCTTTTAGTCGTCAATAATTATTAGAGCAATATAAGAAACGGTGATCTTGTAACATGTCTGTAAAAATTTCACCAATTATTTTACTTTCTTCAGTTTTTGTTATTTTAGCTTTAGCTTTTAATTTCGCTCAAACGTTAGCAAATGTGAAACGACGATATTGGTATTCGTGTTTTGCGATATCATAAATGATATCGATAAATCTATTAGTAGCCATGCGGTTTATTATATAAATAATTTTATTTGTTGTTATAATTAATATCAATATAAATCTATGCGATCTCGCGCTAAAACACCGATTACATTATTATCAATTGGTGTATTACCTTTATTGTTTTGTACAGCCTGTAACAAGGTCTCACAATATTCATTACCCATCATTTATAATGCCACATATAACACTACTAGTCCATATTTTTCTAACAAAGATAGTGTATATGTTGATCATACAGACAATCGTAAATACGATTTTGGTAATGGGAAGTCATATCTAACAGAACAAAACCCATTGATTGATGATTTACCAAAACAAACAATTGTTAAACAAGACCAAAACATCAGCAAAATATGATGTCAACCAACCGATGATAGTGGTTGGGATGGTGATGGTACATCACCATGACCAAACCACCACGCTGCTACTTGATACTTATCTAATGACGACAAATTAAAAACTAGCGAAACACTTAAAGGGATTACTCCCCCTACAGATGCCAATAAAGATTTTAACAAGGACTATAGCATTTTCACTTCACCTCGTAATTGAAACTTAGCAACGCTTGGTGAAAGCAATGCGGGAATTGGTTCTGCAATCTCTACATACACACAAGCGATGTTAGGCTTTCTTTCACAGCCCGGCATACTTTCACGCGATGATGCTGGAGTTAATGATATATTAAGTAAATTATTTGGTTCGAACCCAACAACAGAATCTGCAAAAAATGATTTTTATGAATTAATGTGTGATTACAACAATGTGCTTGATGTTGCTAATGGCAAAGTAAAGTTTGGACTAAGCAATCAATCATTTAACTATGTTACTTCCCCATTTATCGTAGATTTTGACCATTTATCAACAAGCACTGAACGATTTAGTTTTAAAGACCAAGAAACTTTTGGGGCAACACCTAAAAGTTTAAATGATATTTACGATAGTGCGAATAATAAAATAAAAGATGATTTTTTTGGGAGCGATAGCACAACGGCTAATTTTCAATCAATGTATGTTGGTTATACACTACCAGCAACAATGTCTAAAGATGATAAAACTGACCCATTATGTTATCCGACTACATGAGGTGCTGCTGTCCCGGTTGTTATTAATCCAACAACGACACAATTTAATTATTTTAATCCTGTTAAAAATCACGGATTAAATCAAAATGATTATTTAACAAGTGATATTAATGATGTTAAATCATTAGTATCAAAATCTAAGAGTTGGGATAAAATATATAGCAAACACAATTTAGGTAAGCCGGATCCTAAAAATCTTAGTTATCAAATTAATTGTAGTCAACCCAATCAACCTTCTTCAGAATTTACCGCCGATAATTTCACAAAAGCAACTGAAAAAAAGAACATCGATAACAAAGAGAGTATTAGAAATCCAACTTTGTTAAACACTACTACAAAGGGTTATGGTGGTTATATGCCGTATGTTTATAGATGGCCTAATTTGCGAAATCAAGTTTCGGATGACTCATATATTGCTTTTTTTAATCTTGCATGAATAGGTTTTCCTATAAACACTCTTGACTCGCAAAATAATAAAACGTTTCAATTTAAATATGTGCCATATTTGGGCTCATTAGCCGCCGATGCCAAAACTAACATGCCCGCAGTTTTTCCCGCTCGTTTATTCATGAATGACGATAATAATGGATTTGATTCAAATGTAATTACTAAATCATTAATTCCTGCAGCCCAAACATTAGTTCAATCTACCAAACCAGATTCTAAAGATCCATTAATTCCGAAAGACAAGCAAGATGCTTTTAAAAATAACCCAAGTAATATGTGTTATTATTTTGATATTGCTAAGCTTGCAGAAAAACAAAATAAAGCACTTAAGTATTTAAACGAGCGTAACTTATCGATAAGTCAAGAACTACCAACTCAAGGTGATGGTAAGAATGCGATTGATGTTATCAAAGCACTATATAACTTCTCTAATTGAGCACAGTTTATCGTTCCATCAACTACTACTTACTAATGTTAGTTAATGTCAAAACTAATTGACAAGACTTTATTAAACAAGAAACTACCAAGGATTATTGACTAATCCTTAATAAACAAATAGCGAATGATTATCAACAATTTACGGTTCTACCTAAGCAAGATGAAATTTTTCGTTGTTTCAATTTTTTTAATTACAACCAAACCAAAGTTGTCTTATTAGGACAAGACCCTTATCCTAATTCCAAAGATGCTTGTGGTTTAGCTTTTAGTGTCAATCGTTCAATTAATCTACCAGTTTCTGAAAGAAATTTATTTGTTGAATTAAAAAACGATTTACAAATAAATAGAGCTAATGGTGACTTATCAGATTGGGCACAACAAGGAGTACTATTATTAAATACTTCCTTAACATTTTGTAAAGAAAGCAGTCACATTAATTTGTGAAAGCAATTTATCATCAATTGCCTAAAATTTATTGATATCCATTGCTCATGTGTTTTTATTTTACTTGGGCAAAAGGCTCAAGTTTATCGTGAACTTATTGTTAACAATAAACACAATATTATTCTTGCTGGTCATCCTTCATTTGCTAACTTGCACAAATCATTTTTTGGTGCAAAAATCTTTTCTAAAACCAACGCTATTTTAGAAAAGATGAGTATAATAAAAATCAACTGATAATATGGGACAAACTAATGTTTTGATAGTTGGTGGTGGGCCAATAGGTCTTTTTTGTGCGACATTAGCCAAAATTAAGGGGCTAACCCCCATTCTTATTGAGGCAAACGCAGCTTTTGGTGGGCAGCCATATATGATGTATAGTCAAAAAGACATTCACGATGTACCAGGATTTAACAACATTAAAGCTTATCAATTAGTTGAAAAACTATTAAATCAATTTAATGAACAAAAAATTGAACATTATTTAAATTGTTCAATTAAGACAATTGAAAAGAGTGACAATAACTACACCATTCATCTTACTAACAACAAAACACTTAGTGTTAATAAAATTATTATTGCTACCGGTATAGGTCAATTTATCCCTAACCTATTACTAGTTGAACCAATTAATTCAACAAATATTCAATACCAAGTATTGAACTTTGATGTTTATAAAGATAAAAAAATTATTATTCTTGGTGGTGGTGATAGTGCTGTTGATTGAGCGAATGCTTTAAGCACGATCACTAATAAGGTATCGATTCTTCATCGTCGTGATGAATTCCGTGCTCACGGCGACAATGTTAATAAATTAAAAGAAAACAAAATTAATATATTGCTGAATAAACAAATTACTAAGATTGAAAATAATGTACTTTATTTTAAAGACAATGTTACTAACGAAGTTAGTCATATTAATTTTGATTATCTAATTGTCCAATACGGGCAAACAATCGATAAAACATCGTTACAAGTATTTAAAGATTTAGCACTAAACCAGGAACGAGTAATTGTTGATGCTAAGCAAAAAACAAACTTGGAAGATATCTACGCCATTGGTGATGTTTGTATCTATGATAGTAAGCCACGAAGTTTAGTTTGTGGTTTTGGCGAAGCATCAGTAGCGATTAGAGATATTGTAAATAACACGAAAAACTATGTCTAGTTTGCCAAAAATAGTTATTATTGTTGGCCCAACAGCAACCAACAAGACAAAACTAGCTATTGATTTAGCTAAAGCTATTAATGGTCAAATAATTAATGCCGACGCTTATCAAGTTTATCAAGATTTTAGTATTGGTGTTAATTGCCCGACAACTCAACAACAATCACAAATTAAATTTCATTTATTGAATTGTATTAGCCCTACTGATGCTTGGGACATTAAAGCTTTCCAAACCAGAGCTAACGTTATTATCAAAGAATTACTAAATAATAATATTGTCCCAATCATTGTGGGTGGTAGTCATCTATATATTGATGCGCTTATTAATAACTATGATTTATCAGCAACCGCCCGCGATGTAAGTTTTGAAAATCTTACGAGCGAAGAACTGTTTGCCAAACTCTTTGCTTACGATCAACATGCTGCTACAACCAACAAAAACAACCGTCGTCGTTTAATTCGTGCTTTACAGATATATTCACAAGGCAAACAACTAAAAAAGCGAAATGCGGCCCTTTACGAATATATTATTATTAGTTGTGAACAAGAACGAGCATTGTTATATCAAAGAATAAATGAGCGTGTAGAATGAATGTTAGCAAACGGATGAATTCACGAAGTAAAACAATTAATTAATAAGTATCCTAATTGAGAATCATTACCTGCTTTCAAGGCGCTAGGTTATTCTTTGATTGCCCACGCATTAATAAATAAAGGCGTGATTGACAAACAAAAAATTATGCAATTAACACGAAACTACGCCAAACGCCAAATTACTTGAATTCACCATCACTACACGTCTGTACTCGTATTTAATCAAAAGAATAAAGATGAAGTAATTGCGCAAATCAAAGAATGACTAAGCAAGTAAAACACTTATACATCCATATTCCTTTTTGCAAAACGATTTGTGATTATTGTGATTTCGTGCGTGAGCTTTACACGGATGAGAAAGCAAAGATATATCTCGCACACATACGTAAGCGTTTATCAAAGTATATCGCCAAGCAATTTGCAACGATCTATATTGGCGGTGGAACGCCAAATTGTTTAAATACTGAGCAATTATCATTATTACTCGCACACATATGCAAATATCTAAAGAATAATGGCGAGTTTACTGTTGAGTGTAATCCTGAATGAGTAACTAGCGAGCAACTCAAATTATTTAAGAAATATAAAGTGAACCGTATTTCATTAGGAGCACAATCAACTAATAATGCTTTATTAGCCAAAATGAATCGGTCAACTAATATAACAACTATCCGTAATGTTGTTAAACAATTACAAAAAGCAAAGATTAATAACATTAATGTTGATTTTATGTATGGTTTTAACGGTTTGACAATCAAAGATATTTCGCACGCGATTAATTTTATCAAAGAATATCATATCCCGCACGTGGCATGATATGCACTAGAGTTAAAAGAAAATTCCAAACTAACTAAAACTAAATATCAATTGTCAGACGAATTAATTCAAAGTCAACATGAATTTATTGTTAAGCAAATGCATGCTATTCACTACCAACGTTATGAAGTAAGTAGCTGGTGCATAAATAAAGCGTTTCAATCACAACACAATTTAGCTTATTGAAACTCAAAAGATTGGGTTGGTATTGGCAAAGGTGCTTATGGATTAGAAAAAATGAATTATTATTATTTTTTTGACAAAAATAATAAATTAGTAAAAGTAAATAAACATTATTCATTAAGACAATATTACCAACACATCTTGTTAATGGGACTAAGAAAGATTAATGGTATCGATTTGTCTATTCCCATTAACAAACAAGCTTATTTATTTTTTAAAAATAAACTAAAATACGTTTCTATTAAAAATAATCACTTGTTATGTAATAACATTGATTTATTAGATAACACGTTAATCGAGATTATCTAATTAGATTTTTCAGAACTTTGATTTTTTACTTCAATAAATTGTGAACAATTCTTTTTAAATTGAAATGTCACATATCCCGTGTCACCCTTTCTATTTTTAAGAATGTCACAATAAACAATGTCTGTGCCTTTTGTTTTTGGTTCATCGCTATTTGTTTCTGAATCAGCCTTACTAGTAAGGATCATTACAACATCTGCATCTTGCTCAATTGCTCCAGAATCACGAAGATCGGATAATTGTGGTTTAATTCTAATTGGTGCACCAGATTCACCAATGGTTTTCTTATCTTGGGTACGGCGTTCAATGGTTCTATTTAATTGTACGAGTAATAAGATTGGAATATTTAATCTTTTCGCAATTAATTTAATATCTCTAGAGATATTAGCAACATCGGCTTGAATATTACCTGATTGAAATCCGCCACTTGGTTTAATTAAACCCAAATAGTCAATTACAACAAAACGGACATTTTCACCAATAGCGATTTGGCGCTTAATTTTTTGTTCTATTTCTGAAACAGAAATACCACCCTTATCATCAATGCAAATTGGTAATTTACTAACAGTTTCGCGAGCTATTTCTTCAATTTCTGAACTCACATCAGTGTTTAATAAACTAACAGCACGATAAGATAGACTATGACCACTCATGTTTTCTACAAGTTTTGTAAAGATGTCTTCTTTTGTCATTTCCAATGAAAAGAAGACAACAACATCTTTGTCGTGTTGCTTGCAGTTTTCTGCTGCAGCTAATAAAAAATTCAATGCTAGAGTTGTTTTACCACGGCTAGGTCTAGCAGCTAAAATACATACATCACCTTTTTGAAAACCACCTAAATAACTATCAATCATTTCAAAACTTGTTGGAATACCAACAACATCACTGCTACCGCTAATTCGTTTATGAAATAAATCTAATCATGAATCAGTAATTTCATTCACATGATGTACAGATTCAATGTTCTTTGGAGTAATGATGTCGAAGAATTTTTTTCTTGCTGATTCTAAATATTGATCAAAATCAGCCATTTTCTTACGATTTTCTGGATCGCATAATTCTCGACCTAGAGAAACTAATTGTCTTTCTTGCGATCATTTCGCAATAAAGTTAATATTTCCATCATAACCATCTTTGATAATGTATTTCTTTAGTTCTAAAAGAACTAGTTTGTAATTTTTAAATGCAAATGATGGATCAGATTCAATGACATCTTGTATACCAACAATTGTTACCGGTTGGTTGTTTTTTACTAAATCGTTAATAATCCTGTAAATAATTCGTATTTTATCATCATAAAAATCGCTTGGCGATAAACGTAATAATGTTTCACTAATAATATCAGGATGATTTAACATTCTTTGAACTAATTCAAATTCAATTTGTGATATCTCACTATTCTTTATTTCTTTATTCTCACTCATTATTTTTCCTCATTAATATTTATTTTTAATTTTGCAATAACATCTTTGTAAAGATGTAATTGTAAAAAATGAACACCTAATAGTAATTTCTTTTCGTCGTGTTGAATCATATATTTATCAATCACGATATTATGTTTTTGTTTTAAGGTTTCAATAATTTCTTTTGTTGAAATACTACCAAAAACATTTCCTCTGTTCGTTTTCAACGAAAAAGAAAGATTAATTTTTTCTATTTGTTCTTTTAATTTTGTTGCTTCGCTTCTTTTTTGTTGATCGATTTCATTTAATTCTTTTAATGTTTCATCAAGTTTTAACATCGAATTATCGGTTGCTTGGACGGCTAGTTTATTTTTTATTAAATAGTTAATACCGTAACCATCTTTAACTTCAACGATGGTATTCTTTTTTCCAAGATTTTTTATATCCTGCAACAAAATAACACGCATATTATTCTTTTACAAATGGTAAAAGGGCAATAAAACGTGCTTGTTTTATCGCGTTAGTAATATAGCGTTGGTGTTTTGTACAAAGACCAGTTACGCGTCTTGGTAATATCTTACCATTGTATGAAATGAATTTACTTAGTAATTCAACATCTTTGTAGTCGATGTTTAAAATTCCTTTTTCGCATAACACACATTGTTTTGGTGTAATTAATATTTTCTTTTTCTTTATATTGTTTTCCATATTTTATTCCTTGTCTTGATCGTTTTGTAAAAAATCTAAATCTGTTTCATTAGCATCATCAACAAATGTTGGTTTTGCTGATGAATTAGTATTAAGATTTGTTGTTTGTTGTTGTAACGGTTGTTGGTTGTTAGTAACGTGCGATTGAACCGCTTGCTCAACCGAAGCTGTTGGTTCGGTTGAAAGCTTGCTAGCTGATGATAATTTATTGATACTATCAATAACAATATCAGTTGATTCCGCATTTCTACCATCTTTTGTTGTATATTTTCTTTTTGTCAATCGGCCTTCAATCGTAATTAAATCACCTTTATGAATGTAGTTAAGGATATAGTCAACGCGTTTATCAAACGCTGTTGCATCAAAAAAATATGTTTTATCACGGGTGTAATTATCGCTCACCGCAATGGATATTCTCGCTAATCGTCCATTAGCAAAGTCACGTGATTCTGGATCGCGAACTACTCTTCCTACTAAAAAGAGTTTATTCACTATCTTTCTCCTCGTGTGCAGTTAAATCAATTGGGATATCGGTGCTAGTTATTTCACTAGCAGCATCTTTTGCTAAAACAGCTTTTTTCGTTTTTAAAATAGCTTGTTTATGTGCATAATTCTTTTGCTGTTTTTTTGATCAAGTAATTTTCTTTTCATTAATACTTGCTCGATATCCATAATCTTTTTCAATGTTTTTAATGAAATGTCGTAAAACACTAGTGTTAATTAGTGCTAGACGGCGAAATTCATTGATTGCTTGTGTTTTTTCCGTTTCAAAATTGTAAATGTAGTAATAACCACTTGTTTTTGCTTTAATTGGATAAGCAAGGGTTTTCAACCCCCATGCTTTTTCACTAAAATTAGGTTCATTCCTAATTAACATTGATAATTCTTTTATTTTATCTTCTGCTTGTTCTTTTGTTAGTGTTCCGTCGATAATTACAACGATTTCGTATTTTGCCATATGTTTTGTTAATGCTCCTTGTGGATAAATGTCTTGTTAGACAAAGTGCATTTATTATTCGATAAATGCTAAGGTATTATATAAATTTTTATTACATAACTTAAAAAAAGTAAAAGATTTATAAAATAGGTATTTTTTCTATTAAAATATAACAACGATATGATTTATGAAACAGCAAACCAAGTTAACATTTAACTTCAGATGTAAAGAATATTGTGGCTTCTTTAAACATTGATTTTTAGAATGTTTAACATTCGCCTTACTACATTATATTGTTGGTGAAGCAATATACATTGTATCAAGAGCAATTACATCACATCTATATGGCCTTTTTGATGCTGCCCATCCAGTGAATGACCATTTTTTAAAACTTAAAACAGGTTTAGACGATGTAATGCCGTTTCTAAAAGGTTTTATTATTCCTTACACAACCGCCTATGCATTATGAGTGGTAGCCCCATTCTGGGTATATGGTTGTTTAGGAAGAAAGAAATTTTATGAGTTTATTTGTGTTTCATTTGTTTGTAACATACTATCAATAATGATTTTTATCTTAATACCTAATGGTATTTATGCCGATTTTCGTCCAATTATTACTGACGATCAAGCAAAACATGATTTCTTTTTAAAGGTTTGTAAATGAACATTTGATACCGACTCATTTGATCAAGCATTCCCTAGTGGTCATTGAACATTGTGCGTCGTTTTATGTATTGCATTTAGGGGCACATATTTTAAAAAAAATAACAATATATTTACATCATTAGCAGCAT
>JAIRPI010000006.1 GCA_031257095.1 Mycoplasmataceae bacterium | reverse complement strand
TTATATAAAAAAATGGGGTTTGTTACTATAGCAAAACGTGATAATTATTATGGGTTGCAACAAAACGCCATAACGATGAAATATGATAAACCACTTTCGGTTTAGTTATTGTATAATTTACTAATGCCGAAACGGACAACTTCTAAGAAGCAAGCAACGAAGACTACTAAAAAAACTCGTTCATTGCAAATCAAACCAATACAGTTAAAGAAAAAGCGTCGGATTAGAACTCGTGGGAAATATAATGCCCTTGCCAATCAAGCAAGAAAAGTTTCTAATTCCGAAAAAGTAGGAGCAAAACAAATAGGCGAAACAGAAACGTTTGTTTATGAAAGTAAGAAAGCTCGTAAAATTCCTAGTGATTACGAAGTAAAAGAATTTGTGGAAATCATTTTATCTAACTTAAAAGGCACACGTAGTAAAACGAAAGTGCAATATAAAAAAATGCGTAAATGATTTCACGAGAAGTATAAAGATTATGAATGAACCGATAAGTTCCGTAATCAAGTGATTGATTTGTTAATTCAAAAAAATATTGTCGTTGTTGATATTGCTAATGAATTAGATGATATTATCGATTCAATGTCACAAGGTCGAGCATCAAGAATATCTAAAAACGATCAAATTATTGATAGCAATGCTTGAATGGTTTCTTCATTAAATAAATGTAAACTATTAACCCGTCAAGAAGAAATAAAGCTATTTCAAATGCTTAATTCGCCCAATGAAGAACATCGTGATTTTGCTAGAAACAAAATCGTTGTTTCTAATCTAAGATTAGTAGTAAAAATGGTTCATGGTTATATGAATCATGGGTTACCTAACCAAGATTTATTCCAAGCAGGAGTGCAAGGATTATTAGAAACAATTGCTAAATTTGATTATAAAAGAGGTATCAAGTTTTCAACTTATGCGACATGTTGAATCCGTCAAGCAATTAACCGGGCAACAAGCGAATTTGGTAAAACAATTCGGGTTCCGGTGCACATGAATGAACAAATTAATAAGATGAATAAAATGGAGGCGCAAATGTCTAATCAATTAGGTAGGCTACCAACACTCGATGAACTACAATTAGCTTTAGCTAAAGATAATGTTAAGTTTCAAGACTTAAAATTACACAATTTAAAAAAGATTGCTACTAACACCGCAAGCTTAGACAAACAAGTTGATAGTTCTAAAGATAATAACTTTGTTGATTTTGCAGTCGATAACGATTTACAAACACCTGACCAAGCTTTCAACGAACGTTTCCGTCACGAAAAAATTATTGAAATTCTTGGCAAAACATTAACGCAAGAGGAATTAGAAATTATTTGCATGCGTTATGGCATTTATTATGTTGATAAAAACGGCAACGTTTTTAACCGTGAATATACACTAGAAGAAATTGCCCAAGGCTACGGAACAACCAAAGAAAACATTCGCCAAAAAGAAGCCAAAGCAATTAGAAAATTAAAAAGTCCGAACAAATTAAAACTATTTACGACTTTAGTTTCGTAAGTCATTTTAATAATTATTATAATATTACCACGGTGCGGTAGCCAAGTGGTAAGGTCCGAAGCTGCAACCTTCGTATTCATCAGTTCGAATCTGATCCGCACCTCCATGCGCCCATAGCTCAATTGGATAGAGCGTCTGGCTACGGACCAGAAGGTTGCGGGTTCAACTCCTACTAGGCGCGCCAAATTAGACTTTTTTTAGATTTCTTTTAGACTAAACATAAACAATTTAGAGATTTTTTGCTACGTAAATTTTATTACCATTTTTATATATGCAGGAAATTAATGAAATTAAATTAATAAAAATGTACCGAAAAGATCCGTGTGAATATATTAAAGAAAAAATAGCGAACATTTACATGGATAAAATTTATGCATATGCGAAATGCATTGTCAGAAGAATATTTACCCATTGTGTCGATTATGAAGATGAATGTTATTCCATATGTTATTTAAGTCTTGATCAAGTATTACAACAATATCGCATTACTAATAGTAAATATACATTTATCCAAGCATTGTATGTTGTTGTGTATTCTAGAATTGTCAACCATTTCCGCTCGATATCTCGACCACAAGTATTCTACCAATCATTTACTGTTAGAGATGATAATGCGGCGTGTGTTAGCGAAATAAATAGCTTAGACAATCGTTTGCGTGAACGGTTAGATGCCCAAACAATCTCTGACCATGTCTTAACTTATTTTAATAAAGCTTCGCGATTAATTCAACGCGTATTATATTATCGTAGTCGTGGATATAAAAACCATCAGATTAGTAAGATTATGCGTCTTGATGCAAAACGTGTTGGCACAGTCTACCACCACGTGATGCATAAATATGTAAGTGAAAATCGGATGTTTTTAAAGAAGACTAACTATTTTGACTCTTGTAGTCTTTAACTCAGTCACTACCTAATTGGTCGTTAAAACGACGGTCATAAATATCAAGTTTATTACCACCGAATTCAGTACTAATTACATCACTAATGGCTTTCGCTTGCATATTCGTATCCATGGCTGCTTGAACTAATAATGTTTTAACAACATCTTCACTAAGAACGCTTTTTAAATTGGCATATGCGTTTGCAGGTTGCAAAGCAGTGGTTCCATTTAATTCGGCATAGTTAATAGCAACAACTCTTGCTCGTGAGCAGAGTGAAGATCCTGAATCATCTTTAAATTTATAATCTCCTGGGGTGTTGTTAGTAATGTCAAGGAACTTATTATTACTATTTTTAAGGTTATACCCAGCGAATAAATTTATGCCGTTTGCACTCAGAGCAGTTATAGCGCTATGTAGGTCAGTTTCTACTTGGTTTTTCCCTTCATTAACATCACTATGACTATTTAAATAATCAATGGTACTTTGCGCCCCACCATTTGTTTGGGTGTTTATGGAGTTAACAAAGGTTATTAAATCCTGCATATTGTTAATTTTTGGTAAAAGCGTATTAACAATATAATCCTCACTTTCTAATCCATATAAAGCACCGTTAAGGCTAGCGTTTGGTGTTGCGTTAGCATTAGCTTTTGTTCAGTCGGTAAATAAATCTTTTTTAATTTCGTCTGGTAAAGTAGAAGTACTTGCGGTTTGTATTCCATAAAAACCAAATTTGGGATCAGTACTACCACTTGTATCTTTGCAATATTGGTAATAATTAGTGCTTGTTGTGTATGAAGTGGTTGGAGTATTACCAGAACCATTATTGTTTGTGTTTTGATACATACTATCAATGTTCCCGTTGTAGTTAGCTTTTCAACCAAAGTCAGCACTAGCATCATTTCCAAATGTAGTGTTAAATTTTGTATTATCTTTTACACATCATGCGATATATAATGGTTGAATTGAATTTTGTGAAATTCAAGGTTGTTGTGGTAACTTATCGCGCATCCATTGAACAAAAGCTTTATGATTATCCTTACATAAATAAGCAATAGTTGATTTTAATGTAAGGTAATCCATGGCGGTTGAATTGTAAATATTTTGACTTCCTAAACCAGCTTCATTATCTATATTTCCACTAAATCCACCAGGTGTAGCCGACAATGTTCTTTTAAACGAAGCGTCAAGTGCACTAGTAAAACCACTGAATGTCAGATTATCAGTGTTATTGTAAGTTGCTAACGATGTGGTGTCGTTTCCAATCAACTTGTTAGTTTCATACATAGATCTTATTTGGTCATCAAAGTTTTCAGTAGTTGGTTTATTTTTAGTGTAATAATTGATGAAATCTCGTGATTTTTCAATGTTACTAAAATTATTAGAACCACCAAATGATCATAATAGAGCATTAATTTCATCACGATTAGTTAAAATATTTTCGCTTAAACCATTTTTCTTACCACTAGCATTGTATTCGTGAGTGTCTTTACTTGGTGCACCAGAGAATTGATGTGATTGATATAGGGCAGTGAATTTACTTATCACATCTGCTTTTAATGCTGATAATGAAGCAGGAGATGAACCATATATCGGGTCGGTTGTTTGATTTGCCCACACTATTCTTTCTGCGTAACAACTAGCAATATAATTCGTATCAGTTTTAAATGGGTTAGTGCTACTAGCATCGCCGCTTACTAATTTAATCGGTAAGCATATTGCCAAACCATTTTTATAAACTTTTGGATCATAATTGCCAGTAGCAGGTTTAGAAGCAAAAGCATTTTGACGATATGTATTTCCAAAAGCTAATAACTTTTTATTACTTGCATCATAATTAGTTAAATTAGTATTGAAAAGATTATATTGCGATATTGCTTTGATGAATGGTTGGAAGCCATTATCGTTAAAAATATCATTGCTTGCATCAGTTTCTTTCAAACCTAAAACATTTTTAGCCCTTCAGTTTGTTCCATTATCAGTTCCAACAGAAGTGTTATGACTTAATGTATTAAAAGCAGCAGTAAGAATGATGTCATTGGTGTTAGATTTGAAATAGTCATTAAGTGGGCCAGTCCCATCTTTCTTTAAGAAAGCAATACCTTCACCACTCTTAGAATCTGCCCCTTTCTTATTTTCACAAAGCGTTCGGTATTTTAAAATTTGGTTTTCTCTCTCTTGCGATCATGGTGCGCCGTGTGTAGCGTTAAATGTGCTGTCGTCTTTTTTTAAAAATAAATAACCATCAATCCCTTCAACATGCACGCCAGCATCGTTTCTAATTAAGATATATGGAACATCATTATATGAACCAGTAGTATCATCTTTAGATTTTAATTGGAAAGCATTATATAAATATCTTTTAGGCGGTGTTAAATAAAATCAAGGATTATTTTTATCGAAAAGTTCATTTCCATTAGCAGAACTTGCATACAAAGCATTTAAGTCAATTTGATCAAACGGATCTTTACCAGTCATTTCTGTTGTTAATGCTGTGTCTCGTAAAAACACATCCATTATATTTTTATCTGCACCTGGTTCATATCCATCGCTAGGACATGTTGGTAATTTCATTTTATTAGTTGAATCGTATCCTGCTTCATCTCCTCATTGTTGAAGGATTGGCCCACCATATGTTTCGTATGAGTCGGTTAAGCCAGTATCAGCATTAACTAAAAATACATCTGATGAATCATCAGTATGTTTCTCGCTACCAACATAAGGGATACGGTTTAATCCAGTTACTTTTTCAATTCATCCGCCATCGTTACCTTTAAACTTATTCATGAAATCATAAAACATATAGTTTATGCCTTCTTTTGTTGAGTCGTTATTCGATGCAAAGTAAGGGAAACTAAAACTTGCTTTTGATAATGAATCACTAGCAACATGATTTTTATCTTCACGGTATATTTGCTTTAATTCATCTTCTTTTGCATCAGTATATTTTCATAATACCATCGCCGTTGAGATTGGATGACGATGACTTGTATATTCATCAAATGCAGCACGTTGAATTACCGCATATGAAGCATCAAGAAATTTATTATCGTCGGTATTACCACCATAACTTGAATTACCCGCTTGCGGGTAAAAGTTAATGTTTTTTCAATTTAGGTAGCTCATGATACCAGCATTTTGACTTGCGGTGTCTATTTGATCACAATTAGTAGGTGTTTGGCTAATTGTGCTATTTAAATTGTCAACATTGCCACTAGCAATGGTTGATAAGTACGAAGTTTTAAAAATTTCATCGGTGAAATATGAACGAATTTTTGAAGCACGTTGTGCTTCTTTTCATTTAGCTTTAGTTCCACCAACCGGGTTTAACTCCTGGTTTTGCATGAAATATTGTCAGTCACCTTTGTGCGATGATTTTAATGAACTTACTTTATCATCTCAGTCTTTATCAATATCGTTGTTAAAAGTTTTATCTTTATCTTTAATTGTTGGGTTATCTTCTTTGATTGAATCTCATCAATGTACAAGAAGTTTATCAACAATTTTTCCCTTATAAGCATCAGTCGCTGATTTATCAGTTAAAGCGGCTTTTATTTCATCTTCTAATGTAACATTTTTACTAAACTTTGTTCCATCACCAGTATTAACCATGTTATTTAGAATATCTTTGCTTACTGCTGAACAAGAAGTTAATGCAAAAGTAGCTAGTGTCGCAGCGCCTAAAGCTAAAATAGCCGCGAATAACGATTTCTTTTTAAATTGTTTCATATATTAATTTAAAGATTATATAATATATTGTATTTATGAAACTCCTGATTAAAAATTTATGAATTAAGGTGTTAAATAAACAAATTATTAGCAATTTTTCCTTAAGTGCAACAAAGGGACAAATAATTGCCTTAATTGGTCCGAACGGCTCAGGAAAATCTACTTTATTAAAGTCATTACTTAATCATTATTCAACAAATAAAAATAAAGGAGCAATATATCTTGATAAAACAAACATTACAAAATTATCAACAACCGACATTGCTAAATTAGGATTTTTTTATGCTAATCAAACACCAGTTGATTTGCCCGGTGTTAAAGCAATTGATTTTTTAAAATCAATTATTGCCAATACACAAGCAAATCCATCATTTAGTGAAATTTATAAACAGATTGATAGTTCATTAAAACATATGGATTTTGATTCAGAAATTTTACAACAACCTGTTAACCACCACTTATCAGGTGGACAAAAAAAGCGCTTTGAAATTGTGCAAGCGAACTTATTTGCTCCTAAAGTTTTGTTGCTTGATGAAATTGATTCTGGGTTAGATGTTGATGCAATGAAATTAATTGCAAAAAATATTAAACTCCGAGCAAAATCAATGATTACCATTGTTGTTAGTCATCACGTAAACTTTTTAAAAATGCTCGTACCAAACAAAGTTTATATGCTAAGTGCTGGCAAGATTGTTTATTCTGGTGACAGTAAAATACTAACTAAAATAGAAAGCCAAGGATTTAACAAATATATGCAAACATATTTGGCAAAGCCAGAGTTTATTAAACAAGATCCGTATCGTATATGCCCAACAAAAAAATTATCAAAATAGTTGACAAGCACGACCAACACATTGCTTGCGCTAGCAATACTAAATTTTATATTTTTGACTACGAACAAGCAAATACCATTTGCAATTTATATTTAAAATGCGAACCCAATGTTCATTGTCAAGTTTATTATTTTTGTTTGAACAAAAACACAAACAAAAATATAAAAATTATTCTCGAACACACTAAGAACAATGAATGTGAGATTAGTATTAATGCACTATGTGCTAAACAATCATTTACTAACATTGACATTGCTTTTAATATTAATCACAATGCAATTAATGTTGCTACTAAACAATTAGTTAATTGCGTCTTATTTGACCAAGCAAAATGTAATGTTGTGCCATCAATGTATGTTGATACTAATCAAATTAATGCAATGCATAGTGTAAATGTTGGTTATTTAAATCAAGATGAATTATTTTATTTGATGTCACGTAAACTGACAAGACAACAAGCAACGCAATTATTAATAAAAAGTAATTTTAGTGCGATTGATGATTGTGGTGATGTTGTTTTATCGCGCAATTTCTTACAAGCAATGCAGAAATTTTATTAGATTTCTTACTTGATTTTATTATTTTATTTATTGATTAATTCAGGTTCAGTTTTTAAACCATGCCTCAGTTCAACTATTTGGCTTATTAGGAGAACTAGAATTATATTGATTTCAATGTACGGTTCCGCCAGTTGGTTGGTAGTTAGAATCTTCAAAAGTATTAGTTCATGTTTGACCTTGTTGGTCTTGAGGTAAAGACAAAGATGAAAAGTTGGAAATTGTGCAACGGTCAAAAGTGCGATAAGCGCTAGCACCTTCACCAGAAGTTGTCATTCCATCAACAGCAAACACAGCCCCAAATAAATCAAGAGTTATTAAAGAAGAGGAGACGATAGACCCAAAAGTAAAGGATGCCGTGTAAACATCACCAGAAGTTGTCATTCCATCAACAGCAAACACTCCAGATAAAATAAGAGTTGTTGAAGAAGGGAAGGCTGCAGAGTTAAAAGTACTAGATGCCGTGTGAACATCACCAGAAGTTGTCATTCTCTCAACAGCAAACACGACTCCAGACAAGTCAAGAGTTATTAAAGAAGAGAATGATACATAACTGAAAGTGTAACGAGCAGTATAAATATTACCAGAAGTCATTTCGCTAGCTGCAAACACGACTCCAAACAAATCAAGAGTTGTTAAAGATTGAAAGACGACATAATAAAAAGTATTATGAGCCGTATAAACAGAACTAGAAGTTGTCATTTCGCCAGCAGCAAACACAGCCCCGGATAAATCAAGAGTTGTTAAAGAAGAGAAGCTGGCATGGTCAAAAGTAGAATATGCTGTGTCAACCTCACCAGTTGTCATTCTCTCAACGGCAAACACGACTCCAGACAAGTCAAGAGTTATTAAAGAAGAGAATGATACATAACTGAAAGTGTGACTAGCGGTATAAACATTACCAGAAGTCATTCCGCTAGCTGCAAACACAGCTCCAGATAAATTAAGAGTTGTTAAAGAAAAGCAGTTGGTACATTTAAAAGTATCAACTGCCGTGTAAACCTGGCCAGTATAAGATAGAAGATCTGTTGATATAGAAGAAGCAAAATCAGCATTTGTTAAATCTAATTGAATGACTGATGAAAGATTACAATAAGCAAAGACCTCATATCCACTTTGACCGCTGCTATTAAAATGGAATTTAGTACTTGCAAGTGATACTTTTCAACATTTCCACTCGGTAAAAACCCTTGGTGAAAAACTAGCATCTCCATCAATGTCTTTATTATTTAAATCTAATGTATTAAATGATGTTAATAAAGAAGGGTTTGCAATAACCTCTTGCGAAAATCCCGTTATCTTGCTACCGTTAAATCCATAATATTCATTGGTAATTGGTATTGCTTTTTCAATAAATTTACTTTCTTTATGTTGATGATATCAAATGCCATAACCAATACCGATACCCCCCCCAATTAATGCTAAAGCGCCGATGGCGCCTAAACAACCAAATAAAATCTTTTTCTTATTTCTTGGTGTTTTGTTCTTTGTTTGACTTGTTTCCATTGTTTGTCCTATGTATATTATATATAAATATATATAGTTAGAACAAAGGCGTTGAACTTCTACAATTTTTTACTTAAATGTTGTTATCTATGATTGAGTTCAGGTTCAACTGCTAAACCATTCATCAGTCCATCCATTTGGCTTATTAGAACCGGTGTAACCACTTCAATGTACAGTTCCACCAGCGGCGGGATAGTTACAATTAGCAAAAGTATTAGTTCATGTCTGATTTGATTGGTCTTGAGGTAAACACAAAGATGATAAATTAACGATTGTGCCAGAGTTAAAAGTATTAGATGCCGTGTTAACATTACCAGAAGTCATTCCGCTAGCTGCAAACACAGCTCCAGATAAATTAAGAGTTGTTAAAGAAGGGAAGCGGGTGCTAGCAAATGTACTAGATGCCGTGTTAACATTACCAGAAGTTGTCATTTCACCTACAGCAAACACAGCTCCAGATAAATCAAGAGATGTTAAAGTGGTGAAGCTGGCACAGTAAAAAGTACTAGATGCCGTGCCAATATCACCAGAAGTTGCCATTTCATCAGCAACAAACACAGCTCCAGTTAAATCAAGAGATGTTAAAGAAGAAAAGATGGCATAGTTAAAAGTACTATGTGCCGTGTAAACACTACCGGAAGTTGTCATTCCACCTACAGCAAACACAGCTCCAGATAAATCAAGAGATGTTAAAGAAGAGAAGATGGCACCGATAAAAGTATAACTTGCCGTGTAAGCATAACCAGTATAAGATGGAAGATCTGTTGATATAGAAGAAGCAAAATCAGCACCCGTTAAATCTAATTCGATGACTGATGAAAGGCTGCTATCGGCAAACGCCTCATATCCACTTCGACCATGACTATCAAAATGGAATTTAGTACTTGCAAGTGATATTTTTAAACATTTCCACTCGTTGAAAACCCTTGGTGAAAAACTAGCATTACCATCTATGTCTTTATTGTTTAAATCTAATGTATTAAATGATGATAATAAAGAAGGGTTTGCAACAACATTTTGTGAAAAACCCGTTATTTTGTTATTGTTAAATTGATAATATTCACCAGTAAATGGTATTGCCTTTTCAATAAATTTACTTTCTTTCTGTTTGCGATGTGGAATACCATAACCTATTCCTATACCCCCCCAATTAATGCTAAAGCACCAATGGCACTTAAACAACCAAATAATATCTTTTTCTTATTTACTTGTTTTTTTGTTTGACTTGTTCCCATTATTATATGTATTATATTATGAATATATATAATTAGAACAAAGGCGTTGAATTTCTACAATTTCTTACTTGATTTTATTATTTATTGAGCACTTCAGTCTCAGTTTTGAAATCACGTTGTCGTTCAACTATTTGGTCTATTAGGGGTAGTAGAATCATATTCACTTCAGTGTACGGTTCCACCGGTGTTTGGATAGTCAGAGTCCTTAAAAGTATCGGTTCATGTTTGATTTTGTTGGTCTGGTGGCAAAGACAAAGATGATAAGCGACGAATGGCGGCATATTCAAAAGTATAATATGCCGTGCAAACATGAACAGACATTGTCATTCCAACAATAGCAAACTTAACCCCAGATAAATCAAGAGTTGTTAAAGAAGAGAAGACGGCAGAGTTAAAAGTATAATATGCCGTGAAAACATCACCGGAAGTTGTCATTTCTCCAACAGCAAACACCGTTCCAGATAAAACAAGAGTCATTAAAGATGGGAAGACGGCACGATAAAAAGTACCATATGCCGTGACAACAGCCCCAGTAATTGTCATTCCATTTTTCTCAAACACAGCCCCAGATAAATCAAGAGTTGTT
>JAIRPI010000016.1 GCA_031257095.1 Mycoplasmataceae bacterium | reverse complement strand
ATTGTGGGTACTTTATAAGTATATTTAAATAATTTGCTTGTTTATTGCCTTATATACATATATATATGTTTAATAAATAATGAAATGCTTGCGATTATATACCGATTTTTGATTCAAGATTAGAAACTCTTGTTTCGATGTTGGTTATTCTTGCCTCAACCTTTGCTACTCTTGTCTCTAAACTATCAAGCCGAGATTCAACTTTTTCTAATCTGGTTTTAATACTTGTAATGTCGGATTCAGTTTTCGTAACAAACGGTTTAAACTGTTTGTCAACGAATTCGCTAAATCATTTAGGTGCTTTCACATCATTTATTATAGCATACTCGAAAATTACACCGACGAGTTTGTCGTACGTCGCTTTGGTTATTTTATATTGTTTAGCCATAATTAAAACACCTGTAAACGCTCACAAATAACTCTAACTAGTTTATTTGGATCATTCTCCTGTCTTGTTAATCTACCTTTAATACCAATAATCGAATCTTTCTTTGTTTGCTTTATCTCCTCTTTGAAAGTTTCTTTATCAGCGAACACTGATACTAATTCATATCAGTCATCCTCCTTATCATCAACATAAGGCTTCTCAACCTTAATATTAATAATTGTGTTTAGTGAGCTAGAATTGTTCTTAACACTTTCCACAATTCCGATTAATGCAACGAAGTTCATACACATATATTTACAAGAAAAAAATATTTTTTCCTCAATTATTTTTAAAATTTTTACATTTTCCGAGCGTAGAAAGAGAAATTTGTCTATTGAAATTATGCACAAAAATTTTAAAAAATTGTCGTGCTTCTTCTTAAATATATAATTTATAAATCAATGAAAACATTCGATGTTATAGTTGTTGGCGCTGGTCACGCCGGGTTAGAAGCAGCTTTTATTTGTTATAAAGCTAAACTGAATGTTTGTTTAATCACCCTTGATAAACAATCGATTGCCTTAACACCTTGTAATCCATCTATTGGAGGGCCAGCTAAAGGCATCGTAACAAGAGAGATTGATGCTTTAGGTGGTATGCAAGCAAAAGCTGCAGATGCAACTTGTTTGCAAATAAAGATGCTTAATACTGCTAAAGGACCAGGCGTATGAGCGTTAAGAACACAAATTGATAAGGTTAAATATCACGAATGATTTATTAACCAATTAAATAAATCCAGCATTCGTGTTATTTGTGATGAAGTTCTATCGTTAGTTACTAACAAAAAAAATGTAATAGGTGTTAACACTAAAAACAATGGTGTGCTTAAAGCTAAACGGACAATAGTTACGACAGGCACATATTTAAATTCTTGCACGCACATCGGAAGCATTCAAAAAAAGGAAGGGCCACAGGGACTAGCAAGAAGTAATAATTTATCGCAACAATTGCTCAATATGGGGTTTGTGCTTTTAAGATTTAAAACAGGTACGCCACCACGAATTGCTGCTAATTCGATTAATTATCAAGCAATGAAAAAAGAAACCGGTGATAATAAAAAACTAGCATTTAGCTTGTTTAATCAAACTTTTATTCCTTTTAAAAAACAAGCGGCTTGCTTTTTAACTTTTACAAATGCCAAAACCCATAAAATTATTACTGACAATATTGACAAATCAGCCATGTATAGTGGCAATATCAAAGGTAAAGGTCCAAGATATTGTCCAAGCATTGAAGATAAAGTGATTAGATTTCATGATAAGACAAGACATCAATTGTTTATTGAACCCGAAGCTAAATCGTTAGATACAATGTATTTGCAAGGACTTTCAACCTCATTCCCCGCTGATATTCAAGAAAAAATTGTTCACTCGATTGTTGGCCTTGAAAAAGCGAAGATTGTGAAATATGCTTATGCTATTGAATACGATGTTGTTGACCCAACACAACTATGACCGACATTAGAAACAAAGCTATATAAGCACTTATATTTTGCTGGCCAAGTTAATGGAACTAGTGGTTATGAAGAAGCTGCTTGTCAAGGGTTAATGAGTGGTATCAATGCCATTTTATCAATTAAAAAACAACCACCATTTATTTTGAAAAGAGATGAAGCATATATTGGTGTTTTAATTGATGATTTAGTAACTAAAGGGGTGCTAGACCCCTACCGACTATTAACAAGCCGTGCCGAACATCGCTTATCGTTGCGCAACGATAATGCCGATGAACGATTATTAAAATATGGTCATAAATTTAAAACGATAAGTAAAATCGAATGAAATTTATTTAAACAACAAACAAAAAATATTAATAAAGTAATTAATTATTTAAAAAACAATTCACTAAAAAAAATAAAATTAACAAATAAACCCGCTGCCCACAATTTATATGATTTGTTGAAAAACCAAAAATATAAATTAAAAGATGTAATACCGTCAAGTCTTTATAAAAAGCTTAGCCCTATTACTATTGAGAAAATAGAGATTATTGTTAAATATAGTGGTTATATTAAAAATCAAACTAAATTTGTTGAAAGATTTCAACAATTTGACAAATTATCTCTTACCAAAATCAAAGATTATAAATTAGTGCCACACTTATCGTTGGAAGGAATAGATAAATTAAATCATATTAAACCATTAACCCTCGGTCAAGCTAAACGAATTAGTGGAATAAATATTACTGATTTAACGGCGATTAAATATTATTTAGATCAATTAAAATAGCTTGTTAAATTTTACATTAGAATTACATTATGGATAGAAATGAATTCATTAAGCAAGTGAAAAAGATGTATCCTACAATTAATGATTCATTTTTTGATGCGATAGAAATATATAAATCGTTCCTATATGAATACAATCAACATACCAATTTAACACGATTAGATAATGGTGATTTAATTTATCAAAATTACTTTTATGATTCTATCGCACCATATCAAGATTTAGACTGAACATCTATTAGTAATGTACTTGATATCGGTTCAGGTTCAGGAATCCCCGGGGTAGTTTTAAAATTATTATTTCCCCACATTAATTTAACAATAATTGAAGCTAATAAAAAAAAGTGTATCTTCTTAACCAAATTAGTTAATCTATTAAATATCAATGTGACAATTTTAAATAAACGCGCTGAGGAAATAGAAAAAGAGCAGCGTGAAGCTTTTGATTTAGTAACTTCTCGTGCGGTCGCCCCATTACCCATTTTATTGGAAATAAGTGTTCCTTATTGTAAAGTAAATGGAATAATTATTGAACCAAAAGGAAAGAATTATCTAGACGAATATAAATACACCAATAAACTTGTTGGAATGTTGGGGGTAAAATTATTGCCAATTAAAAAGACAGCTAATGGCGTAATTATTATTGGGCTTAAAACAAAGAAAACACCAACTATCTACCCGCGCCGATATAAAGATATCGTAAAGGAGTACGAACGTGGGTAAAGTGGTTGCTTTTTGATCACCAGAAAAGAATTCAGGACAAACTTCAGCAATTTTAAATATTGCTTCACTTCTTTTGCAAAATAATGTTTCTGTGCTTGTTATCGATTTGGAATTAAATAATGATTATGCAAAGTTTCAAATTATTAAAAAGAGTACATTATTTAAATCATTAACTCCATTGAGCATTCGTAAAGTTTCTACGAAACTACATGTGTTATGTATGAATAACGGAAAGATTGATTTAACAAAATATGATTATCCAACCTTGTTAAAACAATTTATGAAGGAATATAAAAGTCAATATGATTACATTCTTATTGACTCCCGTGATGATAATTTATTAAAACACATTTACAACACTATCGATTATGCTTGTATTAATTACGACCCACAAACATTTTCTAATGGATTAGCGATCCAACAATTAGCTAAATTGCAAAGAATAGCAGCACAAAACAAGAGTGTTAAGCTTTTGGCTGCTATTTTTAACAAATTTGATAAGACTTCGAAAACCCATCAGGATAATTTAATTATTTTCTTATCAGCAATTAAAAATGCATACCCATTAATTACCTTAGAAAAAGTAAATGACCTAGACAAACGTACGTCAAAAAACATAACATTTGCTAAGAATATGATTTGAAGCAATTATGCGGTTGAATTAAATAAACTTTTGAAACTTTTTAAGTAGAATCATATCGTATAATTAATTTATGAATATTCTTTTAAAAAATGGCTTTGTATTTTATGGCACGACTTTACAAAAGCTCGACATTCTTATCGTTAATAAAAAAATAACAAAAATAGCTAAAGAAATTAACATGAAGGGTGTTAATGTCATTGATATTAGTGGGCTAACAGTTTTACCAGGATTAATTGATGTACACGTTCACTTACGTGAACCAGGATATGAAAATAAGGAAACAATTAAAACTGGAACATTAGCTGCAGCAGCTGGTGGGTTTACGCATGTTTGTTGCATGCCAAACACAAAACCAGTTATTGATAATTTAGCATCATTAAATTTAGTACAAAAAATTATCAATAAAGATGCTTTAATTAATGTTTATCCTTATTGTGCACTAACAATTAATCAACAACAAGAAAAATTAGTTGATTTTGCTAGTTTATCTAAAAAATGTATTGCCTTTTCTGATGATGGAAAAGAAATTGTAAATGAAGATTTAATTAAAGAAATTGCTGCATTAGCAAAAAAATATAAATTTCTAACCGTTGCTCACTGTGAAGAGTACGATACTAAAAATTCTGGGATCACAAATGTTCAACAACATTTAGAGATAGTTTCTAAGACTAATATTCCTTATCATTTTTGTCATATTTCTACAGCCAATAGTGTTAAATTAATTAAACAAGCCAAATTAATTAATAAAAATATAACCTTCGAGGTTACCCCACACCATTTAATGTTCAATCGACACACAATAACTGATGATGGCCGATTTGTCATGAATCCACCGATTAGTTGTTCAATGAACCAACAAGCAATTGTCAGTGCTTTATGTGACGGTACAGTTGATATTGTTGCTTCTGATCACGCTCCACATACAATTAAAGAAAAAGCAAAGAAACAAAAATCACTGAATGGTGTGGTTGGGTTAGAAACATCATTTCCAGTAATGTACACTAATTTTGTTAGAAACAACAAAATTAATTTTAAAAGATTAATTGATTTAATGTCATTTAATCCATCAAGAATTTTTAAGCTACCTAAAAATGAAATTGTTGTTGGGAATATCGCTAATTTAGCAATATTTAATCTAGGTAAAAAATATGTAGTTGATCCATATACCTTTAAATCAAAAGGTAAATCAACACCATTTGCTAAACAACTTGTTTATGGTAAAGCAGTATATACCATTTGTAATGGTGAAATTATCTACACAAACATTGATTAATTATTTTTTATCAAAATAGCTTAATATATCATTACTAATATCAACAACCACACCTTGTTTACTACGATCATACTCACCTTTTGGTGCAACATATAATTTTCCTAGTTGAACACCTTTTGTTTTATTAAGGTGTTCAACTTGGATAAAATTTTTAATTTGTTTTTTAATATGTGAATCGCCAGAAGTTTCCACGGTTGATTTAGCCAAAGTTTTACCAACAGGTATTTGCTTAGAAGCGGTCAATGTCTTATCTAATACTTTAAAATTTACTTTTTTAACATTGACATCGTGTGTTTGCAAAACTTTTTTTTCACTTGGTGTTAATATTGGCGCAACGCGCGGTTGTGGTGGTAAAGAAACTGGTATATTTGTTTCTTTAATAATATTTGTTAACTTAGGTTTAATTGCCGGCTTAGGTTGGTTTTTAACAATATTATGTTGAATGGTTTTTAAACGCAATTTCTTCAAATCTAATGAGGAAATATAACCGCCCTTACCATTTCACACACCACGCGCCAATGGTAAATTATCAAATAATTGATCAATTTCAGCCAATGTATAAACTCGATCTGGAGGTAAGCAAATCATTCTATTTTGAATTTTTAAATGTGTATCATAGTGAATGTGACCAGAAATAATTAAAGTGTTAGGATTTTGTTTAATTATTTCCATATATTTTGCATATCGTGGTGGGTAGTGACAAAATATATATTTAACATTACCAATCTTTAGATCAAGATTTTCGGCAGCTAGATCAAAACCATGTTGGGTTAATCAAGCTGGTGATTTATCATGATTACCGATGCATGAAAATTTTTTAACACATTTAATACTATCTAGAATATTAGTTAATTGTCCAGCATTGTTAAAAATATTATCGCCAAGTGAAATAAAAAAATCATCTTGGTGAATATTTGCTTTTAGATTGTTCACCTGTTTCTTAAAATATGTTTCTTCTTCGCCGGGTTCGCAGCGTTCGTCATAAATAACATATGCCTTGTTATGGAAAAAATGAGTATCAGCGACAATTTTAATGTGTTGTTTGACATGGTTATAAAATTGGTTATTTTCCATTTGTGCCATTAAACTTGTGATTTGATGAAAGTATTAATTTGTTCAGCAATTAATAATGATGAATCACCAAATAAGATTGTTATCCGATCACTTGCTTTTATTAATCCTCTAATTTTGAATTTAGCAAACATCTCTTTTTGGAAATTCAAATCTTGTTTGAACACAATTGTCACACTTGAGATAGTTGCTGAGCATGAAACAATGTTTTGTTTTCCGCCACATACATTAATTAACTCTTGTACATCAAAGTTAATTTTTGTGCTGACAGTTAACTTATCATTAATTGTTGTCGCTGTTTTTTTCGCACGATGTGTAGCAACCATTAACGGGATACAAAAAGTGAAAATGTTTAAAATTATTCAACCTGGTCTAGTCATGTTTATTAATAAATGTTGCTTGAAGTTTACTAATATATTTCTTAATATCTTCACTAAAGCAAAATTGGAAATTGGCATTAATGTGCTTAATTGATACATTGCTATTTGTGCTTAAAGATTTAATAAAAATCCCATCAATAATTAAATCACATCTTTGATTAAAGATGAAATTGCTAAATGATAATTGCGTGTTCCCACTTAAGATAACAGGCGAACTAATGCACTGATGTTTTATGTGATTAGTTGGAGCAATTTCTAACATTTCATAGGCATCAACATTGGGGAAAATGATTGGCCCACCATTAGATTTGGCTTGCGCGGTTGATCCAGTTCTTGTTGCAATTAAAATACCCGTCCCACGATATTTTTCATAATGTGTTCGATCAATATAGATATCGAGCGTGATGGTGTTTATTGACTGAATTAAACACTCGTTAATTGAATAATAAGTTTGCCCATCACATTTGATCTCTAATACTTTTGGGCAAATGTAATTTTTGCAATTAATAATTTGTTTAAAAATGGTCTCAATATTTAAACTATCAATATTGCTATAAAACCCGACACTACCAGTATTGATACAATATATCTTTTTATTTTTAGTGTCATATTCTTGAAGATTTCTTACAAAGGCTCCATCACCACCAAGAATGAAAAGATGTGAATAATTTTTTGCATCTTCTTTTCACCCCTTTTTATTTAAAAAACTACGGAACTTACTACAAAAATCAATTGATTTTTTAGTTTTATTGGTAGCAATAAGATATTTGTTCATATTTTGATGATGAAGGCATGCGCCAATCGGTAGTCTTGCGACTACAATTATTATAACAACAATTAATTATTAATATTTTCTACCATCAATATTCATATATAGACTATTGTATAATAAGTTAATATGAAAGTAGCAATTAGTGGAATACAACCAACTAATCGTTTAACCTTAGGTAATTATCTTGGAGCTATCAAGCATTTTGTTAGTTTGCAAGATAAATACAAAATGTATATTTTTGTTGCTGATTTGCACAGTTTAAGTGTTGATTTTGATGAAAAAACACTTTTTGACAACAAATTAAATCTTGTCTTATCTTATCTTGCTTTAGGTTTAGACATCAATAAGTGCCACTTATTTTTCCAATCCGATGTATATCCTCACACAGAATTAAATTGAATTTTTACTTGTTTAACTACTATGGGTGAATTGAGTCGTATGACCCAATATAAAGACAAAACGGCGAAACTAACCCAACAAAATAAAACAGTTAAACTACCAACTGGTTTATTTATGTATCCAGTTTTAATGGCGGCTGATATTGCTTTATATAACTCCGATATTGTTATTGTCGGTGCTGATCAAAAACAACACGTTGAATTTGCTCGAGAATTAATTGAAAGATTTAATAAAAAATATAAACCAGTTTTTACTGTCCCTGAACCAGTAATTGCTAAAACGGGAGCAAGAATTATGGATTTATTAAATCCCGAAATTAAAATGTCTAAATCTAATACCAATGTTAATGGTACAATTTTTCTATTAGATGAACCAGCAATTGCTGCTAGCAAAATAATGAAAGCTAAAACCGATTCATTAAATATTATTAAATATGATCAAGTTAAACAACCTGGTGTTAGTAATTTAATAACTATTTATCATTGTTTAACTGATATGCCGGTTACTGACATAGAAAACAAATATGCTAATGCAAATTATGGGGTATTTAAAAAAGATTTAGCTAAAATTGTTAGTGATTTTTTAATTAATTTTCAAAATAATTACAACAAACAAAAAAATAATAAAGAGCAAATATTTAGCATTTTAGCAAAACATGCTAATACATGTATTAATTTAACAATGAAGAAAATGAAAGAAGTTTATGAAGCTATCGGTATTAACAAATCATGATAGTTGAATCACTAGAAAAAAATAAGAAACAACAAGGTGTTTGCGCAATATTAATTATTATTGCCACAATCATATCAATTGTTAGTATTGTCATTATTTCTTCTTTTATTTTCATCGAACCATCAAGTCTCCACCAAAACGCTTTTGATTTTGGCGATCCTAATAACAATGCAACTGAACATATGCTAATTACCTATTTTGGCGATCAAGGTTTTTACAAAGAACGGATTGGGTTGTGGATTATTGAGGTTCACTATAAAGATTTTGGTAAAGCATCATCTATTGAAAAACCGACGCTCAATGATGCTTTTGCAATTGTTGCTATTTTGTTTTCATGTTTATGTTTATTTGGTTCAATTGTCACAACATACATATATTTCAAAAAGCTAAATCATGTAATTCGTGTTTCATCTTTTATGCGAATCAATATAACAATTGTTTTAATGCTTATTGCCTTATGTATTATTGCTTTAACCGATAAACCAACTTGGTTTGTCAACTCACACAATTATTGATGGCAAGCAATAAATGGTGATCCAAAGAAAGGTTTTTACGATGTAGATTGACAATCACATATTTTTAAACACAATTGAGAAGCTGATGCAACATATTATTCAAATATTATTGATAACCCATCGAATATGTATGAATTCTCATTATTCGGTGTGTTATCAATAAGTGTTATTTGTGCTATCCTAGTATTTGTCTTTCTTGATTTATTTTTAGGAATTATTATTTCTTATAACCGTTATCGTACATTAACACGTTATAAAAGTAGATTATTAGATGATACAATTGATAATTTATAGGTATTTTTAAATGATAATGATTATTTAAGAAAAAAGAATATTAAAAAATCATGATTACGGAGACAAACACCGAAAAATTGCAAGCAAAATACCAAAAAAAACATGTAGAATTATTTCAAAAATCACGTATAAATAAGCAAACAGTAACTTGTGTAACTAATTTAAAAACTATTTCAAAGATGTACCAATAATATTAGAAAGATTCTTAATTTTTAATTGTTTCATTAACTTTGGTAGCCCTTCAATTATTTTTTTGCAAGCATAAGGGTCAATTAAATTTTGTGATCCAACTTGCACGCAAGTGGCCCCAGCTTTCATCATTTCAATTACATCTTTTGCGCAACTCACACCCCCACAACCAATAATAGGAATGTTAACTGCTTTTGCGCATTGGCGAATTGCTCTTAAAGCAATTGGCCTTAATGCCGGACCACTCATTCCACCAGTTCGGTTATTGTAATTAGCATTTGCACTACTAATCATTAAACGTGGCATTGTGTTAATTAATGTTAAACCATCAGCGCCATAACGCTCAGCAATTTTTGCCATTGTTACAATTTCATCAACTCTAGGCGATAACTTAATAAACAATGGTTTTTTACTAATTGGTTTAATTGCTTTCAATAATTTTTGTAAAGCAATTGGGTCAGTGTCAAAAATTAAACTGCCCTTTTTAACATTAGGACAACTTATATTAACTTCAAATATTGATATATTCTTTTGGTCGTTTAATTTTTTAATTAACTCAACATAACCAGCAATTTCTTCAGCAGCAATATTAGCAATAATTGGTTTTGCATAAACTCTATGTAATTGCGCTAATTCATATTTAATAACATGATCAACCCCATTGTTTTGTAAACCAATAGAGTTGATCATCCCATTCTTGACCTCACATATTCGTGGTAAAGGATTACCAAAACGCGGTTTTGGTGTTATTCCCTTAACGCTAATTGAACCTAGAATATTAATGTCATAATATTTAGCAAAATCATAACCAAAACCAAAAGTACCAGAGGCAGGGATGATGGGGTTATCTAATACCCAATTATTTAATTTAACACTTAATGGATTGTGTCTCATAATATATCCTTTGCACTGAAGATAGGCCCATCTTTACAAATTTGTTGTCAACCATTTTTTGTGTGAATTGAACATCCCATGCATGCTCCAAACCCACACCCCATGTGGGCGTCTAATGACACTTGTCCATCACTTTTCATATTACTTGCTACTGCTTTAAGCATAGGTGTTGATCCGCAACAATAATAATATTGATTTAGTAATCGATGATGCTTTATCGCATCAACGACTGAACCATGAAAACCGAAAGAACCATCATCTGTACAAAAAATGGTTTTGGGATGAATCTTTTTAATTTCGTTAATATAGTATGAATTCGTTTTATTAACAAAACCAACAATTAAATCATATTCAATTTTTTGTTTATTAAACAATAACGCTAGCGATAAAATTGGTCCTAAGCCACTACCACCGGTAATTAATAGAGGTTTTTTAAAAGATTGTTTATATTTAAATGTATTACCTAAATCAATTAAGACATTCAATTTATCAAGCGGTTTATAGGTTGACAATATTTTAGTGCCCTTGCCAACAACCTTATAAATAAAACTAAATGAATTCTTACCATATTCAAATACCCCCATAGGACGGCGTAAAAAACAATGTGGTATTTGAATATTGAAGAATTTGCCTGGGAGACATCACTTGCTAAAACCAGTTAAAGTCATTTTATAAATGTTATTCGATAACTTATTATTACTTTTAACACAATGATCAATGATTTTGTTCATCATTCTACATTATAAAAGATATAAATGTATCTATGTTAGTTGGGTATAATTAATTATCATTAAAATTAATAATCAAGTTTAGAGAAACTAAAATATTTTTGTATTATAATATGTATATTATGAAAAAATTAAAAATATGAAGTGGGATATCGCTAGCATTGCTAGGTGCAGGATCTCTCGCTGTAATTCCGTCGATGTTGACGGGATGCTCTAAAGGAGCACATGTCGTTGTTGATTATGACAGTGTAAATGCTTTAAAACAGAAAGACTTATCTATAGCTACTACTGCCGACGCAGCTTTTAAAGAATGACAA
>JAIRPI010000026.1 GCA_031257095.1 Mycoplasmataceae bacterium | reverse complement strand
CAAAGCGAAACAAAACAAAAGAGTGTTAAGGTCATCGAACTAAAACAACAAAAAGATTTCTCGCTTGAATTAAAAATATTTCGCAACGAGCATGGTGTGTGAATAGTTGATAGCGAATACATGCGTTATTGAACTAACCGCATTCCTTTAACTACTAAAGACAACATTCTGCGTTACAACCAAAAAATGCAAACTATTGGTGTTGAACAAAAAGCTAAAGAATTAGGCGCAAAAACAGGCGAAACTATTAATATTTATGGCAACGTATTAACAATTGATTAATATTATGGTGCTTTAAATTTTATAAATTTAAACCACGATGTAAATTATACAATTGACTAATTGTTAGCTCCTGTGCGCGAATATTTAAGTTAATATTATTACGTGTCAAGCACGCATTAATACTTTGATAACCGTATGTATTACGCAAATTATTAACCAATGTTTTTCGTCGATGGGCAAAACACAAATTTACAAATCTAAAGAACTTTTCATCATATTTCTTTGTTTTTATAAGACTTATAAAACACGAATCTACTTTAGGAACTGGATTGAAATTTGTTCGGTTAACATCAACAATTCTTTTGATATTACACATGTATTGGGCACACACAGATAGTGCGCTATATTCTTTTGAATTAGGCGTAGCAATTAATCTTTGCACAAATTCTTTTTGCAATAGACAATAAAATTTTTTTAGATTGCTTTTAAAGAATACTCGTAACATTGGTGAACTAATTGAGTATGGCAAATTAGAGACTAATAACGGATTAGAATATTCTTTTAACAATAAATTAAAGTTAACTTTAAGCACGTCATTGTTAATAACTTTAATTTGTGGATATGTTTTAGTAAGGTTATCGGCTAATCGCTTATCTAACTCAATAGCTATAAGTGGTTTGTTGGTTTTAACTAAATGACTAGTCAACGCCCCTAATCCTGGACCAATTTCAACAATCACATCAGCATTAATTAAATCTAGCGATGATACGATTTGTTCAGATATTTCTTGATTAACCAAAAATGATTGACCCATCTTTTTAGATGGATTAAATTTATTCGTAATTAAATAATTCTTAGTGTCTTTACGATTCATTAAAAGAATTTAAATTCCAAGTGATTTTAAACGGTCTTCAAGATGTCCACCTTTTTGACGGTTTCTCAAGATCAACTTATGTAAAACATAAGATTGACCAATTGAAAATAATGAGTTTAAAAACCAATAAACACCAACACCAACCGCACTAAAGGCTACGATTAATGCCATTACCCCTGCAAATACATATTGAAAGATTTTCATTTTATTTTGTCGCCCACCGCCCTTCGCACTTATGGCCATCGCATTACGGTTACGTTTCTTTGCTCACCGTTGTGGCAAGATCATTGAGAAGAATTGAGCAGGAATAACGATTAATAAGAAGAAAATATATGTTCACCCCATTGGACCATTAGCGGGGTGGGTATTAGCAAAATTAGAGCCAAAAATAGTGCTTAATGGGGTCAAACCAAAGTTTCATATTGTAAATAGATTAGTAGCTTTTAATGGTCGACAAATAGTTACTACTCGATAAACAATTAAGAAAATTGGAAGCGTAATAAACATTTGTTCAAAAGCAGCAAATGGTTTAATGTTATATTTCTTATATAACTCCATGGTTTCTTGCTGCTTCTTTTGTTTTGAAGCCATGTCTTTTAAATCCTTATACTTCGCATTAATTTCAGCAATTTTGCCCTGGACTTCGGTCATTCGCTCATTTTGTAGTGTTGATCTTAAAGTAATAGTAATTGAAATAATACGAATGATTAATAACAAAATAAAAATGGCTAACAAAGCATTTAAGCCACCCCATCAGTTTCTAATAGCATACATGAGATTTAAAACTAACGCAGCCCCAGGGAAAACGAATAGTCCATAAAATGGCCCATAAGACATCGTTCATTGGGAAAACACATGATATTGAGATCCCATGCTACCGGAAAGATCATATCTTCAATCGCCAGTTTGTCCTAATGGAAAGCCAAATTCTAATCCACCACCAATTGTTGCGTTAGTAGTGATAGTTCCGTCTCACATTGTTTGAAAACAACCTCACAAACCCATCGTCATAAAGAAAATAAAAATTAATATTTTTGTTCATTTCCAAATTTGCTTAAATACTTTCTTAGCTTTATCTTTATTACTTGCTGGTCGAACTCAAAACGGACTAGCAACCGAAGGGCCGAGATTTTGATTACCTAAATTTAAAGCCGATTTAGTTGACATTAATATTAATGCTATTATATAAATTAGTTATCATTGCTTTATTAGTAGCAAATGACTGTTCTAAGTATTTAGGATTCACAATTACAATTAAGTCTATCGGCTTAGCGCATAAAACAGCAAGCATCGACCTTATTTGCCGTCTTATCCGATTTCTTAAAGTAGCATGCTTGAAATATTTTTTACCAACCGCAATAGCAAATCTTGTGGTTGGTAAATTATTAATTAAATATTTAATTAAATAAACATTATTTTTAACAAGTTTCTTACTATTGAAGGTTTTATCAAAAAGAACTTTGGTTTTTAAAGGAATAATTAAACGACTACTTTTCATCAGAAACTGTTAGTTTTCTTCTGCCTTTAAGCATACGACGCTTTATCACATTCTTACCTTTACGTGATTTAGAACGTGATAAAAATCCATGTTTTTTAGCTCGTTTAGCTTTATTAGGTTGATAAGTACGTTTCATATAGTGTTTATTATTATATGTTAATTATTTTGATATTTATATATCAATAACCCTATTTACAATCAAAACTTGTCACTTTAGCTTTAGTTTTTATTTTGTGATTATATATCCTGCTCAACCCACCTTTGCTAGTTTCACGATATTTAGCTTTCATTGATTTGCCAACATCATGCATGTTGTCTAAATCATCGTCAAAATTAAATAGGCGTTTAGTCGTTAGACTCATTGCTAAATTAGCCGAATCAATTGCCCGACAAGCATAAACAGCATTTCGTTCGATGCATGGGATTTGTACATAACCTAGCACCGGATCACAAGTTAAACCAATGCAATGTTGCATGCCAATAGAAGCGGCAGTAAAAATCTGTTCATTCGTACCTCCTAATAAATATGTATAAGCCGCACTAGCCATGCTACATGCTACACCAATCTCTGCTTGACAACCACCTTCTGCACCAGCGATAGTAGCATTAGTTCTAGTGATGTTAGCAATTAAGCCAGCAATCGCTAAAGCATTTAATATCTGCTGGGTGCTAATTCTATGTTTTTTAAAAGCGTAGAATAAAACTGCTGGCAATACGCCAGCTGCCCCACATGTTGGCGCAGTAACAACAGTTTTACATGATGCATTGGTTTCACCAACAGCATAAGCATACGCCATTAAATCGATGTTGTCGATGTGATAATTAGTTTTGTGGGCTTTTTTCTTATTAAGAATTAATTTAGGAGCTGATCTTTCAAGTTTCAACTTACCAGGTAATACATCAGTTGCTGATAGTCCTAGTTCAATTGATTTTTGCATTGTTTCTCATACATGATTTAATTTATCCCAAAATTTTGTAGTTTCATGTTTTTTTATGAAATCAATTAACGATAAATGATGATTGTGACAATATTCTAATATTGTTGTGGCATGTTGCACATAATAAATTGTTGGTCCATTAACTTCTTCAACTTTTTCACCCTCAAATTGAATAACACCACCACCAATACTAAAAATTCTTTTTTTAATTACTAAATCATTATGTTCAACCACAATAAAATCCATGGTGTTAGGGTGAGGAATTTTTTTTGTTTTTATATCAAAAACAATTTCGACATCATTCCCCAAAACACTTTTAATCGCAACATCAGTAAAGTGTCCTTTGCCAGTTAAGGCTAATGATCCATATAAAATAACCTTATATTTAAGTGCTTTAGGGAAATGCTTTTTTATTCAATGCGCAGCGTTAGCTGGGCCCATTGTGTGGGAACTGCTTGGCCCCAAACCAATTTTATAAACCATCGCTATTGAGGGCATTCCCATAATAACTTATAAATTTAATTGATTAACGTTTCTTACTTTTACAACCACATTTGCAGCAGCATTTACTTTTTGCTTTTGCTTTACTAACTTTCTTTTTCATATACGGATTATATTAAAATTAATATTATAATTAGAACGTTATGCAAACAATCAAAAAAATTTACCAAGGAAAGGCAAAAACGCTTTATACAACGGCTAATCCAAACGAGGTTATTATCCGTTATCGTGACTCAGCAACTGCGGGAAATGGCGTTAAAAAAGAAACAATAATTGGTAAAGGTAAATTAAATAATGAATTTGCAACAATTATTTATAAAATGCTTAATGCTAAAAAAATCCCAACGCATTTTATCAAACAATTAAATGCAACTGATCAACTATGCAAGAAAGTTAAAATCATTCCTTTAGAAGTGATTATTCGTAATATCGCTGCAGGAAGTATGGCTAAACGTTTAGGATTGCATGAAGGTTTAAAATTAAAAAAAGTAGTTTTTGAACTTTCTTACAAAGATGATATCTTAGGTGATCCTTTAATGAACAATGACCATGCTGTTGCCATGGGTATTGTTAGTGAACAACAATTAAAAAATATTCAAAACTATGCATTAAAGATAAACCAAATTCTTATTGATTTCTTTAAGAAAGTTAATATTAAATTAATCGATTTTAAATTAGAATTTGGTTTATTTAAAGGCAAAATTTTATTAGCCGATGAAATCTCACCTGATACTTGTCGATTATGAGACATGAAAACAAATGAAAAATTAGATAAAGATGTTTTCCGTCGTGATTTAGGTGATTTAATTACGACTTATAAAAAAGTGCTTGCAAAAATTTCTTAGTAATTATGATCCAAGTCGAAGATATTAAAGAAATCTTATGTAATAAACAAAACCACACGAATACTTTTAGTGTTCGTGGTTGAGTAAAATCTAATCGTGATAGTGGTAAAATTGGGTTTTGTGAAGTTAATGATGGTTCTTGTTTAGAAAACATGCAAGTTGTTTATAAAAAAGAATCAACAACTGGTTTTGATGAAATTAAAACAGCTAGAACAGGAGCTGCGATTTTAGCAACGGGTGTTTTAAAACCAAACAAAAATGACCCTAATGTATCAGAATTAATTGCTAGTCAAGTGGTAGTTTTAAAACAAGCTTCAACCGACTATCCGTTGCAAAAGAAACAACATTCATGAGAGTTTTTAAGAGATGTCGCACATTTACGACCACGCACAACAACAATGGCAGCAATTATGCGTGTTCGTAGTGTTTTATCATATGCTATTCACGCTTTCTTCCAATCTAACGATTATTTATGAATCGCTAGTCCAATTATTACAAGCAATGATGCCGAAGGGGCTGGTGAAAACTTTGAAATTACTAACGACCCAAAAAATCCTTTTTTTGATAAACAAGGAAAATTAACGGTAAGTGGGCAATTAAATGCAGAAGCATATGCCCAAGCTTTTGGTAAGGTTTATACATTTGGACCAACATTCCGTGCTGAACGTAGTCACACTTCACGTCATATGGCCGAATTTTGAATGGTTGAACCAGAAATAGCTTTTATCGATTTACAGCAATTGATTGCTGTCATTGAAGTTTTTATTAAAAATATTGTTAAATATGTTTATGAAAAATGTTTACCAGAAATTAATTTCTTTGCGAAAGATAAACCACATATTATTAAACGAATTGAAGCTATTATTAATAAAGATTTTGCAAAAGTTGAATATAAAAAAGCGATCGAACTTTTACAACAAGCAAAAGAGCAAGGCGTAAAATTTGAAAATGATAATATTTTCTTTGGGATGGATTTAGCAAGTGAACATGAACGTTATGTATGTGAGAAAATATATAACTGCCCAACTTTTATTTATAACTATCCCAAAGCAATAAAAGCTTTTTATATGAAAGCTAATAGCGATAATTTAACTGTTGCAAGTACTGATTTACTAGTTGAAGGTGTAGGAGAAATTGTTGGTGGGAGCCAACGTGAAGATGATTATGATAAATTAATGCAGCGTTGTTCTGAAACAAAAATGGATATCTCATCGATCCAATGATATCTTGATTTACGTAAATATGGTTATCATTCGTCATCAGGATTTGGTTTAGGCTTTGAACGTTTAATCATGTATATTCTTGACTTAGAGAATATTCGTGAAACTATTCCTTTCCCACGTGTTGAAGGGTCGTTAAAGTTTTAATGCAATTAACTAAAAAACAAATCCCTAATGTGCTAACCGTTATTAGAATAATAATGGCGGTAGTGGTTTTAGGTTTGTTAATTGGTGTGTATGTCATTTGGCAAGAAGGAAGAGGACCACACGAATCATTACAAACCAAATTATTATATGCATCAATGATAATTTTTGTTTGTGCTTGCCTAACCGATATGATTGACGGTTTATTAGCAAGAAAATTTAAATGAATTTCCGATTTTGGAAAAATTTGAGATCCGCTAGCCGATAAAATATTAATTAATATTGTTTTTATTGCCTTTAGTGCTTTGCACTTGGTACCATGATATTTAACCGCATTAATAATTAGTCGCGATGTAATTGTTGATGGTATGAAAATGTATGCAAGTAGTAAGAATAAAGTTATTGCCGCAGATATCTTTGGAAAATTGAAAACAATTTTCCAAATGTTTGGAATTATCGTTGTTTTTGTGTTTATTTGCGCCGCACTTTCTTGTGACGCATTATTTAATAGTGACCATTTACTAATATGAGCAATTTTAACCAATGTCCATGCCGAACGCTTTATTGACATCGTATTTAATGGTTGAGGATATTATGTAATCCTTAATGGTTTAATATTTGTCGCTACTTTCTTTTCAATATTTTCCGGAATTAATTACATAATTAAAATTAACAAATTAGTGAAAAAAAGTGCTAGCTAATATTAAAGAAATAGTAGACTTATTAATTAAACACAAGCTAACGTTAAGCACTTGTGAATCAGTTACCTGTGGTACAATTGGTTCACTATTTGGTCATGTGCCAGGTGTATCTAATTGTTATTGTGGTGGGTTTATTACATATAACAATGAACAAAAGATTAAATTGGTAAATGTAAATGAACAAGATTTAAAAAAATATGGAGCGGTAAGCTCCGTTGTTGCAGAACAGATGGCGCTTGGTTGTAAAAATAAAACTAAAAGTACTATTAGTTTATCAATAACAGGTAATGCTGGACCAAATCCAATGGAAAACAAACCCGTTGGGTTAGCCTATGTTTGTATTGTTGTTGTTGATAAGGCATACGCTTTTGAATTACATTCAAAAGAAACTAATAGGGAAAGGATTATTCTCGATTTATCCTTATTAGCAATCGATAAGTTATTTAGCTTAATTAAAAAAATTTGTAAATAAAACTATTTAATTTGCACAATATCATTTATTGATAATGAAAGTGGAGATTTCAGAGTAATCTTATATATTCGATTAGGGGTATTTACAATCTTAATATTTGTGTCTTGTTTATTTTCAATATTAATTAATTGTAATGGTTTTATAGAATCATAATTTTTTGATATAACAACGAACTTATCCTTAATAGTAAAGTAGTTTCTACTATTAATTAAATATTGTCTATTATTAATTTTCTTAAGAATAGTAAAGACAAATAACTGTTTTACTTGTGGTTGTTTCTCACGATACAACATTTGTTGAGCAGATGTTTGGCTTTTTATTCACCCGTGACTAGTTGGTCGATTAGCAAC
>JAIRPI010000015.1 GCA_031257095.1 Mycoplasmataceae bacterium | reverse complement strand
TTATTAGTCTCATTAACAACCACTTGCACTAATCCATAACGGTCAGCGACATCTAAAAATAATAATCCTCCCAACTTACGATTCTTTTTAACCCAACCATTAATTAATACTTGGGTGTCTACATTTTTATTATCAACTTTCCCGCAATATGTTGGTTTCATGAAATAATTATAATTTTATATTTTTGTCCTATTACGAATTGCAAATTTTAATGTTTCTGGGTCAGCATAATCCACCGAAGAATTTATTGGCAAACCGATGGCTAAACGATAAACCGATGTGTTAGGGGCAATTTGATTAATTATTTTCTTTAAGAATATTGCCGTTGCTTCACCATTAATTGTACAATTAGTGGAAATAATGATTTCCTTGAAATCTTTTTTAATAATGAAATCATTTAATTTACGAATAATTGTGCTACTAATATTTGTTTTGGTTTTAACATCTATCTCACCATTTAAGACATAATACAAACCAATATATTCATTAGTTTGCTCAATTTTTAATAAATCTTCAATGGAAGTAACAATACATAGTTTTTTTTGGTCACGGCTAGGATTAGCACAAATATCACAAAACTCACTCGTGGCAAAATTATTGCAATTGCGACAAAAGTGTGTTTTTTCAACAGCGTTTGTAATTCGTTTAATAAATTCATAAACAAATTGCTTATCTTGTAATAGCAAAAAATAAGCGATACGTTCAGCTTGTTTCTTGCCAATAGAAGGTAATGATTTTAATGCATCAACCAAGTATTCAAAAGTAATTGGCTTCATTACTTGTTAGTTACTGAATCTTGAATTGCTTCGCGATCTTCCTTAATTGACAATGTGGCTTGGTTAATTGCTTCAGCGATCATTTCTTCTAATGTAATTGCATCTTCTGGGTCAATTAATGTTTTATTAATGGTTATTTTTTGAATCATACTATCACCAGACATTTGGACAACAATTGAACCATTTTTATAATCAAACTCAAATACTTTTTGATCAAATTCTTTTAATTTTTCTTCAAGTACCCTTTGCATTTTTTGTGCTTGGGCCATCATTTGTTTCATATCCATAATTGTTAATACAATTATAATCTATTAATTAGTTTAAGATGGCCATAAAAAATTAGTTTTTGAAAAATTAATAATTAATTGCTACATAATAAAACAACAAATTCTCCTTCACCAAGATTGATTATGAAACGTTCATATTCAATGGTAGTTTTTTGGTTTCATGTATAATATATAAGGTATGAATAGAGTAAAAATTTCTAGAAATTTACCAAGTAGAAAAATGACGCTTGTCAAGAATTTTTTGCTTAAAAACGGTATTGTAATTGAAAATAATTTATTTTCAATCGATGATAAGTGTTTTAATAAATTACTAAAAGAAACACAAACTAAAAAAACTTTAACTGAAAGCGTGTTTTTGTTAGAAGATAGCGGTGATAAGTTACCACATTATGTTACTTGAGATGCTTTTAACGAATTCAAAAAAGAAATGAATGATAACTTTAGAAAGGTATTTGACGTTTTAAGTAAGGTCACTAAACACTTGAAGATATAGATTTACTAGCTATTAATTTAAAGGTAGAAAAACCGTACTTGAAAATTATAAAATTTTCATTTCAATAACAAGTATGTGCGCACCTAGTTTTGTGCTAACCACAATATCTTCAGCAACAATTTCTAAAGCGTCGCGTGTACTTAAATGTATGTTGTTGATGTCTGCTTCGCCTTCTAAACAAACTAAATATGCTTGTCTTTTTTTATCAACATGAAAATTGAGTCTTTTATTATTTGATAAAATTGTTGCGTAAATATTAACATCTTGATGAATTTTAATTGGTGCTGCGGTTGCTTTGTTATTAAAAGAAGTGGCAATAGGTAGTCATTTATTGTAACGATCTTCTATTTTAAATGCGTAATCACCATAATTTGGTTGATAACCTTTTTTATCGGGAATGATTCAAATTTGAATAAAACGTAGTTCTTTATCTTGTTGGTTATTATATTCACTATGGAAAACGCCTGTTCCAGCCGACATATATTGTGATTGCCCACGTGTTAATGTATTTGCATTCCCCATACTATCTTTATGTGTTAATTGGCCTTCAACAACATAACTTACAATCTCCATGTCGGCATGTGGATGGGTGTCAAATCCTTTGCTTGGTTGAACAATATCGTCATTAAGTACTCTTAGTACACCAAAGTGCATATTTGCAAGATTGTGATATTCAGCAAATGAAAAATGGAAGTGACTATCAAGTCATCCATGTTTGCCTCTACCCATTTTTTGGTGGTCAATATATTTAAGCATAAGATTATTATAACTTCTCACTTAATAAGAAACATGATGCTGTTGTTATTGATGCTAATATTTAATATGTTAAAATTAACATATGACTAAAAATTCTAAGAAGTATGAATGGGAATTAACACCCATTCTTAAAAATAAAAGCTTAGAACAATGATATGGTGAATGAAAGTCTCTTCAAAATCAAATATTAAAACAAAAACCAACATTTTTAAAATCAATTAAGAATTTTAAAAATTGGATAGCTATCAACAAAAAATATGGCGTTGTGGCAAATGTGATAAGTGTTTTTATTAGCAATAATCTTCAAGAAAACCTTACCGATAAAAAATGAATCGGTTGGGAGCAAAGAAAAATGAACGACCAAATAAAGTTTGGTGCCCAAGTTGCTGATATTACCAATATTTATTTGAAACATGAAACACTAATTAAAAAATACTTATGTGATAAAGATTTAAAAAAATATGAACGATATTTTTCTTTAGTTTTTCGTGATCGACCACACGTACTAAATGATGAAAATGAAACTTTACTAACAAAAATTTCTCCTATAAATTCTGGTTTTGGCACCATTTTTGATACCTTAACCGATACGGACATAAAATATCAGGATGCAATCGACAAAAATAAGAGAAAAATCCCACTAAAAACAATTAGTGATATTACCATAAACCTTAAACATCACGACCGCTGCTTAAGAAAATCAACATGAATTAATTTCAACACTGCCTTCGCAAATTTTGAAAACACCTTAACACAAACACTTTACTTTAATTACTTAATGTTAAATTCTTATGCAAAAATAAGGAACTTTAACAATTATGTTGACGCTGTATCTTTTGGCGATGAAATACAAACTAGTATGATTTTATCATTGTATAAGAATGTGCAAACCTTTAAACCACTAACAGAAAAATATCATCATGCAACAACAAAGATCATCCAAAATTTCTTATCACTAAAAAAGGTTGAGCCGTGAGATCGGTCTGTTGACATTGTTAAAACCAATAAACAATTTTCGATTGAACAAGCGAAAGATATAATGTTTGATACATTCAAGTTGTTTGGTAACGAATATGTACAAATAATTAAAAAAGCATTCACTGAGAAATGAATCTCGTGACTAGCTAAACAGAACAAACAAACTGGCGCTTACTCAATTGGTGCTGTTGAAGGTGTAACACGCCAATTCATTTCAATGAATTTTAACAAAACCATTGATTCGATATTTACATTAGCACATGAGCTCGGGCATTCAGTTCATGCTAATTTTGTTTTAAAACATCAAGACATATATAATGAAGTGTCAATATTTTATGCTGAAATCCCATCAATTGTTAATGAAACTATTTTAGCCTATGCGCTGCTCGACAAATATAAAAACGATAAAAATCTTTGCCGATGAATATTAATAGAACTACTCAAAAATTTCTTTGGTACGGTAACTAGACAAATTATTTTTAGCAACACTGAATATGATTTAATCAATTTAATCAATAACAATCAACCATTTACAAAAGAAGGAATAAAACAAATTTATTTACAAAATATTAAAAAATATACATATGTTAAAAAACAACACGATAAGTATCCATATTCACTAAGTCTATCAACGATTTTACGAATTCCACATTTTTATGTTGGCAATTTTTATGTTTATAAATATGCCATTGGGCAAATAGTAGCCATCAAAATTGCCACCGCTCTATATCGTGGCGATAAAACAATGCGAGATAAATATTTTAAATTTCTAACACTTGGTAGTTCTCTACCACCATTAGAATGTATTAAAACATTAGGTATAGATGTCAATGATCCAAATGTATATAAAGATGTTTATTCGATTGTTGAAGACTGAATAAAGCAGTTATTTTAAAAATTCCAAACTACTTGTTTTGTTTGTTGGTTGTAGATTTTCTTTATTGTGTAAATCGTATTTTTCATATAAAGCATATAAATTCTTTTTATCAAGTTTGCCTTGATAAACAATCTTCCCCTCAACAATCATAATCACATAGTCAACATATAGTTGAATTTCACTTAAATTATGACTAGAAATCAATAATGTCTTGCCTTCTTTTTTTAATCTCTTGACAAGATTGAAAAATAATAAACGTGATGACGGATCCATGTTGTCGGTTGGTTCATCCATGATTAAGGTTGATGGGTTGTGCAATAATGATTGCATAATTAACATCTTCTTCTTTTGTCCCGATGATAACGCACTAAGATTGGTTGTTAAGATGTCAGACACACCAAAAAAATCTGCTAATTGATTAACTCTACTTTTAATGTCATTATAATCTACACCGTTATATTGGGCTATTTCACCAAAATAATCAATTGCTGACATTTTTGGAAAATTTTCCTTTTCTGGAACATAACCGATACAAGATAATGATTCATGATTTTTATTATTTATGTTGTTGATAAAAATAGTTCCTTGGTTAAATGTATATAGTGTAGTAATACACTTAATTGTCGAGGTTTTACCAGCGCCATTGGGCCCAATAAATGCACATACTTTGCCTTTAGGAACAACGAATGAGATGTTATCTAATATTTTTTTATTACCATCATAAAAATATAACCCTTGAACATCTATCATTTTTTCTATTGCTAAATCTTTTTTTATTGTCATACTACGCTCTTATGTTTTGTTTTATTGCTTTGTTTTTACAAATTGATCCAATAAGGCTTGCAAAAATAACTCATAAGCTGACAGGAATAATAACACAAAATACTCATCCGCCACTATATGAAGTCATAAAGTTGTTTAGTTTTAGTGAATCGTTAATTTTAAAAAGTAATGGGAGAATAAGCATTATTATTCACGGAATAATAATGGCTAATGTCAATATGAAATTTTGTCACCTTCTTTTTAAGATAAATCCCAATAATGTTCCAAAGCAAACACCGATTGTTACTCATAAGTATGGCATAAGCAATGTAACAATTCAAGATCCAACAGCACCAATACCTTTTGCATTTTCAAATCCTAATGGTTGGTATAAAGTGTCAAAGGAAATACCATTCTTGTGGTTAATAATCGTTCAGGTTGCTAATAAACCATCAAATAGTACAACGCTAAATAATGATAATAACAAGCCTCCAATAATCTTACCACTAATATATGTTGTTCGTTTTATTGGCCTACTAAAAATTAGGGTTAATTCATTATTTTCAATAACACTAAACAAAAATGAAAATGTCGCAAATAAAATTGGCCATGCGCCAGAGATGAGAATAATTGAAAATATTGGATTAATACTACTTGTATCACTATGTGTTTTTGAACAAACAACAAAAATTAAAGGTAATATCCCAAATAAGATAACTACTCACAAAATTGAAAAGATAAAGGCAACTTTTAGACTAGTTACTTTAAAAACTCGTTTAATCGCTAAATTAACACAAATTCCTAATTGTTTCATTAGTTATTAATTATAATCTTTATATGAGTGAAATAATCGCCGCAAAAGATTTGCGAAGTGGAAATACGTTTTTATATAAAAACAATCTTTATTTGGTTATTGAGAACTCATTTAACAAAACTGCTATGCGTGAAGGAATTGTTAAATGTAAAGTAAAAAACTTACGTACTGGTTCAATAACAGTTGAAGTGTTAACGGGAGAGAAATTAGAAAAGGCCAATGTCTCAACAACAAAAATGTCTTATTCATACAATGATGGACAGAATTTTGTGTTTATGGATAACTCAACATATGAAACAGTCGAAATTCCCCAATCACGTCTAGAATGAGAAAAACACTTTCTTGTTGATGGTACAGAAGTTGCTGTACAAAAATATAATGATGAGATTCTTGGTGTTAGCTTACCAGACCAAATTGTTGCTGAAGTAACTGAAGCTGAAGAAGCGGTGCAAGGTAACACTGTCCAATCTGTTCAAAAAAAAGCATGAATTAGCACTGGACATGAAATTCAAGTTCCACAATTTATAAAAAAAGGTGAGAAAGTTTTAATCAATACAACTACTGGGCAATATGTCGGGAGAACGAAATAATGCCAGCAGTTTTCCAAAGTATTAATGGATCAATTGAACTATCTGATCAAGTAATTATTAGCTTTGTCAAAAAATTTGCCCAACAATCACCATTTTTTCAATTTGTTAATTTAAAAATGAATTTGGTTGATAATAAATCAACATTTATTATTGATGCTAAAGCAATTAAGCGTGATAATGTTGTTTCTGAAACAAATGTTTATACGAAATTACTAACAAATGCTATTAGTACTAACCTTGGTTTAACTAACTGTGTAGTCATTGTTAGAGTTATTGAATCTAAATAATATGGAAAAACAACGATGAAAAGCGCGGGTTAATGTTATGCGCTATATTTATATGATAACCATGAACGATCTCGTTAATGAGAAATCAATAATTGATGATGCATTACATAATCATAATTTTGACGCTTTTCAATTAAAAATAATTGAATATTATGCCCAACATCGTGAACAAATTATTAAATTGTTGGCAGCACGTTTAAGTAAGAATTGAACTTGAGATCGTATTTCAAAAGTCGATCAAGCTGTATTAATATGTGCTTATTGTGAAGCAAAAGCAATTGCAACCGATAAAAAAATTATTATTGACCAATCTTTATTGACAATAAAACATTATGCTGACCCCCAATCAACAGCATATATTAATGCCATTCTCGATAAAGTAATTTAATATGGAAAAGCAAGAAATTAAAAAAGAAGAAGATAAAAAAGCAATCGATACAAAACAAATCGATGATGATAAACGAGCTATTAACCTTCATTGAACTGGTTATTGTTTTATGTTCGCCAATATCTTATTAATCATTGGGATTACTATTGCATGAGGATTGTGTGGCAATCCCGACAAAGTTACACCATCAATGAAAAATATTGGTTTTTCATTGGCCATTGTCATTCCGACAATTGTTTCAATGGTATTAGTTTTTGTTTTTTATTATTTTGATTCTAAAGAGATGTATTTAATAAAGCAACATATTAACCGTAAATTAATTAGTAAATACTTTATTGCTGGTTTTATTTATATTCTCAATATCGTTTTTATGCTTGTTTATTGTTCGTTTATGCAATCTATTGTTAGTAATTTATCTGAATCATTACGCAATAAACCAAACGTTGTTTCATTATCGCGCAATATTGCTTTTGGCATTTTGTTTGGCGTTGTTGCGGTTATTTCATTAATAACTTTAGGTGTGTGAAGGTTTATTCGTTTTAAAATTGACATCACGCTTGTGCGTCGTCGCCACGGAATTAATGTGGACCATACACAACAAACAATTCCTATAACAGTAGATAAAGATAATGCAGATTCAAAGCAAAAAGTTTAGTGTTATTACGCTTGGTTGTAAAACAAATATTGTTGAATCCAACGATATTATTGCCCAACTAAAGTCTTTATCAGCGGTTTATGTCGATGATATAACCGAAGCAGAGATCCTTGTAATTAACACTTGTTGTGTTACAAAAAAAGCTGAAGTTAAATCAAATTATTTCATTAATAAAGCAAATAAACTAAAAAACGTTAAGCACGTCATTGTTATCGGGTGTTATAGTCAATTAAAACAAAGATTACTAAAACACGATAAATTTATGATTGTGTTAGGGACACAATATAAATCAATGTTAAAATCATTGATTAACAAATATGTAAATAAAACCATCTATTTATTTGATAACTACGAGCAAACGCCGTTATTTGAAATTGTTACAAATAAAATAAATAAAACTCGTGCTTTTTATAAAATTCAAGATGGTTGTGATAATCAATGTGCATATTGTATTATTCCTCAAGTACGTGGCAAATCACGTTCATTAGACCACAACGAAGTCTTAATGGATATTCACAACTTAGCTAACAAGCAAGGATTTAAAGAAATTGTGCTAACGGGTATTAATCTTGGTGCTTATAATGATAATGGTTTTAGTTTATTTGATTTATTAGAACAAATTAACTATATGCCCGGTACATTTCGCATTAGATTATCCTCATTAGAACCAAACTATTTAACAAAAGAGATTGTTGATTTAATTACTAATAACCATTCGCGTTGGTGTCAGCATTTGCATATAAGTTTGCAAAATTGTAATAATGATATTCTAAAATCTATGTACCGGAAATATACCTATGAAGATTTTGCAAAGTTATGTACTTATATCAAACAAAAAAATAATCTTTTTTCAATTACGGTTGACTATATTATTGGCTTTCCTAACGAAACTAATGAGCTTTTTACTCACGAGTTAGAAACTTTAGAAAATAGTAACATTTCCTATATCAACATTTTCCCTTTTTCTTTACGCCCTAATACTCCAGCTGAAAAAATAGAAAATTTAGTTGATGAAAAAACCAAAACTAATAGATATAAACAATTACAAAAACTAAATGAAAAATTATTAGATAAATATTTATTACAATTTATTGGTCAATCTGTTAATGTTTTATTCGAAATGTCGAAATTAAAGGAATATCAACAAGGCCATTCTGAATATTTTTTTAACGTGTACGTTAAAACTAAAGAACACTTAACCAATACCATAAGGCGTATTAATGTTCAAACAATAGAAGAGAATAAAGTAATTGGCGTACTTTAAATTTGTTTACGCTTTTTGATTGCAATATTGATTTTTTTAATTAATTTAGGGATTCAAGTGACAACGCTAATAATGATAAAGGCTAAGAATAATAAACCAATAATTAACCAAACATATCACGCAACATTGGTTTTTACGTTAAAATTGTAATTAAATTCTTTTGTTGCTCACTTATTAATATTTTTCTGAAAATATGTCACTGATGTATTGAGTGTTTCTTTTTTATCATTTGGATATAGTTTAACCTGAACATTATCTAGATTTTGATTGATAAAGCCTTCGCTCATATCAACTAATGAATTAAAAAATATTTCATTATTAATTTGACTTGGCTTCATCTTGATAATATCACCATTTAGATTTGTGCGTTGATTTATATAAAAAGGTAATAAATTAGAAACTGTAAATTTTTGGTTATCAAAAAAGCCCGCTCAATCAGGACGTTCACATTTTGTTATTTCAACTAAACAAGTTCCTTTTGCATAATCAAATTCGATAAACGAAAAAGATAAAACATCAACAAGGTAGGGATCGTAATTGTTGTTAACAAGAATTTTTTTTAGCATCAATTCATCAATATCAGCAACAGATATGTTTGGTTCGTTATTAACAACATCATCAATTTTTTCAGGAATAACTTTAAATCCATTTAATGTTGTTGAAACATTCATTCCATTCACTTTAATGCTAATTATTATTTCACCAGCCAAATCATTACGAACAATATTGTAATCATCCTTGTCAAGCATTTTATAATTACCAATTGTATTGTAGTTAGTTATTAAAATAGCGTAGGTGTCAATTAAGATTTCATCATCAAGTGACGAAGGGGTAAATTGTTCATTTCAAGCTAAATTATTTGTTTTATATGAAACACTAGTAATTTTCATATCTGACAATTTGAAAATATTGTCTGGCTCGTTTTCAATATTTTGGGTATTATTTGTAATTTTGTTAGTTGATGTGTACTGAATAAATGCATCATTATTTACTAATGCTTGGTTATCAAATCTTATGAATTTAATTTTATATTCGTGATTATTATTTTCGTTTAACAAAATTTTAATGCCTTTTGACAATTCATCATAAGAAAGATTATTAATAATTTTTGTTTGCCACTGATTTTTATTATTTTCATCAGTGGTTGCATATTCGATTGAATAATTTTCTTTATTTTTTATTTCATTTCAAATTTCATAAGGGTTGTCGTATTTGCCTCATCCATACGATTGCGCTTCGTTTTGCAATGATGTAGTAAATTGTTTTAGTCAATTAACACAATTGACAAAATCAAAACAGGAAAGTGAGTTTAAATATGAAATAAAGGGAGTGATATTATTTTTATCTAATAAATTCATTTTCACAAGCAAGTTAAATTTAGTAAAGTCTTTATATTTAGCAGAAGATTCAATGGTTGGTTTGATTTGCGCACATATGTTTTGAGTGTCTTGCTGCATCGTTTCCATTTCATGCAAAAAATCATCATCAAACCCAATCGTAATTGATTTATCATCATAATTTGCTTGTTTGATGGCTAATAAATTATCAAAACTAATTTTCTTAGTAATAGGTATTGTGTCTTGTGCTAATGATACAGGTAAATATGGAGCACTAGAACCATTAAAATTTCCTAAAAATGCTAAAGCGACGGCTTTAAATGGGACAAAAACGTTATAAACCATAACCATTAATCTAAAACGTGAATAAGGAATTCCGTATAACTGACCATTATCGTTGTTAGCATTAAGGTCCTCGAAATATTGCCTTATTGCCGTTAAGTCGTTAAAATCTGTTACTTGTTTATTTTCATCGACAAAAGTAACCGAACTATTAGCGTTATATAGTGGTAATGATTTGTCTAATATTAATTCATTTTTTAAATACAATTGTGTCGGGCAATAACCAAAAGACATATCTTGTTGGGTGGAATTAATATATAAATACGGTTCAAGTCGATTATTCCAATTAAAAACACGATTATTATCTAAATCACTTTTGAATGTATTAAAATCGTATGGTATGTATATACCTACATCACCATCACTATTAACACTTGTTGTTTGTTGCAGTTTCTGACATGCTAACGATATATTAACGTTGTTATAGTTAGATAGATACATATTTTTTAACGCTAACTGAAAATCTATTGCTTTGTTTCTTCGAACATTATATTCATCTTTAACTGAACGATAATAAATTAATTGATTGGTGGAAAAATTCCATTTATTATCATCACTATAAACCACATTGTGATTATGGCTACTATGATAGCCGACGCTCAAACTTCCCAAATTGGTACTAATGATTGCTACATATATTCAACGCATACACATATATTTACAAGAAAAAAAATTTTTTTCCTCAAATTTTTTTTAAAAAAATACATTTTCCGAGCGTAAATAGATAAATAATGGCATTAAATCTTCGTATAAAAAAACGCTTATTTTAGGTTGTTTCTTTGAAAAACATCTGTCACGTGCTTATTAAATACAATTTGCTGTTTAATAAAATCACCAACATATTTATTAAACTCTAGCTGCGCTTTATTAAATTCTTCTTGTTTCCTAATAAAACCACCAACATATTTATTAAACTCTTCTTGTTTTGTTGCAAAATCCCTAAATCACTTTGGCGCCACGTTAACTCCTTTATTAATTATATGACATTGGAAAGTGACACCGATTCAGTCCCTTCTACTTGATTTAGTTATTTCATATTTTTTATTTTCTTTCATTCTTGTATATCTCCATACATATATTTACAAGAATTTCACCTATTTTTCTCAAATTATTTCAAATATATTTAAATTTTACGAGCGTAAACATATGAACAATGAAATTAAATCTTCATATAAAAGAGCGTCTATTCTATGTTGTTTTTTTCAAAAACATCTAGCACATGTTTATTGAATTCGGTTTGTTGGCTGTTAAACGCAACTTGTTGTTCCATAAAATCATTAACTCGGTTGTTGAATTTAGTCTGTTGTTTATTAAACTCGAGTTGTTGTTGAATAAAATCATTAACATGTTTATTAAATTCAGTTTGCTGATTGTTAAACCCTTCTTGTTTCCTAATAAAACCACCAACATATTTATTAAATTCTTCTTGTTTTGTTGCAAAATCCCTAAATCACTTTGGCGCCACGTTAACTCCTTTATTAATTATATGACATTGGAAAGTGACACCGATTCAGTCCCTTCTACTTGATTTAGTGATTTCATATTCTTTATTCTCTTTCATTCCATCTCTCCTACACATATATTTACAAGAAAAAAATATTTTTTCCCTAAATATTTTTAAAATTTTAAGATTTTACGAGTGTAAATGGATAAATAATGTTTTTAAATCATCGCATATATAAAATACCTATTTAAGTCAAATTATTTCTTTTATCTTAAAATACATATATGACTAAAATGCAACATAGGGGGGGGTCATCTTTTCAGAATAATATGAAAAAGAAATTATTATTAAAAATACTATTACCAATTTCTTTACTTATTATTGCTTTAAGTATTTTTCTTGGGTGTTTTTATGGGTGTAAGCCAAAATTTATCACCATTAATAACAAAACAATAAATCAAAAAAAGTCTAAATATAAAGTTGAAAGCGGGAAAGATATTTGATTAAATTCAATTGGCGATCATATTACATTAGGTCATAATGTTTTAAACCTAAAAGCTTTAAGTATGGCTCATAAAAATGTTACTAATTTTTTTGTCGACGGAGATATTAATTTTGGTTTTTTAGTCGATTTTGATATGGATTGCCATTTAACTGGCAGTAATAACGAGCTAATGCAATGAAGCGGTAACGGTATTGGTTGTGGGGTGATTGTTGGTGAGACAACACAACCAACAAGTCCAATTTCATACTCTGGTCACATAAATATAGAACCAAGCATGACATTTGATATTTCATCAACCGATAACTTTGCTTATGGTGTTCGTTTGCAAGATACAACTGCTAGTTCTATTCAAAAAATTAATGGAACTTTTAAAGTTTCTTCTTCTACTAAAGATGCTTATGGTGTGTTTATTAATGGAGTTTGTGCAGGTAACACAACTATCAATGGTACATTTTCAATTTATTCGCTCGCTTATGTTGATGCCGTTGGTGTTTACTTCGATTCCGCCGAAACTAATTCCACTCAGACTATCAATGGTACATTTACAATTTCTTCTGCTCAAAACCATGCTTATGGCGTTATTTTTGTTTCTACTGCACTTAATTCAATTCAAACAATAAATGGAATATTTAGTCTTACAACAATTTCTATTGAATCGGTTATTGGGGTTTATTTTCAAACAGCATCAGCTGGGAACGCTAATATTGGTGGAACTTTCGCACTTTATAATGCTTCCTCGGGGGTCACTCGTAGCATTTATTTTTCTGGAACTGGTGTATTGGTAACAAAACAAGCTCATTTTTTCTCTAATAAAATTGATTCTAGTTGTTCATCGTTGCCAAATGGCACCGTATACAGTTGAAATGGAATTTTAATAACTACAAATGGAGTCAATCAAACAAATCCCGACCCAACATTAAATACTACTGATATAAAAGATGATGAAAGTGCTCCTCATTTTTTAATTAAAGTAATTAATAATGCTATGAATTCTAATAGAACAACATTTAACACTGCTTATAAAAATGCGTTGGGTGCATTTATAGTAACTTGTGGCGATTCTATTGCTAAATCTTGGTTAGAAAGTATTGTTGGAAAAATACCATTATAGTTATAACTTTTATTTTTAAATAATATTAAAACCTAAAAAATGTTTTTAAAAATCTTTGGGAGGGCTATAATTACATAAAGGGACAAAACAAACATATGACTAAAAAATCATTAACTTATGAACAATCAGGTGTTAATATCCATGAAGGTTATAAAGAAGTTAGTTTAATAAAAAAAATTGCTACTGACACCCATAGTAAACATGTGCTAAATGCGCTTGGTTCGTTTGCGGGAATGGTTAAAGCACCAGACATGAAAGATCTTGTGTTGGTCTCTGGCACTGATGGAGTTGGAACCAAAATTGCTATCGCATGTATGAAACACAAATATGATACGGTTGGCATTGACTGTGTTGCTATGTGTGTTAACGATGTTTTGTGTCACGGTGCTACCCCTTTATTTTTTCTAGACTATATTGCTTGTGGTAAACTAAAAGCTACCGTTGCGAAAGATTTAGTTAAGGGTGTTGCGATTGGTTGTAAACAAGCACAATGCTCATTAATTGGTGGTGAGACTGCTGAAATGCCTGGGTTTTATAAAGAAGGAGATTATGATCTAGCGGGTTTTAGTGTTGGGTGTGTGAGCAAAAATAAAATTGTAAACGGCAAAGATATAAAAAGTGGTGATGTTATTATTGGTTTAACATCAAGCGGTTTACATTCTAATGGTTTTTCACTAGTAAGGCGTGTTTTTACAAATCTTGATGAGATTTATAAAAAACAGCCAATTTGAAAAACACTTTTAACTCCAACCAAAATCTATGTAAAACCTGTTCTCGCATTGTTAGAAAAGGTAAATATTAAGGGAATGGCGCATATTACAGGTGGTGGTTTTATTGAAAATGCTCCACGAATGCTACAAAATAAGAAATTACGCATAGTTATTAATAAAAACTCTTATCCTATTCCTGATATTTTTAAATTAATCAATAAACGTGGTGTAGAGTTAAACCACATGTATAACACATTTAATATGGGTATTGGTTTCATGGTTTGTGTTGATAAAAAAGATGTTGATAAATCAATACGAATCTTGAAGCAATTCAACGAGACACCATATATTATTGGTCACATCGAACAAGGTGCGGGGCAAATTTGTTTAAAATAGTTATTTTAGTATCTGGTAGTGGTTCTAATTTGCAAGCAATTATTGATGCTATTAAAAATAAATATTTATTAGATACCAAAATAACATATGTGTTATCAAGCGTTGGTGATGCATATGCATTAACCCGTGCAAAATTAGCAGAAATCCCAACCCATGTTGTCCGTAAACAACCAGATATTTCATCAAGCCAAAAGATTATTGATTTTCTAAAAGATAAAGAAGTTGATTTAATAGTTTGTGCTGGTTTTTTAGAAATTCTATCTAAAGAACTAGTTGATTTATACAAACATAAAATAATAAACATTCACCCTTCCTTATTGCCTAAATATGGTGGGAAGGGGATGTATGGAATTAAAGTCCATGAGGCAGTAATTGCCAATAAAGAACGCGATAGCGGGTGTACAGTCCATTACGTTGATAGTGGAATTGATACTGGGCAAATTATTTTGCAACAACGTGTAAAGGTTAAAATAACTGACACACCATCAATTTTACAAGCACGAATCTTGCAACAAGAACATCTATTATTACCTCGAGCAATTAGGCTAATAAAAGATAAAAAAATACAATAAATTACAAGATCCACTTCTCTTTTTTTTATATAATTTAGTGCTCATGAAAAAAATATTGCTACCTTTATTTTCTATTGCAATTATTACATGCTCTAGTTGCGTGGTTATAACGTCTTGTAAGTCAAAGCCAACTCCAGCGCCAAATCCATCAGAACCAGACATATGTACTTTTGCTGTGAAATGACGGACTGAGGATTTACAATGAAGTGTTGGGCATGAATTACCTAAGGATAATCAGGGTACTCCTAGAGAATGAGTGTGAATTGACCACCCTGGAATAGATTGTAAATTTGAAGTGGCTGATGGTTATAAACTTCCAGATGGTATTCAACTATCAAGTGATGGACATTTGTCTGGTACGCCAACATCACCGTTTATGGAATATGTTAAATTTAAAGCAGTTAGTGACAATTATGCACCAAATTTATCACCGGCAATTAGATTTATTATTAACCAAGCGGGGAGTGAACCAACACCGGTTTCTTGAACTGGTGACATGTGGTTCCAACATGTTGTTAGTTTAAGTGCCGACACGAAAATTTATTTAGGTGAAGCATCAGCGTTGGCAGCAAATGGGGAATTTGCGCTTAGACAGGGTTATGAATTACCTGATGGCTTATCATTGTCTTCTGATGGTATACTTAGTGGAATGCCAACAGAAATAGGTAATTACGAGATTTCTTTTGAATATCGTGCTAAAGAAAATGCAACTTTTGAAACAAATTATAGTCCTAAATATCATATTAATATTTGTTACAAACATGAAATAACAATAACAATTAATCACAATAATGGTCAGTGAGTTTCTAATAATCTAACATTGAGTTTGCTTAGCCTTGACAATGAACCTATTAATAGTTTTGATCGTTTAACAGGATGACTTCACGATAATAAATCTTGAGAACCTACCGCATACCCTGCTATAGGAGATATGACTAATAAGCATAATGCTGATGTTTGGAAAATTGTTGGTATTGCTTTACCAACTCCTCAACAGATGGATAAAATTAAATTTTATTTCAACCCTACTGCTAATCCTGGTTTTCAAATGGAACTTTCTAAAGATGATTTCGCAAGTATTGCTGATACAATAATATAAACCGATTAAAAAAATTCTTATTATTAAAATATTTTTTAAACAATAGTGGAGTGGTTATCCTGCCGTCGGTTTTAATCAATGAGAATTTTTTTAATATAATTGTTTATAGTTATGAAAAAAATATTATTACCTTTATTATCTAGTACAATTATCGCATGTGCTAGTTGTGGAGTTTTAACATCTTGTAAGTCAAAACTTAATCCATATACTTTTTTTGTAAAATGACGAACTGAAGATTTAGAATGAAGTGTGGGGCATGAATTACCTAAGGATCAACAAGGTACTCCCAGAGAATGAGTGTGAATTGATCGCCCGAGAGTAAATTTTAGAATTGTAGTGGCTGATGGTTATGAATTACCAAAAGGTATTGAACTATCAAGTGATGGACATTTGTCTGGCACTCCAACAGCTCCTTTCAACCAGAATGTTAAATTTAAGGCAATTAGTGATGGTAGTGATTATGCACCTAATTTGTCACCAGAAATTAAGTTTATTATTAATCAAGAAGGGAGTGAACCAACTCCTGTTTCTTGAATTGGCGACATGTCATTTCAACACAATGTTGCTTTAGTTGATAACACGATGAAAGTTTATAAAGGTGATGCATCAGCATTGGCTCCGGATGGAACATTTAGCCTTAGAGAGGGTTTTACATTACCAACAGGTTTAGCGTTAGCCAATAATGGAGTATTAAGTGGAACACCTAGTACAATAGGCCGCACTACAGTTTCCTTTGAATATGCCGATCGAACAAACGAGAGTTTTGAAGAAAATTATAGTAATAAGTACTATATTGATATTTGTTATAGGCATAATTTAGAAATAAATATTAACCATAATAATGGTCAATATGTTTCTAGTAACTTAGAACTAAGCATGCTTCATCTTGATAATAAGAGTATTGATGGTTTTAATGCTTTAACTGAGTGACTTCTAGATAATAAAAATTGAGATGCTCGACCATACCCTGCTACAGGAGATATGACTGATAAGTATGGTGACGTTTGAAAGATTATAGGAATAGCGTTACCAGCGCCGCACGAATTAGATAAAATTAAATTTTATTTCGATCCTAATTTTCAACCTGGGTTTCAAATGATACTTTCTAAAGATGATTTCGCAAGTATTGTTGATACAATAATATAAACTAATTAAAAAAATCTTTATTATTAAAATATTTTTTTAACATTTGGGGGATAGCTATTTTACCATCGGCTTGTTGGTAATATTCAATAATTGCCACTCATAAACGGTTAAGCGAAGTTCCTGTTCCATTTAATGTATGAACATAATTAGTTTTATTATTTTCGTCACGATATCTAATTAATGAACTACGGGCTTGATAATCAGTGCAGTTAGAGCAAGAAGAAATCTCACGATATTGATTAGCAGACGCAAATCACACTTCAACATCATATGTCTTGCATGCGGCAGTGCCAATATCACCAGTACATAATTCTATTACACGGTAAGGAATTTCTAATTGCTGTAATACGTTTTCACAATGACTAGTCATTAATTCTAACATCTTAAACGATTCTTCTGGTTGAGAAATAATAACCATTTCTGTGTTATAAAATTGATGCTGGCGAATTATCCCACGAATATCTTTACCTGCTGATCCAGCTTCACTACGAAAGCTCAATGTTGATGAAGTTAAAAATATTGGCAATTTCTTTTGCTCAATAATTTCATTATTATAATAGCCAGTTAACGGTACTTCTTCTGTTGGCGAAAGAAATTGGTTGTTTGTTAATTGGAACATATCTTCTTTTGATTTTGGCAAATGTCCTGTGCCAAAAAGGATATTCTCATTAATTAAAACTGGTGGTAATAATTCCATATATTTATTTTTTACATGACAATCGAGTGTAAAATCACGTAAGACACGGATTAGCTTGGCACCATCGTTAATAAAAATAGTATGACGGCTTCCAGAAATTTTTGCAGCTCTTGTAAAATCTACCATTTGTAACGATTCGGCTAGTTCTCAATGTGGTTTTGGGATAAAATCAAACTTTTTTGGCTTACCTCATTTGCGAATTTCTACATTTTGTGTTTCATCATTACCGATGGGAACAGAAGCGTCAGGGATATTTGGAATAGAATACAGAATATCGTGTAGTTGTTTTTCAACATTAACTAATTCATCTTCGTTCTCATTAATCTGTGTTTTTAATAAGACAATCTCCTTTTTTGCTTTCTCAGCGTCAGCAATTTTTTTAGCATCAAGGAGCTGTTTAACGTTAGTAGTTAGTTTATTACGTTGTTCATTTAATTGTTGAATAGTGGTTGTTAGTGTTCTTCATTGGTGATCAACCTTTAAAAAATCTGCTAATTGCGGAAATTGCTTATTTCTTGTTAATAATTTTTGTTTGGTTTGTTCAAAGTTATTTCTTAATAAACTTATGTCAATCATTGTAATATTATATTTATATAATACCCATATTATTATGAAAGTTAAGGTGTCAATTGAGATTGAAAGTTCTGATTATGAGAAAATTAAACAAGATTTTAATGATTTGAAACAAAAAATGCAAGGACATTTTCCATTTCAAACAATCGAAGCTTACATTGCTGATATTGTTTCAAATTTTGTTGGTCAAAGTGATAAAATCAAGAATTTAAACTCACGCTTTGAAGAATTATTGAAAAACTTAGGTGGCGCTGACGCAATTCCTGGATTTAGTGATTTTTTAAAGTCTTATTGGCCAAAGCCAACTGAGACAAAAAAAGAAGAAGAGAAAGATAATAAAGATAAGTTAAAAAACTAATGAAATTAACAATAATCTATCATGTTTATAAAAATTATTCTACATTAGTCGAGTCGCTAACTTCATTAACTAAACAAGATGATTTAGATTTTGAATTATTATTAATTAATGACGGAGCGACAAATAAAGTTAAAAACATTATTAGTAAATTTAATTTTAAGCAAATAAAACATTTTTCATATTATGAATTTAACCAAAATCTTGGTCATGCCACAAGTTATAATACATGCTTAGAAAATTTAAACGAAGGTTATGTTTATTATTGTGGTTCAAACATTATTCTTACAAATGATTTTGTTTCAACTATTAAGAAAAATTTAATTAATAATCCAAAAACTAATGTGTTACTTTTTGGACAAACAAAGTTGATTAAAGATGAAGTTTCAATTTTTCATACAATTAGTGGACCATTGAATTATTGTGTACCTAACTCAACACGTTCATTTGTCATATCTATCCCATACTTGAAAAATAAAAATATTACTTATAACACCAGCACTTATTTTTATTTAGTATTTATTTATGAATGTTTGGCAAATACTACCGACATACTCTATATTAATCGTAAATTAGCTAGTTTTAAAAAAAGCAACTACTACACATATAACCTTTATGATGTTTTTGAGCAAAATAATTATCTAATTAAAACATATGGTAAAACCTCTTTTTTTACATCGCATAAAGCTTTTATTGAAGCTTTAATGATCGCTTCTGTTTTAAAAAACTTCTTAATGCGAATTTTTCAAACATATAATATTTGATCTGTGCGTGGGTCAGCATGCGAAGCGGCTGCTAGTTGGTTAAACACCAACATCCCTAATTGACGTAAAAATAAATATTTTTCTAGTGCTAATTACTTTTTATCTCCTTTAAGCAAAGCCTTTGCTGATGCATCAATTAAACCTTTTGCTTTGCGATTATTATTCAAGAAACATGGACTATAAGCAAGAGACAAATAAAGATATAGCAAAAAAGAATACGTATGCTCTTGCTGCTTGATGACAAAGACTTTTAGCACGCTTGTTAGATTTTCTAGCAATTAATGCGATCGGTATTAGCATATTAATTATTCTATGTGTAACTGATAATATTACTAATGGTTCTTTAAAAAATATCACTTTAATGCAACCGTGAAAATTTCTTGTCGCTGGATTATTGTGTGCTATTTTATATTGTGTTGATTTTTTGTTTATCCCTTGTTGAACTAAAGGTCGAACATTAGGATTATGAATTTGTCGTTTACAAATTCATAATCTAATTCCAACAAAAAAATTTATTTTCTCTATTATTAAAAAAGAAGCAATTGTTTGGTTTATTTTTGCTATTGCTAATATTCTTGTTGGTATAGCAATTATGACTATGACAAGTCATGAACGTAGTGACTTTTTTAGTAATTTCTGAAATTTTACTACAACTAATAATAACAATGAATCTTCAAAATTAAAAATTTGAACTACTGTGGTTCATGCTTTATATATGGTAGGAATGTTAGTACAAATATTTCTAATTGCTAATATCATCATGACTAACAAACGTCGTTGCTTTATTGATAATATTAGTGAAACGTGTGTGATTTATTTAAAACCGGTTAATAAAAAAGACAAACAAGGATTAGGTAACACAATTAAAACTAAAAAGAAAAATTATGGATTACCTGGTGAAATCGTTGGCCAAGCCAACGAAGAAATAGATAATTTATAAATTAAGCCTTTATATTTGTAAAAGTTTTCACACCATCAAATGATGATAGTGTTTTTAATGAATCTTCAATATACATTAAACGGTTATATTTACAAATTCGTTCACTTCTTGACATTGAACCAGTTTTAATTTGTCCTGTTCCTAAAGCAACAGCTAAATCAGCAATTGTTGTATCTTCAGTTTCACCACTACGATGACTAACAACAGCACATCAACCCGCTTTTGTTGCTTCGTGAATTGTTTTAATAGTTTCAGTAATTGTACCAATTTGATTTAATTTAATTAAAACAGCATTAGCAACACCTTTTTGAATACCTTCAGCAGTGATTCTAGGATTAGTACAAAACAAGTCGTCGCCAACAATTTGTATTCGATTGCCAACTTTGTCACGTAATTTTTTTCATCCATCTCAATCATTTTCGGCTAATCCATCTTCAATGGAAATAATTGGATAACTATTAATAAGCAATTCTAAATAGCTAATCATTTCATCTGTTGTTTTTGTTCCTTGTGCTTCGGTTAAAATTTTATTTTCTATTGCTTTTTTAAAGATATAAACTTTTTTTTGATTATCGTAAAGCTCACTACAAGCACAATCTAAAGCAATAGCAACATCTTTATCAACTCCTGCTTTGTAACCAGCAGCATTGATTGCTTCAACCATAAGTGATAATGCTTCTTCAGCATTTTTTAGTGCTGGCGCAAATCCACCTTCATCGCCTTTAGAAGTATTTAACCCTTTACTGTGTAATATTTTAGCTAAAGCATGAAAACACTCAGAAGCAACTTGACATGCGTGACGGAAATTTTTTGCCCCAATTGGCATAAACATAAATTCTTGAAAATCAATGGTATTGTCAGCGTGTGCACCACCATTAATAACGTTTAACATTGGGATTGGTAGTTTATAAATCGCTGTGCGATCGTTAACAACATCCTCACGTAAATATTGATACAAAGGTTTCTTTTTATATTTAGCAGCAGCATGTGCGCATGCCATAGATATTGCCAAAATCGCATTTGCACCTAGCTTTGTTTTAAATTCTGTTCCATCTAATTGAATCATAAATTCATCAAGCTTTTGTTGTTCACATGCGTTCATGTTAGCACTAATAATAGCGGGAGCTAATATAGTATTAACATTGTTAACAGCTTTTAATACACCCTTACCCATGTAACGATGTTTATCACCATCACGTAGTTCAAGTGCTTCACGTTCACCGGTTGAAGCACCAGAAGGTACCATGGCATGACCAATTGCGCCGTTGTCAAGAACAACTTCACAAGCCACGGTTGGGAAACCACGTGAGTCTAATACTTCATACGCAGTAATTGTTTTAATTTTGTCAAACATATTTCTTTATTAATGAATAAATTATATTTATTTTTACTTTTATTAAAAAATATTTTAATAAAGGTTTCCCTAAAGAAAATCATTATAATAATCATATGACGTTGCTTGAAGATTTGCGATGACGTGGTTTAATCAATAACATTACTAATGAACAGAAATTTATTAATTTTATAAATCAAAAGGGAACGGCGTATATCGGCTTTGACCCAAGTGCTGATTCTTTACATTTAGGTAATTACATTACACTAATAACTTTAAGAAGAATAAAAGCGTATGGATGCCATGCGATCGCTATAATTGGTGGGGCAACCGGACAAATTGGTGATCCAAGCGGAAAAACAAGCGAACGAATAATGCAAGAGGCAAAAACTATTTCTTTAAATGCTCTTGCGATAGAAAAGCAAATAAAAAAATATGGGCAGGTAGATGAAATAATTAACAATCTTGAGATATATAAAGATATGAGTTTTTTTGACTTTTTACGCTCAGCTGGTAAATTGATTAATGTTAATTATTTGCTAGAAAAAGATATTATTAAGTCCCGTTTAGAAACTGGAATTTCCTATACCGAATTTTCTTATAACCTTATCCAGGGTTATGATTTTGCTTGATTATACACACATAAAAACGTCACCGTACAAATGGGTGGTTCAGATCAATGAGGTAATATTACTACTGGTATTGAAATGATTCGTAAATTAGTTGGTGATAACAATAATGCTTGTGGTGTTACTTTTAACTTATTGACAAAAAGCGACGGCACGAAATTTGGGAAAAGTGAAAGTGGGGCTATTTATTTAGACCAAAAGAAAACACCATCATTTAGTATGTATCAATTCTTATTTAATCAACCCGATGAACAATTAGAAATGTTGTTTAAGCATCTTACATTTCTAACTAAAGATGAAATTGAAGACATTCTAAAATTACACAGGCAAGATTGCACAAAACGAATAGGTCAAAAAAAATTAGCGGAGTTAATTATTGGCGATATTCATGGTAATGATGAATATGCAAAATGCTTAAAAATAGCAAGTGCTTTTTTTAATTCAACATTAGATAAACTAAATGAACAAGAATTACTTGAAGCATTTTCTACTATTCAATCTACTAATGTTAATGTCAAAGAAATTAATATTTTAGAGGCATTAATTGCTGCTAAAATTTGTGACTCAAAATCTGAGGGAAGAAAGTTAATAGAACAAAAAGCAATTATTATTAACAACAAACCGATTGACAATATTGACTACAAAATTACAAAAAAAGATGCTATTATTCAAAATTTTGTTTATATAAAAAAAGGAAAAAAGAATTATTACATTTTACAAATAGATGTTAATATATAAATACTCACATTTATATTAATATGTAATAATATATAAACCTTGTGCGTAGAACATATTTCAAATATTTAATGTCAAATATTTTTAAAAGAATTTCTTTTTGAGTATTTGTTATCTTATATTTTTTATTTATTTTTATTTTATTAATTGTTGTTCCGAAGGCATTACACACTAGCCCGTGGGTGTTCTGGAACAATAGCGTGTTTAGCCCACAAATGATCTTACTTTATGCAACAGGATTAATGGCTTCTATTCTAGCGATAATTATTTTTAAAAACCACAACGAAGATGGAAGTGAATTAATTATTGCTAGCAAACCAATTATTAGACGCTCCTTAACTTTTATTAAATTCTTGGTTTTATTTGTTGCTAGCACTTTTGTTGCCTTTTTGCTTTCGTTGTGTGGTTGGTTAACGTTGCTTTACAAAGATGTTACTATTTACCAAGCATTTAGTTGTTTTTTTTCTATCTTGCTTGCTAACCTCATTATGTTGATGTTTATGGGGGCAATTGCATTAATTATTGCCGCATTTTTAAATAAGGTTTGAATTATTTTGATTAATGTTATTATTGTAACAGTTGCCACTTGCTTTACCATTACAACAACAATACTTATTGATACACCATCAAAAGAATCGGCAAAGGCTGGTAGTGCATATACCTCATATCAATATTTAACTAGTGATACAAAACTACACTCAGCGGCTTTTGTGTATCCGTTTGATACCAATATTCTTAACGATAATGATAACGATACTAATAATCTAAATATAAAATTTTATGATTTCGATGGACAAAAAGAATATTGAAATCAGGTGGAACACCAAGCAACAAGTTCAATATATCGAACGTTTAATGTTACTAACCAATTTAGTTTAATGAATAATGGTTTAGCGTTAAATGATCCATTATTAACTAATGCTGATCGGTATTTTTGTTTGTCAGGAAACTATGCCTATAGTTTTGATAAGAAATTGTTATCAACATTTAATGAAAAAGGCATTAATCAAAATCAAAATATAAATGAACCAAATTTTTTTATTACTTTTAATCACAAAGTCTCATCTATTACAGATATTGAATATCCAAAAACACTTCCAGAATTAATTACCCAATTAATTTCCAATAAAGAACTACAGAGTGCTTTTATTTCATGAGTTATTAATTATTTAGAAAGTGAAGAAATTTGTATATTGGGTCCTTTCACAAAAACTAGTGTTGCGTCAGAAATTGCCAATGGGTATGGTGGTTCTTATGATCGGAAAATGAATAGGATCGCAAATATTGTTAGTCCCAATTCATCATCTTCTCAATCTTATGATGCTGATTATTTTAAAGATGTTGGTGATAAGAATTATCAGCAAACGAAAGGTGTTGGTATCACCGATACTCAAAAAGAAATTTTTGAAATTATTTATGACAAAATGTTCCCTGATAATGCAGAAGATTTGAAAAATTACTATTTAATTGATGAACCTAGTAATACGGGTATTCCACAAACAAATGATGTTGATGAGAATAATGTAGAAAATATAGGGAATGAGGACGTTTTTAACCCGAGCATACAAGCTTATGAGCGATCCGATAGTGAGCAAGCGTTGTCCTCGGGTCATTCGCCAGCTCAAAAACTTGGTTTTGAAGATCCAGGTACTATGAAAAATACAATGGACTTTTTTCACTTAGTTTTATCAGGTGCTGATTTACAAGAATGTTTTGATGATGGTTTAGCCGAAGCACCATCATTGCATAATCCAAAATTTAAGGATGCGTTTGGGATTGATGAACATCGCAACGATGCATATAAAGCTAATTTTTGTTTAGCTGAAGCGTGATTAAAATTCCAATATTTTTTATTTAACAAAATAACTACTGATCTGAATAAGTTAACTAATTTTAATTATCGTGCTGCTTACAATTCACAAACAGCAATTATTTCACCAAATGAAAAAAAAGTTGCACAATTAAGCAGCTCTCCATTTTTTCCACTTGCGACAATTAACAATGAAAATAATGAAGGCATCTATAACTTATACAAGAAACAAATCGATTCAATTCCCCCATCATATTATGGTGGTATACTTTCTTTAATAGGCACAGCCTTTCCATATGTAATTGATAGTTGAGATGAAAGCCACCCCACCGATTCTCCTTTTGGCTGACCAAGTAATGATCTCAACAACAATGGCCAGCTAACCTATTTCAATAATCAAAAAGCGTTGATTTATCGTGCTGTATTGAATTTTCTAGAAACATCATGGAAAACAGGCTGAACATGAAAAAATGTTGATAATTGTAATCCTGAACAATTCAATCGTGATTTAAATAGCTATACGGCAAATTTACAATTTCAACACCTTAACTGACTAGCTTATGAAAACTTATCAGGATCATTTACTTTACAACCATATATGTCCCCAACAGTATTGTGAATAGTTTGAATTGGCATTGACTTATTAATTTTAAGTATTGCTTACATAATATATCTAAAGTTAGACATTAAATAATATGAAGCGCACCCAAAAACAAGAAAAAGTAAAAAATATCAAAGATAGCACTTTATGTTATAACGCTATTTTTAATAAAAAATATTATAAAGAGGATTTAGATGAATATGCAAAGCAAACTAATAAACCTGTGCTTTTTGTCCGTCATTTAGTAAAAAAATATCTTGGAAAGAAGAAAGCAACACTAAATGATGTGTCGTTTAATGTTTATCGCGGTGAATTCCATGCGTTTATTGGTGCTAATGGTGCAGGAAAAACAACAACAATTAAATCAGTTATTGGTGCTTATAGTAATTGGAATGGGACAATTCTAATAAATGGACAGAAAAATAATACTGAGCAAGCTAAAAAGAAAATTGGTTATATTCCCGAATCCGCACGATTTCCCGAAGGATTATCCGCATACAAATATTTATATTGAATGGTGTTATTGTCTGGCGTTAATCGAAAGATTGCTAAAAAATATGTTGTGCAGAAATTACAAGAAATTAATATGTGAAACTTGCGAAATGTTTCACCCAATTCTTTTTCTTCAGGACAAAAAAAGAAAATTCTATTAGCCCAGGCGTTAATTCATAATCCTGATATTATTGTCATGGATGAGCCAGTTGCTAATCTTGATCCAACAGCAAGAAAAGAATTTTTTGATGCAATGCTGCAAATTATTAAAAAAGATAAAGCTATTTTTATTTCTAGTCACGTTTTATCAGAATTGGATCAATATGCTAATTCAATTACAATTCTTGATGGAGGGAAAATTGTTTATTCAGGACCAAAACAAACACTACTTGCTAAATTTACCAAACATAAATATATGATTGGCACTACCAATAACAAAATTCTAATAGCATATTTGCAAAAAAATAAAATTAATTATGAAAAAAGCATCGAACATGATGGTGTTTATATTGTTAATTTCAAAGATGGCGAACAAGTTAATAAATTGCAAAAATTCATCATTAACAAGCATATAAATTTTAAAATGATGTCGCAAAAAGAACCAACTTTACAAGAAGTATATGATCGTTTAATTGTCAAAGGTTCTGTTGATACAATGTCAACAAACAAACCTAAAAAATAAACTGCGTTTTGTATTGTCGTAAAAAAGCGTTTATTTGTTTAGTAAATTAGCAATCGAAAATATAAAATATAATTTTTTTATGGGTAAATATCAAGCGAAAAAAACTCAATTTACCGATAACAAATTATCCCTACTTAATTTCATCACAACTATTCTTCTTCCTTTGCTCTTTACTTATGGGTTAGGTTTTTTAACTTATTTCGTTGCTGGATTAATTATGCTGCAAGAAGCAAAATATGCACCGCATTATCAATTTCATATTTGAGTACCGTTAGATGATAAGATTGGCTATTTTGGGATGTGAAAAAATATTTTTGATCATTTCTTGTGTTTTGTATATGGGTTTTATAGTTTAGTAATATTAATTTTACCAATCGTTATTTTATATGTTTGTGGTCGGAAAACATTTTATTTTTATATTAAATGTTCGCTCTTTACATATATAATTGGGTTTTTAATTTTTATCATTTTCCCTTGCTACAATTATCGATACTACGATTGATTTAAAGGTGGCAAGTATGAAAATATTCCTAATGATTTTCAATATGCATTTATCAATGTATCATCATTTCCTTCTTTCCATTGTTTGATGACATTAAATCCTATTTTTGCTTTATTTTTTATTAAAATGGACAACAAACCAATTATTAAGAAAGCTTATGTACCTGCTGTAATAATTGTTTTGGTTTATTATTCGCTTCTTTATATATCAACAATTACTAATCCAATACCGCATTATTTCCTTGACGGATGAATTGCGGTTGGAATTACTTTATTTTCATTTTTGTTACCATATTTAATATGGAAACGAAAGAATGGTGTTTCAATAAGCGAAAATATAAATAAGATTTATTTATTTTTTATAAACACCAAGAAAATTAAAACTAGACGTTTTTGTTATGTTGCTTTAGTTATTGTGCTTATTTTCTTTTTAGGTTTAATCATATTCGCAACATATGGTGATTGTCGAATTTGTCTAAAAGGCGAAATTTTTTAAATACTTTTCACAACTAACATTTCATCAATAAACATATATAAAAATAATAGAATATCTACTATTTTAATTTTATATTGGTGCTGAAAGAGGGACTTGAACCCTCACGACCTTTCGATCACAGGATTTTAAGTCCTGTGCGTCTACCATTCCGCCACTTCAGCTTTGGTGTCCCACCGGAGACTCGAACTCCGGACCCCTTCATTAAAAGTGAAATGCTCTACCGCTGAGCTAGTGGGACGTTGGCTGGGTAGGGTGGATTCGAACCACCGCGTGCCAGAATCAAAATCTGGTGCCTTTCCACTTGGCTACAACCCAACGCTGGTGGACAGGAGTGGATTCGAACCACTGAAACCGGAGGTGCTTGATTTACAGTCAAGTGCGTTTAGCCGCTTCGCTACCTGTCCATTTTAGTTTTCTTTATTATAACATTAATTCGTTATCTATTTACGGTAAAAGCAATATGATATACTTACTTTATGGATAAAAAAACAAAAAACATCATCCAAAGAATTGATTGATATACATGCATTAAAATGGTTTTGTGATGTTGTTTTATTGTTTGTTTATTAATTTTTACAATATATTTTACCGTTGAACGACAACAATATTTAAACTATAGAATACCGGGTGTGGAGGCAATAGATCCTTTTGCTGGAATGACAGTAAGAGAAATCAAAAATTTAATTAACGATGGTACGATTACAAATTCTACTCTTGTATTGGCCTACAAAGCCCTATATAGTGCTAGTTTAGCCAAAGGTTGTTATTTATTCACAAACTTCTCATTAATGACATTTATTAATAGTGCTGCCCCTGCACCTGCGACTGATCCAACTACTGCATGAACTAACCGTGCTAATGCTTTAGATTTGGCATATTCATACATGTTTATTACTTTATTAATCGCTTTAGTCGCTTTAGTTTTACAAATAATCGTTGTTGGAGTATTAGTAAAGGAACATCATAAAAACATTAAATGTGGATTACAAACTAAATATGCTACTAGCTCAATTAGTTTGAGTGTGTTTAAAATTAAAATGTACACTGATTTTATTATTAGTTTAGCAATTGTGTTTGCTTTCTTTAACTTTTTATCAACATTAATTGTTATTAGCTATTGAATTCTAAATATTATTTGTTGATCAATTAATAAAAAAGTTGGCGGCAATAAAACAATTGATAATGATACGATGAAAGAACAAAAATCAAATTTACAATATCTTGCTTTTGTAATGCTTTATCAAAATATTTATACTTTAGTAAAAGCATTATTCTTAAGTTATTGAGGAGTAAATCTTGATTTAATTTTCTCTATTATCTTACCAATTGGTACAATAACCGTAATTGTTGGATTATTTATTAAAAACTTACTTTCATCAAAAATTAGTAATGTTTCAAGGGATATGAAAAATATCGGCAATACTATTAAAACATTTCGTACCTTCTATTACACAAATAAAGTTGATGCATTAAGCGACTTTGCATTTGTTTCTATTTTACCACCAATGATAAAAGCACCATTGTTAAGTGGTAAAGTGTCGAAAGTAGATGCATGCAAGCTCATGGATCAATTAGATAGTGCAATTAAATTTATTGAGCAACATTACGCAAGTGATATCAAACAACAACAATTTATGCTTTATACGTTGTTAAATAGTGTAACTAGCTACGAACAAATCCAAGAAATGCAAGATAATACGATAAAACTAGAACAATATTACCAAGCGAAAAAACTTAAAAAAGCTTCTTAAAAAATAACTCTGTTTTTATTTGTTCTTTATTAGTAAAAGTTGTATACTATGCCTTGGAGAAATTATGGAAAATAGGATAGAAAAATTTATCGAAACATTAAAAAATCGTCATAGCGACTATACATTATCTAATAAACGAATTCTAAAAAATGAGGAATTTATTGATTTCATTGAAAAATGCTTATATTACCACCCTTCTGCATTTAATGTTCAGTCAACAAGGGTGGTTTTATTGCTAAATAAACATGTTGCTAAAATATGGTCACATGTAATTAACCAATTACCAAAAGACTTTCCCAAGTTATTATTAGATGAGTTGGCCGCGTGTAAAAATGGATATGCAACAATGTTGTTTTATGATGATGAACAAGTAACAAAACAAGCTTCTGAGCAATATCATATGTCACTAGCAAATTTTGAATCTTGAGCCATCCAAAGTATGGCCATGTTACAAATAAATATGTGAAACGGTTTAACCTACTTGGGCTATGGCGTTAATATTCAGCATTTTAATAAAGAACTTGACGAGTTCGCTCGTAATGAATTCAAAATTCCTAAAACATGAAAATTACTAGCACAAATGAATGTCGGCTCAATTTCAGGTTCAACTAAACCACGAACCCATTTACCAACAAGCAAATTATTATTTATTCATAAATAATAATTACTTTTTACCAGTTATAAATTTCACGTCTTCTATTTCTTTATGAAACTCGGTTAAAAAAACTTCTTTAACATTTTGATCAAACGTAACACTAAATGCACTACAACCAATGCAAGCGCCGGTAACTTGCAATGTTAGGATTTTGTTTTCAAAACTAACAAAGGATAAATCACCACCATCATTATTAATAAAAACACGTAATGATTGTAATGTGTCATCTATTCGCTCTAACAGTGACTTAACTTTCGCCATTGTGGTATTATAATAGATAGAAAATCTTAATTTATTTGTTTAGCGTTGCCTCTTTAACCTTGTTAAATAATTCTTGATTTTCCATTAATGTTTTTTTCGTAGCTTCACGCCCTTGTCCAATCTTTTCTTCATTGAAATAAAATCATGAACCTTTCTTTTCAATCACCCCTTTTTCTATGGCAAAATCAATAATTTCTAAGGTGTGGTCAATACCCTTATCAAAATATATATCAATCATTGCTTTAAATAATGGTGGAGCCACTTTATTTTTAGTAATTTTAGCGCACGTTTTAATTCCTATACAATCATTACCAGACTTTAATAATTCTGTTTTTCGTAATTCAATTCTTAAAGAAGCATAAAACTTTAATGCCCTTCCACCAGTTGTAGTTTCTGGATTGCCATACATTACCCCAATTTTCTCCCTAATCTGATTAATAAAAATTATGGTCGTGTTGTGTTTGGCGAGCATTCCTTGAATAACCCTTAACCCTTTTGACATTAAACGCGCATGAACACCAATCGTTTGGTCGCCAATTTCACCTTCAAGTTCCACTTGCGGGACCATCGCCGCTACTGAATCAACAACAATTAAGTCAATCATATTTGTTTTAATTAGTGCTTCGATTAAAGCAAACGTTTGCTCACCACTATCTGGTTGTGCCAATAATAATTCTTTTAAATTCACGCCATTAATTTCACAATGGTGAATATCTAATGCATGCTCTAAATCAATATAAGCGGCTTTGCCACCATTTTTTTGGCATTGGCTGACCGCTTGCAAAGCTAAAGTCGTTTTGCCACTAGATTCATTACCGTATATTTCTACAACACGCCCTTTAGGATAACCACCGACACCAATAGCATTATCTAGTGCTAATGACCCAGTTGGGATTACATCAATTTTTTGATCAGTTTTTTCGAAATTTGTTAAACTGCCTTTGCCAAATTGTAGCTCGATTTGACGAATAGTTTCATCAAACATTTTTTGTTCATTGATTCTCATTTTCCTCTTACCTCTATACATATATTTACAAGAAAAAAAATTTTTTTCCTCAATTTTTTTTAAAATTTTTGAATTTTCCGAGCGTAAATGAGTAAATATTTTTTTTAAATCACTGCATATACAAAGTGCCTATTTTAGGTTGTTTCTTTGGAAAACTTCTATTACGTATTTATTAAATTCTAGCTGCGCTTTATTAAACTCTTCTTGCTTTGCTGCAAAATCTCTAAATCATTTCGGTGCCACATTAACTCCTTTATTAATTATATGACATTGAAAAGTGACACCGATTCAGTCTTCTCTGTTTGATTTAGTTATTTCATATTCTTTATTGTCCTTCATTCTTACATTCCTCATATATATTTACAAGAAAAAAATATTTTTTCCTCAATTATTTTTACAAAAAGAGTGATTTACGAGTGCAAAATGAAATGAATGTTTAGCAGATTTTGGGCACTATAACTAAGCTAATTTGTTATGCTTTTTTAATTTTTTTATAGTTTTAACAGACACACGAATACGTTTAGATGTGTTTTTTCCAGTTTTAATTTTAACTGTTTGTAAATTTAAATTTCAACGACGACGTGAGTGATTAAGGGCATGGCTACGTTTATTTCCTACTAGTGGTCCACGCTTGCTGATTTGATCTTTTCGACTCATAACATAATTAATTATATTAATTTTATAATTATCTAATGGAACGAAAACTAACTGATCAAGAAATAGCTAAACGTGAACAATTAAAAAAGTTACAAGACTTAAACCTTGATCCGTATAAAATTAATTCATTTCATATTACCCACACTAGTTTGTTATTCAAAAGTGAATTTAATAAATTTTCCAAAGAATCATTGCACGATGATAAAACGCAAATTAGTTTGGCTGGTAGGGTTATGGCAATTAGGCAAACGTTTGCCCAACTGCAAGATGATAGTGGGACAATACAAATTTATATTAATAAAAAAGAAACACCAGAAGTTTTTAACTTATTTAATGAAATGATAAGTGTTGGTGATATCATTGGTGTTATTGGAACGCCAATGAAAACCAACACTGGCGAATTAACAATAAAAGTTCAAAAAATTGTTGTTTTATCAAAAGCATTAAAACCATTACCAGAGAAGTGACATGGTTTGCAGGATGATGAACTCCGTGCTCGTCATCGTTATGTTGATTTAATAATGAATAGTGCATCAAAAAGCGTTTTTTATTTACGCTCAATTATTTTGCGTGAATTAAGAAACTTTTTTGATCATGAAGGGTTTTTAGAAGTAGAAACCCCGATTCTTCATCCACAACTCGGTGGAGCAGCGGCCAAACCTTTCATTACTCATCATAATACACTAGATCGTGATTATTTCTTAAGAGTCGCTACGGAATTACCATTAAAGAAAATAATTGTCGGCGGGTTTGGTAAAGTATACGAATTAGGTAGAAACTTTCGTAATGAGGGAATGGATACAATGCATAACCCTGAATATACTTCGTTAGAAGCATATCAAGCATATGCTTCTTACGAAGATATGATGAATATCGTGGAAAAAGTATTTCGTTATTTAGCAACGAAATTAGGGAAAATGCAAATAAACTATAAAGGAGTAGATCTTGATTTTTCTAAACCATTTGCCCGTATTGATATGGCAAAATTTGTTAAACAAGAGACAAATATTGATTTTGATAAAATAGAATCAGATCAAGAAGCGATTGCTTTAGCAAAAAAACATAATTTAGAATTAAAACCACATATGACAAAAAAAGGTCATATTCTAAATTTGTTTTTTGAGCAATTTTGCGAAGAAAAATGCTTACAACCAACTTTTGTTATTGGCCACCCAATAGAAGTTTCACCTCTAGCTAAAAAAGATAGCAAACACCCCCACAAAACAGAGCGATTTGAATTATTCATTTGTGGAAAAGAATATTGCAATGCTTTTAGCGAACTAAATGATGCCATTGAACAAGCACAACGATTTAATAATCAACTAAAAGAACGTGAGTTGGGTAATTACGAAGCTAATGATATGGATCATGACTTTATTAATGCTTTAGAATATGGTATGCCACCAACAGGTGGCTTAGGTCTTGGTGTTGATCGGATTGTTATGTTATTTACTAACCAAACATCAATCAAAGATGTTTTATTCTTCCCCCACATGAAGGATTAAAATAATTAATTTGCTGATCGATCAGCAGATAAAAATTAAATCAGTTCGGGCTATTACGGACTAATTCGGACTATTACGGACTATTATTTAGTATAATCTGATTATGAAAAAAATATTAAACATTATCTTAACTAATAAAGATATTTATGAAATGTTTAAAATTGATTTCACATATCACTCAAGTCTTATTGAAGGATCTAAAATAACTAGACAAGAGAATACTAAATTAATTAAAACTCCTTTTGATAAAAAATTAATTAGTCTAGAGTTAAAAACTTACCAACACGATGAGGTTTATGAAAATAGAAATTTAGGTTTGGTATTTGACAAAATGATTTCTACATTATTTGAACCATTAAACAAACAAATGCTATGTGAATGGTTTAAATTATTAAAACAAGAAACTTATTGGGCTAATAATCATGTTCATGCCGTTGGCCAATATCGCAAAGAAAATGTGGAAGTTGGTGATAGTGAAAACTTTGCACTTTCTTGTCAATATGTCGAAGAACACATGATAAATTTTATTAATGATTTTAACTATAAGAGAAAGATGACAATTGATGATGTTTGTGAATTTCATTGTCGTTTTGAGCGTATTCATCCGTTTTTAGATGGCAATGGTCGAATTGGCCGATTAATTATGTTAAAGCAATGCCTAATGAATAATGTCACACCTTTTCTTATTAACAATGAGACACGCAATGAATACATAAATTCATTAAAACTTTACCAGCAAACTGGTTTCAGTTCGTTTTTAGTAGAATATTGTAAGAAATTACAAACACAATTTTTAATTAAATATGAATCGAGGTTTAATGTTGAACAAAATGATCGCCAATTACAAATTATTAATTTCATTAAACAACATGGATTTATTAAAAGAATTGATGTTCAGGATTTGTTTAACATCTCATCAACCCCAGCGAAAGCTTTGATTAAAAAATTAATACTTAAAAAAGTTTTACAAGCAAAAAATGAAGGTAAATTAACAATTTATGTTTTGAATAAATGTTAATTTTGATAAGGTTGAACCCAATCAAGAAGTTATTGGCATTTTGACCACTTAGTAGAAGTTTCACCACAAGCCAAAAAGAATAACAGACATCCACGCCAATTCAAGATTAATAAATAAAATATGATTCTATATTTTAATAATATATTGTAAAAATAAGTTTTGTTTGTGTGTCAAAATATTTTTGTGCACTATCTGATCATCATCTAGTTGTAAAGTTTATTGTACAAAGTGAGTCTTGTGATACGTTTGCGGTTCCTTGAATGCTGAACGTACGATAATAGCCTCCAGTATAGACAGGATTATCAATACTACGATTGTCTCATGCTAGACCATAATTATTACCAGTAAAAGTACCATTTATTGAAGAGTCTGGCATCCAATCATCGGGAAGATTAACTGGAATTAAATCTATTCAAATATTAGTAGTTGTAGACATATCGGTGCCATTAGTAATAGTTCCGTGAAGATCGCATTGAAAACTTGGCTCATCATGATAAACTTTTATATACATTTTGCATACCACATTATTAATTTTAATGCAAATATCACCTTGTCCACCAGTGGCAGCCCTGCCAACAAAATAGATCCTGTTGCTAGCGTCAGTTGTAGCTCCGAAAAGCGCAAGCGTTCCTCCACCAGGAACACCCCCCCCAACAATTTGAAATGGTTGACTTGTTAAATTAACGTTAGATGAAACTAATTGAATATAAGTGTTACTTGATTGAGTATAAGTAGTTTTATCGTTTAGCGTGCCTTGGACATATCCAAAGAACGCTTGTTGCTCACTACTACCACACGGAATAGTAAAAGTAACACTATTACTATCTTGTAAAGCAATTGTTATTTCTTGGTCTCCTACCGCTGATGGATTGGCAGCTTTAGTAAATTTATGGTCGGTTCCTGTACTTTTAGTTTAGTTGCATCACTACAACTAACTTTATTTCAATCAGCACCATCAATTAATTGAACTGTAATGGTTACACCACTATTAATTGTTCCAGTAAAAGAAGCTGCAATAGCTGGATGTTATTTATTGCTACAGCTTGTCGTTAGTGCGGGGATAGTAGCAATAGTACCTGCTCCTAGCAATGCTAAGGAAGCACTATAGAATATTCTCATTTTTGATTTTTTTCATAAGTATGATACAATATATATATATATATATATGGAAAACACAAATAAAAAATCAAAAGCTTGAAAATGAGTACTTTCAGGATTCGCTATTGCAGCAATTACCGCTGGAGTAGGAGTTGGTGTCGGATATGCTATTTGGCATAATAGGAGCAATACCCCCCCCTCAACTGATGTAATTAATTTTGGTCATTATGAAGCATCGATGACTTCTGGTAGTCAAACCATTTCTGCTTTATCATCATTAGATAATCAAGTCGCACTAACTGCTGATGGTGAAGGACGAAATATTGCATGGACATTTAATAATGAAAATAATACTTTGACTTATGAAAAAGTTATTAACAAAACCACGGTAACTATTACAGCGGATGATAATATTACTACTAATTCTATCCATATTGATTTACTACCACCAGCAGTACCATCATTTAGTGTTAATTGTACTAATCCTAATTTAACCGTTGATACTACAAGCACTCTTGCTCTTACTTGAGCTGCTACTAACTTTACACCAACACGTATTAGTTTAAGTACTGATAATAGTAGTGACACTACTTGAGACTTAGATGGTGGAACTAGTCCTATTAAAAACGTCTTAACTTTAAGCAGGAAAGATCCTAACCTTGCCGCACAAGTTTACAACGTTTATTTAGATGCAACTGATGATACAACTACAGAAACAGCATCTATTGCTATTACTATTAGTGTCCCAATTGAAAAAGATTTATTCTTTACTACTGGAGATACTACAACAACTCCTGGTTCAACTAAATCATTTTATGGAACGATTAGCGCTTCTAACTTTATATTGAGTGATGCTTTAGAAGTTAAAGTTGATGGTGTGGTTGATGAAGATTGGAGCGCTTCTACTTTTGATAATAAAACACACATTAAAATATCTCCTCCATCATTATCTGTTGGTGGCAGACTTCAAATATCTATTTATGATCCAATTAATAAAATTACTTCAAATGCTATTGGTTTTACTTGTCATTCAAGAATGAGCGTAGATAGTGGAAAGTATATGAAAATAAACAATGCTGGGGTTGTGGTTATAGACAATATAGCACCCACATTAAATTTAAATAATGAGAATTTGGTAGATTTATATTTTGCCGACAATAATACTCTTACCACTTTACATTGTGACAATAATTTTCTTACATCGCTTGACGTTTTTGGTTGCTACAAGCTTAAAGAATTACAATGTCATCAAAATCAACTACGATCTCTTGATGTTTCGGGGTGTGCGGATCTCGAAGTTTTGAATTGTTTTGATAACCAACTTACATCGCTTGACATTTCACACAACATACTTCTCAATACTTTATCATGCAGCTACAACCAACTTCCATCACTTGATATTTCAAATTGTTCATATCTTATAAACTTGTTTTGCGTGTATAACCAACTTACATCACTTAACGTTTCAAACAAAACAAATCTTATACAAGTTTGGTGCGAATATAACCAACTCACAACCATTAATGCTTCAGGGTGTTTACTTCTCGGCATCATAAGTTGTCGTAACAACCAACTTACAAATCTTGATATTTCTGGTTGTCCATCTCTCGGTAGTATATTCTGCCAAAACAACCAACTTACATATCTTGATGTTTCCAACTACATCAATATCATCCCCGATGAATTCAATTGCACTAATAACCCAAATCTTAGTCTCATTAAACTTCCTAATTGGACATCGGGTTCTCATTCTTTTAACTGTACTAACTTAACAACTAGTTGTTCTAACAAGGGTGATATATGGACATCAATTAACACTACCTTAGTGGGTTTACCAGCAGATTGATGAACATTGCACAATTACCAAATTTAGCCCATAAATCATTTATTATTCAATCATAACTAAGTAATATAATACACTTTAACAATGAATAATAAATCATCTATTGTTGATACACCAAATGTAGAAGATATCCACAAGCCATCAATTAAAGATGGTTTAAAAAATGATTTATCTTTTTATTTCTCTTCTTCATTAAAAAGACTAATAAAATTAATTGCTATTTTATTCATTCCCTTTTTATATGCTTTTACTTGTGCATGTGCTTTTTGAAATCCATTAAAAAATATTGGTAAAGCACCAATTGCTATAGTTAGTTTAGATACGCCAGCAAGTAAGTCTACAAGTGTTATTGATGAAACTATGAACAATTGAAAAAATAATGCTGTAATTGCAAATGGTAAAAAGTTTAGCGATTTTGGTTTAACGTATCAGAATGGATACTTTAGTATAAAAGTAAATGATCGCATTACGTTAAACCATATTGAATATTTTAATATTGATAATGGGGCAAACAAAATAGCTAATTACGATTCTAGTCAGAAGAATACTGATAGTAGGGGTTGATCAATTACTTCTAACAAATACTATATGGTTTTAGCTTTTGCTAATGATTTTACTGATATGTTTGAAAAGTTACCAACTAACCCTAGTGCTATTAATGGATTGATTGATAACTACATCTCTTATCAAATGAATTTCTTATCATGTGAAATTCTTGACTTAGGGGCGAGTTTTGCTTTGGGTATTATTATGCAAACACTATATGATGATATTGTTGGTAAAACATTACCCGATATCAACAATATTGTCCATAACGATGTCCCAAATAAGAAATACGCAATATATGGTGTAGGAGTTGGAGAATTGTTTATTTGTATTGGCATGTGGGTTGGTGGTTATGCCATTGTCTTAGGATTAGATCGGAAAAAAAGAGCTAAAGGCTTATCACCATATAAATGATATGTACAAAAATCAATAGTTATGTATATGGTATCGATTATCCAATCGATTATTTTAACTGTTGCTTTAGGTTGTCTAGGATTCTTTGGGTTAGGAATGGCATGTTTTTGGGAATGATTATTGATCGCTTATGGTGGATTGGTCTTTAACACCATTGTCCAAAGTATTTGGTTTGCCTTCCGCGATCAAGCCACGAGTTTGTTTGTCATGATTTTATTTATGATATTAAATGTAGCTTGTGGATTTGGAACATTCCCCGCATTTATGCAATTCCCATTCTTCCACTATTTATCATATATTATGCCGTTTACATGGATCAACCATGCGCAAGGGACAATTCTATATGGTCTAGCTAACCCAGCAAACTATGTTGGGAATGTGTTATATATTTTAATGTGTGTTGGTATTTTATTATTATTTGTAGTTTTATTTTATGGTTTGGGATTAGCACAAAGCCGACACCGTGTACGAGAAATCTATTATGGTTCTTGGCGTGCGAGTTTTGTTTTAGAGTCATTAAAAGAATTAGGTATTGAAAAACAATACACTGATAATCACGGTAAGTTGAATTGGCATTTACTCCCACAGCGAGTAATGATTGATGTTGTTAATACTACTTTAAAGAATCATCCATATTACGATCATTTCAAAAACTATAAGAAACGTGATCATTTTGTTGAATATGATCAATATGATCAAGATAGATTTAATAATTAATTCTATTCTTCTACCAAACTAAAATCAATATTATTATCAATTCATTCTTTTCTTAACGAAGCATTATCACCCATTAATATATTTACTCTTCGTTCTGCTAATGCTGCATCTTCAATAGAAACATTAATTAATTGGCGGTTATCAACATTCATAGTTGTTTGTTTTAACTGTTCCGCACTCATTTCTCCTAAACCTTTATATCGTTGAATTTCACAATTTGGATTTTTCTTTTTTAATGAATTTAATTGTTGTTCATCCCACGCATAGAATAATTGCTTATTTGTTTTATTAGTAACCCGATATAAAGGTGGTAAAGCAATAAAAATTCTTCGATGTTCAATTAATGGTTTCATAAAACGGTAGAAGAATGTTAACAAGAGTGTGCGGATGTGTGCTCCATCAACATCAGCATCAGTCATGATAATAACTTTCCCATACTTACAATCTTCAATATTGAAATCAGCACCAATACCAGCCCCAATACATGACATAATGGTACATATTTCCTCGTTCGATAATAAATCACTTAACTTTGCTTTTTCACTATTAATAACCTTACCACGTAGTGGTAATATTGCTTGATGTTTCTTGTCTCTTGCTAATTTGGCTGATCCGCCAGCTGAATCACCTTCGACAAGAAATAATTCATTATTCATGTAGACTTTTGATTGAGCGGGGGTTAGTTTAGAATTAAGAATGTAACCATATTTACCAGCATTCTTAATTTTTTTAATGTCTTCACGTGCTTTTTTTGCCGCAATGCGAGCATCACGTGAAACAATTGCTTTCGAAATTATTTTTTCGGCATATTTCTTATTTTCTTCTAATCAATAATTTAATTTGCCGCTGAATATTTTCTTAACCGCATTATATGCTTCTTGGGTGAATAACTTATTTTTTGTTTGCCCTTCATAAGCAATAAGTTTTTCAGGAACACGAATCGAAACAATGGCGGTTAGTCCTTCACGAACATCATCACCTTCAAAATTTTTATCTTTTTCTTTTAATAACTTTCACTTACGGGCATATTCATTAATCGTTTCTGTGAGAGCGGTTTTAAAGGCCGTTTCATGACTACCACCCTCTCTAGTTTTTACAGAATTAGCGAAACTAATAATCGTTTCATTAGAACTAGTCGTATATTGAAAAGCAATTTCTACTTCAATTTTATCTAATGAAATTCCAGAAAAATAAGCCGTTTTATTTAATGATGTTTTCCCATCATTAATGAAATCAACATATTCGCTTATTCCTTCTTTTGATTCAAATGTTTCTTCATTATTATCGATTTCATTATTAAGAATTATTTTTAGTCCTTTATATAAAAAGGCGGTTTCACGAATTCGCTCACGAACAATGGCTGGATTAAAAACAATTGAACGGAAAATGCTTGAATCAGCTTTAAATTGTACGGTTGTCCCAGTACGGTTCGTGCTACCAATAGTTTTCGCTGGTTGTTTTATATGACCACCATTTTCGTATCGTGCTTCGTTAACTTTCCCATCTTTTTTTACTGTTACAATTAACCATTCACTTAAAGCGTTAACAACTGAAGCACCAACTCCGTGTAATCCACCGGCGGTTTTATATGCATCGCTATCGAATTTACCGCCAGCGTGTAATACTGTAAAAACAGTATCGATGGTCGATAATCCAGTAGTTTTATTAACACCTAATGGAATACCACGTCCATTATCTTCAATAATGACTGAATTGTCTTTCTTTAACGTTATTTTTATTTGATCAGCACTTCCTGAGATAACTTCATCAACTGCATTATCAAATATTTCTCATATTAGATGATGTAATCCTTCTAACCCTGTAGAACCGATATACATCCCGGGACGTTTTCTTACCGGGTCTAGACCTTCTAAGACCTTAATATTCTCATCAACATATCTTTGAGACATAAAGATATTATAAAACTAATACTATTGAAATAGTATCTTTTTTATAGTTAAGGAGGAAGTGATTGCTTAAAATAAATACACAAATTTGAAAAACCCTATTTTTTTAATTACACATAAAAATACAAAAAAATTTTATATTTTTATGTGTAATTAACGTGGAGCAATATGAAAGATAAAGATAGTTATCAAGAAAAATTTTCAAAAGCGATGTATGAGGAATATAATCGGGCAAAGAAGTATCAATCACGGCTATACGGTTTTGCGTTAATTTTGGCGGGATTAATACTTCCACCAATAATTGGTCTAGCATGGGCGATTCCCGTACTTATACATCGTAAGAAAAAATTAAAGAAGTAGTAACAAGATATATCTTAAACGACTATATCCGCTCAATTTTTTATGCGGTTATTTAAAAGCATTATTTATCTATTTACGCTCGTAAAATTTAAAAATATTTAAAATAATTGAGGAAAAAATGTTTTTTTCTTGTAAATATATGTATGGAGATATGCAAGAATGAAGGAACATAACGAATATGAAATAACTAAATCAAGTAGAGAAGACTGAATCGGTGTCACTTTTCAATGTCATATAATTAATAAAGGAGTTAGCGTGGCACCGAAATGATTTAGGGAATTTGTTGAAAAACGATTTGACCCAGCTATCAATGAAATTAATGAACGTCTCGCTGAGAATGATGCTCGTTGAGCAAAACAAGAAGAATTTAATAAGTATGTTGGTGATTTCATTAAGCAACAGATTGAATTCAACAACTATGTTAGTGATTTTATTAAACAACAAATTGAATTCAATAAGCACGTGATAGATGTTTTTAATAGAAATAATTTAAGATAATTGAGAGGCAATAATTTTATCTTGTAAATATATATGGATGTATGCAGTAGCGGCGGAAAAAAGATGTGTTTTGTGAGGTGCCTTAAATGTAAGGTGGAGGCTATGCTTTTAACACAGAAATTCTTAATGGTAAATGCAGAGTTGCAATCACTACGGTAGCGACACGCGCAAAAGCGGTTGATGTAGTTGCCCAAGTCATTAAAACAAAGCATCGTTTGATATACTCAAAAGTAGTAAAAACATTCTTTTCACATGTTGCAAATTATTATTTCAATAGCTTTGTGTGTAACTTCTTACACTCTTTAAGGATTGAGTCTATTTTAAAACCAATGAGCTTATTTTTTTCCTTAACGATGTTGCCATTAATGATTACTGTTTCAATGTTTTCATGATTAACATTGTAAACAATATTACTTATTGTATCATTATTCATCACGGTATTAAGGTGATCAAGGTTAACTATTATTAGATCAGCATCTTTATTAACATCAATTGAACCTTTATTTTTTTCAATACCCAATGCCTTGGCTCCATTGATAGTTACCATTTTTAATCCTTCATAACTATTGATAACACTGGCATTGTTATATTTAATTTTTTGTAATAACAATGCTACTCTTAATTCTTTTAAAATGTCCCCATTACAACCGCTACCGGGACCATCAGTGCCAATACAAACATTAATATCGTTGTCAAGATATTTTTTAATATCAGCAACCCCACAAGCCAAATACATATTGCTAGTGGGGTTGTGAACTATCGAACAATCTAATTTTTTAAGATTATTAATATCTTGTTGGTTTAGTTCAACACAGTGAGCAAGTATTAATTTAATGTTTCTAAAATATTTTATTAAAGCTTCGCTCGGTGTTTTAATTTTTCAAGACTTCCTGATATCTTCGATCTCTTGTTTGTTTTCACAAAAATGGATGTGTACTGGTAAATTATTTTGCTTAATAAATGGAATTAATGATTTAATATATTTCTCGCTCGCTGTATATAGTCCATGAATACCAGCAGTAATATTTTTATTTCCGTATTTCTTTATGATGCGCTTGAATTCTGTTGTGCGTGCTTCGCCTTTACCATCAGCATCCATTAATGTAGGCCCATTAATAAGATTTATTTTTGCTTTATTGGCCGCTTTAATAATGTTTTCGGTAAGAAAATACATGTCATTAATTGTCGTGACACCGTTATTAATCGCTTCAAGCATGCCCAATAATGCAAAATAATAAATATCATTAGGGGTTAATTTGGCCTCAATCGGCCAAATAAACTTGTTTAATCAATCTTGTAAGGTGTATTTACTACCACTTTCTTTAAAAAGTGTCATTGGAATGTGGGTGTGACAATTAATAAAGCCAGGTAATACATATTTATTAGTAGCATCAATAACTTTATTGGCATTAATTTTGATGTTTTTTGCAATTTTGATAATTTTGTTATCTTTAATTAAAACATCAATATTATTAATAATTTCTGCACCATCATTTTTCATCGGAATTAGGTTACAATTTTTAATTAATATTGTCATAAATAATGTTTGATATTGCTTAATTATGTAATATAATAATGTCTATGCCATTTATATCGAACAAAGAACGCTCTAATTTAAGAGCAAGAGGAAATGAAACAATTGGTTTCCGTAAATTTTGATTAATTTTAAACATTATCTTTTCACTAGTGGTGATTGCCTATTTTGTTGTTGATTTAGCACTAACTGCTAAAGGCGGAAATATTCCTGCAGTGTTTACGTTATACAATAAAGATGATGCTGGTGATATTGCCCTTACTACCGGTGGCATTATTGTATTGGTTGCTTTAGGTCTTGACGCCGTAATGTCAATAATGTCTTTAATCCTTATTTTCACAATTCCTTCGCCTAAAAAAGTTGCTCAAGCAACACAAAAATTAGTTACCGCACCGAAAGGTAAAAACCAAAAGTAATTTAGTAAATTAATTACTCATTATTTTTCAATTAAACATTTATACCATATACTGTATTTTCTTGATAATAATATATAAGTAATATATGGTAAAAAGGGCTTTAATAAGTGTTTATGACAAAGATGGTGTTTTAGATTTTGCTAAGTTTTTAGTTAGCAGAAATGTCCAAATAGTTTCTACTGGTGGAACATACAAATATTTAAAAGAAAATGGTGTTAATGTTGTTGAAGTAAGTGAAATTACTGGATTTCCTGAAATATTAGACGGAAGATTAAAAACATTAGACCCTAAAATTCATGGTGGAATTCTCGCTATCCGTAGCAATAAAAAACACATGGAAGAAATTACTCGCCAAAACATTGGCACATTTGACTTTGTAATTGTTAATTTATACCCATTTTTTGTAAAAGTTAAAGAAAACTTAACATTTGAGCAAAAAATAGAATTTATTGATATCGGTGGGCCAACAATGTTAAGAGCTGCTGCTAAAAATTATCAAGATGTTATTGTTATATGTGACAAAAATGATTACCAATTAGTTAAAGAACAAATGACAAATGGTGAAGTTAGTTTGTCATTTAAACAAAAACTAGCTGGTAAAGTATTTAACTTAATGAGTGCATATGATGGGGCGATTAGTAAATTTATGCTAGATGATGAATATCCTGAATTTTTTAACGTTTCCTTAAAAAAACAGCAAAAACTCCGTTATGGAGAAAACCCACATCAATCGGCATGTTTTTATAGCGACACAATGATTGATGGAGCGATGAATACATTTGCTGTATTAAACGGAAAGGAATTATCATATAACAACTTAAAAGATGTTGATATTGCTTGACGTGCTGTCAGTGATTTTACTGAACCAGCATGTTGTGCATTAAAACATAACACGCCGTGCGGGTTTGCCATAGGAAAAAACGGTTTTGATGCTTATAAAAAAGCGTATAGTGTTGATCCAACAAGTATTTTTGGAGGCATAGTTTCATTTAATCAAAAAGTTGATGCGCAAACCGCAAGTGAGTTAGTTAAAATATTTCTTGAAGTTATTGCTGCACCAGAATATGACCAGCAAGCATTAGAAATATTGAAAACTAAAAAGAATCTACGAGTAATTAAATTCAATACAAAACCAAAAAACAAATTTAGTTTTGTTTCAATTGATGGTGGGGTTTTAGTACAAACCGAAGATAACCAACTAATTGACAATATGAAAGTTGTCACTAAAAAACAACCAACGGAACAACAAATGAAAGATTTAATATTTGCTCTACGTGTAGTTAAATTTGTTAAATCTAATGCTATTGTTGTTGCTAATAATGGTGTAGCCGTTGGCATCGGTGGTGGACAAGTAAATCGTATTTGACCAACAATTGATGCACTTAATCGTGGTAAGGGAGCAACTGTTTTAGCTTCGGATGCTTTTTTTCCTTTTCGCGATGTTGTTGATCAAGCAACTAAGCATCATATTCAAGCAATTATCCAACCTGGCGGCTCATTAAAAGATCAAGAAAGTATTGATGCAGCTAATGAGCATAATATAGCAATGGTTATTAGCAATATTCGTCATTTTAAACATTAATATTAAACTGCAACTGGTGCTTTAATCGCTGGTTGTGGGTTATAATCAATAATTTCAAAATCATCTATTGTAAACTCTTCAATATTTTTAGGAATGCGTTTAATTACAAGTTTAGGTAATTTAGTTGGTGTTCTTGCTAGTTGTTCGTTTACTTGATCTAAATGATTGGTGTAAATATGCAAGTCACCAAAGGTGTGAACAAATGATTTTGGTTTTAATCCAGTCATAGCAGCAATAATATAAACAAGTAATGAATAACTAGCAATATTAAAAGGTACTCCTAAAAAAGCATCAGCACTACGTTGATATAATTGACATGATAATCCACGATCATTGTCAACATAGAATTGGAACAATGAATGACAAGGTGGTAAGGCCATATGTTGTACTTCAGTTGGGTTTCATGCACTAACAATTAATCTTCGTGAGTTTGGATTAGATTTAATATCATTAATTACGTTTTTTAATTGGTCAACACCTAAAAAGTTTCGCCATTGTTTACCATAAACAGGTCCAAGATTTCCATGTTTTTTAGCAAATTCTGAATCATTTCTTATTTTATCAACAAATTCTTTTAATGATTCGCTTTTAAAATCAGTAGATTTCTTATAAATTTCATATGGTCATTCGTTTCAAATATTACAATTATTGTCAACAAGATATTTAATATTTGTATCGCCGCGAATGAACCATAATAATTCATGAATCATTGATCTATAGGCGACTTTCTTTGTTGTTAGTAAGGGGAAATATTCACTAATGTCGTAACGGTTTTGATATCCGAATGTGGTAATTGTATCAACACCAGTACGATTATGTTTTCTTTGACCTACTTTTAAAACATGTTGTAATAATTCTAAATATTGTTTCATTATTCTTCTTTTAATTTTAATGCATTTTTGCTGTCTAACTCTTTCATCTTATCATATTCAGCTTGCATTGATTTTTCTAATTGTTCAGCAATATACGCCTCACTCGAATTACAAAAATCTTTATGTTGTAACATTGGTAAGGCTTTTAAATAAACAATTCTTTTTTTTGAAGCAAATTGTTTATTCTTGTCTAATAAACCAGAAGAACCATAAATTACAACTGGTTGAATTGGTACAAAACTATGAAATGCAGCCCGTAATGCGGCAGGTTGAAAAGTAGCAAATTTATCTTCATAAATTCGATGCATTTCTGGGTAAATAACAATGCTTTTTTGTTCTTTTAAGCGATTTAATTGTTCGTTATATACTTCGTATTGTTGGCGAAGATTACCACGATCAATATAAATTGTTTCGATTAGATCAGCGATGCGATTAACAACCTTACTTTTTTTATTTTCAACCTTCGATATAAAATTAAAAAAAGTTATTCCTTGGGTTTCAAATAAAATTTTTAACAAAACAAAAGGGTCAGCATTAGATTTATGATTGCAAACAAATAAAACGGGACGCTTTGGAATCTTATTAAACCCTGTTGCTTGCACTTTTATGTTCTTTATAAACAAGACACGTTTAATAAGACTATAAACATAACGATATCGTTCTTCTGGCGCATATGCATTAGGATCGTGGATAAATTTCTTTCATTTCTTTTTTAATCCAATTAGTTTAAAGCCAAGTGATAATAAAACGAAAGGTACTGCTAAATAATGTAGCACTAACAATATAAAGCGCTTCATTATGTCTTATTGTTGACTAATAATAATACTAACTTTAGTTTTATTGTCACCAAAATGAGAATATTTAACTACACCTGCTTTCAAAGCAAATAATGTGTGGTCTTTCCCTTGTCCAACATTATTACCAGGATAGATTTTGTTACCACGTTGACGGTAAATAATCATCCCCGCTTTTGCTAATTGGCCATCAGCCAATTTAGCTCCTAAATATTTAGGATTAGAATCTCTTCCGTTTTTTGTTGAACCAACACCTTTTTTACTAGCCATGTTTAATCTCCTTAATAATTAATTTAGTATAAGGTTGTCGGTGTCCATATCTTTTAGTATGGTGTTTTTGTGGTTGATGTTTGATAATAGCTAATTTTTTTTGTTTACCTTGTTTAACAACTTCAGCAACAATTGAAGCTTTAGGAATGTATGGTGAGCCAATTTCTTTATCAATCATTAAGACATTTTCAAAAATTACTGGGTCTTTAGGATTACCAGTAATTTTTTCAACATAAATAGTGTCATTAACTGACACTTTATATTGTTTTCCCCCACACTCAAATATTGCGAACATACTTTCCTTTATCTTCTTAGACAAAATTATTTGGTGTGCGATAGCATACCCATAATTTGGTTGCAGCTATTATGATAGCGATTTTGATTATACAAAAAATATGTCTTTTTAATTACATGGGGGACGAATTTTAATAATTTAGCTATTTCTTATAAATCTCTATATTATTTTTAATCGTTTTTTCTAATAACTTATCAATTAAGTCCAATGATTTTTCTAACTTAATCGCTTGATAGTCTTGCGGCTTGGTTACGGGGTTAGTTGGGACAAACAAACTACAAGAATCAGCATGAGCAATTATTGAAGTAGCGTAGGTGCCAAACTCTTTCGCAAGCGCGATAATTTGTTCTTTATCGTATGTAAGCAATGGTCGCAAAACAAGACAATCAGGAATCGCTTTTTCGATTGTGTCCATACTTTGAATTGTTTGACTAGCAACTTGGCCTAACGATTCACCAGTAGCAATAGCATGATACTTATTAGTTTTGGCTAATGTCGCAGCAATTCTAAAAAAATATCTACGCATGATCGTGATTTGATAACTAGATAAATAGATATGTTTGATTTCATGTTGTATTTGTGTAAAATTACATATATAAAGCTTTGGTTGATATAGTTTAGAAGAAAGACTAATAATATCAACTAATTTTTTAACTTTGTTTAATGCCGCAACACTTGTGTGCGGTGGGGTAATAAAAGTTAAAAAATCAACAATAAATCCTTTTTTAATTAATAGTTTTGCTGCGACTGGTGAATCTAGTCCGCCAGATAAAAGTAATAATACTCGGCCATTAGTTCCCATGGGAAATCCACCCATTCCAGCAATTTTTTCATGATAAAATATTATTTGCTTTGGTTTAATTTCGATGTAGATAGAAGCTGATGGTTGGTGGATGTCAACCGTTCATTCTTTAAAGTTTTTTAGTATTACTCCACCAACCTTTTTACTAACATCCATTGAATTGTATATAAATGTTTTATCAATGCGTTTGGTAATAATTTTAAATGTTTGTTTGGTTTTGGCCAATGGTTTTAATGATTTAATTAAACTTGCACATAAAGTTTTGTAATCTTGCTTAATAACATTAGCCACAATAATCCACTTAATTCCTGGAACTTGTTTTAATAAATGGATTATTGTTTGTCTATCTTTTTGTTTAAATTTATCGATAACAATCGCATCGTGAAAAGAATTAATTACTAATTGTTTGTATTGTTGTAATAAATTCTTAATATTGATTAATAGCGATTTTATAAAAAGGTGTTTATTTTTACCTTTTAAAAATAATTCACCATATTTTATGTATAAAATCGATTGCACTATATGATTATAAAATAACTATTTTTGTTTGGGTGTGCTATTTAATATTTATTTTTCCTAGATGGATAATTAGTATAGAAAAATAGAATTGATAACAAGTATTAATTGATACTGAAAAAAGTGATATAAAATAGGTTTTAATTAAAGAAAAAATGATGGGGTAAATAAAGAAAGTCCACCTTCATTACCATTCATCATCATATTTATATCAAGCATTTGTATCCTAAAATTAACATTAGAAGGTGCGCGTGTACCCTCTGATACATTTATATCTAGAGTTTTAAGATCGTTTTCATCTCACGATATTGTAAAATTATTAGTAATTTCATAATTGTCCAAACAAAATAATTTAGCGTCATTCTGTTGTCGTATTTTGTTAAAGGCTTGGTCGGGGGTGAATTGTTTACCAGCAAGATTGCCAATTCCAATAATTGGATCGACAAATGCATCATTTAATGATAATTTTCACGAATAATCATTAATTTTTCTTACTTCAATTTTTGGTACACTTTGGGGATTTGATCACATAAATGGAAGTTTATTTGTTCCCACTTCTCATCCAGAATGCAAGAAAAGTATACCTTTTAGATATATCATCGCCATCTGTTCAGTGCCGCCATTCATTACATCATTGAATAGTTCTAATCATGATTGCCAGAAAGTTGAAGAAGAATTTAAAGTATTAAGAAATGATTCACGAAAATCAGAATAAGTAATTTGTTTTGAATGACTATTTTTTGTAGCTAATGATTGGAAGTCATCAGCAAACTTTTTAATGGTTTCGTTTGACATATAACTATCAAATGTGCTCATAAATTGTGTAATTTTTTGTTGTATGTCACTAGGGATTGTTGTATCTGGCTCGTCAATAGTCCCGTTTAATAATTTTTGTTCCATGATATCATAAAATTCATCACCAACATTTACGCCCATCATTGCACGAGTGTAAGTTTGATCTTTAATAAGTGCCGCTTGAGTGAAAGCACGAAATACGCCGCGAAAATTAAGAATATTTAAATAGATGCTGTCTAGATTAAAATAATAAGGAACAAAAGCATCTCCGCTATCATGTTGCGTACTACTATCAGGTTTTTGTTTTGAACAAGAAGTCAAAAGTAAACTACTAGCCAAAGCACTTCCACTAATTAGAGCACATGATACTGCTCCAATTGTTTTTATTTTCTTCATATATTTATATTATATATATATATATATATATATATATATCGCTATTTTTGTTTATTTGGCTGACAATAAACAAAATATCCAACACCAACAAATGGCACAGTATTAACAACAATTGCCATAGCAATATCTGATAGATAATGATAACCACCACATATTCGGCAAAAGATAATTAATAACAAGAAGGCAAACAATGCTGAAAATAAGGTAATCAAAGTTTTTTGTTTATCTTTTAATAACAAATAAAATAGTGGTGCTAGTGTAAACACACCCATTGCCCATGTGGTGTGACCACTAGGAAATGAAGTCATTCCGCCGACACTGAAGCGACCATAGATGCCAATGTCATCTGCATTATTCATGTCTCATAATAATGAATATCATGGTTTAAAGTTATCAGTATTTCCAGTTATCATTAATTGAAAATAACGTTCACGATGAAGTTGCGATTTCATGATCGTAACAATTACACAAGCAAAAATTAATGCAAATGTAGCAAAAAGTGCTCATTTAAAAAAGATTGGTGCATAGGTAGTTTTCTTAATAACAAAGAAATTAACTAATATTCCAATACCAAAAAAACCAATGGCAACTAATAAAGATTCTCATATGAAATCGTGGACGATTTCACTACCATTATGAGGTGGAATGGTAATATTAAAAGTGTAATAAGTATTAGTGATAATTGAATCATATGCTTGTCATCATATACAAGCAAAGCTAATACCAACAGCGATGATTCAATAAAACACTTGAAATGGTTTTTTTCAATTTTTATAATATGAATTTAAACTTATTAATGCCGTAGCCGCAAAGGTTGTAATAAACATGAAAACATAGCCGGCAACACTACTACATAATGATCAAAAGGTATGTAGGTAATGATCATTTCTAAAATTTGCAGCCCCCCCCGCTAATTTTTGGTCTATTTGATAATCAAAAAAAGCACCAAAAAATAAACCTAAAAAAGCCATTGCGAATAGAGTTACTATTAAAATGAGCATTGTTTTATTAAAAGTAAATGTTTTGTTTTGTTTCATTACCATATTATATATTTTAAAGAAGTAGATAGTTGTTTCGTATAATATGGGGGTGAAAAAAATAAATAAATTGGTGAATAATTATCAAGCGATAAAACAACTTGATAATTATGAAGCAATTTCCTTGCCAAAAGGTTTGTCAGCAGATGTTATTAAAAAAATTTCTAAAATTAAACATGAACCAAAATGAATGTTAGAAATTCGTTTACAAGCTTATAAACATTTTTGTTCATTAAAGAACCCGCAATGGGGCCCAGATTTATCACAAATAAATTTTAATGACTATATTTATTATTCATCGCCCGCACTAACCAAACAAGAAATCCCTAATAAGATTAAACAAGTTTTTAAACAATTAAATGTTCCTGAGCTTAAAGATCGTTTGGTTAGTGGATTAAATAACCAATTTGATTCAGAAGCTATCTACCACGATGTTATTGAAGAATTGAAACAAAAAAAAGTAATTTTTACAAATATTGAAACGGCGATAATTCAATATCCATCATTAGTAAAACAGTATTTTGGAAAATTAGTTTCATCGCACGATAATAAATATGCGGCATTAAATACAGCTGTATGATCTGGCGGATCATTTATCTATGTGCCACCAGGTGTACAACTAGAGAAACCTTTGCAAGCATATTTTCGCATAAATACAAAATCTGTTGGGCAGTTTGAAAGAACACTAATTATTGTTGATGAAGGTGCAAAAGTTCATTATGTTGAAGGGTGTACGGCGCCAATTTATGATAAAAATAACTTACATGCAGCTGTCGTTGAAGTATTTGTGAAGAAAAATGCAAAAATGCGATATTCAACAATTCAAAATTGATCGGATAATGTATTAAATTTAGTGACAAAGCGTTGTCTTTGTGAACAAAATTCATTAATGGAATGAATTGATGGAAATTTAGGGTCAAAACTAAATATGAAATATCCATGTACGATTTTAAAAGGTGATAATGCATCAGCGAAATGTATTTCAATTGCTGTCGCGCACCAAGGCGTTATCCAAGATGCGGGGGCAAAAATGATCCATATTGGTAAAAATACTAATAGTCAAATTATTTCAAAATCAATTGCCCATCACGGCGGGCAAGCTAATTATCGTGGTTTAATAAATATTGCTAAATCAGCAAGTAATAGTTTCGCTTCAGTTCAATGTGACACATTAATATTAGATAAATTAAGTAAAACTGATACTATTCCGACAGAAATCATTAATAATCCAACATCATTTTTAAAACATGAAGCGAAAGTAACTGATGTTGATAAAGAAAAAATGTTCTATTTAAATTCACGAAAGATCGATAACAAAACCGCCGAGCACTTATTAGTTCTAGGTTTTGTTGAACCATTTACTAACGAATTACCATTAGAATATGCTGTTGAATTGAATCGCTTGCTTAAATTAGATTTAAAAGAATAGGTGTAAGAATAATTGTAATCGCTAATAGTGAATTAAACCAATATACTAAGTAATTTTTTCTATTTTGTAATTTGTTTAATAAACTTTCCGCTAGTTCAATAATCTACAATATTTTCCTAATTATTACAACGATAATTCCTAAAAATTACTAATAAAATTCCTAATTATTACCTATATTAAAAAATAGGTTATTTTATTAATAACATGTTATTTTCATTTATGATTAATTAACTTTAATTCTCAACTAAAAGCAGCGAGATATTTTATTTCTCTATTGCTTTAGCAATTGCTTCAATACCTACTGTCGCACATTTAATCCTATTCAGTTGTTTATAGATATTATCAAATACATATAAATCGCCAATAAGTTTTTGTTCATATTTCTTATTGGCAACCAAGTTGTAATAGTTATTAATAATTTTTCGTGCATCAACAAGGTTCTTCTTGATTAACAACCCACACATTATATCGGTTGAACTTGTCGCCACAGCACAGCCAATACCGCTAAATCTTAAATCAACAATTTTTTTATTGACAACGTTAGCGTAAATGGTGATGTTGTCAATACAACTTGGTGAGTCTTTATTGGCAATGTGATATTTTTTTACAAATTTTTCATTACCTTCAATTTTATATTTAGGATTCTCATAATGGTTAAGAATAATTTCTCTTTTTAAATCAAGATTTTTAGAATCCATATGTTATATCCTTAGTTTTAAATTGTTTTAAAGCGTTAACCAAACAATCAACATCATGCTTGTCATTATAAAAATAAAAAGAAGCACGTACAACATGTTGTTGCTTTGTCATATATGGTGTTAATTTTGCACATGATAGTCCGCTTCTTACAATAATTTTTTTTCTTCCTAAGTAATTAGCAACATCTTGTGAATGAATGTTTTTTACGATAAAAGCAATAATTGGTAATTTGGTTGTTGGGTTAGTTATTGTAACATTGGTTAATGTAGCAAATTGTTGTTTAAGATATTTAACAAGTTCTAATTCTTGTTTATGAATGTTGTTTCAACCAACATTATTAAGAAACTTAATTGCTGCTGATCATCCTAAAATCCCAGCAATATTCTGTGTTCCACCTTCAAATTTATCAGGTGCTGGTGCATAAGTGAATGAGTTTAATGTAATTTGGTTATTCATCCCCCCACCAAATTTTAGTGGTTCAATTTTATCTAATCACCTTTCTTTCATATATGCTAACCCAATCCCGGTTGGTCCACACATTTTATGTGCACTACATGCCATAAAATCTATGTCTAAATCTTGGACATCAATTTTATTATGAACAATGCCTTGCGTGGCATCTAAAACAATAATAATATTTTTGTTTTTGTGTTTAGCTAACTGTACAAGATTTTTAATATCTAGCGTATAACCATGTAAATTAGTAACATTGGCAATTGCTAAAATTTTAGTTTTATTATCAATTTTAGCAATAATATTAGGAATAGAATACGCAGCGAAACGAAGTTGTTTCTTATTTTTAACAATATGCATTCACGGTAATATATCACTTGAATGCTCTGCTAAAGTCATGATAATGTTTTCATCGTTTTTAAGAAATGATGATAATCCATGAGCAAACATTGAAAGTGATTCAGTCGCACCACTAGTGAAAATAACTTCGTTGGTTTTGGCATTAATTAATTTAGCTAGTAAAATTCGTGCTTCCTGAATTTTTTTAGTTGTTTGGTAACTAAAGTCAGAATCAGTATTATGGTTATTAGTTCCTAAATAACCATAATAATTATTCATCGCATCTAGTACCACTTGTGGTTTTAAAGATGTGGCACCATTATCGGCATAGACATAACCACGATTATTTTTAAATCATGGAAAGCTCTTGCGGATACTAGCAATAGTTTTTAACATAAAGTAATTATATTCTTATTTTATTGGTAGGTTTATATAATAATCCGCTCTTTTCCAAATATTTTATAATTATTTATTTTTTTTATCTATAATCTTAGTATAACTATGAAAAAAATGAAAATGAAAATATTTGGCGGTGCTGCATTAGCATTGCTAGGCGCTGGCGCTATTGCTGCTATCCCAGTGTTAATGACAAGCTGTAGCAAAAAAACAGATTTATCAAAAATAGATTTTAATGGTAAATTAAATTTAACTGTTGGTTTTGAAGCTAATAAATTTGATTTAGCTTATAACGCAATACATGCGTCATTTATACATCAAAATTTATCTAAGATATCAGAAGCAGATTTTGCTTATATTGATTTTTATTTTACTGGTTCTACTCAAAAAAAAGATGGAGTTTCGCTTATTCTTGATGCTTCTGGTAGTAAAAAATATAAAGGTGAGAAGGTTGTTCCGTTAGAAGTTGCTGCATATACAGCTACCGTGGGAAATAGCCAATTGACTGAATATGACAAAAATCCTGGTATTAGTATTAAAGCAGAAAACATTTTAATAGCTGCAAAGGCTGGTGATTATTCTATACCTGCCCCAGTGCCAGCAAACATGGCAACAACAACCGCTGTAACATATGATTATTTTGGAACCATGCCAAATGTTTCATATTTCGATGACACTATTAATACAACTGGTGCAGTAAATCACGGTGTCGCAGTAGATGCTGCTGATGGTGGTTTGATATTACAAGAATGAAGAAACACTTCTCATCCTGCAAAAGGTTGCTTTGGTTTATTTTCAACTTATATTGATAGTGTAGCTGACATACATGCATTTAACGTAAATTTTACATATTGACAACATCAATAATATAGAATTATTTACGTCGTCTTTATAAATAATTAATATTAGCACTCAATCTAATAAAGTGCTAATTTGTTATATAATGTTTGTATGGCGTCAAACAAACGTGATTATTATGAAGTATTAGGTTTATCGAAAGGGGCAACACCTGACGAAGTCAAACGTTCATTTAGACGTTTGGCAATGCAATATCATCCTGATCGTAATAAAGAGCCAGGAGCAGAACAAAAATTTAAGGAAGTTAATGAAGCATATGAAGTGTTGCGTGATCCAGAGAAGAAAAAGATATACGATACCTATGGACATGATGGATTAAACCAACAAGGTTTCCATAGTTCTAACGCGCAAGATATCTTTAATCAGTTCTTCGGTGGCGGTGGTGTAAAATTTAGTTTCGGTGGAGACGATGGTGATGCTTTCTCTGATTTCTTTGGTGGAATGTTTGGTGGGGGAAGAAGGCGACAAGCACACCAAAAGACTACTAACGATCAACCATATGATATTGATGTTCATTATTCAATCAATATTAGTTTCATTGAAAGTGTGTTAGGATCAATTCATACACTAAAATATAAAATAAAGAGCACTTGTGATCAATGCAATGGCACAGGTGCGGAATCAAAAAATGACATTAAAGTCTGTCACACATGCGGCGGGAAAGGTGTAGTAATTACTAGACACCGGACAATTTTGGGTGTTATGCAATCACAAGAAGTGTGTCCAACATGCCATGGGTCAGGCAAGATCATTGCCAAACAATGTCCAAAATGTCACGGCAAGCGTTTTTTAGAAAAGGAAATTCAATTTGACTTAACCATCCAGCCAGGTGTTACTAATGGCACAACATATAAAGTAGAAAATAAAGGTAATATGTGAAATAACCGTAATGGTTCATTATTGCTAGATATTTATGTTGTACCTAGTAAAATCTTCACCCGTAAGGGAGATACTATTTATACTAAAGCAATTATTGACCCAATGGTTGCGATGACTGGTGGAGTTGTCAAAGTTCCAACACCACACGGGATAAAAGAAATAGAAATTAGACCACAAACTGCTAATGGTGATGAAATGACCGTTAGTGGCTATGGAATTAAAAATCTTAAAAAGAAAATGTTTCACACTTCACCAACTAATGGTGATTTAATTGTTGTTTTTGAATATGCTAAACCAAAGCATTATTCAAAAACTGAGATAGAACAATTAAAAACTATTAATAAAGAACCAAACCCATATGTTGAACAATATGAGAAAACAATTGAAAAGGAGTTAAAATAGTATGTCGAAAAAAAATGAAGAACAAATAGTAAATCCTGAAGGTAAAGTTGAAAAAAATTGACACTATTATGAGGGTTTTAATAAAGATGGTAAATTCCATCACGGACATCAATTACATACAGAGGGAAAATTTCAAGATTTCCATCGCGTAAGATATCCGGGAGGAAGAGCTGAATATGGTACTGCAAAACAATTAGCAAAAGCAGGTTATGGTATACACGAACACGGTTATAAAGGTAATAATGTAATAACAACTAAAGTACACAATGATCAGAGGGATAAATAATGAAATATCGAGAGCTATGCGAACAAGCAAAAATACAACCCAACGAACAATCTAAACAATTGAAAAGGAGTTAAAATAGTATGTCGAAAAAAAACGAAGAACAAATAGTAAACCCTGAACCAAAGAATGAAAATAAGGTTGAAACTAAAGCTGAAAATAATGATCAACAAGAAAAAATTGCATCATTAACTAAACAATTAGCTGAACTAATATCTACTATTAGTTCTAAGGATGAAAAAATTGCTCGATTAGAAACGCAAATTGAAGAATTAAATAAAGATTTTATTAATAAAGTTTCCGCAAAAGTTCAGGAGGGTAATGAGCGTATAAAACTAAAGATTGCCGAGTTACAAGCAAATGCTAAAGAAGAATTAGAACAAAAAAAGAAATTTGCTATTGAACCATATGCTATTGAATTAATTAATATCATTAATCAATTAGATATCGCTGTAAACTACAAATCCAATGATCCTAAGATTAATAATTTCTTAATCGGGTTTCAAATGTTTAGTTCAATGTTTCACCAATTATTAGAACAAATGCACATTCATGAAATACCAGTAAAACAAAACGACGAGTTTAATCCCAACTACATGCAATGTATTGAATATGTTATTGATGAAAACACTAAACCAAACCATGTAAGTGTAGTCGTGAATGTTGGTTATAAGCTTCACGAACGAGTAATTGTAACTAGTAAAGTTAAAGTTGCTAAGAGCAATGACCAAAAGAATTAGTTGCATCTTGCAACAAATAAAACCATGCAATATTGTTTTTGATATTGGTAGTGACCATGCCCAAGTAGCAATTAATCTATTACAAAACAATATTGCTAAACATGTAGTTAATACTGATATTGCTAAAAAACCATTAACAACAACTATCCATAATTTACAAAATGCTGGTTTAATTAAAAAAACAACTAATATCCATGCAGATGGATTACAATTTTCATTTCATAAACCTATTGATTATTGTGTTATTGCTGGTTTGGGTTCGCATACTATTACTAACATTCTCACTCATGCTAATAAACACCTCAAAATCAATAAATATATTATTGTTAGTAATAATAAACCAGAAATAATCCGTTTTTGATTAAAAACAAGCAACTGAAAATTAGAAAATGAACAAATAATTTATGATAAGAATGTATTCTATTTTTTGTTCGTTGTTAGTAAAAAAGGTTTAATTATTAAAACACCAAAAGATATCTATATTGGTGTATATTTACCTAAACGTCCTAGTAATGAACTTTACCAATGAATACATCAAGAATTAATAAAACTTGACAAAATACCGGCTATGGGTTATAATAATATCCAATTAGTTAAAAGACGACTTTTTACTAGTTTTTTTAGAAAAACATGAACGCAAAAGAAACACTTCACACACATCCACAATTAGAATTAAAAGAAATTATTAACGCAATAGTTAAAAAATATCCATTATCATTACAAGAAAAGTGAGATGAAAGTGGAATTCGTTATGTACCTCCTAAATTCAATGCTGTCACTGGTGTTTTGTTATGTCTTGACATCGATAAAACAGCCATTGAAGTAGCATTGCGTAATGATATTAACCTCATCATTAGCCATCATCCTATTTTTACTGAAAACAAAGATTATAAAATGTCTAAGTATGATAAGGAGATATTAGCTTCTTTAAAAGCTAATAAAATAGCTTTTGTTTCATATCATACAAATGTTGATAATTCACCAATTGGATTAAGTTATTACATTGCAAAAGAACTTAATCTCCAACGTATTCAAAATATTGGTAAAAATGGAATTGTTACTGGAAGTTTGAATACTGCCAATCGCGCTAAAGTCTTTGGGGGAATAATCAAAAATAAATTCTCACTAGAAAGAATTATTTTTCACAATGTTGATAGTGTTAAAAACATTGCAATTTGTGCAGGTGCTGGATTTGATATTATTAAAGGCCAATTAGATAAATTAAATAAGATTGATTTATTTGTTACTGCCGATCTTAAATATCATGATTGAAAATTTGCCAAAAAACATGGTTTACAATTTATGGATATCGGCCATGATGTGGAAAATGTTTTTTTAGATTTAATAACAAATTTGTTAATCGAAGAATTTAAAACGATTAAAATACAAAAAGTTTATAGTAAAACAGAAGTTTTAGTTGGATAGAGTTGTAGTAACTGATATAATATATATGTTGGTATGGATGGAAGAAAAGCGAAAATTAAAATATTAAAATCTAAAAATAATAGGAATTTGAAAGATGATGTTTTAGAGGCTAATATTAAATATATTGGCTCAACATCCGATCACACTTCATCAATTACTACTAATAATAAAACTACCAAGAAACGTAAAACAACTGCTGAAATTGTTACAGAGGTTATAAATAAAACTGTTCCTGTAATGGTTACTGAAGTTATAAATAAAACTGTTCCTGTAATGATTACTGAAGTTATAAATAAAACCGTTCCTGTAATGATTACTGAAGCTATAAATAAAACCGTTCCTGTAATGATTAGTAGTGCGATTAATAATGCCCTAAAACCAATCGAAGCAACTTTGAAGACTGTTGTTGCAATCCAAGAAGAACAGGGTAGAGAATTAAAATCTCTTAGAGCAGATTTTAATACAATTGTTAGAGTTAACAATTTAAAAACAAAATAAATTTTAAATTACGTTAATTATCAAAGAATAATTTTTTAAAAAAATAAAATGTCTGAATATGTTGGGAATGGCCACACGGTTTTTGGACATATACATTCTAGTTCATCACAAATAGTTCTTAATTCTTTCATTGATTTAAAAATATATTTATGATAGTTAAAAGCTTTTTCTGATAAATATTTACCAGAAATATTTTCTAAATCCTTTGATATTTTATTGCTTGTATTAGTGGCTTTAATCAATAATTCATTTATTTGCTTCAACAAATCTAAATGTAATTTATATTCAACTTTGATTTGTTGTTTTTGTTGAATAAGATTAGCGAGATAGCTTTCATATTTACTAACCGCCGGTAAAATTTGTTGAACAAAAATACTAACCATCGTTAGTGCTTCAATTCTTATTTGTTTAATGTATTCCTCAAATAAGACTGTCTGTCTTGCTAAAATTTCTTGCTTAGTGAAAATCCTATGTTTTTCAAATAAAGCAATATTTTTATCTAAACTATATTGTTTAATTGCAGTTGGTGTGTCTTTAATGTTTAACAAACCTAATTTTTTAGCTTGCAATTCTCATTCTTGTGAGTATCCATCACCATTAAATAATATTCTTTTGTGTGCTAAATATGTTTCACGAATTGCTTTTTTAATATCGCTTTCAAGGTTTTTAGATTTTTCTAATCTTTCGCAGATTGATGAAATAGCATCAGCAACGATGGTATTTAAAACAGTATTCACGCTAGCTAAATTCATTGAACTTCCTGGCATACG
>JAIRPI010000003.1 GCA_031257095.1 Mycoplasmataceae bacterium | reverse complement strand
TCTTGAATCAAAAATCGGTATATAATCGCAAGCATTTCATTATTTATTAAACATATATATATGTATATAAGGCAATAAACAAGCAAATTATTTAAATATACTTATAAAGTACCCACAATCTTTATAATGACAAAATTAAAAACATTGCTTGCAAAAATTCTATCTCCATCTATTGTAGTCGCAGGCGCTACATTATCTTCATGCGTTTGCCTAACATCTTGTAGTTTGCAATACAATAGTTTAGATGACTTTGAATATCGTATTTCAAGTATTGCTCAATACACTGCCTTTCTTGATACAAAGCAAGAACCTGAAATTCCACAAGGAATTAAAACAAGTTTTGCCAATGAGGTTGGTATTATTATTACTGGTTGAAAAGATAATTCCAAACCAAAAATAATTAATAAAAACAAAACGGTTTTAATTCATCCTAAAGATTCTTACACAGTTACGGAAGATGGAAAGAAAACTAAATATCATGTTATTGCTTTTGGTGAACACGCTTTTGGCAAAGAAATGTTTGACCAATATAATTTAGAAAACCAAAAAAAGGAGAACAACCAAACCACTATGATTATCGTTTTATTTTACCGAAGTACTTGTACACAATGTATTATTCAGCATGTAGTTGGTTTGGTTCTATTCCTTTGGACGAAAAAGAGATTTATGTGAACTCTTCAAGGATTGTAAATCCTTCATCGGGTGATGTTTTATATGATAACACTAACAACTCTACGTGATATCCACATTTAAAAGTAGATATGTCAAGATGTGATTATTATAACGATGGTAGTGGTGTACCTGTTGCCCTTGTTGGACATTTCAATTATAATTTTGCATTTCAAACAATCGATGAATTTATTTGACCAAAAAATAATAAAGAATGAACTTATTTAGGAGATGATATGTTTGAAGATGGGCAAATTAAATGTGATATGAATTTAACAGGATTAAAAAATTTGACAACCATTGGACATTGAGGATGTGGAAGATGACAAATGCCTGATAATGATTTATATTTACCAGGTACAATAAATAACTTAACATGAGAATCTTTTAATGGTTCGAGAATAAGAGATTTATATTTCCCAATTAATAATACTATAACATGACAAACATTCACCGATGATGATCTTGATGCTTTTAAAAAAGAAATTGAAGACACTGTTGACAATATAATTAATTTATTTGTTCCGCCAGTAATTCAACCATTATTTGATGGATTTGTTGATGCAATTATTAGTGCTTTTGAGGATGAGATCGAACAAGGCACAGAAGGCAACGATGTCTTTATTTTTGGCAACACAGAAATCAATCACATTTTTACTAATAATCTTGGTGTTGGTTTTTTTGAAGAGCATGTTGGAAAACTATTTGAAGAAAAAAATCATTCTCATAACTATCCAGACATTTTCTGAACAGTAGGCATGGCTGACTGTCCTGAGAAAAAATATGTTCAACAAATAACTATTAAATAGGTTATTTATATTCAATTTCTTATATGGTTTTGCTAATGTTTTATTAATATATAATAAAAACCATGAAGACAAAGGTTGTCGTTGTGTTTGGTGGAGTTTATAGTTCGCTAGGCAAGGGGATAGTCGCATCGTCGATTGCCCGTATTCTAACTGAATTTAATTACAAAGTATCAGTAATGAAATTTGATCCTTATTTAAATGTTGATCCAGGAACATTAAGTCCACTACAACACGGAGAAGTGTTTGTCACCCAAGATGGTGGAGAAACAGACCTTGATTTAGGTAGCTATGAACGTTTCTTAGGTCGAAAAATTACTAAATTATCAACAGTTACTTCAGGAAAAATATATAAAGAAGTTATTGACCGTGAGCGTGAGGGTGGATATAATGGTAAAACCGTACAAATAATCCCCCACGTAACAGATCACATAAAATCAAAAATCTATAAAATTATTGAAGCGGAATCGCCAGATTTTTTAATCATTGAAGTGGGTGGCACAGTTGGTGACATTGAATCAATACCTTTCGTTGAAACATTAGCGCAATTTCGTGGTGAATACGGTCGCGATGAAGTTTTATTTATATTATGTTCACCGCTTATTCTTGTCCAAACAAGTGGGGAATTAAAAACAAAACCAACACAACATGCAGTTAAAACAATTGGTAATATGGGAATTGTGCCCGCGATGTTGGTTTTACGTAGTGATGTGCCAATTAGTAAATCAACCATTGAAAAAGTTAGTTCGCTTTGTCACATTCCATTTGAAAACATTTTTAAATCAATGGATTTACCTTCTGTTTATTATTTACCAACAGAATTATTTAAACAAGGTATTCTTGATTCAATATTAAAATATTTTGGTTTGACAAAGCCATCAGGTTCATTAACTAAGTGAAATAACTACATTCGTAAAATTAAGAATATTCAATCATCAATTAAAATTTGCATGGTAGGTAAATATAATGAATTGCACGATTCATATTATTCGTTGGTTGAATCACTAAAATTAGCCGCATGAGAATTGGGTAAAAATATTAATATTGAATGAATAAATTCAGAGAATTTAGAAAAACCTAATGCCAATTTAAAATCAACTTTTAAAAATATTCATGGCATTATCATCCCTGGTGGATTTGGTAGTCGTGGAATAGAAGGAAAAATTAAAGCTGTTAAATATGCTCGGGAAAACAATATTCCTTATTTAGGTATTTGTTATGGAATGCAAATTGCAACGATTGAATTTGCCCGTAACGTTTTAGGATTAGCCAATGCTAATACCACAGAAATTGATCCTAATACTGAACACAAAATTTTCCACTATATTGATGGCCGTATGCGTTTGGGTGAGCAACAATGCAATATTACTAAAAAGCAATCTTTAGCATACCAAATTTATAACACCGAACAAATTTTCCAACGCCACCGACATCGTTGGGAATTTAATAACACTTATTTACCAATTTTTGAGAAAAGTGGTTATTCGTTTACTGCTTTTAGTAATGACAATCAAAAAACTGTCGAAATGATTGAGATTCCTTCCCACCCATTTTTCATCGGGGTACAATTCCACCCTGAATTTAATTCTTGACCTGGCAAACCAGATCCAATTTTCTTAGGATTTATTAGTGCTGCACTAAAAGACCAACGCAAAAATCTTAAAAAACATGCTATAAAAGACAAATAATGCTTGAACAGATTATTGTTAAAGGTGCCCGTGAAAATAATCTAAAAAACATTGATGTCATAATTCCAAAAAACAAATTTGTTGTTATCACTGGCGTAAGTGGAAGCGGTAAATCATCGTTAGCTTTTGATACAATTTATGCTGAAGGACAACGAAGATATCTTGAATCATTATCTTCCTATGCTAGACAATTTTTAGGTGGCAATAGTAAACCAAATGTTGATGTAATAGAAGGTTTATCGCCTGCAATTAGTATTGATCAAAAAACAACTAGTCATAATCCACGCTCAACGGTTGGAACCGTAACTGAAATTTATGATTACTTACGTATTTTATATGCACGAATTGGTGTTCCTTTTTGTCCGAATGGCCATGGACAAATCGAAACATTAACAACTAAACAAATTATTAGCAAAGGATTTAACAACGTTAAAGAAGGAACAAAAGTGCAAATACTTGCGCCCATTGTTCATCACCAAAAAGGAACGTTTAAAAGTGAAATTGAAAAAATAAAAAATAATGGTTTTGTGCGAGTTCGTGTTGATCATAAAACATTTTCTTTAGACGAAGAAAAAATCGAGTTAGATAAAAATAAATTTCACGATTTAGCAATTGTGGTTGATCGAATTATTTATGCTACTGATTCAGAAACTGAATCGCGCATATATGAATCAGTAGAAACCGCATTAAAATACGGTAATAACCGTGTCATCATTGTCACAAACGATGACAATGAAGTCCTTTATTCCAAATCACACTCATGCAAGGTGTGTGGTTTTAGTGTGCCCGAATTAGAGCCACGTTTATTTTCTTTTAATGCGCCAATTGGGGCATGTAGTCATTGCAAAGGTTTAGGTTTTATTTACGAACCAGATCGTAATAAAATGATTCCTGATTATAACCTTTCAATTAATGATGGTGGTATTGATTATTTTAAAAATACCGTGAACACTACCTCGTTAGATTGAGCCCGCTTTGAATGTATGCTTAATCACTACCACATTAAGAAAGATAAGCCATTAAAAGAATTCACAAAAAAAGAATTAGATTTAATTATGTATGGTTCACCTGAACCAATTAATATTTCTTATCGTTCTTCTGGTGGGAATCAATATACGAAATACGACTATGTTGAAGGTGTTTTAGAACTAGTTAAGCGCCGTCATTTAGAAACCACAAGTGAAATGGCCCGACAATACTATTCCAAATACATGTCAGAAAAACAATGTGAGTATTGTCATGGTAAGCGATTATCTGAAAATGCATTGTGTGTAAAGATTAATAAAAAAGATATTATCGAAGTTACTAACATGCAAATTAGAGATTGCATTGATTTTTTATTAAATCTAACACTTTCTGAAAATCAAAAAATTATTGGTAAACAAGCTTTAAAAGAAATAGTTGATCGTTTGTCATTTCTTGATAATGTTGGACTAAATTATTTAACATTATCAAGAAATGCTGCCACATTAAGTGGTGGCGAATCACAACGAATTAGATT
>JAIRPI010000019.1 GCA_031257095.1 Mycoplasmataceae bacterium | reverse complement strand
CCTGTTTTTTCTTGAATATAGGCAATGTGTTTTCACACAGTAGTATCTTCAAGAATATTAAGAATTTGCTTTAAATTTTCAATATTTCTAAACTCTGGTTGAGCAATAAGGAATTTGGTGCCAAATACTTCAGTTTTCGATTGGTTTTGATGAAATGAAAATATTTTTTCTATTACTTGACGAATACAAAACTCGTACTCATGTACGGCATTACGCACAATACTTTTAATTGTTTCTAATTTAGTAGGAACATCTTTAATTTTTGTATCAATTAAACGATCATTAAAAATTCTAATACATGTTGCAATATCATTAAGTTGTTTTTGATTGTTGTCAAGTTTAATTTCAGTTTTATTTATTGAACCAGAAGATGTTATTACTAAAATTAAGGCATTATTTTGATCAATCTGTACAAGGTCAAAACGTTTTAAAAGTTCATTGTGTTGTTCACTAGTTACAACTGAAGGTAATTGCAACGAATCATTAATGATTTGTACCGATTGATCAATAACCGTATCAATTGATAAGTCACGTTGGTAGAATACCTTTTCTAATTTTCTTTTAATGTCATTAGGTATTTTTGGTTGGGAAATGTGCTCGCTATAATATTTATAACCTAAAGTTGTAGGCATTCGACCACCTGAGGTGTGTGGTTTTTCGATCAATTTTAATTTTTCTAACACAGCCATTTCGTTACGGATGGTAGCTGTAGATATGTCGGGTAAAAAGTCTTTTTGAATTTGTTTTGAACCAATAGGGGTAGCAGTATTGATATGTTCATCGACAATCGCTTTTAAAATAAGCATTTGCCTTTCAGTTAGCTTCATATTAATATTTTAGCACATAAATAATTGAAGTGCTAATATAATAAATAATAAATTATTAATTATTTAAAAATTAAGACTGTAAGACAAATTCACGGTCAAGTTTTCTCTGCACTGCTGCAGGACGATTTTTAATTTTAATTCGGTAATAAGTGTTAAACCAAATTACAAAGAATAAACCAATTGCTAATGTGGTGCCTAATTCAACTGTCGCTTTCGTTGTTTGGTTTCAAGTTATTGTTTCGCTATGTTTTGTATTAGTTTTTATTTCTTTAACAGCACCACCAATTAAGTCGTAATAGTGATAAACAAAAACAAGAAATAAAAGACATATTACAAAAATAAATATTATTAAGTCGGCAATATTACAATTTATTTTCTTGTTAAATGTTAATTTAACACTAACAATTAAGGTTGTAATATAAATGACAATAGCGATTATTGCCGAAAATGAAGAAAGTGCGCTAAGGCTAAAGATTGCTTTATTGCCACCATTGTCGTCGTATTGTTGATAAGTTGGGAAGAATCCATCAACGTTACATATTTTTGCTCCTTTTATAATGTCGGGAATAATCATCCACCCAAACATAAAGGCGACAGAAATGCACATGTGCATTCAACAAGCATTAGAAGGAATAAGGTTTTTATCTAGTCGCCCTATTTTATCAGGGAAAAAACCTTCACATGCTAAAGGCTGGAGCGTAGTTGCCCCCATCAACCCTTTGCTCATTATTGTAAAGAACCTAGCGCCAACAAAGCCTAGAATAGTAATAATTATTCCTGATCAGAACAGTCCATCGAGAACTTTTTTTGGCACTTTAGAAAACGTCTCATGCAAACTACCCCAAATTCCCATGTTGTAATTTTCACTGAAGTTTTGTGTGCCAACCATGAACACAAAAAGCATTGACAAATAATAAACTATTGATAGTAAAATTACAATCATAAAACCACGGCTAATAGTTTTTTCAGCATTTTCGATGTTTTCTCCAGCTGTTGCTAGCAATTCACAACCAACAAACAAAAACAATGCGGCATTAAAGCACCCGATTATCGCCCCAAGTGTAATGTGCGAATTTTGAAATCAAAACTTTATATTCACACTACCGTTAGTTCCTTTTGATAGTGATGGCGCAATAGCCATCGCCGCCGATAAAATAACAATTAAAAAAAATGAAACCCAACGGATAATGTTCGCACCATCAGATATGCGGCGATATCATTTTATTCCATGTTTAACAAGAAATACGGCAAGAACAAAAATACCAATTGCTATTAAATCTAAATATAAGTCAGTAAAAGATCCAAGATATATATTAGTTTGCATCGAGCCAACAAATTGCTCAGTAAACAATCCCTTAATGATGGATACAGCGTTATTTGTTAGGGTGAATGGGATGTAACAGTATTGAACAAAACCGACAAATAACCCAGTCCCACGTCCGAGATTTGTCCGTGCGAATACATAAGCAGCCCCATTTTGCGATAACTTATGTTTAAGCGCTAATTTACCAAAAGCTCGAGCAACAACAAAGGCCACTAATCCAGTTAAAAAAATTACTAAGAATACTCAAAACCCTAAACCTTGACCACTATTTGTTTTAGCGTTAATATAAATTGCGATAGCGGTAAAAAAACTTGGGCTAACAACATAATTAAAAGCGAGTCAGACAAATTGTTTAAGCGTAAGCTTATCTGGTTTTTTGCCCATGCAAAAGTATTATAAATATTTAATTAGTTTAATTTAAAAATCTTACTATAGATATCATTGTAAGTACGCACTAAATAAATCTTCGTCTTTGCTAAAATTTCTTTTGGCACATCATCTAAATATCTTTCATCTTCAGTTGGAATAAATATTTCTTTCACCCCACCACGAACAGCCGAGATTACTTTTTCTTTCACCCCGCCAATAATTCCTACTTTACCACGTAAAGTAATCTCACCAGTCATCGCAATTTTATTAGACACTGGGCGTGAAGATAAAGCGGAAATTAAAGCGGTAGTAATAGTTACACCTGCACTTGGTCCATCTTTAGGAATTCCACCTGAAGGAACATGGACGTGAATATCAATTTTGCTAAAATCCACGTTGCTAATACCATATGAAGCAGCGTTGGCCTTAACAAACCCAACAGCTACTTGTACTGATTCACGCATTGTTTCTTTTAAGTTACCAGTGATATGAATGTTACCTTTACCTTTAAACGTGGTTACTTCAATTGGTAATAGATCACCGCCAGTTGTTGTATAAGCCATACCATTAACTACACCTGGTGTAGACTCCTTGTCAATTTCATTGTTGTTAAAGATTTCTTTCTTTAAATATTTAACAACTTCTTTTACACCAATAACTTCAGTTTTTAAACCACCTTTTTGTTGTTGAACAATAAACTTGCGCGCAATTGTTTGGATTAATCGTTCTAATTGTCTTACCCCAGCTTCGCGGGTGTAACGACGAATAATATATAACAATGCCTCATCGGTGAATTTTAATTCTTCGTTTGATAATTTAGCATCTTCAAATACCCGCGCAATTAAATGACGTTTTGCAATTTCAAATTTCTCATATTCAGTATATGAAGTAATTTCAATAATTTCTAGTCGGTCATATAATGGTGCAGGAATTTGTTCAACGTAGTTAGCAGTAGCAACAAACATTACTTGACTTAAATCGTAAGGTTCTTCGATATAGTTGTCACTAAACTTTTTGTTTAGTGATGGGTCTAACACTTCTAGCATCGCACTTGAAGGATCACCATGATATGATTTATCCATCTTATCAATTTCATCTAGCAAGAATAGAGGATTAATTGTTTCGGCGTTTTTCATGGCTTTAATAATTCTTCCTGGCATTGCTCCTAAATATGTTTTTCGATGACCACGAATCTCTGATTCATCGCTAATTCCACCCAGATTTACTTTACAGAATTTCTTACCGATTGATTCAGCAATTGATTGGGCGAGTGTTGTTTTACCAACACCAGGTGGACCAACTAAACACATTATTGGAGCTTTTGATTGTGGTGAACGCAAACGAACTGATAAATACTCAAGAATTCTTTCTTTTGGTTTGTCTAATCCATAGTGCGATTTATTTAAAGAGCTTTCAACTTTTTTAATATTAGAATTATCTTTCGATACTTGTCATCATGGAATGTTTAATAGTCATTCAACATATTGACGATTAATCGCATTTTCTTGGGGATGTGAACCTTCCATTTTATCTAATTCTGCGATTATTCTTTTTTTAATATGTTCAGGATATGGGTTTTCTAAAACACGTTTGCGGTAAGCGTTAGTTTCATTTTCATTAGGATTTAATTGACCTAATTCATTACGTATTTCTTGATATTTTTCTCTTAAGAAATGTTCACGTACTGATTTATTCATTTTATCATTGACTTTTTTAGTTATCTCTTGGTCAATGAGTTTAGGAGCGGTTGGATTATTAGCTTCAAGAATTGCCATTAGTTTATTAACCCGTTCCTTTAAATTAGGAATTGAATAGAAGGCATATCGTTGACTAGCGGTTAATTTCAAATATCTAGCAATATGATCTAAGACAACTTCAGCGTTAGTAGCACTAATCTTGCCGTTGGTAGAAGAAGTAGTTGCGTCTTTATCTTTTGCACCTACTTTTGTTTCCATTATATCAATATCGATATTTGCTAAACTTAATAGAACTTTAAGTTTGCTTTGGAAGTGTCTAACTGCTTCAGGATTTATTTCTGTGTTAAATGGTTCAACATCAGCGGTTCAATAAGTTCCATCTTGAGCGGAGGTTGTTTCTTGCGTTGCTGATTTATTAGGCTTTACTAATTTAAAATTACTATAAGTTACGCGTTTAATACCCTTAACTTCTACAACTATACCCTCACCGTCAGGTGATTTACTTGTAGAAATTAATTCACATAGTGTACCGACTGGTAAAATTTCCCCAAATGATTGGTGTTGTGGATCTTTTTGTGATGCTATATAAATCTTTTTCGATTTCAGCGAACGATTAACTGCGGCAATTGATTCAACACGCCCTACATCAATAGTCATCGTTTCTGCTGGTAAAACAATGATGTTTCTTGTTATGAGTACTACTTGGTTCATACCAACATTATATTACAAAATTAGCACTTTAATACAAAGAGTGCTAATTTATGAAAAATTTGGTGTATTGCATAAAGCAAATAAAGGAAAATAGTTACTAAAAGTATTGTTATCTTTAGTATAAGACAACTCTCATTTAGCATCATATTTAATATCAATTTCTTTCCCACTTAAACTAAAGTTATTCCCACCCATTTTTATATCTAGCTGGTTGTCTTTGAATTTAAATTGTGAAACAAGATCCATTCCATAGTCTTTACAATCAATACCATACGATTTATTACCATTACAATTTTCTGAAATATAAAGACTTATTTCACAAAATATTCACGACTCAAAAGCTCCGGGAGAAATTTTATCGTCTAAATAATCTGCAAAATATTCCATTGGCGATGTTGTGGCAACATTACGTATTGGCATTTTACCAAATGATGGTAAACAATCTTTCCAAAAACTAATAAAATCATTTTTATTACCTTTTTTTTGAATAAGTCAACTCTTACCAACTTCAACATCTTTTGTTGGACTTTTAGAACAACTAGTAAGTGCAAACGATGACACAATAAGACAAGCAAACGGGAGCAAACATCATTGCAATCGCTTCGCTTTCATTATTTTTTACTTACTTGTTTAGCTAATCTCGATTTTAGGCGATTAGCTTTGTTTTGGTGGATTTTACCCTTAGCACAAGCACTATCAATTTTTTTATAAGCGGCCTGTAAATCAATTTGGTTTTTCGATGTGCGAACATGTTTAACTTTATTTCTTAATGAAGTTATGTGCATCTTATTATTTTGGTGTTGACGAGCAGTTTTACGAATATTTTTAATATTAGCTTTGATATTTGCCATTGTTATTTGATTATATAAATAATATTATAATTAAACACGAATGGGCTCTTATCTACCAATTATTATCATTATTGCATTGGCAGTGATTGTCATTCCAATTTGACTGAAAAAACGAAAAAGCAAACACACTAGCATTCCCATTAGTGCACATAAAAATAAAGATGAAGTGTGAAAAGCAGTCAAACAATATTTACGTGATGTTAATGAAAACGGTAAAGAAATTGTTGACTGTTATGTCGCTAAACGCAATGACGTTAATCACATTAACACTAACACGTCAATGTATTTACGTGCGAAAAAACACGAAGAAATAAAAATTAGAAAATGGCAACAAAAACAGAAATTGCTCGCATCAAACAATCCTCACAAAATTAAGCAGAAAGATCGTGATTTATATGTTGTTTGTTTTACAACCCGCGAAGCAAAAAGCAAACAAGTTGATTTACCGCGCGCAATTGAATGTGAAGTAGTTAACACAAAAATTAACCGCAAAACATATGATCGAAAAATATTAATTAACGGAATACTTAATTACGATAAAGAAATGGAGTGAATTGCTCCGATTAAATTTGCTGAAGCAAATAAAAATAGTAAATCAATTAAAGCACAACAAAAACAAGAAGCTCGTAAAAAGATTCAAACCGAACGACTTTTAGCAAAGCAAAAGGCTAAACAAGCAAAGCAAGCAGCAAAGACTAAAAAAGATGCTTAATTAATTTGTCTTGCAAAGTAAACATCTTTTTATAACTTTTTTGATCAACATGATCATAATTAAGCAAATGCAAAACGCCATGAATAAATAAATAAGCTAATTGATAAATTAATGTTTTTTTATTCTCATCGGCTTGTTGTTTGGCCAATTCATGATTGATGTATATTTCACCCAACAAATTACTTGGTGTTTTATCTTCGCTATCACTCATTCGGAAAGATAAGATATCAGTTGTTTTATTGATGTTACGATATTTAGCATTCATTTCTAACATTTTTTTGCTATTAATAATATCAACATCAAATAAGTAAGTTTTTTTGATGTTTAATGTTTTGTTTATCAATTTAACAACTTTATCAAAAATTTTCTTCGTTCTTAGATAATTTGTTTTATTTAATTCGTGATTATCTAAGAACGTAAACTTCAACATCGGGAAAATATTATATTAAATATGTTAATTGTATAATTAACACATGTTAAAAGCGTTAATTAGTTCGCTCGTTGCTAAACATTTTAAAAAAAAGTTAGATAGTTGAACAATCCACGAAGAAGACGTTACGGAAGTTTTAAGACAAATTAGAATTACTTTACTTGACGCTGACGTTAATCTATTAGTTGTCAAGGATTTTATTAAGAGTATTAGACAAGAAGCGGTTGGGAAAACAATTGATCCTGGGCAAGATCCACAACAAGTGTTATTAAGTATTATTAAAAATCAATTAGTAAATATCTTAGGTAAACAACAAAAAACAATTGATACCAATGCTAAAGAATTAAGAATTATGTTGGTTGGTCTACAAGGTTCTGGTAAAACAACCACCTGTGCTAAATTGGCTCATTATTTACACAAAGAACATAAATATGAACCGTTATTAGTGGGAATCGATGTATATCGTCCAGCTGCGATTGAACAATTACATACATTAGCGAATGATAACCACTTTGCTTTTTTTGCTAAAGGAACACAAGACCCAACAAAAACAGCTAGTGAAGCGATAGTCGCTGCGAGTGAAAAAAATAATAATTTAATTATTTTTGATACAGCGGGAAGATTGCAAACTAACAAGGAATTAATGGATGAATTAGTAAGAATTCGTAATGCTGTTAAACCTGATGAAATTTTATTAGTAGTTGATGCAATGAGCGGACAAGACGTTATTAACATTGCCAAGGAATTTAATGATACGTTAGGTTTAACAGGTTTTATTATTACAAAAATGGATTCGGATGCTCGTGCTGGAGCGGCTTTATCATTAACCCATTTATTAGATGTGCCAGTAAAGTTTACGGGCGTTGGTGAAAGAGTAACAGAGTTAGATTTATTTTACCCTGACCGTATAGCTGACCGTATTCTTGGTTTAGGTGATGTTTTAACATTGTCTGAACAAGCAGCCAAAGTTGTTGATGAGTCAGCAACAAAGAAAACATTTGCGAAAATGTTATCAGGCAAAATGGATCTAGATGATTTACTAATGCAATTAGAACAAATTAATAAAATGGGTTCATTAAGTTCTTTAATGAAGAAAATGCCAAATATGCCAAATATTGGCGAAGACACCATTAGCCATGCCGAGAATAAAATTTATATATGAAAGATTTTAATGTCTTCAATGACACGGCAAGAAAGGAAAAATCCTTCCTTATTAAAAAAAGAAGCATCACGAAGACTACGAATTACTAATGGTTCTGGTCGCAATCCCGATGAATTAAATAAAATGTTAGCAGAATGAGAAAAAGCAAAAAAGAAAATGGACGAAATGGGAAAAATGATTAAGAATAATAAAAACCCATTTAGTCAATTTATGTAGAAATAATTTATTTCTTCATTACTTTTTCAACTAAGGCATTAAATGATTCTTTGTTATTAATCGCTAACTCACTTAGCATTTTGCGATTAATAGCAATCTTATTTTTATGTAAAGCATTAATGAAAGTAGAATAATTGTAACCTAATTCTCTTACCGCAGCGTTTATTCTTGTATTTCATAGTTTACGGAAATCACGTTTTTTTGCCCTTCGATCGGTATAAGCATAGTCGGCACTTCTTAATAATGTTTGTCGGGCAATTCGATATGATGTGTGTTTTGTGCCTCAAGCACCTTCCACACGATTTTTAATTGCTTTTCTTCGTCTTCTTGTTACTGGTCCACCTTTTACTCGCATATTGTTCTCCTAACGATGAATAGTGTATTTGTGGCGTTTGGCCATCGCTGATGACAATTGTCCACTATGTCGCAATTGTCGTTTTTGTTTTGTCGTTTTGCAATGTGCTTGGTGACTACGGTGTGAGTGACGCAACATTATTTTGCCAGATTTAGTAATCTTAAATCTTTTTTGGGCTGCTTTTTTTGTTTTGTGTTTTATTTTCTTCATAATTGTTGTTATTTTTTAGAGATGGTTGCTTCATAAAGAACAGGGGAAAGCTTTTTTAATGGTGATTTGTTTTGTGCATGATCACCAATTAAATTGATGAAACGGGTATAAGTGTCTTCGATTAATTCAGCACGGGTACCAACTTGGCCAAAGGCTTTAATCTTAAACTTAATGATTGAGCCCTCATTGATTCAATCAATCGCTTGCTTTGCGCGTCATTTAAGATCGTGGTCACCGATTTGTGGTTTAACAGCTATTTCCTTTGTGCGGACAATCGTTGCGTTCTTCTTAATTTTTTTCTCATGCATGCGTGCCGCATATGCTAATTTTCCATAATCAGCAATCTTTGCTACGGCTAAACGATTCTCGCTACTAGGAACTAGTAACACTAAATCCATTTCTTTTTCATTAGCTAATGCTAAAGCATCAGCTAATGATTTTTTGCCTAACTTTTCACCATTATCATCAATAACTAAAAGTTTCTTTTCCTTTATTTCTTCATTTATTAGTCTTTTGTCCATTCTCCAATTTTGTATAAAGAAAAAACATTAGTTTAAGCTTTTGACCCATAGTTATTTACTATCAGGTGGCTTGCGCTCTTTCTTTACACTTTAATACTATATAATAAATTTATCGTTTATGAGTGTTTTACAGCTACCAGCCAAATATTTTTTTGGTAAAAATATATTAAATAACAACCTTGCTACTTTTTTAAAGCAAATCAAAGCAAAAAAAGTTTGTTTGCTCTATGGCAAAGGATCAATAAAAAAGAATGGTGTGTATGATAAAGTTTATCACGAGTGTAAAAAAGCAAAAATTACTTGCGTTGAATTTTCTGGCATTGAACCAAATCCAAGAAATTTAACGATTGACAAAGCGATTGCCTTTGTTAAACAAACTAAAGTTGATGTAATTATTGCTGCTGGTGGGGGAAGTGTCATTGATGCTTCAAAAGTCATCGCTGCTTTAGCAACTAACCCGCAATATAAGGATTGTTGATCTTACATCCAAGATCCTAGCAAGTTAACTAAACCACCATTGAAAATTATTTCGATCATCACCTTAGCAGCCACTGGTAGTGAAAATAATGGTGGTTCGGTTATTACTAATGCGCAAACACAAATCAAAACATCTGTTGGCAATAATGATTGTATTCCCATTGGTTGCTTTGAAGACCCAACATATACTACTACTGCCCCATGATATCAAATATGTTCAGGGATCTTTGATATCTTTAGTCACTTACTTGAACAATATTTTGATGAAAAATCGTTGTTTGCTTGAACAAAACAATATATTTTTGCTAATTTAAAAACCTTATTAGCACAAACAAAAATATTAGTTAAAGACCATAAAAATTATGATGCATTAGCGAATATTTTATGAACATCATCATGAGCACTAAATAGTCTAGCTAATTTCAATAATGGGCAACAAACAGGTTGGTTATGCCATCGCATGGAGCATGCGATTAGTGGCAAATGAGATGTTGCTCATGGAATGGGACTAGCCTTAGTGACACCAATATTCTTAAAATATATGACTAGTAAGAATAAACGTTATCGTGACTTAACATTAGATTTAGCAAAAGAAGTGTTTGAGGTAAACACGCTACCATTGTTCTTTAAAAAGTTAATAGAATTTATTAATGATTTATCTGCACCAAAAAAATTAACCGATTTTGATTTAATTAAATCGGTTAATAAAGATGATATCAAATGATTATTTAATCATTACTTGACCGTTTATCATCCAAAAAAAGATTCTGCTGATTATAAAAACGTAAAAGCAATTTTAAATTTATTACCTTGATAAATTAACTTGTTTTTTTGATTTAAAGCATGCCGGAATAATAATTGCCCCAGTAAATAACAACAACATCACCACGGACAATAATTTTGGTAAAACGTAGTCGTTGAAGTTTGTTTTGTGTGCTGAGAATCAACTAAGAGCATAACCTAAATCAACAAAGACCGCAACAACTAAATAAAGTGTTGAGATCGCTACTAATAGCACACTAACAATCGCACAAGGAATAAAGTATTTCTTTTTTTGCACTTTAACTTTATTCGTTTTTCGATTAATTAGTGCCCCTAATATTCCAACCCCAATAAAAATATATACACCTAGCACATCCCAGTTAGAAACTAAATCAACAAAATTGAAAATACCTAATATATGGTTATCAAAATTTGCTCCAGGAATCTTGTTCATAGGCATATATACACAACCAACCGCCGTGCAAACTAAAAACAATACAAACGTAAATACGTATTGATAAATCACCCCGCCTAAAATTTCATTGTTATGAAATTTAACAACTACGTGTTTATTAATGGCGTTAGCTAATAAAATCTCTTTATTGGTTAATAACTCCGTTGTTTGTTTAACAGAAGTAGCAACGGTTCCGTTAATAACCCCAAGAATCCCAAACCCAATCATTAAATACATTACGCTATATAATCAACCAATGTGTTTACTTTCTAATCAATCTCTTGCCCCATCAAAACCACCAGTTTCAGAACCAAACATTAACGAACAACTAATAGCTAAACTAATTACCACCACAATAATTATTCCAATGATCATTCCCATTGGAAGGTATTGTGGCTTTTTCATATCGTTAACTAGGTTAGCTGGATATTGGAAACCGTTAAATGTAAAGAAAATAGCGGGAATTGAAGCCACAATTCCTAACAATGGTGATATCGCAGAAAATTCTTTTGGTTTAGAAACATCAGGTGCTAAACTATTAGGCAAATCATTTATTCAACTTGTTCCTGGTGGCAATGAATGTTTAAAACCAAAAATTAAAAAACCAATAATCATTGCAAAAATGATTGGGAAAAACTTAATACACATAATTACTCAATTTTGGATGTTATAAAATTTTATTGACAACCCCGATGTAAAAAAGAATCAAGTTAGGATAAATAAAGCAATTAGTGCTCCTAGCCATCAATTAGGCGCTCACCCATTTGCTAACGGTCCAATCGCCGAGAACAATGCTTGCACAAAATAGTAAGCTAAAGCAACAAGAATAATTGGACAATATAGATAAGCAATAAAGTTTTTACACATTTTATAAATAAAATTGTTGTTATAGGTTTTGCACCACGCCCCCATCCCAAGGTTTGATGGTTTTTTACACCCCGTAACAACTTCAATTAGTGATAAACCCATGCATAAAACTCCTATTCCACCAATTAACCAACACAAAATGGCGAGAATAATTTTGTGTTGTGAAAAGGCAAGAATTTGGGCGTTTTTAAAGAAGATTCCAGCCCCAACACAACCGCCAACAACAACAACGATACAAGACATCAACCCGAGTTTCTTATGTTGCTGCGGTTGACCCTTATTGTTCATAAATAAAGTATAATAGATTTATGAAAAAAATTGCAGTTTTAGTAGCTAATAAATCCGAAGAAATTGAAGTAGTTGTTCCAATTGATATTTGGAAAAGAGCGGGCTTATTTGTCAAAACTATTTCTATTGAAAAGAAAAAAAATGTTGTCCTAGCACGGGGAACAAAACTTTCATGTGACACAACATTAGACCAGCAGAATTTAAACCAATTTCATGCAATATTTATTCCTGGTGGGGCTGGCTATATTCGTTTTAACACCGAATTAGGAATCAAAGTAAAAACGTTTGTGCAAAAATCATTTACCAATAAAGATACATGATTTTTAGCAATATGTGCCGCCCCCTCTTTATTCGCACATTGAAATGTTCTTGGCAATAATAAAATTACTTGTCACCCCGACATTGATCACACTAGTTTTATCAAAAACTATGTTAACAAAGATGTGGTCGTTAGTCATAATTTTATTACAGCTAATGCTCCTGGTACGGCCCATACATTTGCTTTTAAAGTTGTCGAAAACTTAGTTTCTAATAAAATGGCATTAGAAGTTAAGAAACAAATGTTATACTAAAAATATGAATGTATCAATACGTTGAAAAGATTGCGATAAATCCGATGCGGTCGCAGCGCATCTACAAAATAAAATTGATGGCTTCAGTACGTTTAAGTTTGTTATGCCTAATGCTAAAGCTGAAATTGTGTATTATCCAAAACAACAATCATTTACAATTAGAATAAATGTGCAGGTTGTTAAAAAGGGAACGCTAAGAGCAGAAGCAAAAGCTAATGATATTTTAACTGCCATTAATGAATGTGCTGATAAAATTACTGAACAATTAAGAAAAATTAAAGATCGTTACGACGATTAATTTAATTTTTGTAATAACCTCACTTAATAGATTTTGTATAATATATAGGTGCTTAAAAAGATTGATGGCAAATTAATTCAAGCAGACCACAACCCCGTAAAGGTAGGTGATAATATTACAATAATTACTAACAGTAGTGGTGATGGTGGAGGCAAACCTGGTGACAATAACCCTAAACCCAAACAACCGACTCTTCGTGAATTAATTCTTAAGTTAACTGAAAGAGCTGATAAGCAAGATAGATTCAACAACATAATTCTTTCAAGATTTGAAAAGATTGAAACAAGATTTGATAATCTTGAAACAAGGATTGAAAAGATTGAAACAAGGATTGAAAAGATTGAAACAAGAATTGAAAAGCTAGAATCGAGCTAATCACAAGCCACAAAAAACACTCAAATGATTACATTTTTTCTAAAACTTTTGGTGTTTTATAACTAATATAAAGGTTAGAACTTATAACTATTAGCATTTCATATTTTTATCTACTTTATTTGGCGCACTCGAGAAGATTCGAACTTCTGACCACAGGCTTAGAAGGCATGTACTCTATCCAACTGAGCTACGAGTGCAAATAAATTATAATAAATATACATATGGATTTTCGCAAACAATCAT
>JAIRPI010000002.1 GCA_031257095.1 Mycoplasmataceae bacterium | reverse complement strand
CCATAAACCTTCATATCTTTACTACCAAACATAAAATCAACATGTTGGATAGAATCATTACCACCTTTATGCAATAATTGTGTTTTAGTCATCTTTCCACCATTTTCTATCGTAGAAGGATAACATTGACCTAGTGCGAGATGACAAGCACTATTTTCATCATATAGTGTTGAATAGAAAATTACCCCAGTTTTATTTATTGGTGAAGAATTAGGTACTAATGCTACTTCACCAATAGACTTACTGCCTTTATCAATCGAAAGTAAGTTATCTAATATTTGTTGATTTTTAGTTGCAACGGCTTTAACAACTATCCCATTTTTAAATGTTAAAGTAAATTTTGGAATAACATTGCCATTATAACTTAATGGTTTGGTTGTTACAACCACACCGTTCACATGGTGACAATCAGGCATTGTTCAAATTTCTTCACTAGGAAGGTTGTGTGCACAAACGGCTGCTTTAGCATTAGCTCTTACCCCCGAGCACATCCATATATGCTTATCAACTAATTTAATTTTTATGTTTGTGCCGGTTTTGCTAATAAAGTGTAAATAATCAAAACCGTATTTATTTAACATATTACGGCGTTTTAGTAATTCATTACTATGCTTTTCTCACGCTTTAATCGGATCAGTTTTTCCGTCAATATATACTGTTTTTAAAATAGCTGTAAATAATTTATCTACTGCTTCTTGTTCATTTAATTTAGGAAAAACTAATTTAGCCCATTTAATTGTTGGATAACAACAAATGGTTCATCTTACTTTATCATTAGTAATACAATCCATTAATGGTTTAAATGCTTTTGCATTAGCTAAACTAAAGGCTTTAATCTTTTTACCATCAATCGTATTTAAATTATCTGGCGATGTGCCACGAATCGCAATCCGGCATGCATTGCGTTTAATTACATCTTCACTTAATGATTGAATTTCATATGGTTGGATAGTTGTTAATGTTTTAATATCTTGAAATGATAGGTGTGTTTTTGTAATATCACCATCATTTCAATGTACGACAACTTTCTTTGCTCCTTGTTTATAACATAATTGTACAACCTTTCTCGTAAATATTGCTGCATCGACGATACTATCAACAACAACAATTTCACCTTTTTGAACATTTGCTCCTTTAATAACTAATAACCTAGCATAATCGTTTAATAATTTATCATTGAACATAAAATTATTATATTACACAATAAAATTGTGTATTGTGTTAGTGATTAGAGAATTGAATAATGAGATATCGAGAATTTGATATTGTTATTCGTTTGTTGGTCAAGTTATATTTGGATACTCTGATGAAAGGGGGTAGAATGGCATGCTTATGCTGTAGGCAACACCATAACGACCATCTAATTCTTCACTAGATGAATAATATGATCAAGAAATTATATGGCAATGCTGCTCCGCACTAAGATAATCTTCTTCCTTGAAACCGAATTCAAGATCAAACCCCGTGCTTTTTAAATCATCAATTTCAAACCACTCTTCATAAAAATGTGCACTATCAGACTCATCATTACTACTCTTGTAATTTAATTTAAATTTAGCATGCTTGTTAGATAATTTCAGTGTTATTTTTACATTACTATAATAGCTTGAATTAAAATAGCTAGGAGCAGCTGTTTCTAAGGCAGAATTAATCATATTTTGTAATCCAAAATTTTTTCTATCTCACAATCAATCAAGCATTTCTTTATCAGTTCCACTTGTTGTAGACCAATTGTACTCATCATTATGAACTGTTTTATGTTTGTTTACATAATTGGTTATATCATTAACGCTTGTAAACGTTGTTGATTTTGAACAACTAGATAATAATAATCCACAAGCTGAACTTGCTAGAAGCGCAACCGAACACGGTGCTATTAGTTTTAATAATATTCTTCTTTTTGAGTTATTTTTTAGTTGAGCGGCTAACCCCCCCCCTCGTTGTTGTTTTTATATTTCGCATATTCCTAAATAAATTATACTAATTAACACATTAATATATATTAATATAATTTTATTGCACGAGTGGCGGAACGGCAGACGCAGTAGACTCAAAATCTACCGAGAGCAATCTCTTAAGGGTTCAAGTCCCTTTTCGTGCACCAATTATTTTTGTAAATAAGGATTTATTTTTAAAATATTAACAAATAAATCATTTTCCCCATGTCCTGGAAAAATACGATATTGTGGATTAATTGTTTGTTTTAATAATGCTAAAGACTGCATTAGTGTTTGCATGTCTCCACCAGGTAAGTCGGTTCTGCCGATTGAATCAACAAACAATGTATCGCCAACAAAAACATTATCCTTATATGTGTAACATACACCACCAGGAGTGTGGCCGGGGGTTTTGATTATTCCAAGTTCAATATTACCAAACAATAGTTTATCTTCATTAAATGCTTTTACTAAATTTAATTGAATTTTGTTTTGGACACCTAACATAAAAGCATTTCATTTGTTTGACAATACTGATAGTTCATCAGCATGCGCATAAACAAGAAGGTTATGTTCCTTTGCCATATTAAACGCTTTGCCAATATGGTCAAAGTGAGCGTGGGTTAAAACAATGCCAATTAGGTTTAATTGGTTATCTTCTAAGTATTTAATAACATTTTTACTATTCATTCCTGGATCAATGCATACACAATCTTTTTTATCAATAATAAGATATGTATTCATCTTCAGTAAATGACTAGTAAAAATAATGATGTTATTAATGCTTCGTATCTTAGACATAGCTTAATTATTCTCCCTTGCTTGCTTTCGCAACGGCTTTGGCAATTGTTGGCACAACCCGTTTATCTAATATTGATGGAATAACATAATTAGCGTTTAAGTCTTTTGGTGCTACTAAACTTGCTAAAGCATTAACCGCAGCAATTTTCATTTTATCAGTTATTTGTTTTGCTTTCGCGTCAAGGGTGCCTCTAAATACCCCAGGAAATACTAGAGCATTATTAATTTGGTTAGCAAAATCACTCCGTCCTGTACCCATAACCCTTACCCCAGCTTTGTTAGCAACTTCTGGTAGTATTTCTGGCGTTGGATTAGCCATGGCAAAAACAATTGCATTCTTATTCATTTTTTTAGCCATTGCTAAATCAACAATATTCCCGACACTAACCCCAATAAAAACATCGGCGTTAGTTAATGCGTTAGCTAATGAACCGTTTTCATTATTTTTATTAGTTAATTTAGCAATTGCTAAATGATGTGGTGGTAATGATTTATTATTTTTATTTAAGATCCCAACACGATCAACCATCACAATATTGCCGAATTT
>JAIRPI010000013.1 GCA_031257095.1 Mycoplasmataceae bacterium | reverse complement strand
TATTCAAGTGTTGGTTGATAACCAACAGCTGAAGGCATACGACCTAACAATGCTGATACTTCTGAACCAGCTTGCGTGAATCGGAAGATATTATCGATGAATAATAACACATCTTGGTGTTTTTCGTCACGGAAGTACTCAGCCATTGTTAAACCAGTTAATGCGACACGCATTCTTGCACCAGGTGGTTCATTCATTTGCCCAAATACTAAAGCCGTTTTGTTAATAACACCACCATCAATCATTTCGTGGTATAAATCGTTTCCCTCTCGCGTTCTTTCACCAACACCAGTGAAGACTGATAAACCGCCATGACCAATAGCAATGTTGTGAATTAGTTCTTGAACAAGAACTGTTTTACCCACTCCAGCACCACCAAATAAACCAATTTTCCCACCTTTCACATAAGGAACTAATAGATCAATGACTTTAATACCAGTTTCAAGAATTTCAGTTGAAGAAGATAACTCTGTATAAGGTGGAGGTGGGCGGTGAATTGGTAAATATTTAATGTCTTCACTTGGCATCGGTTTGTTGTCGATTGGTTGCCCAACAACATTAAATATTCTACCTAACACACCATTACCAACGGGGGTTTTTATTGGTCCACCAGTTTGTTTAACAACTTGTCCACGTTGTAAACCATCGGTTGAACCCATAGAAATACAACGCACAACATCATCACCAACAATTTGGGCAACTTCTAATATTAATTTAGAATTATTAATACCTTCAATGATTAAAGCATCATATATTTTTGGTAAATCATTATTTTCAAACTTAACATTAACAACTGGACCATTTACTTCTAATATTTTTCCTAAACGAGGTTGCTTCTTTACTTTTTCTTCCATATTTATTCTCCCGCCGATGAACCACCAACAATTTCATTAATCTCTTGGGTAATATTTTGTTGTCTAACAACATTATATTCTAAAGTTAATTGTTCGATTAATTCATTAGCATTATCAGTGGCATTTTCCATAGCGTTTCTACGTGAAGCAAATTCACAAAGTCGCGATTCGCTGTATGCTCCGTAGATTAAAGTTGTGATATACAATGGACTGATGCTTTTAATAATTTCTTCTCTACTAGCTTCATAAATTATTTCCTTATTATCTTTAGTTAGTGAAGTAAATTTATGGTTGCTATCGTCAGGATGAAACAATTTTTTATCTAGTGGTAACAATCGGATAATACGTGGGTTAAATACTAAACTGTTAACAAATGTTGTGTAACAAAGGTTAATGTTTGCATATTTATTTTCCTCATACATTTGCATAATGGATTCTGTTAGTGGTAAAAAATAATAGTGGTCAATTACTTGATCACCAAAATCATATTGGTTAATAATGTTTTTTATAATCTTACGTGATTTAAAATATGAATAACCTTTTTTACCAATAATTATTAAATCATCATCTTTATTCATTTTAGCCATTGTTTCTTTACAAATGGCCGTATTGTATCCTCCACAAAGCCCTAATGAAGAAGTAATTACAATTCATAATGACTTAGTAGTTGTTATTTTCTTATTGATTTTTTTCTCATCAACATTTAAAAATAATTCACCCATAATGTTGTAGAAATCATTAATGTATGTGGTAGTTTTTTTAAAATTATTAGTTAATTGCTTCATTTTAGCAGTAGCAACTAATTTCATTGCACCAGTTATCTTAGCAGTCACTTTAATGGAACGAATTCTTCTTCTTATTTTATCAAGTGACTGCATAATTATTTTTTCAATTCTTCAATATTGCCGTACAAAGATGAATTGTAATTTTGAATAGTAGCAACATATGAATTTACGAATTTTTTAAGTTCCTTTTTAAAATCATCATTTAACTCCTTGGTGAATTCTTTAATTGCACTTAATTTTTTTGTTAATTCATTCTTTGAAAAATGACTAATTAAAGAAGATTTAAAGTCTTCCATTTTTTCTAATGGAATTCATTTTATAAGTCGTTCTTTAATCGTAAATAATAAAATTGCCTCAGTTATTTGGTCGATAGGTTTATTCTGCGGTTGCTTGATCATCGCCATAATTCGCTTCCCATGCTCAAGCGCAGTTTTTGTTTCATTGTCTAAATCACTACCAAATTGACTAAACGCATCTAACTCACGATATTGCGCTAATTCTAGTTTTAAGGAACCAACCGTTTGCTTAATACACTTAATTTGTGCTGCACTACCAACACGTGATACTGATAATCCAGCATCAATTGCTGGTCGTTGACCCATATTAAATAATGAAGTCATCATAAATAATTGTCCATCGGTAATGGAAATAACGTTTGTTGGGATGTAAGCAGAGATGTCACCCGCTTGGGTTTCAATAATTGGTAAGGCAGTTATTGAACCACCGCCGTTATCACTATTTAATTTACAAGCACGTTCTAATAAACGAGAGTGTAAATAGAAGACATCACCAGGATAAGCCTCTCTACCAGGTGGGCGTCTTAGTAATAATGATAGAGTTCGATAAGCCGCAGCATGTTTAGATAAATCATCGTAAATGATTAACACATCTTTGCCTTGGTTCATTCATTCTTCGGCAATGGTTATTCCTGCATATGGGGCAATATATTTTAAAGCAGGAATATCGCTAGCTGTCGCTGATACAATTGTTGTGTATGCCATAGCATCCATTGCTTCAAGCGTACGAACAATTTGGGCAACAGATGAATTTTTTTGACCAATAGCTACATACACACAATAAACGTTTTTGCCTTTCTGGTTAATGATCGTGTCAATAGCAATAGTTGTTTTGCCGGTTTGTCGATCGCCAATAATTAATTCTCTTTGCCCTTTACCAATAGGAAACATCGCATCAATTGAAAGAATACCAGTTTCTAGCGGTTGGTTAACAGATTGTCTAGTCATTACCCCGGGAGCAATTTTTTCTGTTGGCACAAATTTCTTAATATCAATATCTTCCTTCCCATCAATTGCTACTCCTAGTGGGTTAACAATTCTACCTAATAGCTCATCGCCAACGGGAACAGAAATAACTCGCTTTGTTCTTTTCACGATGCTGTTTTCAGCGATGTTAACATATTCACCTAGCATAACAACACCAATATAATCAGCTTCTAATGATAAAGCAATCCCGTAAGAACCATTAGCAAATAATAATAGTTCATTTAGCATGACACTATCTAATCCAACCACATTAACAATACCATCACCAACAGAAATTACTTTTCCTTCTTCGCCAACAATTGTTTGTGACGCATATTTTTCAATTTTGGCTTTTATTATTGTTGCAAATCGATCGCTTTTTAGTGGCATATTATTCTCCGACAATTGTTTTCATACCTACGGTATGACGTTTTAATCTTTCTAAACGTGATATTAAACTATTATCTAATGTTTTTGTACCAATCTTAATTCTCATTCCAGCGATTAAAGATTGGTCAATAACGTTTTCAATTTCTACTTGGTGACATCCATATTTGTTTTTAATAATGGTTTGTAATTTTGTTGTTTGTTCTTTTGTTAGTGGTTCAATAGTTGTTACTTGTACAAATTCGATTTTTAAATATTGTTGGCAAAGCTCTAAAAATAATTTAAAAATATGTTTAAAATCTGTTGTGCGGGAAAAATCAACAATTGTTCACAATCAATAAACAATATATTTATCTAAATCTTTCCCAAAAATTTCCTCAATTACTTCGTGTTTTTGATGTTTATCAAAATTTCCATTATTTAGAAAGGCGTCTAGTTCTTTTGTATTTTCAAATGCTAAAAGTAATTCTTGTATTTGTGCGTAAAATTTCTCAACACTATTTTGATTAAAAGCAATGTTGAATAACACTTCCGCATATCCATTACTTACACTATCATTCATTATTTTTCTCCATCTTTCGATAAATCATTAATCATTTGGTCGATTAGCTTGTGATTTTCATCACGATCAACATTCTTTTTGATTAAAGCCTCAGTTGCACTAAAAGCAATATCTAAAATTTGTTGATAATTATCTAATTTAATTTTTTCTTTTAATTTAATCGCTTCATCGTTAGCTTCAGCAACAATTTTACTAGCATGAATTTTCCCTTCATTAGTAATTTTTTCTTGGGAAAGATAAGCGGTTTTTTCCGCAGTTTCAATAATACTTTTTGCTTTTGCATAAGCGCCTGATTCAGTTTCTTGTGCTTGTTGTAACATTAAAATAGCATCGCGTTTATTTTTCTCAGCTGTTTTAATTTCATCTTCAATATATAAACGGCGTCTTTCTAGTGCGTTTTTTGTTGGCTTTCACCCTAATCAAATAACCATGCAAAGAATGATTACCGTCGCTATTAAATGACTAGCAAATACCCAAACATTTGGTAGCAACGAATTAATAATATCATCAGCGGATAATGGTGCACAGCTAGTTAAGCTAAAGCAACATATACAAACGATAAATAAACTAAAAAATGTTATAAAACATAATCGAGCTATTCTACTTTTCATTACTTAACAACGAATAGTAGTAAGATGGCAATAATTAATGAATAAATCGCTGATGTTTCAGCAATGGCATCACCAACAATTAACATTGTTCTTACTTTTGATTCCATCTCTGGGTTACGAGCAATAGCGTCACAAGCTCGCCCAGCAGCATATCCTTGTCCAACACCAGTACCCAATGTACCAACCATTGCGATACCAGCACCAATAAATCTTCCTAGAGCGTCAGTCATAATATAACCATTATAATATAAATAATATTAATAAATTGGTTAATAAATAGTGAAAATTAAAGGTAATAACTTAAATCATTAAACTACCAAAAGTATTGATAAAAGTCTTACCAATAATTTGTTTTATGGTCTTCATTTTTTGTGTGGCATTTAATCCTTTTAATGATTTTAGTGAATTACCGCCATCTTGAATCACTAAAACTTCATTAGCTAAAACACTTAATTCTAATGGGTTGTGAGCAGAAAACAAAATAGTCATAGAATTATCGGCACAATATTTACGAATATATTCAAGATATGGTCTTTGTTTTGATAAATCTAATTCGTTTAATAATTCATCAAATATTACTAATTTTGGTTTATGGCATAGTGCACAAAAAATCTCAACAATCTTTTTTTG
>JAIRPI010000005.1 GCA_031257095.1 Mycoplasmataceae bacterium | reverse complement strand
GGAACAAGTTTGGATGCTTCCATATTGTTTTGAAAATAACGATCACTTGAACCGCGTTTCATCGCAATCATCGAACCCATCCCAACATATTGCTTATATTTCTTGCCATTTATGGTAATTATTTTTCCCGGTGCTTCTTCGGTTGCTGCTAACATACTACCTAACATTACACAATCTGCCCCAGCCGCTAATGCTTTGGTAATATCGCCAGAATATTTAATCCCCCCATCACCAACAATCGGGATATTATATTTTTTAGCAACACTATAAGCATCAGCAATCGCTGACAATTGTGGTACACCAACCCCAGAAATAATTCGGGTTGTACAAATTGAACCAGGCCCAATCCCAACCTTAATTGCATCTGCTCCGGCTTTTATTAAACGCAATGTGGCACTACTAGTTGCGACATTACCAGCAACTAGTTGCACTTTAGGGAATGTCCGTTTAATTAATTTTACTGCTTCAACAACATTTTGTGAATCACCATGCGCAGAATCAATTGATAATACATCAACCCCAGCTGCAATTAACAATTTAACACGATCAATATTAGCTAAACCAATTGATATTGCCGCCCCAACAATCAATTGTTGGCGATGATCTACGTTTGCATATGGATAATCTTTAAGGTTAAAACGATGTTGCTTAACAATTTTTACTTGCTGTGCTTGTTGTTGTGGAGTTAAATTTTTATGAATAAAGCCAATACCACCATTTAACGCCATGTGAATGGCCATTTTACTTTCAGTAACCGTATCCATTGCTGCTGAAATAATAGGAATGTTTAAACTTATTTTGTTAGTTAATCTTGTTTTTGTTGTTACATCACGCGGAATAACCGATGAATATTGGGGAACTAATAAAACATCACCAAATGTGTAACCTTTTTTGATTTTCTTAACCAACATATTTATAAAATTATATATTATTATAATTTTAACATGCGTCGGTTATACATTACTACCCCAATATATTATCCTTCAGGTAAACCACATATTGGGCACGCATATACTACAACATTAGCCGATGTTATTGCTCGTTATAAAAAACTTATCGGATGTGATGTATTCTTTCTAACAGGGATGGATGAACACGGGCAAAAAATAGAAGAAGCAGCTAAAAAAGCAAATGTTTCACCACAAAAATTTGTTGATGACATCGCTTTGGTATTTAAAGATCTTTGAAAGCGTCTTGATATTGACTATCAAGGATTTATTAGAACAACCTCACCGATTCATGAAAAAGTTGTTCAAGAAGTGTTTGAACAATTTCTTAATGATGGTTATCTTTATCTCGACAAATGGAAAGGTCTATATTGCGTGTCTTGTGAAGAAAATTATACTCTTACCCAAGCAACAAAAAAAGAAGACGGCAAATTATATTGCCGGGTTGGACACCAACTAAGTGAAAAAGAAGAAGAGTCTTATTTCTTTAAAATGAGTAAATATGAGAATTGGATAAAAGATTTATATGCAAACAATCAATCTTTAATTTATCCAATAAGTAGAGTTCACGAATTAACTAATAGTTTTTTAAATGAAGGATTAACCGATTTATCTGTATCTAGAACTTCATTAACATGAGGTATACCAGTAATTTCTAATCCCAAACATAAAATTTATGTTTGGATTGATGCCTTATTAAACTATTTAACTGCTTTAGGTTATAAAACTAGCGATGACTCATTGTTTAAGAAATATTGGCATGATGAACAATGCGAAGTAGTTCATTTAATGTCCAAAGAAATTACGAGATTTCATTGTATATATTGACCAATAATGTTAAAATGTTTAAATTTACGTCTACCATCAAAAGTAATTTCTCATGGCTGAATTATCACTGACCAAGGTAAAATGTCTAAATCATTAGGCAATGTAATTGATCCCATTGCTTATATTGAAGAATTTGGTCCCGATGCATTAAGATATTACTTAATGGCTGAAATTAGCATTGAAAAAGATGGTGTATTTACACGTGAATCATTTATCAATGTTTATAACAATGATTTGGCTAATATTTATGGTAACCTTGTTTCGCGTTTTTTAGGAATGACTAGCAAATACACAAATAACATCGTGTGTAAGGCCAACAAACCATTTACTAAACCACAACAAGCAATTGTTGACTTAATAAAATCAACAATTGCTAGTGTTCATAATTTCATTGATGCTTATGACATTAAAGAAGTACTAGCAGCAACTAAACATTTAGCATGCGAAGTAAATAAACTTATTCAAGATGCCAAACCATGGACTTTATTTGCTAACAAAGAAACCGAAGAACTAAATAATTTATTATTCATTGTTGCTAATGCAATAAGAGTTATTACGACATTGCTTCAGCCAATACTAACAAATGCAACTAAAATTATTTGCGATCAAATGAATTTTAAACCTACTGATATTTTATGAGATAATCTTTTAGAATTTGACATTCTAAATAATCATAAGGTTAATGGCTCAACACCTATTTTTTTAAGAAAGGAAAAATAATATATGTTACACAATCAATAACAAGTTTATTGACAAGACATTTAACTAAACTTTTACAATATGTAAAATTTAATAAGGAACTTCAGTTCAATTAGTTGGTTTAGTACCACCAATAGTTGTGTTAGCTGCTTTTTGCACAGTACCATCGTTTGCACAGTCATCTGTCAATCATGCTCAACTAAAAGACAAATTATTAGTAGTGTTTGGTAATTTGATAGAATTGAGGTTATGGTTGGCACAACACCACAGTTCATCATATGGTGGTTGTTTACATAAAAGGATATTATTTGATAAATCTAAAGATGTGATGTTGTTTGACTTACAATACAATGAAGTGAGGTTAGTACATTTTAAAACATCAATCGATGCAAGTTGGTTCGTAGAACAATCCAAATATTCAAGCATATAACATCTTGAAACATCAAGCGATGTGAGTTGGTTCTCATAACAATCCAATCACTCAAGCTTTTCGCAACCTGAAACATCAAGCGATGTGAGTTGGTTCTGCGCACATTTCAAAGTTTCAAGAGTAGAATTTGCTGGAATATATAAATATTTTAGAGATAGTTGATTTAAATGTGAATTTAAATCTAATGTGGTAGTTATGTTACCATTGATGATTGAATCATCTGTTTTGATTGCTAAATATTTATCAATTGGTAGTGGAACAAAAACTTTCACAGCAATAGTTGCTTCTTTTTCTGTTGTATTATTACTAGCAACTAATGTGACATCATATGTACCCAACCACAAATTTTGTTTTTTTCTTTCAAGAGTTAGCGTTGAATTTGTTCCACCAGTTAAAGTTCAATTAGGATCACCATCACCATCTTTTAAAGTAATAGAAGTTGGAGTAAAATTAGCAGCCTTTCAAGTTAATGATAAAGTATCAGGTGTATTAAAAATTAAATTTGGATTTTCACAAGAAACACTGAATTTTGTTTCTGTTGGTTTTGATCCACAAGATGATAATCCTACGCCAACTCCTGTGGCAAGAATAGTAGCAGACGAAATACCTAAAAAGATTTTTCATCCTTTTGATTTTTTTGTTGTGACTGATTGTGGTTTAAACATACTATATAAATATTATATTAAGATTAACCTAATTTTCTAAGAAGTTTACTTTTGAATTAGGAAACTCTATTTTCTTGACTTTTAGTCGTAAGAACACCAACAAAAAAATTAAATATAATTTTTCTATGCCCTTAAAACCACCTTCTGCTTTAAAAACAAATATATGAATAACGATTACTTTATTATTTGCAATAGTTGTATGAGTGCTAATGATTTGTTATGCAAAGTCTGTTGTTACTGCATACCATAATCTAAAGAAAGCAACTGATACAACAATAGATGCCAATGCCAGCGGCGTTTCAACCACGCGTAAATTATCGACGGCTTTAGCAATTATATCGTCCGCATACTTGATATTACTAATTATTTGTTTTGCTATGGCTATTCGTTTTCGTAAGAATGGTGGTGGGAAAGCAATAATTGGTTTAACTGTGTCGAACTTTATTATTGGTATTATTGTTATTGTTATTGCTCTTATTATGGAAATTTGTGTCGCCGTACTTGGTTTATCGTTATCAATTACTGGAACAATAATAACTATTGGCACGGGTGGTTGAAAAACTTTCTATACATGTATGAAAATAGCTAGTTGGTTCATGTATATTCCTGTAGTCCTTTTTGCTATTTGTATTATTCTTTCATCAATTACAACAATTGTTGGTTGAGTAAGTTTGCGTAAGAAGAAAGTTGTTAGTGCTTAAAATTGATATTGCTTTATAAGCAACTTGGTATTACCCTAAATTATTAAATTGAATTTTAATCGAAGGTCCCATTGAGCAACATATATATGCTTTTTGGATAAATTCACCTTTAACGGTTGAAGGACGTTTAGCGGCAATAAAATTTAAAAAGAATTTAATATTAGCATCTATTTTTTCAACAGCGGCAGATGCTTTACCAATTACTACATGGATGTTACCATAAGTGTCAGTACGGTAATTAACTTTACCTTTTTTAAATTCAATCGCTGCTTTTAAAACATCTGGTGTGACAGTCCCTAACTTAGGGTTAGGCATTAAACCCTTTGGTCCTAATACTTTACCTAACTTTGATAATTCTGGCATATATTTAGGTGAAGTAATAATTAAATCAAAGTCTAATCATCCACCTTTAATTTCATCAATACGATCTTTTCCACCTAAATAATCAATTCCTACTTCTTTCGCTTGTGCAGTAGTAATATCATCGCTTAAAACTAAGATTCTTTGTGTTTTACCAAAGTAATGAGGTAAAGCAACCGCTCCACGTAATTGTTGTTCTGGTTTCGTTGTATCAACATTTAGCTTAATTGCTAATTCAATAGAAGGATCAAACTTTGTGTAAGCAGTTTTCTTAGCTAAGCCAATTGCTTCAGCAATTGGATATACTTTATTTGCTGTAACTAATTTTTTAACTTCTAAATATTTTTTACCATGTTTCATAATTATTTACTCTTATCCTTTTTTGGCGTTAAACTTACACCTTTAATAGTAACGCCCATTTGTTTGCATGTACCAGCAACTAAATTTAATGCCGCATTTTCATCATATGCATTAGTAAATGGTAATATTTGGTTAGCAATTTTTAGCGCTTGCTCTTTTGTTAATTCACCAACCTTATCGGTTAATTGATTTTTTCCACCTTTTTCAATTTTTAATTCTTTCTTAATTAAATAAGAAACGGGTGTTCCTAAAATGATAAATGAAAATGATTTATCACTAAATGCAGTAATTTCTACAGTAAACGGAACACCAGCCGCCGTTTTGGTTTTATCATTAAACTGTTTGGTAAATTCTGCCATATTAATACCATAAGATGCTAATGCTGGTCCAGGACGTGCCTGTGACCCTAGTAATTGAATTCTTGCCTTTTTTGTTATTGTTTTCTTTGCAGCCACAACTATACTTCCTTTTTAATTCGATATGCCTACGTGGTTTAACGAGTTTTTTATGCTCTTCCACTTGCTACGCCAACAATTGTTGGATAGATATTATATATAAAATTGTTGGTTATGGTTTTGATTAGTTGTGTGAGGGATAAGAAAGAAAAAATAAAATGATTATGGATACAGGTTGACAATTACTAATTGTCTTTTTGTATACTTATATCGCCTTAGCATTATGGCTTTGGCCCCGGGGTGAAAACCCCAAGCATCAAATATGTAAGTTAGTAGATGAGAAGTGCGATGAGCACATGATAAATACGATTTAGGTAAAAACTACAAAGACGTTGAGAATAAAAACAAAAGACCAATTATTGCTTTTGTAGTTGATCAAAAAATATTAGGTAAAAGAATAGTTTACATTGAGATGTCTAGTCATCCCGAACCATTAACGCCTAATATGTCTATTAAAGTAAGAGAATGAACACAAGGCGGAGTTAAAAAAGAAAGTTGAGTGCTTGTCAATAGATTTGGGATATTAAGGACAAATCATTTTTTGCATTTACAAAAGCATAACCACAATGTTGATAGTGAATATAGGAAACAAATTATTGA
>JAIRPI010000012.1 GCA_031257095.1 Mycoplasmataceae bacterium | reverse complement strand
CTAAAGCACCGATGGCGCTTAAACAACCAAATAAGATCTTTTTATTTCTTTGTGCTTTATTTTTTGTTTGACTTGTTTCCATTGTATATCCTATATGTATTATATGTATATATAATTAGAACAAAGTCGTTGAACTTCTACAATTTCTTACTTAAATGTTGTTATTTATTGAGCAGTTCAGGTTCAATCTTCAAACCATTCTTCAGTTCAGCCGCTTGGTCTATTAGGGGTAGTAGCATTATAATCACTTCAATGTACAGTTCCGCCAGTAGATGGATAGGTAGAATCATTAAAAGTCCCATCTCATGTTTGGTTTGTTTGATTTTGCGGTAAATACAAAGACGATAAGTTGGAAATGGTGGTATAGTTAAAAGTATAATATGCCGTACGAACATCACCAGAAGTTGTCATTTCACCAACAGCAAACACAGCACCAGATAAATTAAGAGTTATTAAAGAAGAGAAGCTGCCAAAGTCAAAAGTATAGTTTGCCGTGTAAACATTACCAGAAGTCATTCCGCTAGCTGCAAACACAGTTCCAGATAAATCAAGAGATGTTAAAGAAGAGAGGTTGGCTGAGGTAAAAGTATAATATGCCGTGTAAACATCACCAGAAGTTGTCATTTCACCTACAGCAAACAAAACACCGGATAAATCAAGAGATGTTAAAGAAGAGAGCCTGGTGCCAGCAAAAGTATAAGATGCCGTAAAAACATTACCAGAAGTTGTCATTCCACTACTAGCAAACACAGTTCCAGATAAATTAAAAGTTACTAAAGAAGAGAGGATGGCTGAGCTAAAAGTACCATACGCCGTGTGAACATCACCAGAAGTTGTCATTTCACCTACAGCAAACACAGCTCCAGATAAATCAAGAGTTGTTAAAAAAGAGAAGACGGCACTCATAAAAGTAAAACTTGCCGTGTTAACCATACCAGAAGTTGTCATTTCACCTACAGCAAACACAGCTCCAGTTAAATCAAGAGATGTTAAAGAAGAAAAGATGGCATAGTTAAAAGTATTAGATGCCGTGTAAACATCACCAGAAGTCATTCCGCTAGCTGCAAACACAGTTCCAGATAAATCAAGAGATGTTAAAGAAGAGAAATTGGCATAGCCAAAAGTATAGTCTGCCGTGAAAACATCACCAGTATAAGATGGAAGATCTGTTGATATAGAAGAAGCAAAATCAGCATCTGTTAAATCTAATTGAATGACTGATGCAAGGTAGCAATCAGTAAACACTTCATATCCACTTCGACCATCACTATTAAAATGGAATGTAGCACTTGCAAGTGATACTTTTAAACATTTCCATTCGTTGAAAACCCTTGGCGAAAAACTAGCATTACCATCAATGTCTTTACTATGTAAATCTAATGTATTAAATGATGATAATAGCGAAGGGTTTGCAACAACATCTTGTGAAAAACCTGTTATATTGTCACCGTTAAATCCATAATATTCATTGGTAATTGGTATTGCTTTTTCAATAAATTTATTTTCTTTGTGTTGGTGATATCAAATACCATAACCTATTCCTACACCCCCCCCAATTAATACTAAAGCACCGACGGCACTTAAACAACCAAATAATATCTTTTTCTTATTTACTTGTTTTTTTGTTTGACTTGTTTCCATTGTATATCAATATATAGTATATATAATTATACAATTAATACAAAGTCGTTGAATTTCTACAATTTCTTACTTAAAGGTTGTTATTTTGCTAGATTACGCAAAACACGGACATAATAGTTTATCCCCGCTTTGGTGATTATGACACCATACTCATTTTTAAAAATTGTCACTAGCTGTTTTAGTGAGTGTTGTGGATATTTCAAACGAATTGAGCAAAAAAACTTAAACTTATCACACTGTTTTTTATATTTTAATGTGTGTGAAACCTTTTGAATCATTTTAATTTGTTGTAAATTAGCTTGTGTTAATTTATTTAAATTAGCCAAATCTAAATTATTTGCTCGTTTTAAGTTTGTGTAATAATCACGCGATAATATTTTGTCTTCAAATTCTAGCATTGCTTCTGTTGCACCAATAAATTTTAGAAAGTCGCTAATCTCTAGCATCTTTTTAATATAGAGGACTCAACGCGAACGGCGCTTAATAATTACTGGATAAAAATTCAGACTAACAAGAATTGTTTGTAAATGCCTTAAATAGTCTAATTTTAACGAAGTTATTTCTAAATGATATTTACTATTATTTAATGAACTAATACTCCCAGCACTTAAAAATGCACCAATCACAAATTCTTTGTTTAGTGATTGGTTTTTAAGCTTTGATACATCATGATCAATATGTAAAAATCTATTTATTGTTTCATAAGGTTTATTAATAATAATTCGATATGTACGACGCTTATTAAAATTGCTAATATTTGAATATTCGTTGTACATATCAACCTTATACAATTTGTGCAAGGAGCGATTTAAAAACAAAATTATTTTATTAAACTGGGTACTAATATTTCATTGTGTTTTATTGTTATAAATAACTTCTTCAACATTATTTATGAAATATGATTGTAAAATTGCCGTTAATTGTTTACTAGTGTAATTATTTTGGATTAATTCAGTTTTTATTTTTTCAGAAAAAGTAATCATTAAAATTATTTGAAATTCTCACGAATATATGTAATCGCTGCTGCGACAGCAACTGAAGCATCACCCATGGCTAACATAATTTGGTGTGGATCGTTTCGTGAAATATCGCCAATAGCATAAATGCCACTTGCTCCTGTTTGCTTGTTAGCATCAACACTTATAATACCTGCATTTGTTACGATGTCGTGATATTGTGATAAATATGTTAGCGTTTGTGGTTTAGCATTAGCAATAAAAATAAAATCCACAGCAATTTTTTCTTGTTCTTTGGAAAATAACGATTCAATGGTAATTGCATTAATTACTTGTCCATCGCCTTCGATCGCAACGCAGTTATATTGTAGGTATTTTTTAATTTTGGCATTGACATTTATTTTCAATAACCCAGCCCGGAAATCGGATAAATCAGTTTTTGAAATTAAAAAAACTCGCTTCGCAATGTTAGCCATATATAAAGCATCATTAATTGCTTGTTCGTTATATCCAACAATAGCAACAACTTTATTTTTTGCTAAAGCACCATCACATGTGGTGCAGTAACTTAAACCTTTGTTCGCATATCCTTTTGCGCCTTTAATATCTATTTTTTCATCATTAATACCACTAGCAACAATTAAAGCACGACAAAAATAAGTAACCCCATTGTCAGTAAAGACTGCCCGGTATCCTTTTTTATCACAAACATCAACAACCTTACCAGAAATATAAAAAGCACCTGCTTCGGTTGCTTGTTCGTACAATCTTTTTGCTAAATCAGGACCACTTATATTCTCAAAACCTGGTAAATTATTGATGCGGTCAATACTAATTAATTTCCCACCCGGTGTTGATTGTTCAATATATGCAGTTTTTAATCCGGCTTTTGCTCCATATATTGCGGCGGTTAATCCCGCTGGACCCGCACCAATAATAAGAATATCGAACATGTTCGTGTCCGACATTACTAATGTTTCTAAAGGCATAATTTATCTTCATTATTATATAAACATATGCCTATTGAACAATAAAAATCCACAATATTTATTTATATAATCATTCTATGTCTAAAGCAAAAGTAAATCATGCAGATTGTATTGGCTGCGGTGCATGCGCAGCATCATGTCCGGTTGGGGCAATTAAAATTGAAGGTGATAAAGCAGTAATTAACCAAGAAGTTTGTGTTGGTTGTGGGGCATGTGTTGGTACATGCCCAGTGTCAGCGATTAAACAAGACTAACTTTTTTTAGTTTCACTATCACTCATTATTGTCCGTAGTTTTTTAGTGTCAATAATTGCCGTAGTGTTAGCTTGTGATTTTTCGTCAATTACGCCAACAAAAAAGCGTTCGCGCAAGTCATGAATTAATGCATCAACTTTAAAATGCGAGTCCATTTTTGTAAAGAATTTTGTTTGTGGGGCATACTCATGACAAACAAAACTATTCTTAAATAAACGCATGCAATAATCGTCAATTTCATTTAACGAATAATAAAAAACGTTATCGTTGCTTGGGATATTGACATGTTCCATTATTTTTAAAATCGCATTATGTTTAGAATCACAATTGTTTGTGATAACAAAGAAAGATGATAACGGTTGGTGCACTTTAAAATCCCAATCTAAAGAAATTTGTTGGAAGAATTTTGCAATGTTTACTACTGCATCTTTATTTTTAAAATAAACCATTGCACTATAAATATTCGTTGATTTAGCAAAACGACTAAATGTTTGGTAATCGCTACTATAGTCTAAAGGGATATAGTGTTTTTTGTTTAAATCAATCGAGTTTAACACATTAAACGAGTATGCGTGTTCTAAATTAGTTCCTGATAAAACCACTAATGCATCACTCATTATTCCAAAATGAATAATGGCTTGTACGTTATCGTCAGAAATTGCATTATCATAAATTAATTTTTTTGATTTAATGTGATAGACACGCGCTCCTTGATCGGAAATGATAAAGCCATTAGTAATCCCAGCATCTTTAACCATTTTGATTAATACTGATAAGTTTGAATGGGCAACAATAACCACGTGTTGGTATAAGCAAATATTTTTCAATACTTGCGCTAATTTACCAACAACTAATTCATTAGTGATGGAATTTGTCCCAGGATTGATGTCAAAAACAAAAATCTTCGAGAACTGTGCATCAGCCATTATTTTTTGTTTTTAATTTCTGCTTTAAGCATTTTAACAAAACCACTAATGTTTATATTAGGCGAATCTTGTTGACCATATTTACGATAAGTGATAGTTTTGTTAGCAACTTCAGTATCACCAATTATTAATTGGTAAGGTATTTTCTTAATTTGCGCATCACGAATTTTTTTCGCGAGGCGATCATCTTGACTATCGACTTTAGCTTTGATACCAGCTTTTAATAAACGCTTACATAATTGCTCGCAATATTTTAAATGATTTTCATTATTAACGGGAATAATCATTACCCCAATTGGTGCAATTCATAATGGGAATACACCTTTTGTTTGTTCTAGATATATTGCCATAAATCTTTCCAATGTACCAACAACACTAGCGTGAATTAATACTGGGCGTTGTGTTTTTCCACTTTCATCAATATATTCTAATTGGAAACGTTCTGGTAATAAGAAATCCAATTGCACAGTATAAGCAGTAATAATTTTACCTAAAGCATTTTTTACTTGAATGTCAATCTTTGGACCGTAGAATGCGGCATCACCAACTTTTCGTTCGTAGTTAATACCTAGGGTTTTAACAATTTTCTCGAGCGTATTTTCTGCGTGTGCTCATTGTTTTTCATCATTAAAATATTTTTCGGCATCTTTAGCATCATGCAGCGCTAAAACAACAGAATGAATTTTAATATTAAAAGCGTTACTAGCAGTTTCAATTATTTGATAACATTTTTGCACCACTTTTTTAATTTGGTCTAAACTACATACAACGTGTGTATCAATCAATTGCATAGTTCTTACTCGTTCTAAACCTGTTAATGAACCAGAAGTTTCATAACGATGTAAAATTGCATTTTCAGCAATTCTAAAAGGTAACTCACGATATGAACGTGGCTTTAGTTTATAAACCACTAAATGGTGTGGGCAAGTCATTGGCCTTAATACGTATTCTTCTTTTTCAACCTGCACTTCTGGGAACATGCTTTCACGATAATGTGCTCAATGGCCGCTGGTAATATATAGTTGTTTAGTACCTAATATAGGTGAACTAACAAACATATAACCATTGGCAATAAGTAAGTCATGAATAAAGCAATTGATTTCATAAATAATATCTGCACCATTTGGCAACCAAATCGGTAAACCTTGCCCAATTAGTGGATCAAAGGTAAAAATTTCTAATTGACTACCAACAACACGATGATCAGATGCTTTAAGGTTGTTACGAAATTCAACAAATTTATTAAGTTCATCACTTGAACTAAATACTGCACCGTGAATCGCAGTTAATTGTTTATTGTTAGCATTATTTAATCAATACATGCCAGAAATGTTATCTAATTCTATGGCTTTAATTACACTTAATTTATCAAAATTAAGTTTCCTACACAAGTCAACAAATTTGTCGCCTAATTTGATTAATTCAATATTATCTTTGGTTTCACTGATGAAATGTTCTTTGTAATTATTGTTTAAAAAATATTGATTGGCAGTTGTTTTATTTACTGATTCATAACTAATTTTTAAAGCGCTATCAATATTTTTTTGCATTTGCTTTTTGATTTTATTTAAATCATTCATTGCTAGTGGTGCGGTTAAATCAAAAAGATAATCAAAACCAAATTCATCTAATTTACTTTGAACAATTTTTGATTCTGGATATAAATCCAGTACTGATTTAGCTAATAGGATTGCTCCTAATTGTTGTAGTTCACGATTAATTTCCATAATCCGCTATTCGAGAATAGTTAATTCATTGACTTCAATCATTGTTTTTCACAATTTGAAATCGGTCACCCTTTTATCTAAAAAAGTGGTTAATACTCCACGGATGCTAATTTTTTGATCCTTTTGGAGGGTTTTAATAATTTCTGCTTTATCACTAGAAAGCATCATTTCAAATAAACGACGCTTCTCAATTGGGGTGCCATCTAAGGCAATGATATTATTAATTTGTTCTAGTTTAATAAAACAACCACCACGGGGGGTTGTATTTATTTCTCTAATGGTTCCGGATAATTCTACTTTATTTACTCAATTCATATTTACTCTTATTTTGTTTCGTTGGGGATGATTTTTTCTACTTGGATGGTTGTTTTATAGGTGTTGTCTTTTGCACGATACGTTTTTAATGAACCTTCCACCGTAATGTGCGCATTTTGATTCTTTTCAACAATTTCGGCTAATTGGTCAGCTACTGGTTGGTTAGCGAATAAAGAAAAGTAAGAAGCTCACGTATAGTTATTCACTTTTCTTTCTTGTTTAATTGTTACAAAAAAACATTTTTTTTCTTCTTTTCCTCATTGTGAACGCGCCACAATTCCTTCAATAATTACTTTATTTAACATTGATATAGTATATAATATTCTATAATAATTTTAATTATTTATGAGTAATTTACGGAAAGAACATGACTCTTTGGGAGAAATTAATGTCCCAAAAGATAAGTTATGAGGTTCACAAACACAACGAAGTTTAATTAATTTTAATATTGGAAAAGAAATAGTTCATTTGGAATTAATTCGTGGCGTTGCTGCTTATAAATGAGCGGCTGCAAGTGCTAATTGCCAATGCAAAAAGCTTGATCTTAAACGTGCCAACTTAATTAAAAAAGTTTGTGAAGAAATTATTGATGGTAAATTGGATGAGCACTTTCCAACCAAAGCATACCAGGCTGGTAGTGGCACCCAAACGAATATGAATGTTAATGAAGTAATTGCTCACCGTGCTAACCAAATTGCGCGTCAACAACTAATTCATCCGAACGACCACTGTAATATGTCCCAAAGCACCAACGATGTTTATCCAACTGCCATGAATATTTGTGCATTATGGTTAGTTGAACACGAGTTATTACCAGCTGTCGATAATCTAATTGCTTCATTTGATAAGCTAGAAAAAAAAGCAATGAAAATAATTAAAATGGGACGTACGCATATTCAAGACGCACTCCCTATTACCTTTGGGCAAGAAGTTAGTGGTTGAAAGCACGCACTTATAAACACAAGGAAAATGGTTTTAAATGCGAGCCAATCTTTTTATGAAACAAATTTTGGTGGAACAGCAGTTGGTACTGGCTTTGGTGCGCCAAAGAAGTTTGACCAATATGGTATTAGTTATTTAAGGAAAATTTTAAAGAACAATAAATTTTTCTTAACATCTAATAAATTTCATGGCACATGATCAAAAGATGCTTTTGTTTATTGTCACGGAGCAATTAAAGCAATGGCATGCGACTTATACAAAATTGCCCAAGATGTAAGATTTTTAGCAAGTGGTCCACGGAGTGGATTTAACGAAATTATTTTACCTTCAAACGAACCTGGTAGTTCAATAATGCCTGGGAAAGTTAATCCAACACAATGTGAAGGGATGTCAATGATTTGCACCCAGGTTATGGGACATGATGCGACAATCACTTTCTTAGCAAGTCAAGGTAATTTTGAATTAAATACATTTGGTACAATCCTAATGCAAAACTTTATCCAATCTGTTACATTGTTTAGCCAAATGATAAATTCCTTTAACATTCATTGTGTGAAAGGAATAGTCATTCACGAAGAGCGTATGGACTTTTTAGTAAAAAATTCATTAATGCTTGTAACGGCTTTAGTTCCTAAGCTTGGTTATGAAAAGTCTGCTTACATTGCTAAACTAGCAACAAAAGAAAATCTTACTTTGCGGGAAGCAGCGATTATGTCTGGTTATGTAACTGCTGCTGAATACGATAAAATTGTTGACCACAAAAAAATGGTTTAATTTACATTTTTTCTCAAGCACTAACACCAATTAATTTTAAACCATTAGCAATTACTTGTTTTACTGCTTTTGCCAAATAATATCTTTGACTACTTAATGGTTCATTGTTTTTATCAATGATAATATTGTTCGTATAAAAAGCGTGGAAACTTCTTGCTAAATTTAATAAATATCCACAAAGTTTGTGCACTTCACACGATTTGCTTATTGCGATTAATGTTGGTTGGTAGATATTTAATCAACCAATTAAGTCGCGTTCATAATCATTAGTTAACAAATAAAAATTTTTTGGCAATTCATAACTTGCCTTTGCACACATTTGGTTAATACGTGCATAAGCATATTGCACATAATACAGCGGATTGTCGTTGGATTTCTTTGTTGCTTTGTCAACATCAATTTCGATATGACTTGTCATTGCTTGCGCAACCATATATCAACGGGCCGCATCTTTACCAATCGTGTCTAATAAATCTTGAACCGTTAATGACACACCAGAACGTTTGGACATTTTAAACTCTTGTTTGTTTTTTACCAAACGCACCATTTGCATAATTAAAATTTCTATTTTTTCTGCTTTAAAACCAAGCATCTCCATAGCGATTTTTATATCTTGGCTATAAGCTTTGTGATCCGCTCCCCAAATATTAAAAATCTTATTATAACCACGTGATAATTTCAAAACATGATAGGCAATATCTGGTAAAAAATAAGTGTTGGTCTTGTTTGATTTAATTAATACGCGATCCTTATCATCACCAAATTGCGTAGTTTTTAAAAATAACGCACCTTCTTTTTCAAAAGTATATTCTTTCAAAGCATTCAATGTTTTTTCAATCAAACCAGAATCTTTGATAGTTTGCTCACTTGATCAAATGTCAAAAGTGACACCAAACGCTTTTAGTGTTTGTTTGATAATTTCTAATAAATATTTTTTCGCATAGTTGCTAAAAAAAGCGCTAATTTCTTTATCTTCAATTCGATTTTCAATTAGTTTAACATTTAAATATTTGTTGTTAACTTCTTTAAACAATTGTTTGCCAATATCAATAACTTCTTGCCCGTGATAGGCTTCTGGTAATAACTCAATTTGCTTTCCACACGCTTGTAAATATCTTACGCAAGTAGAATAGCCTAACAAGTCAATTTGATTACCAGCATCATTAATGTAATATTCGGTATTAACATTAATTCCACATGTCTTTCAGATATTTACAAGTGTGTTACCAATAGCAGCGTTGCGTGCATGACCGATGTGTAATAAACCTGTCGGGTTTGCTGACACAAATTCAATATTGTATAGTAATTTTGTTTTTGGTAAGCAACCAAATTTTTCTTTTTGATTTTCAATAGCATTAATTACATTAAAATTTTCGTAATTATTAACTCACATGTTAATAAAACCAGGAGCAACCACTTCAACTTTATAAAAAAATTTTAAGAGTAATTTATGAGCAATAATGTTCGCAAAATCCATTGTTTTTTGCTGATCAAATCCTAGCAACATTATTGCATTCGTCGAATAATCACCAAATTTTTGGTCACGTGATTTTTCGGTTTTGATAACGATTGTTGATAAATCAATTTTATACTCTAAAATGAATTTTGTTTCCTTACTTATCGTATCAAACAAAACTTTATTTATTTGTTCGATAAGATTTAGCGAGTTCATTAATTTATTTATTATATAATCATATTACTACATTGTGGTATGAGCACAAACATCGTGTTATCATACCTATCGGGAAGTAGCTTAGCTTGGTAGAGCACCTGGTTTGGGACCAGGGGGTCGCAGGTTCGAATCCTGTCTTCCCGACCAGTGGCAGGGTATCTCAGTTGGTCAGAGAACTCGGCTCATACCCGGGGTGTCGTGAGTTCGAACCTCACCCCTGCTACCACGGACCTTTAGCTCAATTGGTTAGAGCCCCCGACTCATAATCGGTTGGTTACAGGTTCGAGTCCTGTAAGGTCCACCAGGCTTCATAGCTCAGGTAGTAGAGCAGCAGACTGAAAATCTGCGTGTGGGCGGTGCAAATCCGTCTGAAGCCACCACTGGCCACATAGCTCAGCGGTAGAGCAACCGGCTGTTAACCGGTTGGTCACAGGTTCAATCCCTGTTGTGGCCGCCATGGGGGATTAGCTCCAACGATAGAGCACCTGATTTGCACTCAGGGGGTTGTGGGTTTGAATCCCATATCCTCCACCATTAAACTAAGTTTAAATAGAGACTTGGTTATCAAGAAGTTTCACAAGAGAATCTTATGGAACTTTCTTTTGCAAAATTATCACTAATAATTTCTTTATACACTTTTAATCGTGTCAATAAATTTTCATTTATTCTTATGTCAAAACTCTTCAATGAAAAACCAACATTTTTACATTTGGTATAATATAGACAAATGAAAAAGGTGATTAAAGGTACACTACAGAAAGCTGATCATAATCCAGTAAGAGTCGGCGACAGGCTTACTTTTGTGCCTGAATCTAGAGGTGGTGGTTCAGATGGTCACCATGATAGTGGCTATAAACCAAGACCTCCACGCGGCGCTCCTAAATGATTTCAAGAATTTGAAAAAAGGAATGATGCACGTTGAACAGAACAACGCGAATTTAACCAAGTAGTAATTAAAAAGATAGATGAGCAAGGAAATGATATCAAAACAATTCAATCTGATATCAGCAATCTAAAAGCCCGCATGATTAAAGTTGAAAAACGTTTAGATAGAGTGGATGATGTTCTTGAATATAATATTCAAGCTGGCGTTTTAAGAGCTCCTAAATAGTAGCTAACCAATAATTCTTCTCTATTTATTGAGCGTAGTTTATGTGTGACGCTAAAATTAATTTTTAAAACTTCTCACGACTTTGATATCAATCAATGGTCATAAACATTTTTGTTGTGCTATCTAATAGATGTTCATAACAATCGCTTGAACGCTCGTTCGTGTTTAGTTGCAATATGTTTTGTGCTAATTTGATTTTCGCAACATTTGTTCATGCTAAATCTCTTGAGAAATAATTATTATTCTCGTTATTACAATATTTATAAACACTATATAAAGGTGGTGTGTAAGCAACCGCATCAAAATTTAGCATTGGCCCATAACTAAATTCATCACCATCTTTCTTACCAATAAAGTCTTCTTTATCAGGCGAACTATAAGCGCTAGCGCCTTCTAAAGTAATGGTTTTAACAATATCATAAAGATTTTGTTTTTGTTGATCTTTTTTATTTAAGACTAATAAATCCATACAATGTAGTGTATCTGCTGGGTGGACAATATGAAAATTATTTTGGTTTCAATGTTCTGCATAATCATCATTACCAGCACCTTCTAGTGCATATAAAATGTCGCCCGTATAAGAAAATGCTCCATTAACACCTTCAGTACCTAGGGCATATAAAACTTGTTGTGAATCGGTGTTCAAGAAGAAATTATTTGGTTTGCAGTATTGTGTTAGCGCATTATATGAGTTAGTAATTTCTTGTTTAGAGGCTTTATTATTTGGCGGATTAACACCAACTCGCACTTGACTACTATGACTACTATTGTATTCTTCGCATCGCACAATATTAGCAAAATCATATACTGAACGACCATCATCAATCATTGCTAATCGCGGATGATTGCCATCTTTTTTAAACCTTGATAATTGTTGACTGCCCTTAGGCATAATGTATTGTAAAGCATCAAACCATGATATATTTGGATTATCAAGATCCTGATCTGCTTGCCCAGTATAACCGAACAATCAATCTTGGTGAAAATAAGGGATGCTGTAATCAAGAATGGATGTCTCGTTGTTGTAATATTGTTGGGTATGCCCATAAGTGTCAAAAATATTGATGACTTCTCTAACGGGGTCAGCAAAAAGATTAATGGCATTAGTTAAATCATTTGCTTGTTCAGCTGCACTAGTATACATACTAAGTGGTTTGGCATTAGTAATTTTTTCTTGAGACAAACTAGGATAACGTTCAGGGTTAGACATTAAATTAAATTTTGTTCAATCCAATTTAGCTACCAAATTATTTTTAATCATTTCATACACCGTATACGATGAAGGGAAAGCGATATCATAATTTTTAGCAAACTTACCTACAATTTGTTCGTTAGTTTGATAATAATCAAATTGTACATTGTGAGATTTATGTAAGCGATTGATAAGCAATGTATTCATATAGCTTTCATAATTAGCAATAACAATCGCATTTGCTGAACACGACGATAAACAAAACGATGTCGTTGGTAAAATAGTTAGTAACGATAAAAGACTAACGGATTTTCTCATTGTTTGCTTTGATATTCTTTTTTAAAACAAAATATTTACGTAAAGTCATTATTAAGACAACAATAAAAGTGATGATTAAGGTTATTGCGCCAAAAGTGACAACTCATGCTTTAATGCCTTTACGAGTAGAATAAATTAATGTACCAATCGTTTGAGTTGAACCATTAACTAGGGAGGTGATGATAAAATCATCAAACGACATGGCAACAACAATTGCGGTTGCTGATAAAATCGCTGGCATTAGATAGGGAATGATGACTTTAAATAATGTTGTTGTTCGTGAATGACCAAGATCATAGCTAGCAAGCACAATCGATTCTTTCATTTTTGCCATGCGTGGATAAATTGTAACAATTGCATACGGTGCACAAAAACTAATGTGGGCTAAGATAATCGTTACAAAACCAAGATTTAAGCCTAGCGGAATTCATGTTGTTGCAAACAATAAAGCGAGACTAATTCCCGTAATAACTTCGGGTGAGCTAATTGATGTTGTGTTAATGATGCTGACAATTTTTCTTGTTCTTTTACTTGCTTTTCATATCCCTAAACATGTAATTAAACCAATAATTAATGAAATTGGTACGACAATTACTGAAAGAATAACAGAGTTCATTAGACCGTTTAGAAACTCATCGTTTTTAAACAAATTTAAATAATTTACAAATGTTGGTGTTGTAAAATTGACATTAATATTTCCTTTGGCTGTCGGTTGGGAAAAAGAAAGAATAACAATAAAGATCAAAGGCAAATAAATAAGTATTAAAACGAAGTAGATATAGAATTTCTTAAAAAATCTACTAGCTTTTGACTTATCCATGACTACTCCTTTTTCTCAACACTAACCTACGGATAATAACATAACCGATAAACCCAGCGATCAATATTGCGCCAATGACTAATGATATTGCTGAAGCAGCACCAATCGCAGCATTATTACTTAATGCTTGGTCACCCATATCAGCAATAATGTTGCCAATAAGCGATGCATCCGTACTATTATTGAGGAATTGAGTCACTCCAACTGTTGTTAAACTTGGTAAAAAAACTAATGTAATGCCTGATACCATCGCCCCAAGGCAATAAGGAATAACAACCTTAATTAATGTTCTTGTTTTTGAACAACCTAAATCATAACTAGCATAAACAAGATTGCGTGGCATGTCGTTTAGCACTGAGTATAAAGGTAAAATCATAAATGGTAAATAAACATATGTCAATCCAATAATTGTTCAAATATGTCCGTAGGTTGAATTATCATAACCAGCAACAATATCAAAAAAACACTTTAAACCAACGATTTTAATTAAAAAACTCATTCATATTGGTGCGGTTATAATAAACAAAACTAAAGTTTTGAAAATTTTACTTCTTGATCCTGACAAAAGATAAGCAAATGAAAAACCAATCAATAAACAAAATAATGTTGTTAGCAGCGCAACAATAAATGAAGTAAAAATTTTTTGTCAAATAAATCCATTGATAATCGCTCAGTTATCAGCTACTGTTCCACCACTAGCTGGAATAAAAGCTTTAACTAAAACCAAACACACCGGGATAATAATAAAGATTAATGTGATTAATATAAAAGGAAGCAATAGGAAAAACTTTTTTAGTAATTTTGCTTTAGAACTTTTAAATTTTGAATTCATTTGGGTTCCTTTTCTTTTTCTCGGTCATGATATGAACTTTTTCAGCAAACCAATCTAAGCCAACAACTTTATTTTGTGGTAATGACTCAAGCGTTTCAACAAGGATTAAATGCTCTTTTCATTTTAAACGTAAAGAATAAGTGTCGCCTTTATATACAGATTCAACCACACGTGCATTAATAATTCCTTTATTTTGCTCAACAATTCTAATATCTTCAGGACGAATGATAAACTTCACCTGTTGTCCTGGACTCATTTTTTTACTTAATTCTTCTTTTACATTAAACTCTTCATTATTAAAACTTACGCGTTTATTTTTTAAATAAACTCCTTCAAAAATATTGGCCTTCCCAACAAATGAAGCTACTCAATCATTTTTTGGTGTGTCATAAATTCTTTTCGGTGTGTCTATTTGTTCAACGCTTCCTTTTGACATAACAACTATTTTTGAAGAAAGTGATAATGCCTCACCTTGGTCATGAGTTACAAGAATAAAAGTAATGCCTACTTCTTTATGAATTCGCTTTAATTCTAATTGCATTTGTTGACGAACCTTATAGTCTAAAGCCGATAATGGTTCATCAAGCAAGAGAATATCTGGTTCAACAACAAGCGCTCTAGCTAAAGCAACTCGTTGTTGCATTCCACCAGATAATTCATTAGGATATTTTTTTTCACTGCCAGTTAACCCAACAAGATCAATGATGTGTTTTGCTTTCGCAGCGATTTCTCGCGCATTGAGCTTGCGACTATATTTTTGCTTTAGATAAGCTTCTTTACAATATGTGGGGTAGTTTTCCCAATAAGAAATTTCTTTTTGCAATTTATTAATTTCATTTTGTAAAAGATCGTGTTTGCGATCAATAAGTTGTTTATAAAAATATCAACGACGGAATTCTAAATATGCTTTCTCTCAACGATTTAAGCCAAGATAAGAATATTTAATTAACACTGGTTGTTTAAATATTCTTTGGCGAATAAGTGCATTTAGTTCGCGTCGTCGATTGCTAGCGCTTATTTTAAATGTGGCATCTTCACCACAATGTTTCTTAAGCTTGGCTAATAAAAATTTATTGCGTAATTCAAATTGCGCATGGCGAATATTTTGGATGCTAAAGATTTGTTCGTATTTTTTATATTTTTCGTCTACTTTTCATCGTTGGCGAATGGCTTTTTGCATCGATAAGTTGCATTTATTTATTTCATAGTGCGCTTTAATTGCTGCCTTTTCATAGATAGTATTAATCTCTTGTTGTGCTTCATCAGGGATTGGTAAAATCTTTAACATTGCTTTTAGTCCATAAACAATGTTGTGATAAACATCCATATTAGGAAACAACGCATAGTCTTGGAAAACTGTTGCGGTTGGTCGTTGGTTAATCGGCATGTCTTGAATGTCAATGTCGTTTACATACACTCCACCCGAAGTTGGTGATTCAAAACCAGAAATAATTTTTAATATTGTTGTTTTGCCACAGCCACTTGGGCCTAGCAATGTAACAAATTCGCCTTTATTAACTGAGATATTAATGTCTTTGACTGCAACATAACCATCATCATAGACTTTAGTTATGTTTTTAAGAACAAGATAATTTTTATTATTCATTGTTTTTATTGAAAGCAATTTTTTCTATTGCCGTACCAACGATCTCGCCGCTTGGTACATCAAAAACATAGTGCGCCGCTTTCTTTACTTTTTCGTGTGTTGCTAACATCGTTGCTGAGTAAGGTGATAATTCTAACATTGGTATATCATTAAAATTATCACCAACAGCGATTGTCGTTTTCGGATCAATCGCTAAATAATGGCAAAGAATTTCTAAAGCACTACCCTTAGAAACGTGCAAAGCATTAATTTCAATATTAAAACCAGAACTAGAGCAAATCGTTACTCGATCTTTAAACTTATCAAGCGCAGCAATCATTCTTGCTCGCTCATCTTGGTTTTGAACGGTAATCAAAATTTTTAAAATCTTTTCATTAGCAATAACTTCATCTGCCAATTGTTGCGCATTGCGCGGTGCTCAATAACGCTCAATTATTTGTGGAGAATATTTTTTATAAAAATTAGTTTGTTCTTCACGATTTATCACATATGAATTTAATGGTTGGCGATTAAATATCATGCTCTCTTCATAATGGGCAAACACTTCTAGGAATTTCTCTTGCTTGTTAGCAAACATATTGTTAAATAAATCAATAATTTCTTTTACAACTGGCGAATCAATGGTTTTACTAAATATGCATTTTTTGTTAGCAATATCATAAACAGCTGCACCATTACAAGTAATGGCAAATAAGTTGTCTGTTTTATTAGTTTCTATTTCATCTAAAACTAATAACACATCAGCAAGATTTCTTCCTGAAGCAATAGCAAAAAAACCATTTTTTTCATTAATAAATCTTTCTATTAGATGTAAAGTGCTTGGAATAATTGTTGTGTTTTTGTCAAATAATGTACCATCTAAATCGCTAGCAACAAGACTAATTTGCAACGCTTCATCCTTAACATATTTATTAATCGCTGCTGTCACACAATTTTTCCTATTACGGATATGATATTTAGCAACTTCGATTAATTTTTTGTTTGGACCAATAGCTATCGATAATGGTGCTCATTTTAATGCGGGAGCATCATTGTTTGAATCACCAACATACGCTACTTGTGTTTGGGGAATTTTTAATTGCTTGGCAACATATTCTAAAGCCGTTTTTTTATTTACCCCTTTGGGAGTAATTTCTATTAAACGCCTATGACTATAAGAAATATCAACATCATTACCAACATTAGCCACTAATCAATCGTACGCTGTTTTTAAGCGGGTTGGGCTAACACCTAATACATTTAATTTGTAAGATGACAAATCTTCAATGGTTTCTACTAATGGAACTAACTTTGAAGATTTAAAAATTTTTATAATGTTATTAAAAACATGTTTAGTTACTAAGACACTATTGGTGTCAATCGATTCTTTTGTATAAGCTCAAAGAGCTATTTTCCCATTAGTAGTTAAAACGTAATTATGAATTTTTCTAACAACAGTATCGGGAATAAAATATTCTTTCACCGTTGAATTTGTCAAATTCATGATATATGAACCGCAACACGCAATAATAAATTTTTGTGCCGTGTTCATTTTGTTATCAATTAATCGTGAATAATTAAAAGTTGAATTAATTGATCGACCAGTACATAAAACAAAATTACCACCAAGTGTCTGATATTCTTTTAACGATTTCATATCAGTTCGTGAAATATGCTTAAAAGTACTTAATAATGTACCGTCTAAGTCTATTCCTAGCAACTTGCATTTAATCATTTTTAATATTATTACTAATTTATTGTAATAAAAAAATAAATATATAATACTAAACTATGACACCAATAATGATTGTCTTAGTTGTAATTTGCGCTTTATGTATTTTAATTGGTTTAATGTTATCGTCAAATGGTTCAACCACCGGGTTGTCACAAATAATTGGTCAAGATCTAGAATTGTTTAAGAAAACAAAAGACCGAGGAATTGTTAAGGTGCTACAAATTGTTGTTTTAACATTAGCTGTAATTCTTGTTATTTTAGCGATCCTTGCTAAAGTTCTTAAACTGTAATGTTTGATTATCAACAATTAAAACAAGACATCATTGAGATTATCACCCAAGAGAATAATCGTCCCATTCCTAGTTGGTTAATTGTTAAAAAACTCAAATTAACTAACCGTCAAGATTTGGTTCTCAAGGTTCTTGACGAATTAGTAGTTGATAAAAAAATTTATCAAACCAAAACGGGTTGTTATTGTTTGAACAAAACGATTAATATTAAACCATCGGATTTAATTGAAGGAATAATTAATGTTAATTATTCCCAATCTGGATTTATTAGTTTGCCTAACGAAAAGAAGGCTAAATATTTTGTACAAAAGCAAAATTTAAATGGAGCATTAGATGGTGACACTGTTTTATTTTATGTTAATAAACAACCAATCGATAAACCTTTAATCGATGCGATTGTTTTTAAAGTGCTTAAACACGCAAAAGATTATTTTGTTTGTATTTACGACATGGTTGATGATAAACGTGTTATCAAACCAGATAATGAAAAAAATTATTTAGAGATTGTTTTAGAACACGATGGGCAAATACCGGTTGGCTCTAAAATATTAGTTAAAATTGATCGGTTTGAAAATAATAAAGCGTTTGGGCATTTAGAAAGAATAATTGGGCATAAAGATGATGTTGGTGTTGATATAATGTCGATCGTTTACGATAATGGTGTTGAACCAGCCTTTCCACAAAACATTATTGACGATGTACAAAAAATAAAAATTAACATTGATGAGCAGCAAAGAGCGATACGTAAGGATTTGACCCAACTTCCCATTGTAACAATTGACCCGGCAACAAGTAAAGACTTTGATGATGCTATTTATGTTAAAAAATTATCTGACAACAATTATTTGTTGTCGGTTTCTATTGCTGATGTTAGTCACTACGTTGCCTATCAATCACCACTTGACGAAATTGCTTTATCGCGTGGCTGTTCTATTTACCTTGTTGATCGCGTTATCCCAATGCTGCCACATAAATTATCAGATGATTTGTGTTCGTTAGTCCCAAACCAAGAGCGTTTAACCTTAACTTGCGACACAATTATCAATGAGCAAGGTAAGGTTCTTGACATTAAGGTTTACCCGTCAATAATTAATTCTCATCGAAGATTTAGTTACGATCAAGTAAACGCTTTTTTCGACAAACGCGATGCGTTGCCAAACGATAACCAAGAAATAAAAACAATGTTATTAGAAGCACTATCATTACATAAAATTCTTGACAACGCAAAGCGTTTACGTGGCTACATTGAGTTCAATGTTCCCAAAGCGGCAATTAAAGTCGATGAAAATTGTGTTCCTATTCAAATTGACAAATATCAATCAGGCACAGCCCAACACATGATTGAAGATTTCATGGTTATCGCTAACGAAGCTGTTACTCGTTACGCTAAACAAAAAAAATACCCATTTGTTTATCGCATTCACGATAAACCAAACATTGAAAGATTGAAAACTTTTGCTATGGAAGCAAAGAAACTTGGGTTTAAAATAACAACCGATATCGAAACTATAACTTCTAAAGATATTTCACGATGACTTGCTGACAATAAAGATAATAAAAATCTTGATCTAATTGATATGATGTTGTTGCGTTCAATGGCAAAAGCCGAATATGCAACAAACAATATCGGACATTTTGGTTTATCCTTAATTGACTATACCCACTTTACCTCACCAATTCGTAGGTATCCCGACTTAATGGTACATCGTGTTTTTTGAATGTATGAATTTGCTAAAAATACGATGAATGATAGCAACCGCAAGCATATGGCTAGTCAATTAGACGAACGTGCAAACTTATCAAATAAAAACGAATTGCGAGCAGTAGCTTGTGAACGTGCGGTTGAGCAAATGAAATTTGCTGAATACTTATCATTTCATATTGGTGAAGAATATGATGGGCAAGTAAGTTCAGTGTCTTCTTTTGGTATTTTTGTGCAATTGTCAAACACCATCGAAGGATTAATTAAAATTGCTAATCTTGGCGACTATTACACTTACAATGCTACTACCAATGAATTGGTAGGAAAAACAAAAGGAATACGTTTTTGTGTTGGTTCACGCGTTAGAGTAAGTGTAATGGTTGCTGATAAATTAACACGTAAAATAGAATTTTCATTAATAAAATTTATAGGTAATCGATAATGGAAAAGACAAAAAACTTGTTGGCAATTAGAAAATGATTAGATAAAGGCGGATTAGTGTGTTTCCCTACTGATACTATCCCTGGGTTAATTTGCAAAATAGCTAAACCGATATATGACATTAAAAACCGTAGCAAAGAAAAAAAGTTAATTAAGTTTGTTAATGATATTAACAAGATTAAAACCCTATCCGCTTCCAATAAAAAAATTATTGCTAAATATTGACCAGGTAAATTAACAATTATTATTAAAGGTATTAGTTATCGTTGCCCTAATCAACCACAACTTTTATTAATATTAAAAAATTATCCATATCTTTATAGTTCCAGCGCCAATATATCAAACCACCAGCCAATTAAGAATTTTTCCCAGGCACAACAAATGTTTAATAATTCTCATAAAATATTGTTTGCTAATTTTCGTATCAAATATGGCGCACCGTCAACTATAATTGATTTAGACAAGCAAATAATTTTACGGCAAGGTTCTATCGATGGCAATAAAGTTTTAAAACAAATCAAAACTAAATAAATATAATAATTAAATGAAAATAAAAAAACTGTTTATTGCCGCTGATCATGCGGGGGTGGAGATGAAAAATGAAGTTATTAACTTCATCAAAAAGGCAAATGATTTTGAAATAAAAGATTTTGGTACATCATCGAGCGAAACATCGGTTGATTATCCTGACTATGCTAAGTTAGTTGCTGAAGCCGTTGTCACCACTCCAAATAGTTTTGGCATTTTAATATGTGGTACAGGTTTTGGGATGGCAATCGCTGCTAACAAAATAAACGGAATTCGTGCTACAGCAATTGCTAAACCAGAAATGGCCGCATTAGCTGTCGAGCATAACAACATTAATGTTTTATGTTTATCAGCACGTTTTATTGATAAGAACACTAATTTTAATATTGTCCAACACGTATTGGCTGCAACATTCCTCGGTGATCGTCACACTAGACGAATTGATAAAATAACCAAATTAGAAGAATAAAGAACTTGATATAGTGTCGAGTAAATTAATTATCTTTATTTAACGTTTTTCACGCTTTCTCAATCTTTAAGAAAACGTTTAATACCATCATCAGTTAATGGGTGTTTAGCCATCTGTTCAATAACCTTATATGGGATAGTGGCAATATGTGCGCCAATTCTTGCACACTCAATAACGTGGATTGGATGGCGAATACTAGCAGCAATAATTTCTGTTTTAATATTGTGTGCTTTAAAAATTTCAACAATTTCTTTAATTAATAACAACCCGTTTTGCCCGATATCGTCCAATCTTCCTAAGAATGGGCTAACATAACTAGCACCACTGCGTGCGGCTAATAACGCTTGTGCAGCAGAAAAAACTAATGTTACATTAGTCTTAATATTTTTTGCTGACAATATTTTCACTGCTTTTAAACCTTCTAATGTCATTGGTATTTTAATAACAATGTTTTTATGGAGCTTTGCTAACGCTTCTGCTTCAGTAACCATTTGTTTACTTTCTAAACTAACTACTTCAGCACTAATTGGGCCGTTAACGATACCAGCAATTTCAACAATTGTTGCTTTAAAATCACGGTGCTCTTTTGCAATTAATGTTGGGTTTGTGGTTACACCACATATCACCCCTAATTCGTAAGCTTGTTTAATTTCAGCAACGTTGGCGGTGTCAATAAATAATTTCATAATAATATTTTAGCAAATATTAAGCTATATAATTATCATGTGAAAACATTTGAATATAGCCCGAAAGGCGTTTGTGCAACAAAATTTACTATTAGCATTGATAATCACAAGATTCATAATTTCAAAGCAATTAATGGCTGTGCTGGCAATTTAGCGGGAATTAGTAAGTTAGTTGAAGGCATGGATGTTGATGAAGTTATTAAGCGTTTGCAAGGTGTCCAATGCCATACAAAAGGCACATCGTGTCCAGACCAAATAGCACGCTTCTTAATCCAAATTAAAGACCAAATTGATTAGTAGTTTTTCAAACTATTAAAACTAATACCAAGATTGTCATTAATATATTGTTTAATTAGTTTGATAACGAATCCAAAATGTGCGACATATTCTTTAAGTTTGGGATTATTATTAAATAAATAATGAATGCCTTTACTAATCTCAACACTAAAATATGTCGCTTTTTTATCAGTAAAACAAATATTGCAAAGCATTCCGTGATCAGCAAACGAGATAGTTTTTAAATGAGTGCTACCACAAATAACACACTTATTGACCTCAATATTAATACCATTAAAAATACTAAAATCTTTTAGCATTTTTAAAATAATATATTGGTCATTATCTAACTCTGCATAATAATTTTCCAAGTATTTTTTATAGAAATCACTACGATTTCATGGACTAGGAGTTTGCGCAGCTACACATTCGTGTAGAAGTTGGAAAGATTCGAAATTTTCACAATTTCAATTCATTTGTTTTAATGTAACAACGCGTTTTAATTTACTTAGTTTGTCTTGTGTTCTGCTTTCGTATATTTCAAACTCTACTTCGTTTGCTAAAAATAAATTTCTACCATTTTTTGAATTTATTTTTCTACTACCTAACGAAATACAACTAATTAATTTGCCGTCAGTTGTTAAAAAAGTTATGATCTCATCAAAAACTAAGTAATTAATTTTTTTAACAACTCATCCAGTATATTTAGTTTCTGCCATTAATTGTCTTTATACCCAAAACTTTTTAAAAGATGCGAGTTGTTTCTCCAATCTTTCTCAACTTTAACAAAAAGTTTTAAAACAATTGCGCAATTAAATATTTTTAACAATTCTTTTCGGGCAATTGTCCCAATTTTTTTAATCATCGATCCTTTCGCACCAATGATTATTGGTTTTTGCGATTCTTTTTCAACAATAATTGATGCGTGAATGGTTAGGACATTTGAAGCCTTATCATAAATATTAGAATCAATAATTACTGCCGTGCTATATGGCAATTCTTGTTTAGTGTTAAAAATTACTTGTTCACGAACGATTTCGCTTATCGTAAAATTGTCGGTTAATGGACTAGCAGTTGGTAGAGTTTCGCCGTTAACATTAGTTAAATATTTATCAAGTGTTGATAATAATAAATCATATTGGAATTTGGTTTTATTAGAAATTACTATGTATTCTCCAAAATTACCATAAGTAGCTAGTTTTTGTTTATAGGTTTCAACCTTGTTATCTGATGACAAATCGTATTTTGTAAAAACAACAATAATATTTTTGATTTTTATTTTTTGTAAGTTTTTAATAACGTCTTCATCTTCGTTGTCGATTGGTCTTGTTAAATCAATAAATAACAAAGAGGCCTCAGCTCTTTTATAAGAATTAATAATCTGGGTATTTAAATGAATATCCAATTTATTGTGAGGAATGTGATAACCGGGTGTATCAATAAATTCAACAATTCTTTTTTCATCGCGATATAATACACCAATAGCATCACGTGTCGTTTGTGGTTTAGGTGAGGTTATTACTATTTTTTTGTTAAGCAGATTATTAATAAATGTTGATTTACCAACATTTGGCTTGCCGGTAATAACTACAACACCGTGTAACATAATATAATCATTATATTACATGCACAATTATTTCCGGTTTCATTGTTCAAATATTTTGAAAAAGAAATCTTTTTGAATTATGAGCATAATATCGTGAATCTTTCCGATATGTTTGTTTATTATTGTGCCACTAATAACTAAAATAAACACCCTTTTCTTATTTGCAAAAGATTCCGAAGGAATTGGGATTGGCCTTTGTGTGCCTTTAATTATTACGACAGCCATTTTTTGTGGGATTATCTCTGTCTTAGTTTTTAAAGATTCCCAAGAGAATGGGACAGATTTAATGGTTGCGACTAAACCAATCAACAAAAACAAAATAATATTTGCTAAATATTTAGTTTATATTGTTTGTTGTTGTATATATTCGTTTGGTATCATCGCTAGCGTTAGCCCATACTTCTTATATAACTCACTACATTTTAAATTAATTACCGCCTCTTCAACAATAGATATTGTTTTAGTGATGTGTGATTTGCTATTGGGCTTATTAATAACACAAGCGTTTTTCGGATCAATCGCTATTCTTGTTAGCGCATTTAGAAACAAGCTCACAATTATTCTTGTTCCAACAATTATTGTCATTGCTGGTTATATTGTCAATATTGTCTTTGAAAATGCCATTCCTACACCAGAAACATATTTAAGAGATAAATATGAAAACGAACCGCATAGTGGGAGTTATGTTGCCTTTGATAAGGACAATAATTATAAACTTGACAATAACGTGTGATTAACATATAACAACGAAGATGTGACAACTGACAAAATGATTGACAATGCATTATCTAGGACAGGCAATGGTACATTTTTTTATTTTGACATTCAAAAGCAATTAAGTATTTTTTTCCATGCTTTTAGTGGTAAAGAAAAGACGTATCAAACACTTCATTCAAAATTTGGCACAGAACTTGCCCTCCGTTATAGCTTGTTAGATGCTGAAAATAAAAAATGATACGATCAAACAAATATTGATTTTTCTAATTGAAAACCACCGATATTTGCTGCGACAACAGTTGAAGGGATAAATTACCCAATAACTGTGCTTTATAGTCAAAATAGTAATCTTGCACAAACCATAGCCCGGGAAGCTACCGAAATTCCCGTGAATGCATTATATACTGTGCATCCGGCAGGAACAGCATACTTGTCTAAATTAGGTGAATATTCATATATTGACTTAGAAGATGTTAATCAATGGGCCAGCAATGAAAATTTTCAAAGATACATTAACTATCTAATATATGGTGTATCAGTAAATAATAGATTTAAAAGCCCATATTGGAGCAAGGAAGATAAGTGGCAGAAACAAGGTTTCTATTTAACTGATACTGAAATGGAAAAATATATGGAAACGCAAGACAGAGATGGGGAAGATTGGTATGAAGGTAATTGGTTTTATGATGGCTATAAAGAAAACGGGCAAGCAAGTAACTTTGGCCAACTAGGTTGAGGTGGAGACTTTACTCATTTCTCTCAACCCTCACCTATAGCTGGCACAGGTCTTGTAAGAAATTGACAATCTTTTGGTCACGACTATTATTTTCCTTCATACCGTGACTGATATTATACGGATGCAAATGGGAACGCCCGGCAAATTGATAGAGAAGATAGTGGTAAGGCAATTATGCCTCACTTATTTTCTTACACTTTTTGTAAGGACTTATTTGAAAATGAGAATTCCTTTATATATTATAAAAACTCCAAAAGCCCTTTTTATCAACTCGTTGCTCCGGATAAATCCTATGAGAAAGAGTTAAACACCATTTACCGCGTAATTAACATGTGCGTTTTTCAAAAACACGTTGAACATTTCTGACGATGATATATATGGAACTGGCAACAACAACATAAGTCAGGCACTATGATATTGCCAGAATGGACTTCCAATAAATATGTCGACCACAACGCAACCAATGAAAAATTCTTCCCACTTCTTTGACCTTCTGAATGAACTAACGAATTTCTTAATAATTACCTTGTGCCACAAGGTGATTACTATAATAAAATGTGAGGTGAATTTAATGGGGGTTTCCCATTAAGCGACATAAGTCATAGCGCCTCACTGCAGCAATATTTAGGGTTATTAAGTCTTTATTCTCCTTATACTGGGTTTAGTTGGCAATCGTACTATGACCAAAAGAACGCGTTTTTGTCAACAAACAAAATCGGAACAACTTGACCACCAAATGCCAGCTCATATTATCCGCCCGGCGACCTTCTTTTTCCTTATTACGACAATTCAAAGAGCGTTGATAGTATCGCTCGCACTGGCTATAGTAATTTATCACAATATACTAATTCATTAAACTATAGCACATCAATTATTATTAACAAAACAGCCTTTACCATTATTTATGTTGTTTTTTGTTTATTATTATTTGGTTCACAAGCGATAGTTTTTAATAAATTAGATATCAAATAGTGAAATTTTTATAGTTATAATATCAAAGTGATATTTAAAAAACAAATTTCTATTTATTCTAATTTAGTAGTTAAAACATTACGAATGTTAGCGGTTGAAGCAATTGCGCAAGCAAAAAGCGGACACCCCGGCATTGCATTGGGCGCTGCGCCAATTATTTACGCTTTGTTTCGCGACCATTTAAATTTCAATCCAAAAAATTTAAACTATTTTAATCGTGACCGTTTTGTTCTTTCTGCTGGCCACGGTAGTGCGTTGTTATACGCAACAATGTTATTAAGCAAATACGAATCAATTACAATTGAAGATTTAAAGAAATTTCGGCAATTAAATAGTCG
>JAIRPI010000008.1 GCA_031257095.1 Mycoplasmataceae bacterium | reverse complement strand
ATGCATGATTAAGAATCTTTAAAACTAAAGCCTCAAAATGTTTATGTTTATAATTTGGCATTGCTTGTATGTTTAACAGTGATTAATTTATATGTTTGAATAATGTCACCTACTTTTACATCGTTAAAGTTGGTTAGTACAATTCCACATTCCATTCCTGCGGATATTTTATTTACATTTTCTTTTAAATGTTTCATTGAAGCAATTTTTGTTGACACAATAACTTTACCATCACGCAAAACTCTTGCAAAATCATTACGATTAATTTCACCATTACTAACTTTGCAACCAGCAATCATGCCCACATCAGAATGATGTCATAATTGCAAAATGGTAGCTTCGGCTGTTTCTTGTTCTTGGGTTTCTGGTTCAAGTACACCAAACATCATATTTTCAACATCTTGCTTAAGATGATAAATAACGTCATAGAATAGGATGTTAACTTTTTGTTCTTGGGCAATGTCTTTTATACTACGACTTGGCTTAATATTAAACCCAATAATTACCGCATTAGAAGCCTTGGCTAAATTAATGTCTGATTCATTTATTCCACCTAAAGCAACACGTAACAATATTAATTTAGCCCCTTCAACTTTAATGCTATTTAACATTGGTTTAATAGCTTCTAATGAACCATTAACATCAATTTTTAAAATAACGGTTAATACTTTAATATTGTCTTCTTTTTTAATAATCGATAAGTTAAGTTGATGTTGACGTTCTTCTTGTTGTTTAAATAATTTAATCTTTTCAGCAATATTCTTTACATCTCTTTCATCCGTGCTAACAATAAATTTTTCACCAACTGCTGGCGGTTCATTTAAACCAGTAATTTTTACTGGTTTAGCTGGGGGGGCACTATCAATCTCTTTCATATTTTCATCGAAAAGAATTCTTACTCGTCCATAAGCGCTACCAGCAATGATAAAATCACCTTTTACTAACGTTCCATTATTGATAAGAATAGTAGCAACTGGGCCTAACCCACGATCAACATTCGATTCAATAACAACACCCATCGCTAATCGCTTCGGATTAGCTTTATATTCATTAACTTCAGCCATTGTTAAAATCGCTTTTAATAAATCGCTAACACCTTTACCAGTTAAAGCCGAACCTTTAACAACAATGGTATTTCCTCCTCATTCCTCAGAAAGTAAATCCTTATCACTTAATTGTGATAACACCTTTTCAACGTTAATATTTGGTTTATCAATTTTATTTATGAAAACAATTATTGGTGCTTTTGCTGCTTTAGCATGATCAATTGCTTCTTCTGTTTGCGGTTTAATACCATCATCAGCAGCAACAACTAAAACAACAATATCAGTGACGTTAGCACCACGAGCACGCATTTTAGTAAATGCAGCGTGACCTGGTGTATCAAGAAATGTTATTTTCTGATTGTCATATACAACTTGGTATGCCCCAATGTGTTGGGTAATCCCACCCGCTTCACCTTTAACAACATGTGTTTTACGAATGTAGTCTAAGAGTGTTGTTTTACCATGATCAACATGACCCATGATGGTAACAATTGGTGGGCGAGCAACTAAATCTTCTGGTTTGTCATAAACATTAATATTACTTAAGACATTCGTTTCATTAACGTCAGTCTTCTTTTCAAAATCTAAATTAAATTCTAGACATAATTCACCAATTTCTTCTTCATTCAAAATGGTATTAATGTTTATCATTTTTCCTTTAATAAACATATATTTAAGAATTTCTGATGATGGTTTATTAATTTTATTGGCAAATTCGGCAACAGATAATGGGGAGCTAAAAATAAAAACACCATTCTTAACCCCAGTTTGTACTTTATTAAACTGGGAACGAATGTTTATTCCTACTCTCTTCTCATTATGTTTATTCGCCATTTTTGTTACTATTGTCGGAGTTATCGCTTATATCTTTAAATTGTGCCATGCGGTCAGCAAAAGACATAGAAGAATTTGTATCTTCTTGTGGTTTCTTGTCAACCTTTCTATTTTCTTTAGGCTGGTGGTTATTAACTGAAGTGCGTTGGCTTTGGTTAACACCAACTTTTTTGAATTGCGCCATACGGTCTTCAAAAGAAACTGCAGTGGCATTGTTATTAGCAAAACGATTTCGTTGTTGATAAGCTTCAACAGGAACGATATTAATACCAGATTCGTAAGCTTCAGCTGGGGTGGCAAATTCAATTGTTGCTTTGAGTAATTTAGAAATTAATTGTGCATTTTTCCCTTTCGAACCAATTAATAACGCCATTTTCTCTTGTTCACAAACGATAGTAATTTTACGATCGATTGTACCTTGTTCAGTTGGTGTTTCAACAAGGTTGTAGCCTAAAATAGAAGCTGGCGCACAAACGTTTACGATATAGTCTTCTAACTTTGTGTCATAAGGGATAACTTCAATCCTTTCGTTATATAGTAATTCTTCAATCTCTTTAATATATTTACCACTTTGCTTAATAATTGTACCAACTGCATCTAAACCTGGTAGGTGCGAAACTACTGCCAATTTAGTTTTAAATCCAGCAACACGTTCAATTTCTTTTATCTCGATTGAACGTTCTTTTAACTCTGGTCAGTTTTCATTACGCATTATTAATTGTTTAACAAGATTAACATCGGCACGTGAAACAATCACGGGGTTCTTTTTTGTTGATGTTTCATTAACACCTTTAATATAAAATCAATATTTGTGATCAGTTTTCAATTTCTCATCACGAATACCTTCGCTAAAAGGCATTTCGCCATATAGCGTACTATCGTTATCATATAAATAAACACGTGCCGTATGTTCTTTACTGTTATATGATTCAACACGTAAAAGCTCTATCGTATCAATTTTTGGTTGTCATTCATTAAATATTTTTTTGTTAGAAACATTGTTAATAAAATAAAATAAACTACTAGCGAAGCGAGTATTAAATTTTTTATCGGTGAATAGTTTTTCTAAATCAGCATCATTATATTCACGACTAAAAGTATCACCATCATGATATTGCTTACCAGCGACATCTAAACTAATTTCTCTTCATTCTTCTAACTCTCATCCTTTTTCATATTGTGATAAATCAACAACAGTAAACTGTTGAGTAATCTTTATATCTTTTTCATCAACATTAACTTTTACTTCAATATTACATTCTGGATCAGTAATATCAATAAAATGATCTTCATTATTACGAATATCGTTATATTGGATATACGCTCGCTTAATTGCTGATTGGATTGCTTCAGCCACTGCATCTTGAGGGATGTATTTATCAACCGAAGCATTCTTAATATCTTCAAAAATGCTCTTTCTTCGTTCTTGTCAACTTATTTTTTCTTCTTCAATTCTTTTTGCCATATTTCTATTAACAAAATAAGGGGCATGAGCCCCTTATGGTGTTTTGACTATTATATAACAAAAAAATGAGTTAAATTATGACAATATACTTTCTCTTAATTTCATTAATGGAATATAAACGATTATTCCAATAGGTAAATCAATTGCTAAGGTAATTAAATATATCGGCATATTAAAAATAAAACTACCAGATAAATGCCCAGGCGTCCATCACCAATAACCAGCTAAAGTATGTACTAGTAATTTAATTAATATGCCAATGATAAAACAAAAAGAAAATATTAATATTTGTACAGTAATAATAACCTTCTTGTTTTTCTTCCATTGATTAGAATAATCAATAAATTTACTAAAAGCAATGAAAGGAAGAAAAATATACAAAGGTAAAATATATTCAAATAACAAATCTAAACCATTAGCAATAATTGGCGGGACAACCAATAGAAATCATGGGGTAATAATGCCAAATGTGATTTGATATTTTATGTCTTTAATTAATATTAACCCATAAACATAAAATATCAAATACATCTCAATTCCATAACCATTAATAATTGGAATCCAGTTAAAAATTAGTTTTGATAATAACGTAATTGCCATTAGTAATGCCGTTATTACCAATGATCTTGTGTTACTATTTCTAATTTTGGAGTTCATCTTGCTTTTTAGTCTGATTAAGAAGAAAAAACATCAA
>JAIRPI010000017.1 GCA_031257095.1 Mycoplasmataceae bacterium | reverse complement strand
GAGGGAACAGCAAGTAAAATTAGTCTTGCCGAATTAAAAGAAGTAAAAGAATATATTCTTGAAATATTAGAAAAGGATAATGTTGATGAATTAACTGTTGAACATATTCAAGATACCGTTGTTCGTGCTTTGCACGAAAAAGGCCACGTTAAATTAGCAACCGACTATAACAATTATCGTCGTGAAAGAGCTAAACAACGAGCAATTAAGACCGATTTAATGACTGCGATTAATAAAATCGGTATTGAAACTGATCGTGACAATGCTAATGTTGGTAACAACTTCTCAGCCAAGTTATTACGAATTGCTTCAGAAGCAAATAAATGACACATGCTAATGAAATTATTGCCAGAAGATATGGCAAAACGTCATGAAATGGGCGATGTCTACATTCATGACCTCGATGCATATAACTTAACATTAAATTGTTTGCATTTACCAACAAGAAAAATATTAATGAATGGTATTAATACTGGTTATGGAACAATTAATCCGCCAAAAAGAATTGAAGTCGCTGCTGAATTATTATGTATTATGCTCCAAGCTAGTCAAAATGATATGTTTGGTGGACAATCTCACCCAAATTTTGATAACGACTTATCATTCTTTGTTAAACAATCACGCCAAAGAATTATTCGTGATTTTAAAGAAGTGGGGTTAGATAAACTACCTGACTTTGATAAGAAAGTAAATCATGAATTAAATAATAAAATTTCACAAGCTATGCAAGCGGTGGTATTTAACTTAAATACCATGCATTCACGAGCTGGTAGTCAAGTACCTTTTAGTTCAATCAATATTGGTATTCCGGAAAATGATGATGCGGCCCGTGTTTGCCAAGCATTTTTAGAACAATATGATAAAGGTTTAGGTCAGGGTGAACAACCTATTTTTCCTAATATTATTTTCCGCGTCAAAAAAGGTGTTAACCGTGACCCAAATGATCCTTATTATTTCTTATTTCAATTAGCTTGCCATGTTGCTAGTAAAAGAATGAATCCTACTTTCATGAATATTGATGCTGACTTTAATAAAGAATATTATGATAAAGGTTATTTACCAGCAACAATGGGTTGTCGGACATATATTATGTCCGACATTAATGGTAAACCTGGAGTTGAGGGAAGAGGTAATAATGCACCAGCAACTATTAACTTACCAAGAATTGGGATATTAGCTAATAAAGATCTTAAGAAATTCTGAAAATTATTTGATGAAAGAATTGAATGAGCTAAAGAACAATTATTACATCGTTGCCAAGTATTAAAGAACTTAAAGGTTAAGGATTTACCTTTTGTCATTGGACAAAAGTTAATGGTTGGATCAGAAAATCTTAATAAAGATGATACCATTGAATCAGTCGTAAAACACGGATCTTGAGGAATTGGGTTTATTGGGCTAGCTGAAACTTTAAAAATGCTAGTTGGTAAGCATCATGGTGAGTCAGAGGCTGCTTATAAACTAGGAATTGAAATCGTTACCCATTTAAGAAAGCGATGTGATGAATTCAAAAATAAATACAAAATGAATTTTAGTTGCTATGCAACACCAGCTGAAGGACTAAGTGGAGTGTTCACCGCAAAAGATAAAATTCAATTTGGTAATATTGATTGAGTTGTTTCGAAAGGCTTTTATACCAATAGCTTCCACATCCCAGTAGATTTCCCAATTAGTTGGGCTGATAAACTAAAACTAGAAGCACCATTCCATAAACTTTGTAATGCTGGGCATATCTCATATATTGAATTTGATGCGACACCAAATGGTGAACAAGTTGAACGAGTTGTACGCTGAGCATATGAGAATACCAACATTAACTATATTGGTATGAACTTCCACATTCGTTATTGTCGCGATTGTGCAAGTCGTGCTAATTCTTCACATAACGAAGAAATTTTTACCCAGTGTAAATAATTGTATCGAGATTTGTTATACAAAAGTCGTTGACAATTGTGTAATACATTTATGTGGTGATGAGTGACCTAATATGAACACATCACAAGTACATCTAGCTATTAAAAGAGATAACATCAATTTTATTGTATTGTCAATCTAAATTTTATTGTATTGCAAACATCAATTTTATTGTATTACATATGTCAATTTTATTGTATAATATCTAACCTTTAAGTCGTATTTGGAGTAAGAATGAAAAAATTTAATAGACACCTAACAAAATTAGTAAGACAAACTATGAGCGAATACAAATGCACTTTAATATATGGTCCAAGACAAGTCGGTAAAACAACATTAATTGATACGATACGAGAAAATAAATACAAAAAAGTTACCTTTGATGATAAAAACACAAGAGATTATGCTCAAAGAGATACGAGTGGATTTTTAAAATTTTATAAAACACCATTATTTATTGATGAAGTTCAAAAATTACCAGGTATATTCGAACACATAAAAGTAGTGATTGACAAAAGCGAAGATACTGGTCAATACATTTTTACGGGATCAGAAATTCTGCAACTATTAAAAAGTAGTGATGATTCTCTATCTACTAGGATTTGTCTATTAAATATGCAATCATTATCACAATCTGAAATTTTAGGTAAACCTAATTGAATATTCAAACCCAATTTTGATGAATTAATAAATAGACAGTCACCGTGCGAACAAATAGAAGTATTTAACTCTATTGTCAGAGGTAGTATGCCTGATTTAAATAATGGAAAAATATCAAATCCTACAAGTTTTTATCAAACATATATTAAGAATACCGTCGTTAAAGACATAAGAGATGAATTTACTTCAATTGCGGATGAAACGAATTTTTGGCATTTTATTGAAGTATTAGCTACTTATGTTGGCGAGCAAATTAGTTATGAAAAATTAGCCAAACTAACTAACCTTAATTTTAGAACTTTAAAAAAATGGATAAATGCGTTAGAAGCAATTGGAATAATTTTCTTTTTACATCCCTATTCTAACAATATCCTTAAGCGTATTGTAAAATCACCTAAATTATATTTTTATGATACAGGTTTGGTTTGCTGTTTGTTAAAATTCACTGATGGTGCCACTCTATTAAGTTCAGATATGGGCGGGCATTTATTTGAATGTTATGCGATATCCGAAATTTGTAAATCTTACATTAATGCTGGTTTAATTCCACAAGTTTATTACGTTCAAGATATTTTTAACAAAAAGAAACAAATTGATTTGATTATTGAAGGTGAAAACAACACTATCTACCCTGTAGAGGTTAAATCAAACGTGTCTATTCATTCTAACTATTTTGATAACATCAAAATATTACAAGGCATAGAAAAGAAAAAGGTTGGTCCAATGTCGGTCGTTTGTTGTAGTGAAGAGTTGTCAACCAAAGGAAAAGACAAAATCGTTATTCCAATTACTTATATTTAATTTTTTATACATACTTTTAAAAACAAGTTATTTAAAATATACACATTGCTGGTTTGTTAATGACTAACATAAATATTTTACTAAGACATTAAATGTTTAACGGCACAATAATCCACCTTCGAGAAATAAAAAATTGAGTGCAAAAATCAATGTTGACGCTGTTTTTTGCACTAATCGAAATTCTGTCTAAATGGTTGATTTATGCCACCCTTCATTGTGTTATATGTATGATTTACCAACTTGTTTCCATCTTGTAAAAAACTAAACAATTGGTAGGTTGCGATTAATCGTACTAGATGGGCGCCACAAGAACGAAACATGCGTGCGTGAATAATTTGTCATCGTCATTTTTGCTGAAATAAAATTCTATAAAAAATAACAACCTAAACTATCTAAAATAGATGAGTTCTTATCTTATTAAGTAGTTGCAGTTCAACCGGTAGCAGGAAGACCTTTTGTTTGTAAGAAAGCTAAGAAAGTACTTGATGGGTAATTTTGATTGGTGTTTTTAACAGTGCCCGCAGTAGCAATGTTAGAAAAGGCGGTTGAGCTAAAAAATAATCCTTGACTTCCTGCATATGATGCAGTTATTGAAGAAAGCGAAGAACACCCATAGAAGGCATTGTCTCTAATAGTTGTAAGTGAACTTGGAAGAGTGACAGAAGCGAGAGAGGTACAATTAGCAAAGGCTCTAGTATTAATTGAATCTAGTGAGCTTGGGAAAGTAATGGATTTGAGCGAAGTACAATTATTGAAGGCAGCTTGCCCAATAGCTGCGAGGGTGTTTGAGAAGGTAATAGATGTTAACGAAGTGCAATCATTGAAGGCATTAGTATCAATGGAAGTAACAGAATCTGGGATAGTTACTGTGGTGAGAGAGTCGCACTGGTCGAAGGCGCCGTAACCTATTGTAGCCACATCATCCCCAGCTAATTTGCTCGGAATAATTAATTTGCGAATTTGACTTTTATTAACACCTCTTTTTAAAAATATCTCACCAGCACTAACTTCTAATCAACTATTAGGGCAAATATCATTTCCTGGTATTTGATCAATAACAACAGATACATTGCAAACTGCGTCTGTTAAATTACCATTAGAACACGTTAATACAAAATTGTTTGTGGTGTTTGGATCTAAATTGTTAGTTCAAGATAAAAGACCAGATGTTTCATTAATAGTTATTAATGAGTTTGGGGTTTTTGTTCATTTAACATTGGTTGGGTTACCTCCAGCATCATCATGACAATAAAATTGGTACGTCCCTTCAAGATTGAATGTAGTGTGAATAGTTATCGATTGATTGTTTACACCATCAATAACTAACTTGGTTGGTGTTGCACCAATTTGTTGCTCAACTGTCACCTGACACGTTGTTGATTGGGAACCGTTGGTAATTGTAATTATATAGTTACCGGCCGCTGGCGATGTGCCCAATCTTACTATTGCAACTCCGCCACTTGTAAATTTACCTATTGTTAATTTGTTATGGTCGTATCCAGTTGCGATTAACGACGTTGTATTAGCACCATTTGTTCCAGTAACTTTAATCGCCGCAGTTTTTGAGACACCTATTTTCAAACTACCATTAACTGTAGCGCTTAAGGTTGGTGTTGGAGTTAAACTTGAGTCAACATGAATACCAACATCTTGTGAATGGTTGTTCCCGATGATCTTAACATCATGATCGCCAATAGGGGCTATCCCAGTAATTGTAAATGTTTGTTGTGTGTCATCGGTAGTAGCACAAAACCAATTATTATTATCATCAAAAGCTAGTTCATTAAATTTCATGCCGTTATACAAATCAATTCTGATAACAGCATTACCATCACCATTATCCTTTAATGTGTCGCTTGTGACATGTGTTGTAAAATAAGGTGTTTTGTTTTTTGCGTGTTTGTTTAGCATATAGTAGTAGACACCTAGCCCACATCCTACACCTACTCCTGCAATTAAACAAGGTATTAGTGTTGCTAATAATATTTTTCGATTTTTATTGTTTGGGATCGATAACCCTTCTTGCTTATTTGTCTTCATATGTGTTTTTATTTTTCACACATTATACACATTGTAAAGAATTTTTAAAATTTTTTTTAATTGTGTTATTCTTCTTTTAAAAGCTTGAGGTATTTAGCATAACAATATGTCTTAAACTTTTTCTTATTTTGTTGAATCTTTAGAATATTTAATGCAATTAATTTTCTAATAATTTTATTTGCTCCGTTAAAAGACATATTGTTATATTTGGCAACAATGGTAATATTAGTAATAGGGTTTTGAATAACAAAGTTAAAAACAATTTTCAGGTTTTTATTAGCTTTTGTTTTGTTAATTAATGCTAAATCATTTTCAATCAAAGTGTTTATATTTTTGATTAACATGATAGACTCTTCACAACATTTAATAAAAGCTTTTAAAAAAAATTTAATTCACTCTTCATATTTACCTTTTTCTCTTACGCCGTTCAAGTACGTATAGTAATCTTGTTGCTCTTTTTTTAAAAAGTATGAGATGTAAATGACTGGTAATTGAATAACTTTTTTTTCAATTAAGAAAAGGATTATTAAAATTCTTCCTATTCTTCCATTACCATCTAAGAATGGATGAATAGTCTCAAACTGATAATGAATTAAAGCAACCTGTATTAAAATATCATACTCATTCCTTTCTCGATTCATGTATTTCTCCAAATCAGACATACATTCATTCATAACATCAACCGCAGGTGGTATGTATGAAGCTGTTTTTAAGGTGCTATTTTTACCACCTACTCAGTTTTGACTTATTCTAAATTCACCAGGAGTCTTTTCTTGTCCTCTAATTTTATGTAATAAAATTTTATGCATTTCTTTAATTAATCTTGAAGATATAGGTAATTTATCTAATCGATTAATACCATATTCAATGGCATTAATGTAATTGACAACATCTAATTTATCCATGTTAGCATTTGTTTCAATGGTTGGATCTAATAAATCTATTAATGAGCATTGTGTTCCTTCAATTTGCGAACTAAATAATGCTTCTTTACGGATAAAAGAAGACAAAAAAAGTTTTTTATTTGGTATTAATTCTGATAATTGATTAATTTGACCAAGCAACTCATGTGCTAGAACTAATAAGGAATTAATATCATTATCGATAACTAATTTTGGTGGAAGTCTACTTGGATTAAATGCTCTATAGGCTTTTCCAGGAACACTAATATATCGACCAGATTTGTTCAATGCCATCGGAATATTATACTTCATATTTCACTTTTTTCAGAAAAAGTGCAATATAAATACAAAAATATACTTCATATTTCACTTTTTTACTTAATCTCTAACATAGGACAATATAAGCAACTCATAAATTCATCTACTCAACATAAACTATAATCTAACCATGATTTATCTTGCACTTATTGGAAATGTTTTTTGAGTATTATTGTATCTATACGCAGCTATTTACCAATACAGATTTAGAAAAATAGTGATTCCTTATTGAGCACTATTTATGAATCTTGCTTGGGAAATATTTACATGTATTGTCTCTTGCAAAGATGCAACAAATAATTCAACCATTATTCCTTATGCAATATCCGCTGGAATATGAGCAATATTAGATATTTTTATTTTTTATACACACTTGCTTATTAAAGAAAATAAGCAAGAAACTATGAAAGTACATATTTTAAAATGTGTGGGTGGGGTTGCTTTGTGTTTTATTGTGATGTTTGTTTTATATGTACAAATAGTTGATCCATGAAATACTGATGCCATTTCTACAACTAAAGATGTTAATTTTGCTTCATTTCAATGACAAGCATATACCGCTTTTGGCGATAATGTAATTATGTCCTTGTTGTTCCTTTGCGCTATTTCACGAAATGAACAAAAATGACAATCTCAATCATTGGGCATTGGACTATTAAAATTATTAGGAACTTTATGCTCAACCATTACTATGGGGCTTTTTTCATTTAATGGTGGTAAGTTTGATAAATTCGATATTAATGCATTCCCTTTTGTTTTAGGTTGTGGATGTGTTATATTAGTTCTTGATGTAATTTATTGTTGATTAATCTGCAAAAAAAGATTAAAACAAAAGTTAAATGTTTGAATTGATTGACCTAAAAAATATAAACATAAATAATATTTGGAATTTAAATTTTATCAAACACTTGTGCCAAATCATCTCTAATAATCAAATTTGCTCGATGGTCGTAAGGTGTAGGTTCATTATTTAAAATAACAATGTATTTACCATTGAACATATTAAATATATTAGCCGCAGTAGACACACTTAATCCAGTTCCTGCAACAATTAATAAATTAGTTTTATTTAACTTTTGATAGCACTTTTCAATAATACCATTAAAAAGTGACTCGCCATATAAAACAACATTCGGTCTAACTTTCCCACCGCATTGACAATATGGAATGTCTTTTGCTTGTTTAACATATTCAAGTGAATATGTTTTATGGCATTTCATACAATAGTTTTCATAAATAGTTCCATGCAATTCAATTACTTTTTGATTTCCAGCTAATATATGTAATCCATCAATATTTTGGGTAATAATACAACCAAGTTTATTTTGTTTTTCTAAATAAGCTAGTTTGTTGTGAATAACATTGGGTTTAATGTTATCTAACAAAATATATTTTTTATAGAACTTAAAGAATGCTTGTGGTTCATTTGCCAAAGCATCAATGCTTAAATAGTATTCAGCGTTTTTAACTTTGTTATATAGTCCATCTTTACTTCTAAAGTCTGGAATACCGCTAGCTGTTGAAACACCTGCGCCAGTTAAGATAACAAAATCTGGATTATCGTTTATTAATTTTTTTAATATATCAATTTGGCTGGTCATGATATTTATCTAATTAGTATTATCGGTAATTAAGAAATTTATTTTATAATATGCGATATATGATTAATATATATATATATTAGAGAAATTCCTTAGCAAAACTAAGAATCAACTAAAAAAATATTCATCTATAAATAAAATGAATATCGTTTCATTTTGAGGTTGGTGCTAATGAAAGAAATCAAAATTAACACGCTTATTTATACTAGTGAAAATAGGTTCGGTTTAAAAATGCATCAAATTAATAAATACCCATTGTTTTGTTTCCAACTTCCAAGGGATGTATTAGGTGAATTAAAAGAAGAAAAATTAGCCCAAAAACCTGGAATATATTTTTTATTAAATAGGGAGAACATTAATATTTATATAGGACAAACAGATAATATTTTCGAGAGACTTAAAAAACACATAAAAGATAAAGAAAAAGATTGATTTGACGAAATATGTTTTTTTGTTACCGAAGAAGATATGTCATTAACAAATGTTAACTATCTTGAATACCATTATATTTCTGAATTTAAGAAGAATGAGAATAAGGCTTGACGTTGCAATAATAATCAACAGCCAAATAAACCAAAATTGGGACGATTCGAGCAACCAGATGTAGACGCTTTTATTGAGGGTATTGATTGTTATCTTTTGGCGTTAAATATATCTACTAAAAATCAATTATCTGATAAAACATCAAATGAACATACTTTTAGCTTTAAGAAATGTAAAGGACGTTATAAAAATGGTAAGTTTATAATCTTGGCTGGTTCTTCTTTTATTGATAAGTACGACTCAGTAATTCAAAGTTTAGACAAACATTGTAAAAGGTATAATGGACAAATGGAAAGATTAAAAATGTTTCAAGGTGAAATAAATAATTTAATTTTAGATCAAAAAGCTAGGAGAAATAACAATAATATTGAATTAATATATGATTGACAAATCAATTCTCCTTCTAAAGCAGCTGCAATAGTGGCGTGTAGTTATGCTATTAACGGGTGGACAGTTTGAAAAAATTATAAGGGAAAATCGTTAGATGACATGTATAGAAAAAATATTGACAATAATTAATCTACTTCTTAAAATACAACTGTGCTAGCGGAAAAACGTTAATACCATCTTTGCTGTAAGCTATTTGCCCAGCCGTTATGATATTCATGCTTATTAAATTTTTTAATTTATTTTTTTCTAGCTTTTCTTTAAAACGATTAATGTTAGAAAAACCTGACTCTATACCTTCTTGACTACCAATTTTAATATCAAAAATCATGAAATCACCATTCTGTAATTCAATAATTGCGTCTATTTCTAATCCAGTAGTATCTTTATAGAAATATACATCACCACCAACTAAATCAGCATATATTCTTAGTTCTTTGATCACTAATGATTCAAAAAATAATCCAAATGTATTGGATTCATTAATCAATTTATTTGAATTTATTCTCATAGTGGCGGTTGCTATTGATGAATCAATAAAATATCACTTCGGAGTTTCTAATAATCGGACACTTGATCTAATATGTTTGTTTCATGATTCTAATTCTTCAAGAATAAATATTTGGCTTAATTGATCTAAATATTTTCTAACGGTTCTTGGTGATCCAAGATTTGATTCTTTTGTGAGTTTTGCAAGATTAACCTGCGTCGCTATGTTTCTTGATAAAGAAAGTAATAATTTTTCCATTCGTTTAGGATTGGGTGGAGAAGCAATGGTACGAAGATCAATCTTTTGCATTTTATCGACATAATCAATCATTTTAGTAAGCGAATCATTTTCGTCTAATGAAAAAACTGATGGTCATCCACCTTTAACAATAATTTGAGCGTATTGTTTTAATTGCATTTTGCTCTCAGATGGTTTAACAAGACGACCTTTCATAAGATCTAGAAAATTAATCTTATTTTCTGATAATCCCATTTCTGTTAATGAAAGTGTCTTCAACCGCACATCAATAATTCTTGTTGCACCACTATGTAACATTTTAGTGTATTTGGGGTTTGGAGTAGAAGAACCGGTTAAAATAAACATGCCAAATTTTTGTTGCTCATCTACCATTGTTTTAACAGCATTTCACAGATATGGGTGTTCTTGCCATTCGTCAATAAGTCTAGGGTATTTGCCGTCTAATGCTATATTATTGTTAATCCTAACTAATTCGACAATTTGGCTGCCTTCTTTAAGCATTATTTTTGATTTCGTTAAATATTTGCCTATTTCCGTTTTACCAACACCTTTTGCCCCAACAATGTTTACTGCACCGTTGAATCTTAGCTTATTTCTTATATTTTCCTCTGCCAATCTATTAATATACATGACATAAGTATATCACATATTGCACTTTTTTCAACATACATATTGCACTTTTTTCAATGTATCCATTGCACTTTTTTCAACATCAAATGTTCTTATCTAAATAGTTTATATTTAGAAAATTCAAACTTTATAGTAAATGTTGCTATTTGTTTTCTATTTAAACAGCTACCAAATAATCTTCATTAAAACCACATTGTATTAATAAGGTTCTTAATTGTGATGATGTAACACCGCTATTGTTATTATGCACAGTACATATTGCTGGACGAGGCGAATTCGCATCGCCATAGGAAAATGCATTGCCTGCCCACCCAGTTGGCAACGTTGAATAATTAGCAGTAATCGATTCAAAAGGATTACCTCGAAATCCTTCTGTGTTTATAGTTTTTACTTGCCCTAAATAAAGTGTTTTGACGCCAGTTTGTTTTATACCTCTGTTACCGATTTTAGTTACACTATCTGGCAAATAAACACTAGAAAGTGATCCACTATAAGCCAATCCATTTACATCAATAGTTACCATATTGTTTGGAAGGTCTATGTATTTTAGCTTTTCACAACTGTCAAACATATATTGACTAATGGCGGTACAAGCTGTTCCACCAAACTTAACAGAAGTAATATTTCTACACAACTGAAATAAATTATTGCTTCCGCTAGTAAACGTACTAGGAAAATAGATTTCGCCTATGAAAGAATTGCAATTGCTAAACTTACCTGTAATGTTTGTTAATTTAGCTGGCAAATATAAATACTTAAGCGAACCACCGGCACTTAAACTATTATATGCTGTACCAGTATTAGCCGTTGGATCAAAATTTTTACTAATAGTTGTAATGTCATAACCATTATATGTGTCTGGAAAGACTAATGTATTGTAAGAACTTAAATCAAGGTTATCACTTGTAAATCCAGTGATTGTGTTGCCACTATAAGTAAAGATAGTGCTTGGGGTGATCTTATAACTATTAAAAATAGATAGTGTTGCAGTATCTGAATAAACGCTAGCATTCTCAGTTACAAAAGTTACAGATGTGAAAGCTGTATACGCTTTAACGCTAACATTATTCTTAAAAAAGGTGAAATCGGAAATGCGGGCAATATTATTAGTATATGCTGATATGATTAAGTTCTCTTTTATCACTGTTGGGTTAGAGGTGTTGTAACCTTGTTCCAAAGTGCCAACAGTTAACACTTTATCCAACGGAGGAACAAATGCAAAATTTAATGTTACCGATCCAGAATACACTGAACTAGTTGCATTGGCAGTTAGTGTAAGTGTACCAGTTCTATTTTTAATAGCCGCATCAGTTGCATAAACGATTTGCATGCTTATTTGGTTAATTTGAAAATTTGCAATATTATTAAGCGTTTTAAATTGGTCTAATTCAAATTTCTGGTTTGCGACATTAGAAAATGACCAGAAGTTTCGTGTTGGTGGTGTTGTATTATTCTTTTTAGTAAATAAAGAAGAAAGTTCAGTTTTAGCACTTATCTCATATGTCAAATCAATGCTACCTTGATATTCGGCAGAAGTGTCTTTAGCACTAACGGGAACAGTAACTATTGCTCCGCTTGTTCTTCTAGTACCAACTGTTAAGTCGTTAATAACGTGTTGGTTTGGCCCTCCTTTAACTTGTTCGTATAAAAATTGAATGATTTCAGCGTTTTTTGGTTCATCATTAGAAGAAAATGTCCCCATATCTCGTCTAGGAAATAAATCGCCAATATCGGTTTTGATAAGATTTATATTGCTGGCTAATAACCCTTGTGATGTAGGAATACCAGCATTAATACCAGCGCAACAAAATAAACCTAACGGAATTAATATACCCAATAAAAGAACTTTTCTTTTTTTGTGTACCAACATACCCCCCCCCCTCGTTTCTTTCTTGCTCATATGTATCTCTGTCGGTTATTTTATCATATTATATGAAATCACACAATAAACCTTTAATGTCGGTCTGTTGTGCTTTCATTATTTAGTTCAATGATGAAAACTTAATATAAACCTATTTAACTACAAAGTAGACCAAGTAAAACTTTGTTGATATAGATTTAGAATCTCGGCATTAGTAGAATTACAACCTGGGTCTGATGTAGTGTTTGAGTAAAAGAAATTACCGCTTCATGAAGATAGTGCTGACGGTGATTCGTGAGAAGAATAGTTGAAAGCAAATTGTTCAGAACTAGCATTGCTATTGTCCATGTGTGTGGTTATGAAATTATCATTAACATTAATGATTGCCAAATTGTTTGACGACATACCTACAAACAAAATCGATTGCGCCTTACATACTTTTGTAATATCATCATTGTGACATTGGCATTCCAAAACATTATGATAAATGTTGTAGTTTTGTGCCGCTCTACCATTATAATGCGACCCAAATACAATATTGAAACTTTCAGATGAAGAAATATTAATAATCTTATTGGAACTAATATCAATATTACCATAAACTGGGTTTTCAAAGTAAACACCATATGAACTTAATGGTGATAAACGATTTGAAATAATTACATTAGATTTGATATCACAATTAGCACCAACATCATCGGTAAAGCACAGACCTGCTGAACAATCAAGAATTTTATTTTTTTGAATGGTTATGTTTTGCGAGATTTTTTCTAATATATAAACTCCAACTGAATTATCATTACCAACAATATCAATGTTAGAAATGTTCCAGTTCACATCACCTATTTTGGTATTTGGTAAAGCATTCGGACTAGTCATTCCAAAAATAATTCCCGCTGTTTTAAATTCCGAATTTGCTAGATTAATTGTCGCATTATCTACTCCAATAAGATCACACATGTATCCATCTGGACAAAATATTGGCGTGTCAATTTCTCCCTCAAGTTTAAATTTATTAGTCGAACCATTTTGTTGGCTTATGCTTTTTAAATTAATGCAATGTAGATTTTCATAAGAAGGTGCATCTTTCCCAGCGCGATAAATTGCCGGAATAACCGTAGTGGCCGTTTGATTGTTGACAACATAATAAGTATCTTTTTTGTGTTTATGATATCAAATAGCATAGCCAACACCTAGTCCAGCACCTGCGAAAGTTATAAGCCAAAGTGGAACAAATATACCTAATAATATTTTATTTCTTCTCGAGTTATAGGGGGGGGTATTTGTTGTTTGCATTAAAAAATTATATAAGATTAATAAAGCCTATTGGAGCGATACAAAAACTACATAAAATTTTGCTTTTCAACATTATGAGCGCAGGAACTAAGGATTTATTTTACACAAACAAAAAAGAATTTAATCAATATTACTAGCGACTAAACGTTTAATTAATAAATAGTTATATTACTATCTTCCATAAAATAGTACATAATTTGACTGTTTAATCAACTCGAATATATTTTCATGCTCATTAATTAGTTTCTTGTTGATTATGATAAGTTTATTTTTAATTGAAGCACACAACAACAATCACCCGATTTGCTGTTGTTTGTACGATAGGGATTCACTATTAGTTAAATTTATTTTGTGTTTTTGTAAGAACGGTAACAAATCCTTATTAGTTAAATCAATATTTTTTCATAATATTTTTTTATCTAATCAAGTCCCGCCATCAATTACTAATAATAAATCAATATAAGATCGTGCACTATAATGCTTAATGTTTTTATTGTTAATAAAAAAGACTTCGTTATTTTCTAAACATAATGTGTTAAAGAACTCATCGTTAATTATTGTTTCCTTAAGAATAGGTTTGCCACGATATGTTATTGATTCAATTGATTCTAATCGTTGGCCATCACTTAATAAAATATTATTTGTATTGACACATAAATTATAAATTTCACTCATTTTTTTATATTCATATTTCTTGTTGATCATCCCGCATAAACTATTGAATGAATTAATACATAATGCTTGAATGGCTATAACATATGTCATTTTTCCAATATTTGTTGTCTCATTGTTGGTCATGACAAAAGAAAACAACAAAACAACAACAATATAAATAATGTATTGTAAGACATTTTCAATAAAATTTAATCGTTGCATAAAGCGATTCTTTCTTATGTAAAAAGAAAGTAATTGTGAGTAATTATGTTGAATGTTATTACGCATAAATGTCCTGCTAAAAATATTAGGTGGAGCAGGAATAAATTTATTAATTAAATCGCTTGTTATCTCGCAATTAGTGCTTTGTGAATTAATGCATTGTATCAATAATCCTTTGTTGTATACATATTCGATATAACCACAAATAATGGCAATAACACAACTAATTATTTGTGGTACTAAAAGTCATGGATTGAAATATGCTAGAAGAATAGAAGAAATAAATACTAACACAAGATTTGCAATAAATGTTGATATCTCTTGTGTTAAGAAACTAACAATAGTAGTAATACAAGAATCTGATAGAAATAAAAAAGATGATTGTATTTTATTCATAAACCCGCGTTTTTTGTAAAGTACACTATTAATATAAGTAGAACTTAAATATTGATAATTAATCTTAAATTGTTTAATATTTATTCATTGTAATATTCATTTTATTAGTTCTTGCAATACAAAGAATAATAAAAAGATAAAACTAATAATAATTCCATTTCTGACTAATTGATTTTGAATGGAATTATTGATTAAAATGTTTAAGTAATTAGATATTAGCATATTTAACCCGACAACAATTACTTGTAAAATTAGAGCAACCAATAAATGAGTTACATTGATATTTTTTAGAATATCAATTTTTCCTATTTTCTCTAATTTAATTCTAGTTTTAGCTTTACTAACTAAAACCACGACACCAAAATATGAGTCTTTAAATTTCTCATATGATGTTTGATAATATCCATCAATTGAATCATACACTTCAATATGCTTGTGATGTTTCTTCACAATAACATAATGTTGTGCTTTATCTTTATTGATTAAACACACTAAATAATCACGACAAGTGTATTCAATAAACTCAACATAATCCATTGTGTATGATTCAGCATAGATGTTAAAATTCATGCATAATGTTTCAAAATCATATAAAGTTAATCCATCTTTTGATAAATTAGCTTTATTCAAAATCGTTTGTTTATCATTGACACCATAATAATGATTAACCAAACTATTAACAACACACACCCCGCATTCGTTTGAATTTAATTGTTTAGTGATATGCACGAAAGATATATTACTAAACAAACATCGCTAAAAGTCCAATGTTTGTTTAGTATTTGTCTAATAAAAGTCTAAATACTTATTTCTTAATTTTCTTACTAATTAAATAAGTTGAAATAATGTCAATTGGGATTGCGACTAAATCACAAGCAATAGCAATTACTATTAAGACAGTAAAATCTTGCAATAATTCATCACTATATACAATTGAAGAATCGATGGCTCTCGTTAAATCGAGAAACCATCAAACCCCTTGCAATATCAAAGTAAAACATAAAATGATAATAACAAATAATAACATAACTCGATGTTGATCTTTAGAGTGTCGATACTCTAAAATTGTAAAGACTAAAGCGGATATATTAAAAACTAATAACATTGATGACGCAATTGTTCACGTTACTGGCGATCACTTACCACCAATATTACTAATAAATGAGCATATATCTAGTACTAAACGAATCACGACAAACACAATTGTTATTAAAGAAAATAACATTAATTTCACGTTTTCATTTAGAACTTGTTTCTTTTGGCCTAACATAAATCTATTATATTATTGTCTAAGTAAGTTTGAATTTTTTTGCAAAGCATAAACGCAGGGTTATATCTTTGAAATATAATTTTCAATCTTGCTTTTTGATTTTACCTTTTAGTTTAATATATACAACGTCTTAAAATCGTTGATATAAAAATGTCTATTTTAAATTATTTCTTTCAAAAACATCTGTAACATGTTTGATGAAATCAGTCACGTGTTTATTGAATTCAACTTGTTGTTTAATAAAATCACCAACATATTTATTAAATTCTTCTTGTTTTGCTCATCGTGCGTCGTTTTCTGATAAACGAGTTTCGATTCTATCAAACCTAGCATTATTACGTTTTTCAAATTCTTGGAATCAAATTGGTGGTTTATTCACAATCTTATTAATTATAACACATTCAAAAGTAGCACCTATTAGTCTTGAATAACTAGATTTTGTTATTTTATA
>JAIRPI010000011.1 GCA_031257095.1 Mycoplasmataceae bacterium | reverse complement strand
GACCGTTTTGTTCTTTCTGCTGGCCACGGTAGTGCGTTGTTATACGCAACAATGTTATTAAGCAAATACGAATCAATTACAATTGAAGATTTAAAGAAATTTCGGCAATTAAATAGTCGTTGTCCAGGCCATCCCGAAAATCATGTACTTGAAGGGGTAGAAGTAGCAACTGGCCCATTAGGACAGGGAATCGCAATGGGTGTAGGCTTAGCAATTGCAGAAACTAAACTAGCGGCCATGTTTAATACATATGGGAAATTAGTTGACCATCATACATATGTATTGTTTGGTGACGGGTGTTTGCAAGAAGGTGTCGCTTTAGAAGCAATTGCGCTTGCTGGTAAGCTTAAACTAAATAAGTTAATTATGCTTTATGATTCTAACAATATTCAACTTGATGGGCCTGTTAGCAATTGTTCAAATGTTGATGTTAAAAAATTATTTAAAGCTAATGGTTGAAATTATTTTAAAGTCCGTAACGCTGAAAACACTTATGATATTTCAACAGCAATTAAATTAGCTAAAGCTGGTGCATTTGGTGCAAGGCCAACAGTTATTGAATGCAAAACAACCATTGGTTTTGGTTCACGTTTTCAAAACACCAACACGGTTCATGGATCACCATTAAATGAAGATCAAATGAATGAATTACGTGCGAACCTCCATTATAAAAATCCAGTTTTTACTATTGATCCCTTAGTTTTTCATGACATGGATGCGCTTTCTGTTCGCGGAACAAAGCACCAAATTCATTTTAATAAAGCACTAAATAATTTAGAAATTAAAAACATTGAACTATATCATCGTTTTGTTGCGATTATTAATAACAAATTTAATTTTCAATATGATTGATATTCAACTTTAAATAACCACGAAGCGGCAACAAGAACAATTGTTAATAAAGTTTTACAACCAATCTTAGAAAACAATCCAACTTATTTTGCTACTTCTGCCGATCTTTTTGCGTCTTGTTTAGTCAAAGCAAACAATAGTGCTAATTTCGCTCACAATAATAAGCTAGGGCAAAATATTGAATATGGTGTAAGAGAATTTGCCATGGTTGCTATTAACAACGGCATCAATGCTCATGGTGGATTAAAAACCTTTGGTTCGACTTTCCTATCGTTTAGTGATTATTGTAAAGGAGCAATTAGGCTAGCCGCGATTAGTCAAATCCCGACAATTAATATTTTTACCCATGACACAATCACAGTCGGTGAAGATGGTCCGACCCACCAGCCAATCGAACAAATATGGTCGTTACGACTCATTCCCAACCACCATGTCTTTCGACCATTTAATGATGTTGAATGTGTTCAATCATTAGCGTTAGCTCTATCACAACCAACTACACCATCAACGATTATTTGTTCACGTGGAACATTTATTAATCAACAAACAAATCTTGATGATGCAAAAAATGGAGCTTATGTTGTTTATGAAAACGAGCAAGCTAATCTGACAATAATAGCAACGGGTAGTGAAGTGGCTATAGCTTTAGAATTAGTGGAAATACTTAAACAAGAAGCAATTAATATTCGGGTTGTTTCCGCACCTTGTTTAAGTATTTTTGAACAACAAGCACAAGCCTATAAAGATAAAGTGTTAGGCACACTGCCAAAAATTTCCATTGAATTTGGTGTTACTACACCATGATATCAATATGTTGATTACGCAATTGGTATTAATGAATTTGGTAAATCAGGTAAACCTAAAGATGTTGTTGAACATTTTAATTTATCAACTAACAAAATTGCACAATCAATTAAAAATTGATATACTAATAAAAGTAGGTAAATTATGCCAGCTTGAGGAATTGCATTAGTAGTTATTTTGCCAATCGTTTGTTTAATTGTTGGAGGAATTGTTGGTTTTGCCATATCACAAAAAATGGTTAAAAAACAATTAAAAGAAAATCCACCAATCACTGCTGATCAAATTCGTGATATGTATCGCCAAATGGGAAGGACCCCAAGCGAAGCACAAATTTCGCAAATCATGCACCGCATGAGAAATCAAGATAAGAAATAATGCCCCATTTCATTAAATCGGCTATTACAAGCGATGGCTATATTAATGATGCGAAAAATGAAGTGTGTTTAATTGGTAGAAGTAATGTTGGTAAGTCAACATTAATTAATGCATTAGCAAATAAAAAAATTGCTTTTAGCTCAAAAACGCCGGGAAGAACCCAAACCATTAACTATTACGATTTTGATTTATATCGTTTGGTTGATTTACCAGGATATGGATATGCAAAAGTTAGTTTTGATAAAAAAGCAGTGATTGCTAATTTATTAGACAACTACATAAATAACTCTAAAAATCTCTTTGTCGTGTTGCATGTTTGTGATGCAAACGTTATAACAACCGCTGACATTAAAATGAGTCAAAAAATACAAAAAAAATTTACTAATTACTTTGTTGTTCTTAATAAGATTGACAAAAAGAATATCAACCAATACAAAGCTAACACCAATAAATATTTAGAATTATTCAAAATTAAAAAAGATCAATTATTTTTTGTTAGTGCAAAAAATAAAACAAATATTCCTCAATTAAAACAACAAATTAATGAATTAATTTAATATTAATATTTTTTAGTAGAATAGACAGATGAAAAAATTGACAGCTCTTAAATTAGTATCTTTTTTCTCACCAACTATTTTTTTATTTGCTAGTTGCGCATGTTCGTCACCTAACACTAACCCAGTTACACCGCCATACACCGATTCTATTTCACTGTCATGGCAAGATGATAGGCGTACATTAAACCAAACAACAACCGCGATTGTCGCTAATGCTGTTGTTAACATCAAACAATATGTAACACCACCAATTGTCGTGTGAAATATTGATGGTTTGCCAGCAAATATAAAAGAAGCAAGAAATGGTAATTCAATTGAATTTACAATTGATACATCACTTCAATCAATCGCCAAAACCATTAACATTTCTTGCTCATATGGCTCTATTAAGTCTAACACCATTAGTTTTAATATCGAACAATTTACACCAATTAACTATGACAATGAATTGTTTTTTACTACTACGCCATCGAACATTAACAAATTAAGCCAAACAAACAAATCTATCACACTAAAAGTTGAGATTAAGAAAAAAAGTGATGGTAGTTTAGTTAATGATTATGTTAATTGAACAATTGCTTCATTGCCAGGGTTTATAAATTGCCCTAGCGCTATTACAAACACAAATGAATTAACCTTTACCCTTAAAAATAATGAAGCTACCGTTCAAGGCTCATATGTTATCCAAGCCGCTTATAACTCAACAACAAGCAGCGGTGCTGCGACGAAATCCTTTATTTTAGAAACAGAAACCTATGAATATTGAGATCCAACATGAATCCCTAAAGCCAATTTAACCATAACCAATGGCGAGCGACTTGATGGTGTTCAAGGTAATTTTGGCTCAGCAACTATATTACATATCCCAAAAGAAATTACTTCTATTAGTAATAATGCCTTCGAAGGAACAGACAACAATAAACCCCTTAACAACATCACCAACATTGATTTCAATGAATGTGTTAATTTAAAAACTATCGAGGAAAAAGCATTTGACAAATCGTCGACAACATTTACTGGATCATTAACACTCCCATCATCACTAACTTCATTAGAACCTTATGCTTTTTATGGATTAACATTTTCGACAATTGATATGCGTCAATGTAGTAAACTAAAAAGTTTACCGCAAGCGTGTTTCGCTGAATATAATAATTTAGAGCACATTTATTTTAATGACAATCTAGAAAGAACCGATAGCGCTAGTGGTGGAGGGGCGGGTGTTTTTCATATTGCTAAAAAGAAATCAAAATTTAATGATACTTTGGTCTTGCCTGCTAAATTACAGACAATAGGCGATATGACCTTTGCTGGTTTAGGGAATAACTCTAATGGAGGTGGAGGTTCTTCGGTTACATTAGATTTTTCTCGCACTACGCAATTGCGATCTATCGGATTCTCTACATTTAGCTTTGCTTATTTAAACAACAACGTGAACGCGCCAACATTCCCAAGCACTTTAACATCAATTGCCGGAACGGCCTTTGCCTTCACCGAAAATATTAAAAAAGTAACTATTCCGGCATCAGTAACTTCTATCAGGCAATGTTGCTTTATGGGAAGTGATATTCAAATTCTAAAGATTTTAAAAACAGATAAACCATATCCGTATGATATTAGTGAAGGTTCTGGGCAAGCTAGCAACAAAGAATTTGGTAAATGGTTAAGAACGACAGACATTGAACCATATATTAACGGGCAACCTAGTCAATCAATTAATGGCGCTCACGTTGAAGTTCCTGCCAATTTATTACAAGAATATAAAAAGACTTGGCCTTCGTGAATTGAAATTAAAGATTATTAGGTTCGTATTTAAAAAAATCAACATTAACATCTTGATTATTTATTGTTAATATAGCAAATGACTGTTTAACATCAGACAAGCGATTCATTTGCAAACTACCTGGATTAATAAGATAAACATCATCAATTTTTTTAAAAAAAGGGATGTGCGTGTGGCCAAATAAAATAAATTGATTGCCTTTTGTTTTAGCCAAGTTGACTAAGTTGTCAATTAATTGATTGGTATCGTAGCAACCAGGTCTATCACCATGGAGCAATGTAAAATTATATTTTTGATTACTAGTGGGATCGATAATTTTTCAGTCAATTTGTTTGTGCGAACTAACCAAATCACAATTACCGTTAACATACTTGGTAAATAATGATTCCATAATTGTTTGGTCTAATAAATGATCACCAAGATGGCAAGCATAATCCGCATTGTTAGACTGAATAATTTTTTTTAATTCCTTTTCGCTAATCCCATGTGAATCAGAGATTAGTAATATTCTAATCATTTTTAATTACGTATATAATATATAACAAATGAGTGTATTTAAAAGAGAAATAAAAAATAATGAAGTAATTTATTCAGTAACAACGACAAAAGAATTGTGAGAGAAATCACAAAAAGATGCGCACGAAAATTTAGCGAAAAAAGTTGAAGTTAAAGGTTTTAGGAAAGGCCACGCCCCAAAGAATTTAACTGAAGCACAAATTAATCATAATGAATTATTTGATAATGCCATTAATTTGGTCGGCCAACATTATCATCAATTATTAATCAAAAATAAAGAGTTTATTGATGATAATGTTGTTCACAATTCTTTACGAATTGATGTTGTTCCTGAATCACTAAAATCTTTACCAACAATTTTATTTATTGTTGATAAATTTCCCGAAGTTAATATGCCTGATTATAAAAACATTAAATTAACCGCAAAGAATGAAAAAGTAACTGATGACATGATTAACCATCAACTTAAGCAATTAATTAAAAATGATATTATGTTGATTCCTAAAGAACCAGCGGTTATTGCTAATGGTGACATGGTAGTTTTAGACTTTACAGGCAAAATTGATAATAAAGAATTTCCTGGTGGGCAAGCGAAAGATTATGAATTAGAAATTGGTTCACATTTATTTATTCCCGGTTTTGAAGAACAATTAATTGGTCTAAAAAAAGGTGATGCTAAAACCATAAATGTTAAATTCCCTGATGATTATCATCAACCAGAATTCAAAGGTAAAGCATCAACCTTTGATGTCGTTATTAAAGATGTAAAAACAATCAACCCTCCAGCGCTAGATGAACAATACGTTAGCAAATTAAAAATCCCTAATGTTAAAAATGAAAATGAACTACGTAATCATATTCGTCTGCAGACTCAACAACGTTTAAACGAAATGGTCAGAGAACAAAACACCAACCAAATAGTTGAGTTTTTTATTAAAAACGCTAAACTTTCTCATTATCCGCAATCATTATTGCAATATGAGAAAAACGTAATTGTTGCTGACATAGAAAATAAAGCCAAACAACAAAACATTACGGTTGAAGATTATTGAAAACAATACTTAGGTGTAACAGAAAAAGAAAAGCAAGATGCTTTCTTATTAGAACAAGCAAAAAATACATTAATCATAACTTGTGTCCTTGATAAAATTGTCAAAGATGAAAAAATTGAAGTTGTTGAAAAAGACATCGAGCAACACTTACAAGAAATGGCGGATCATTACCAAATGAAAGTTGAAGACATTAAAAAGTTATTGAATAACGACTTTTCAAAATTGCGCGAATTCTTGTTAAATAAAAAAACATTTGATAAGTTGATTTCATTAAATCAAAAATAATTTTGCAAATCAATTATTTTTTTATATCATATTATTACTCTAACTATACACCGATGGAGTTGTTAGAGAAACAATATCATGCCAACAATATCACAATTAATTAGAAAATCAAGAAAACACAAAACGTCTAAATCTAAATCACCAGCTTTAGGTAAAAATTTTAACTCTATTAAAAATTACCAAAAGCAACTAGCTAATCCTTTTAAGCGTGGTGTTTGTACCCGTGTGGGAACAATGACACCAAAAAAACCAAACTCAGCTTTACGTAAATATGCTAAGGTTAAATTAACCAATAAACAAGAAGTATTAGCCTATATCCCAGGAGAAGGCCACAACTTACAAGAACATAACATTGTTCTTGTCCGTGGTGGTCGTGTTAAGGATTTACCAGGTGTTAGATACCACATTGTTCGTGGCACATTAGACACCCAAGGTGTGGCAAAACGAAAACAACAACGTTCTGCTTATGGAGCAAAACGACAAAAAACAGGAGCACCTGCCTAAGGAGTAACAATGCGCAAGAATCAAGCACCAAAAAGAAAAATAATTGCTGACCCCGTATATGGTTCAGAATTAGTAACTAAAGCGATTAATATGGTAATGTTAGATGGCAAACGAGGTTTAGCCCAAAACATTCTTTATACTGCTTTTGAAAAAGCAGAAAAAAAACTAAAAAAACCAGCGATTGAAATTTTTAACCAAGCATTAGAGAACATTATGCCAACACTTGAATTAAAAGTTAGACGAATCGCTGGTAGTAACTATCAAGTACCAACTGAAGTTGGTCCAGAACGTAAGAAAACATTAGGCTTACGTTGATTAGTATTACATTCACGTAATCGTTCTGAAAAATCAATGGTTGATCGATTAGCAAATGAATTAATTGACGCTTTTAACAACACTGGTGGAGCAGTGAAGAAAAAAGAAGACACTCACAAAATGGCAGAAGCAAACAAAGCATTTGCTCACTTGAGATTTTAATTATGACAATGAATAAAGGAGATAAATAATGGCAAGAATATATCCAATGGAGAAATACCGAAACTTTGGTATTATCGCCCATATTGACGCAGGCAAAACAACAACGAGCGAACGTGTGTTATTTCACACTGGTCGTTCGCATAAAATCGGTGAAGTACATGATGGGGCTGCGACCATGGATTGAATGGAACAAGAAAAAGAACGTGGTATTACTATTACTTCTGCTGCTACATATGCGGAATGAAAAGGCTTTGAGTTAAACTTAATTGATACTCCAGGACACGTTGATTTTACAGTTGAAGTTAATCGTTCACTCCGTGTCTTAGATGGGGCAGTGGTGGTATTAGATGTGCAAAATGGTGTCGAACCACAAACCGAAACTAATTGACGTTTAGCTGACAATTATAATGTCCCGCGAATTGTTTATTGTAATAAAATGGATAAAGTTGGTGCTGATTTTGAAATGTCAGTCCGTTCATTAAAAGAACGACTAGGTGCAAACGGAGTAGCCATTCAATATCCGATTGGTGCAGAACAAAACTTTACAGGAATCATTGATTTAGTAGAAATGAAAGCCATGTTTTACAATGGCGAAAAAGAAGAAAATTATAAAGTCGAAGCAATTCCGTCTGACCTTGTTGATAAAGCTAATCAATTCCGTGCAATCATGTTAGAAGAAATTGTTAACTTTGACGATGCATGTATGGAAAAGTTTTTAAATGGTGAACAATTAACTGTTGCCGAAATTAAAAAATGTATTCGTGCTGGTGTATTAACTGGAAAATTCTTTCCAGTAATCTGTGGTTCGTCATTTAAAAACAAAGGGGTAAAGGCAATGCTTGATTGTGTTGTTGATTATCTACCAAGTCCGATTGATGTCCCAGCAATTAAAGGTTTTGATAGCAACGAAAAAGAAATTCCGATTCTACCAAGTGATGACGAAAAATTTGTTGGGTTAGCATTTAAAGTTGCTACTGATCCATTTATTGGAAGATTAACTTTTATGCGTGTTTATAGCGGTGTTTTACAAGCTGGTTCATATTTAATGAACACTAACAAAGATGTGAAAGAAAGAATATCACGATTAGTAAAAATGCACGCTAATGATCGAACAGGTATTGATGAAATTCGTGCTGGTGATATTTGTGCGGTTGTTGGTTTAAAATCAACAACAACTGGTGATACATTAGCGGTTGAGGGATACGATGTTAAATTAGAAGCGATGAAATTTGCTGAACCAGTAATTTCTTTAGCGGTGGAACCAAAAACAAAAGCTGACCAGGAAAAAATGGGTATTGCTTTAGGCAAGTTAGCTGAAGAAGATCCAACTTTTAAAACACACACTGATGAAGAAACAGGGCAAACAATTATTTCAGGAATGGGTGAATTACATTTAGAAATTATTGTTGACCGTATGCGTCGTGAATTTAACGTTCAAGTAAATGTTGGTGCGCCACAAGTTTCTTATCGGGAAACATTTACGATTGCAGCAGATGCGGAAGGCAAATACATTAAGCAATCTGGTGGACGAGGACAATATGGTCATTGTTTAATTCATTTTGAACCAAATAAAGATAAAGGTTATGAATTTGTTAATGATGTTGTAGGGGGAAGAATTCCACGTGAATATATTAAGCCAATCGACCAAGGTTTACAAGAAGCAATGAAGTCTGGCCCATTAGCTGGCTATCCAATGATTGATATTAAAGCGAGTGTGTTTGATGGTTCATATCACGATGTTGACTCGAGCGAAATGGCATATAAAATTGCTGCTTCAATGGCTTTAAAAGAAGCTGCTAAAAAATGTGGACTAGTTCTCTTAGAACCAATTATGGCCGTTGATGTTATTGTTCCTGATCAATATTTTGGGGACACCATGGGTGATATATCTAGTCGTCGTGGTAGTATCGAGGGAACAGAACAACGAGCAAATGCGCAAGTAATTAAAGCGAAAGTGCCATTAGCTAACATGTTTGGTTATGCAACTGATCTAAGATCATTTACTCAGGGTCGTGGTAATTACGTAATGCAATTTAGTCATTACGCGCAAGCACCAAAATCGGTTGTTGAACAGATTGTAACTAATAAACAAAAAAGTCAAAAATAAATTTTAATTGTTTATACAAAATATTATTTGGTATACATTCGGTATACTTTTGGTACACAATTTAATTGTGTCGAACAAAACTATCATCATTATTCAATGCACAAAAAATAATTTTTTTTATTTGTTTTCTCGAGAGCAAATTAGCTTTTTTTTATTTTTTTTAAAAAAAATTTGAAAAAATTTTAAAACCGTTATATAATACTCTAACCTACTTTGCAAGCAACGTAGGTGAAAGTTCTTTGAAAACTAAATAGAATCCGTCAATTTTTAAGAGTTTGATCCTGGCTCAGGATTAACGCTAGCGGTATGCCTAATACATGCAAGTCGAGCGGCCAGCAATGGCAGCGGCAAACGGGTGAGTAATACGTATCTAACCTACCATTTAGAAGGGGATAACTGATCGAAAGATTAGCTAATACCCTATAGGAAAATATTTCGCATGAAGTATTTTTTAAAGTTCCGTTTGGAACACTTTATGATGGGGGTGCGGCTTATCAGATAGTTGGTGAGGTAACGGCCCACCAAGTCAATGACGAGTAGCTATGCTGAGAGGTAGAATAGCCACAATGGGACTGAGACACGGCCCATACTCCTACGGGAGGCAGCAGTAGGGAATTTTTCTCAATGGGCGAAAGCCTGAAGGAGCAATACCGCGTGAACGATGAAGGTCTTCGGATTGTAAAGTTCTTTTATTAGGGACGAAAGATAACAGTAGGAAATGATTGTTATTTGACTGTACCTTTTGAATAAGTAACGGCAAACTTCGTGCCAGCAGCCGCGGTAATACGAAGGTTACAAGCGTTATCCGGATTTACTGGGCGTAAAGCGAGCGCAGGCTGATTTATAAGTCTGGTGTGAAATGTTTCTGCTTAACAGAAATATGCATTGGAAACTATAAATCTAGAGTGTGATAGAGAGTTTTAGAACTCCATGTGGAGCGGTGGAATGCGTAGATATATGGAAGAATACCAGTGGTGAAGACGAAAACTTAGGTCATAACTGACGCTTAGGCTCGAAAGTGTGGGGAGCAAATAGGATTAGATACCCTAGTAGTCCACACCGTAAACGATGATCATTAGACGTTGACTGTAGTCAGCATCGAAGCTAACGCATTAAATGATCCGCCTGGGTAGTACATTCGCAAGAATGAAACTCAAACGGAATTGACGGGGACCCGCACAAGTGGTGGAGCATGTTGTTTAATTCGACAGTACACGCGAAACCTTACCAGGGTTTGACATGTTGAGCAAAGTTATAGAAATATAATGGAGGTTAACTCAAACACAGGTGGTGCATGGTTGTCGTCAGCTCGTGTCGTGAGATGTTGGGTTAAGTCCCGCAACGAGCGCAACCCCTAATGTTAGTTACTTTATCTAACATGATTGCCAACGCAAGTTGGATGAAAGTGGGGATGACGTCAAATCTTCATGCCCCTTATACCCTGGGCCACAAACGTGCTACAATGGTTGGTACAAATTGATCGAGCAAGATAGCAATATGGAGCAAATCAAAAAAGCCAATCTCAGTTCGGATTGAGGGCTGCAACTCGCCCTCATGAAGCTGGAATCACTAGTAATCGCGAATAAGTCATGTCGCGGTGAATACGTTCCCGGGTCTTGTACACACCGCCCGTCAAACTATGAGAGCCGTTAATACCTAAAACCGTTATGTTAATCGCAAGAATGCAAACGTCTAGGGTAGGAATGGTGATTGGAGTTAAGTCGTAACAAGGTACCCCTACGAGAACGTGGGGGTGGATTACCTCCTTAAAAGGAGTTATTTACATAACACACTTTTGTGTACACATTAAATCCTTTCGAATCATTTACATGATACCCAAACATTATCGAGAGGTCGGATTCTATTTAGTTTTGAGGGAACTTTAAAAATTCTCTCAGAAGTTTGTTCTTTGAAAATTCTATAAAATCAACAATCTTTCTGTGTGATTGAGTTAAATCAATCACAATGAAAATCAAACCAAACAAATAAAACTCGTGTTAGCGCGCAAGCGTTAACACATGTAGGATTATCACAAATAAGTTACAAAGGGCTTATGGTGGATTCCTTGGGACTGATTGACGATGAAGGTCGTGCCAATCTGCGAAAAGTTACGGGGAGCCGATAAGGGGCAACAATCCGTAAATGACCGAATGGGGAAACCCACTTAATAGAGATATTAAGTATCGTTAAATGAATTCATAGTTTAACGAAGTGATACCCTCTGAAGTGAAACATCTCAGTAGGAGGAGGAAAAGAAAACAACGTGATTCCGTCAGTAGCGGCGAGCGAAAGCGGAACAGGCCAAACCAGAATTCGTTCTGGGGTTTTGGGCTACAATGTAGAAGTAAGATATATAGGAGAACAAGTTGGGAAGCTTGGCAATAAAGGGTGATAGCCCCGTATCCGAAATGTATTTTATACTTAGTAGTACCCCGAGTACGTCGAAACACGTGAAATTTTGACCGAAAACAGCGCGACCATGCGCTAAGCCTAAATACAAATCAGTCACCGATAGCGTATAGTACCGTGAGGGAAAGGTGAAAAGAACCCAGAGATGGGAGTGAAATAGAACATGAAACCATATGCCTACAACGAGTTAGAGCCCATTAATGGGTGATAGCGTGCGTTTTGAAGTATGAGCCGGCGAGTTATTGTTGCATGCAAGGTTAAGTTTTAGAAACGGAGCCGAAGCGAAAGCGAGTCTGAATAGGGCGAATTAGTATGTAACAATAGACCCGAAACGGGATGATCTAGTCATGAGCAGGTTGAAGGTAGAGTAACATCTATTGGAGGACCGAACCCACTTTCGTTGAAACGACAGGGGATGACTTGTGACTAGCGGTGAAATTCCAATCGAATTCCGTGATAGCTGGTTCTCATCGATATAATTTTAGGATTAGCGTTAGATTATTGACAATGTGGAGGTAAAGCTCTGACTGACTGATGGCGCCATCTAGGCGTACTGATTTCAATTAAACTCTGAATGCCATATTGTCTATTCTAGCAGTCAGACTGTGGGGGATAAGCTTCATAGTCGTGAGGGAAAGAGCCCAGATCATTAGCTAAGGTCCCAAATTTACACTAAGTGGAAAAGGATGTTGAGAATCTTAAACACCAAGGATGTTGGCTTAGAAGCAGCCATCGTTTAAAGAGTGCGTAACAGCTCACTTGTCGAGATTCTCTGCGCCGAAGATTCAACGGGGCTAAGTGTAAAACCGAAGCTATGGGATTAAAATAAATTTATTTATTTTAATCGGTAGATGAGCGTTGTATTCTGCAATGAAGGTAAAGTGTGAACATTACTGGAGCGTATACAAGTGAGAATGCCGGCGTGAGTAACGAATGAAAGTGAGAATCTTTCAAGCCGAATTGACTAAGATTTCCAGGACTAGGGTCGTCCTTCCTGGGTTAGTCGGAACCTAAGGTGAGGCCAAGCGGCGTAACCGATGGAAAACAAGTTAATATTCTTGTACTAGGCAGGTGAATGATGGAGTAACGGAGGAGGTTATTACAGGCCAGTTAATGGATTCTGGTCTAAGTGTTTAGTTTTGTCAACTGTCAAATGCGTTGACTATAAGAACAAGACACGAATGCGTTGAACACTTCGGTAAGTAAACAAGCTGTATATATCACACTTCCAAGAAAAACTTCTAGTATTAATCACCTATCTATCCGTATTGAGAACGAACACACGTGGTCAAGGAGAATATCCTAAGGCTAGCGAGTTAACTATTGTTAAGGAACTCTGCAAATTAACCCCGTACGTTAGCAATAAGGGGTGCTCAGTTAATGAGCCTCAGTAAAGAGCGAGTGGGAACTGTTTAACAAAAACACAGCTTTATGCTAAGTCGTAAGACGATGTATATGAGGTGACGCCTGCCCAGTGCTGGAAGGTTAAAGAAGTGGGTTAGCAGCAATGCGAAGCCCGTGACTGAAGCCCCAGTGAACGGCGGCCGTAACTATAACGGTCCTAAGGTAGCGAAATTCCTTGTCGGGTAAATTCCGTCCCGCTTGAATGGCGTAATCATCTCTTGACTGTCTCGACAATAGACTCGGTGAAATCCTGGTATGGGTGAAGACGCCCATTTGGTGCGATTGGACGGAAAGACCCCATGAAGCTTTACTGTAACTTAATATTGTGAAAACATGTTGTATTTAGAGCATAGGCGGGAGACTTTGAATGATAGGCGCTAGTTTATCAGGAGTCACCAGTGTAATACCGCCATTACAACATCTTTTCGCTAACTTATATCAGTCATCCTGATAAAGGACAGTGTTAGGCGGGCAGTTTGACTGGGGCGGTCGCCTCCCAAAATGTAACGGAGGCGCGCAACGGTACCCTCAGCACGGTTGGAAATCGTGTCTTGAGCGTAATGGTATAAGGGTGCTTGACTGCGAGACTTACTAGTCGAGCAGGGAAGAAATTCGGTCATAGTGATCCGGCGGTTCTGAATGGAAAGGCCGTCGCTCAACGGATAAAAGCTACTCTGGGGATAACAGGCTGATACTATCCAAGAGTTCATATCGACGATAGTGTTTGGCACCTCGATGTCGACTCATCTCATCCTGGGGCTGTAGTAGGTCCCAAGGGTTCGGCTGTTCGCCGATTAAAGAGATACGTGAGTTGGGTTCAAACCGTCGTGAGACAGGTTGGTCCCTATCTGTCGTACCCGCAGGAAGATTGAGAAGAGCTGCTCCTAGTACGAGAGGATCGGAGTGGAGATACCTCTAATGTTTCAGTTGTTTTGCCAAAAGCACAGCTGGGTAGTTACGTATCGTCAGGATAAACGCTGAAAGCATATAAGCGTGAAACCTTCTTCAAGATAAATCTTCCATCCCCGCAAGGGGTTAAGAATCGTTGTAGACTACAACGTTGATAGGATGCATGTGTAAGCAGAGCGATCTGTTAAGCTGAGCATTACTAATAATTCGAGATACTTTTTTAAACTAATCTTACAAGGAGTTTAAAGTAAAGTAAGATTTTCAAAAAGAGATTGTTGGTTTTATAGAGTTGGCAAAAGCCAACTTCATAACGTGCTCATATTTATAGTGGACACACCTGTTCCCATCCCGAACACAGCCGTTAAGCACTATAAAGCCGAAGGTAGCATTCATTTGTTAGAATAGGTCGTGCGTTATCAAAAACAACTAAACTCGGTTGACCAAAAGTCGCCGAGTTTTTTTATTTATGGATATTTTTAAAATTAATTGACGTTATAAATCACTTATTTTAAATTATTTCTTTTAAAAACATCTAGTACGTGTCTGTTGAATTCTGTTTGTTGCTTATTAAACTCAACTTGTTGTTTAATAAAATCGCCAACATATTTATTAAACTCTTCTTGTTTTGTTCATCGTGCATCATTCTCAGTTAAACGCGCTTCAATTCTATCAAACCTAGCATTATTGCGTTTTTCAAATTCTTGGAATCAAATTGGCGGTTTATTCACAGTCTTATTTATTATAACACATTCAAAAATAGCACCTATGAGCTTTGAATAACTAGCTTTTGTTATTTTATATTCTTTATTATTTTTCATTTCCTTTTTACTCCTACACATATATTTACAAGAATTTCACCCATTTTTCTCAAATTATTTTTAAAAAAATGAAATTTCCGAGCGTAAATAGATAAATAATACTTTTAAATCACCGCTATAAAATTGAGCGGATATAGTAGCTAACGATAGTTGCTAAATTGCGTTAATATCTTAAATGGATGGTTGCCATTTATTAATTGACTAACCGCTTGCGGTTTTTTATTAGGCAATTGGATGGTAATAAAAACAATATCATAATCAATCGTTGCGATCCGTATACCTTTTTTGTCAATACTAATAATTGTTCCTGGTTGATGGTTCACTGTTTTTTGGTTAGTAATGCTTGCCTTGAATATTTTAATTGGCTTACCTTCATAAATTGTCGATGCAATTGGTTTACTATAAAGACCGTTAATCTTTCTTATGATTAATCGCGCAGGCTTGCTCCAATCAATAAATTCATCTTTCCTAGTAATATTAGGTGCGTATGACACCATATTGGCTTCTTGCTTAGTACATTTTACATTGTCAGCGAACAAATCAATATATTTCTTTTTAATAATTTGCTTGCCTAAATCACAAAGCTTTAAATATAATGAATCATAAGTTTCATCATCATTAATTGGTATTGCTTCTTGGTGAATAATATCTCCAGCATCCAATTCTTTAGTCATATACATTAAACTAGCGCCGGTTTCAATGTCGCTATTAATAATCGCCCAATGTATTGGGGCACCTCCACGTCAACGTGGTAATAGAGAGGTGTGTAGGTTAACACACTTATATTTGGGAATCGTTAAGATGCTTTGGGGGATAATTTTACCATAAGCACAAACAAAAAATAGCTCGGCACCATATTTTTCTAATTGGTTAGCAAAATTAGTGTCTAATTTTTGGGGTTGCAATACATCAATATTGTATTTATTTGCTAATTGTTTAACTAGAGGCGTAATCATTTCTTTTTTACGGCCAACAAATGCATCAGGTTTTGTAACGACAGCTTTTATGTCAACATTTAGATCAATAAATGTTTGCAACATTTCTGTAGCAATGTGTGGTGTGCCAAAGAAGATAATTGAATGTTTCTTATTCGCATTCATGTTGTTATACTCCAATTATAAAATTAATAGTAATTATTCGGTGTTATTTATTAATTTTTTTTATCAAGAGCTGCTCAATGTGTCGGCAAATGGTTATACGCTCAACAATATTTAAGTAAATCGCCGGAAGATAAATAGTCTTGACCTTGAGTGTTGTCAACTCTACCCATTTCGCTTAATCCGGCAAAGAAATTGGTAACATTATTACCCATTGGACCAAATTCGTTAGAAAAATAATTACCTGTAATAAGATTGCATTTTTTACACCCTTGAAATGCTGTCGAAGAATCGATATTAAAAAAAGCGCGGTTTAGATCTAATCACCTTACCCCACAATTCGCAAATGCGAGGGCGCCTACCTCCTGGGTCTCCATACTACTATTAAAATGAATAGAAGTAATGCTACCGCAATTACTAAATCCGTTAGTTTCTACACCACAACCAGTCGGGCTTTTTATTTGACCAAGAGCGAGACAACCAACTGAAGATATTGATTGCTGTTGTAAATTTTGTCATCGTGTTAAAAAACCGTTAGTTATTGTATGCTCACCACTACCCATTCAAGCAACATTTTCTAAATCTTGATCATCGACCAAAACAAAACTATTAGGATTATATGCTGAGTCAGAAGTGTAGGTAATGGAACTTATCGATGAACAATTACCAAATGCGTTATTGCCAACAAAGTTCAAAGTGTTCCCTAACGTTATTGAAGCAATGGACGAACAACCAAAAAAACCATTATTGCCGATTGTTTCAACTACTGGTAAATTTACCGACGCCAAAGATGAGCAATTAAAAAAACATTCCATCCCTACATTCTTCACTTTAGTTGCTGCAACGGATTGAAGCGAACTACACTCAATAAAGGTGTCCGCACCCAATTGCTCAACGTTGTTTAGATCAAAACTTGTTAATGAATTGCAATTCTTAAATGCATAAGCGTCAATGGTTGTGATAGAATCACACAAATGAACTGATTGAAGATTGACACAATCCGAAAATGCACCAAATGCAATTTCGGTAATGCTCGTTCAATCTATTTGACTAGGGATTACCACCTTACGCACCAAGTTCTTGTCGATGTTTTTCTTTAATGAAAGAACCCCGTGGCTAACGCTAAATCAACTATTAGGACATACGTCGATGCTGGTATCGTTGCTAACGTGAAGATTGACTTCACATTTAGCATCTTGTAATTTCTTGTATTGATCGCTACAAATTACTTGAAATTTATATTCTTTATTACCTTCAAGGTTATTAGACCATTGCATGTGTCCTGATGTTTTATCAATTTTTAAAAACGATAGCACATCAGCGTCCCCAGATAAACTTCAAATGACGTCGGTGTAAATGTTACCGTGGTTATCGCGAGCTTGAAAATCGTGGTCACCATAAAGATTTTCATTACCATTTAAATTAATAGAATTAGATTCAGCACCGTCAATTACAAGGTTGCCAGAATCACTCTTGTGATTACTACAACTAGAAACCAGAGCAATCGTTGGTCACAAACAAACCATTGTCATACACATTGCGAATATTTTGTTAATTTTATATTTTTTCATTGTTATTTTTATACCTCATTAGTGCTCCGAAAATCAAATTTCGGAAAGTCGCTCCAGAAAAACATAAAATTTTTAATTGACGTGTTTTGTTTGTCTCACAATGTTATTAATCAAGTAGGAGTTTTAGGTAACCCAAAATCGTAGTCGGTAGGCAACGCGGAAATACTATCAATAAGATCTCAACTCACTTCTTCCACTTGATTTAAGTAGTTTTTAATAGAAAATACAAATGAATTAGATTTCTTTACAAAATTATATTCTATTTTACAATTTTCATTATATTCTTCATAGTATGGAATGATAGTAAAATGTTTTAAGAATATTATTGAAAATCCAACATAATCATCATTATCTCATCGCTTGGCTTCGATTGATAGAGGGGTGAACTCACCATTATATGAATAAGGACTTTCTGGGTTATTTTTGCTCACTGAAAGATATTCATATACAAAATTATCTAATAATCATCCATTTAATCAAGCTTGTTGGATGCTAATATTTCTAAAAAAATCCAAGTATCTTTCCTTAGAATTAACTACTGATGTAGCTCCGTGGACATCTTTGAAGAACAAGTTTAAATATGTTAGCAGTTCGCTGGGCGTATTTGCAGATATTTTAATTGTATCTTTGCCACACGAAGTCAACGGGCAACAAGCCAATAATGACGAACAAATGAGCGGGAGATAAATTATTTTTTTTATGTTATTCATAGTCAGCCTGAAAATAGCACTCTTGTCAAAAAAAGTTATAAAATTCTTCATTTTTTAATTGCTTGCGATTGATTACTCAGTCTTCTTTATTCATTTTCCAGTCATTGCCAATACCAACCACATAACATGACAAGGATTCATCGTACAAAACATTCCCTTGTAAATCAATATTGCCATTTGTTTTGATGCTTAAAGTGAAATTGTCACGTGCATTGACCCCCAACCTATTCATACCAAACTCATTTATATCATTAGCACCAACAAAATAGATAAGGCTAGAATGGTCCTTCTTATATATTAGTTGATCTGCCGAATCTATGTTCACGAAACTAAAAAGATGTTTTGGCAACATTAAAAAATACCCAGTAAGATTTGTTGTAGTTTTAACGTCTTTACAAAATATTTTTGTCGGTTGCGACTTATTATGCCAAATTGCATAGCCGATAGCAACACCAACCCCTGCAGTAATTGTTGCAACAGCAGAAGATATAAGCACTCATTTTCAAGCTTTTAATTTTTTATTTGTGTTTTCCATATATATATATATATATGAGTATACTACATTTTCCAGTTTTTGCAGTTTCTTTTGATTCCTATATAAGATCTATCTCAAATTATTACGTTTAAGAATGTCGTTGATGGTGACAATATCAGTCTTAATACCAACAATTTCAGATTCAACTTTTTCTAATCGAGCTTTGATATTAGTAATCTCTGGATCGAATCGTTTTTCAACAAATTCCTGAAATCATTTCGGCGCTTTCACATCATTAATTATAGCATACTCGAAAATAACTCCTACTAGTTTTTCGTACGTTGCTTTTGTTATCTTATACCGTCTAGCCATTGGCTTGACTCCTTCATTTTACTATTGTTCTCATATATAGTATTACAAGAATTTTGATCTTTTTTCTCAAAAAAGTTATAGTTTATATAAAATCTATCTTAGGTTATTACGTTTAAGAATGTCAAAGATTACTTTGTCATTATGTTCTAAAATATCTAATCTAGTTTCAATATTAGCAACCTTTCCAACTAACGGCTTGAATTGTTTATCTACAAATTCCGTAAATCATTTCGGCGCTTTCACATCATTTATTATAGCATACTCGAAAATGACGCCGACGAGTTTGTCATATGTCGCTTTAGTTATCTTATATTGTCTAGCCATTGGCTTGACTCCTTCATTTTACTATTGTTCTCATATATAGTATTACAAGTTTTTTGACTATTTTTCTCAAAAAAGTTGTAGTTTGATATAAAATTTATCTCAAATTATTGTGTTTAAGAATGTAGTATATTGTGATGTTAGTAAACTATTTTCTAGTTCTCCAAAGAATGTTTCTTTACTTTGAATAGGGGTGATAGCTAACGTTCGGTTTCGAGATTAGTAACTCGTTTATCTAATGTGTCAACTTTAGTTTCCAAATTGTCAAGGCGACATTCGACATTGGCCATTCTAACTTTAAGATCAGCAACATCAACTTTAATTTCAGCAACTTCTTTAGCTAATGGGTCAAATCTTTTCTCAACAAATTCCGCAAATCATTTCGGCGCTTTCACATCGTTAATTATAGCATACTCGAAAATGACGCCTACCAGTTTGTCATATGTCGCTTTAGTTATTTTATATTGTCTAGCCATTTGTCTGGCTCCTTCATTTTACTATTGTTCTCATATATAGTATTACAAGATTTTTGACCATTTTTCTCAAAAAAGCTATAGTTTTATATAAAATCTATCTCAAATTATTACGTTTAAGAATGTCTTGTGTTGTTTTGTTATTTTGTGATGTATAAGCATTTGTTAAGTTCTATATTTTGTTTCTTTCGGCTAATTCTAAAAAATTAGCAATGTTTAAAAACTTATTGTTGAAATTCGGAAATTGCAATTCTCAATCGTGGTCAAACATTCTTCTAATTTCATTGTCATTTCCTAAGAAATTAATAAAGTTTAAAATTATTTTATTAGTTTTTTCATCGATTGGAATGTGTAATCTTATACATGGGTATCGTTCGTTATTAATTATTGCCCTAGGGGTTTTCAATATAGTTGTCTCAATGGAAATTATAGTATTGTTTATCTTATAAAGCATGTCCGACTCACCACCACTAGCGGTAAAAACTGGTTGTAGCTCGTCCGAAACTTTTGTGTTGACAAACTTTCGGAAATCGAGCGGAGATATGTTCAACAAGTAACAAAATTTTAAATTAACGAAATACTCCGCTAGTGTTGAGTTTGTTTTAGAAGATAAATTGCTATTCTTATCTTTCCAATTTCAAACATTATTTTGAATTTCTTTTAAGTAATTGTTAACTTCGTTAACTGAGTAAGGGAAATTAGAAATATCCTTTTGAATATTAATTATATATGAGTTATCAGAATGCTCTATTTTATCATTGTTATATTTTGTTGTTCGCTTTGAACTACTATCAGCTAATTTTAGACCTCACATAAACCTATTAAAAAGATCTAAATAATCTCCTTCCAACAAGTTTTTATATTTTACATAGAATAATTTATGTAATATTTGTTCTAATGTGTGTTCTTTTAGAAAAGTTTCTAAATCACGAGCATTGATTAATTTTTGCTTATCGGAGAAAGCCTTTTTTATAAATTTTTGTTCTAAATCAGAGAAACTAAGATCAAAACTCCCCATTCGTTTATATTCAATAATTTTCTCTAATGTTTTGTCTCTTAATGGATTAGGCTTTCTAAAACGAAATTTACCGTCAAAGGTTTGTGTAAAGCGACTAGCTATTAGATTGAGGATGTCAGAATAATATAAATCTTCAAAATCATCTTCCTTCTCACACACAAAAAAAGCTTTTGATAGACGCATTGCATCGTTGCAATTTCGGTTATCACACATAAACTTTATCATTTTCTTAAATGCTATATGAGTTTCATCGCTTCCTGCAACAATGTTATTAAATAAAGAATTAATTAGATTATTATTATCAAATGTTAAATATGGTCGTCCTTTTTCATTAAAAGCAATGATTCTATAGACATTAACGGCTTGATGTAGAACCATTTTATATCTATTAAATTTTTCTTTTGCTGGATAATGGTAAATTCCTTCCTCATTACATCATTGTTTAAAACAATGATCCTGGTTATTCCTAAACTCGTCACTATCATAATTTTCTATTAACCAATTAGAAAATGAAATATAGGCAGAGATTTGGTTTGCTACCCTAAATGTTGTGTCCCCAAATTTATTAAATCCTTGTGTTTTCATTATTCCAAATCTGTAAATCCTGTAATTTTAGTTTTGAAACATAGCCAAAAAGAATAAAATGACGTTGTTTTTTCTTTCTCCACTCCATTTACGATAAATCCCATATTATTTTTTGGACAAAGGAAACCAAAGTTTCTCTCAAATGTCATTCTGCCCTGCGGGCATAATGCTCCAAATTTTGCTCCGTTTTTTGTTAGAATTTTTATGCATGTTCCGTTATTAAAGAACATTATTGGTTGTAACAAAATGAACGGTTTGTTGATTTCCATTAATCGCAAAAATAGTTTAGATCTTTTTGAAAACGGAGGGTTTGAGATAATGATATCAAACTTAACTTTGGTGTTATAGAAATCACCACTTGTCGCAATAAGATTATTAAATCCTACTTCCTTTAGCGACAAATATATGTTGCTCTTAAAGTCGTTAAATGGAAGTCAAATCTTTGCTTTCGTAGAAATAATTTTATGTGTTTTTAGATATTTAATTAACTTATCGCTTTCGATTTTACGAGTGTAACACTCGTTATTTTCGCGATTCATGTTAATGAAGGTTTTGTTATTCTTATTGGTGTTAACAGAACGATTATTGTTCCTATATTTTTTAATCACCATAATAACAAAAAAGCACCAATCCGTTAGTTTGGTGCATATCCCTCCAAAATTAGATAATGATTAGTTAAAGATGATAGGTGTGTGTGTGTGACCTATCTTTGTCATCTCGTTTTAAATTATATGTAAAATTTGTACAGAACACCCTCCACAATCTTTTGCTTAATTTAACTAATAATTACCCAATCACCAACATTTATATATAATACCTTAGCACATCAGCGAGATAATATTAGCATCTCAATATTTGGTAGCAGAAGTGTTTGAAATAGGCAATGCTGATTTTGCCGAAACAATTAGTACCAAATAAGAACTAAGGATTATTACTTTTGTGCAAGTAAGAATATGTCAAGATACACAGGTAGCGTTAATCGCATTTCAAGAAGATTAGGTTTTTCTATTCTTGAAACAAATAAAGAATTTTCCAAAGGAAAAAAACGTAATTATGCTCCAGGCCAACATGGCCAAGCTAGAAAGAAATTGTCTGGTTATGGAGAACAATTAAAAGAAAAACAAAAGTTAGCATATATGTACGGCGTGAAAGATCGTCAATTCCGTCGCATCTTTACTATGGCAAAGAAAATGGAAGGTTCAAATGCTTTGAATCTTTTACTTCTTCTTGAGTCAAGACTAGATAATTTAGTTTACCGTATGGGTTTTGCCCCAACAAGACGATCAGCTCGACAATTAGTAACCCACGGCCATATTCTTGTCAATGACAAGAAAAATGACATTGCCTCATTTGTTGTCAAAGTTGGTGATAAGATATCTGTAAAAGAAAAATCACGTAATCTAGCACTTGTTAAAAAAGAAGGTAAACCGGCAACGCCAGAATTTGTTGAAATCGCTAAAGGTGATAACTTATCTGGTAAATATGTTCGTTTACCAAAACGTGATGAACTAAACCGTGAAATTAATGAAACATACGTTGTTGAGTGGTTTAACCGTTTGGTTAAATAGTTTTTGTTTTTAATAATTGTTTAACAAAATATTCGACAGCCACCATTGCCCGAACATCGTTTTCACAATATTTTTTTAAGCCGTTAGCAATATTCGCTCATTCTTTATTGCTAATAATTTTAAAAAATCTTTTGGTTGCTAATGTCTGGGCTTCGCTACCGTTGTGAACGGCTAAATCTGTTTTATAGTCAACACAACCAATATCATTATATGCACTAAATAATTTAGACTTAACAATCGGTAGTATTTTTTTTATGGAATAAAAACCTTTTAACTCAGGTAAACAAACAAAACTCTTTGTTTGCTCATCATTATCACTTGACTTTTGAATAATGAATAATTCAGCAAGATCAAATAAGTTGCCAATGATCACTTCTATCTTTTTTGAATATTCTTCATCATCTATCAATCAATTCATTTCTTCTAATCTTGTTTTTTCAAACGATTTGTTGAAAACAACATATGAATATTTAGTACATATTTCTAAATTATCTTTATTAGGCAATATTGCATCAACAATTTGTTTATATTTTTCTGTATCCATTTCTAATGGATCAAACAATAAATTGTTGCACGGTGTGTGTTTGGTTACACCGCTGCCGTTGTCAATAATAATTGAAACTTGATTAACACATTGCATAAAGGGCAAAGTGTTATCAACAACCCTTGTTGCGAGATTAATTGATTCAAAATCAAAATAAACTTTTTTATGTTTTAATTTATTAAATGATGTTTTTGTGTCTTCGTTCACAATTTGATTATTAACAACTCGTCAGTAATAATTTTGTCCAGCTTTTTTATCTAAATCTTTTAAAGATATAAAAAGCTCTTGTGGAGTTTTATGTTTTAGATAAAATTTTTCATAAACATCTTTAAATGGTGTCAGTTTCCCGCTATAAGAAAAAAGTTGGTGATTGTCGTTCTTAGTGTCGCTTATATAATATTCTCTAACGTTTAATCAGTATTCGCTGTCTTTGAATCAACACTTGTAATTGCTTGTTGGAACAAGTGACGGGTTATTTACTATTTGGTGGTTGCTTAATTCATCGATGATGTCATCAAATTTATCTTCATCTCTTAGTTGTTTATAATTTTCAATAAACCTTTTCCATTTAGCATTAGGCTTACCCTTTTTGGTGCATGGGTAAGATTCTGGAACATAGCTAGAATATTTGCAAATTACATCAAGATATGGAATATCCATACATTTTGCGGTTTTGTTAATCTTTCTTTGCTCAATTCAATCGGCCGAGTATTTATCACCAAAGGCCGGTTTTGATCCTCATCCTCCTTTAACTATTGAAGCAAATTCACTTAAACAAAAACCTAGTTCGTTTTTAGCACCAAACCGATAATCAATTAAGCATAAATAGTATTTGTCAATACTAACATTGATTTGTGTTAAATAATCATTAATCACGATGTGCTGGAAAGTTAAGTCAATTAGATGGGCTAGTTTAGTAGTTGTCGTACCTTTAGTTTCAATTAAAATGTATTTGCCGTTTTGTTTTATAAATGCGTCTGGCTTGGCAATGGCTTTATTTTTATAAATAAAAGTTGGTTGAAATAAAATAAAATTATCATCACTAACTAATAGTTCTTTGGTTTTGGCAAAGGCATCATCGTTTGATAGGTGCAATTGGTCAAAGTCATAAATTGTTTTGCAATCTTTAAATTGTAATTTAATAAATTCTTTTGATTGACGATCAATGATGTTTCCTTCAAAAATTTTTGGATCATCTTTATCCATATCTTCGTTTTCTTTTTTATATTCATAACTATCAAATTCGTTTTCATTATTTTCATCTTCATCATCTTCTGGTTCAGTTATTTGTTTAGCTTTGTTATCAATATATTCAACTATTTTTTTTGTTGGTCAAAACCATTCATCTTTATTGCGCGTGAAATAACGAATAAAATCATATTTCCTAATATACTGTGGTTTTTTTATTTCAATTGATGCCATTAAATACCCTTATAATTATACCATGGCGCTCAAGTTCATTAATAAAGATTTATTAGTCCATGATGAAATTGGGCGGATTAAGGTGTTCGCTGACCGGTCTATTAGAATCGCTAACAATGGTTATGTTGGTAAAAGCCCAAAAGGGCTAGCAACAATTAATCAAAAGGAAATTCGGATTAGTGCTAATGATTTTTATCCTATTTGTTTAACTGAACAAGACCGACAAGCGATTGAAAGCGCAAATGAATATCCACCAGAAACGCCATTTATGATTTGATTAAAAAAATTAAAAATCTGCGAGGATATCGTCACCGATACTTTTTATATTGATCGTGGAAAAGATATTGAAAGGATTCTTCGCGAACAATTACCGGATTTACGAACAGCTACTCCAGAAAAATGAGTGTTCCGTGATTGTTTCTGAGGCAGAGTAGATGCATATAAAAACGAGCAAATTTATGAAATAAAATCCGTTTGCAAAACTAAGTTGTCTGGATATTTTAACAATGATGGCGACTGAATGTTAAATTATCGTCACAATATGCCATTTACTTTAGATCCGACACTTAATAAAGCAAGTAAATGGTTAGAAACTTGAACTACGGGCGATAATGCTGGAAAAAATAAAGCACTATATTTTTCTGAAAAATATTCTTCGGTGCTAATGCACAAATATATTTGACAAGTTTGTTTGTATCTTTGGATAGAAAGAAAACAAACAGGAAAAATGATTGTTGGTATTTACGGTTTAGATGAATGAGATGGGAAAATTTTAAATTTCACGCCAAACAGTAATAACACATTAATTTTCCAAATTAACCAAATGGTTGATATTGAAACAAAAGTTGCTTATTGTAAACAATGATATGAAAAATATATTTGTACAGGTATATCACCACCCCTAACTAAAGCCGACCTTATCTGGTTAGAAAAGCAAATTAATAATAAATAAAAATGAAAGTTTTTGCTAAATATAATTTGATCCTTAAAATATTGCCCAAAAAAGATTCGATTAGCAAAAAACACTATATCCAATCGTTAATGTGCTTAACTAACCAATTTTATGACCAGATTGACATCCAGGAATCAAAGAATAAGTTATTAGTTAATTATTACAACGTGCATAAGCGCAAGTTATACTTTGATAATTGTTTAATTAACAAGACAATCCGTTTTTGCGAAAAACTATTTAAACGAAAATTTTACTTAAACATTAAAGTTATCAAGGGCATTCCGATTGCTGCTGGATTAGGTGGTGGTAGTGCTGATGCAAGCGCAATAATACTTTGAATATTAAATAAATATCGACTAAAACTCTTACCAAACGACCTTTTAGCAATTGCTCGTGAAGTAGGAAGCGATGTTCCATTCTTTTTATCAAAGTATTCGTGCGCACAAGTAAGCGGCATTGGCAATGTTGTGGCAAAAGTCAATATGTCATTTGCACACAATATTCTTTTGACAAATAAAAAAATATTAACTAAGAATGTATACAAACGTTTAAATCAAAATAAGGCTTATCGTTCAAAAGTTTCTTATCCTTCCTTGTTGACACTAGCCAAAGCAAACAAAATCGATTCTAAGGCCATTTATAACGATTTACAACCATATGTGCTCAAAGTCTGTCCGGCATTACAAACAATTTTAAAAAACAACTACCCAGCAATTGTTTGTGGCAGCGGTAGTAGTATAATAAAGTTATAATAATTTAATAATGAAATATCGCTTACGCTATGCTCCAAGCCCAACTGGATTCTTCCATATTGGTGGAGCACGTACCGCGTTACTAAATTATTTATACGCGAAACACTTTGCTGGCGAGTTTATTGTTAGGATTGAAGACACCGATGTAGAGCGAAACGTTGAAGGAGGTATTGATTCACAATTAAATAATTTAGCGTGAATGAATATTGCGCCCGATGAGTCTTTGAAAAACCCAGGAAAGTTCGGCCCTTATGTACAATCGGAAAAATTAAAGCGTTATCAAGATTTAGCACATGAGTTGTTAAAACAAAACAAGGCTTATTATTGTTTTTGCACAAAAGAAGAGCTTGACAAAAATCGTAAAATAGCATTAGAGAACGGACAAACACCAAAGTATAATCGTGCGTGTTTACACCTTTCACAAGCAGAGATCCAAGCTAAACTCGCCACAAATGTTCCTTATGTGATCCGTTTGAAAATGACTGATAACATTAATATTGAATGGGATGATTTAATCCGTGGGCATATGAGTGTTCCAACTTCAGCGCTTACTGATCCAGTTTTATTAAAAGCAAACGGTATCCCAATGTATAACTTTGCAGTAGTGGTTGATGATTATGACATGCAAATTACCCACGTTCTACGTGGGGATGAACACTTATCTAATACCCCGTACCAAATTGCTATTAAACAAGCTTTGGGGTTTGATAAACAACCGATTGCTTACGGGCATATGTCAATCATTGTTGATGAAACTGGTAAAAAGTTGTCAAAACGTAATAAAGAGTTAAAACAATTTATTGAAGATTACAAAACAATGGGCTTCTTACCAATAGCAATTGATAACTTTTTAGCTTTGTTGGGTTGAACTGCACCAAACAATAAAGAAATCTTTTCTTTAACAGAGCTAGTGACAATCTTTGATCCGAAAAGATTATCGAAAGCTCCCGCTTTTTTTGATTTCAAAAAATTATTATGGATTAGTTCACAACACTTTAAATTACTAGGCGATGAGCAATATTTATTATTTGTTAAACCCTTTCTAAAGATATCATTAGACAAATGGCAAAACAACCTTGGCACAATTTTATTGATGTTTAAATCACAATTGCAATATGCTGGTCAATTAAATGATTTAATAACGCAAACATTTTGTTTGGATTATGATGAATCTGTTTGTCGAAAAATTATTGATGAAGTTGGGATAGATTCATTTAAAAAATGCTTATTAACATTTAAAACACATGTTAATAATTGTCAAGAATGAACACTTAGCAACGTTGACGAAATCATTAATCTAACTAAAAAAGATAGTGGTTTACAAGGCAAAGCTTTATATATGCCGATGCGTTATGCTTGTATTTTCAAAGAACACGGACCAGAGATGAATAAGATTATTTTTGTTGTTGGTAAACAAAATATTATTAAAAATATTGAAAAGCTACTTGGTGCAATTCAATAATTTAATTAGTTTTTTATTTTTCTATTTTTGCTTGCGATTCAACAAGATTTTTTAAATCTTCGGCAGACTTACCACTATTAGAAACTACCGCCGTTAATGCGCCTTCAACAAAAGCACAAGAAATAAATTGTACTTTCTTTTGTTGTTCTTTGTCTAATAAATTAAAAGCTTCGTGACTATTTAATTTTGATGAACCTAAATCATAAATAACCACTAATTCTGAGAATTGGGTTAGTTTAATCATCGCGTCGTGAATTTCTTTAACGCTTGTTCCTAGTCTTTCACCCCCATCTAATCCAGCAACAATCTCTAAACCAAAGTTGCCACTTTTCATCTCACTAATAAAATCATAAGTGGCTTTAGCCAATAAGTAAGAATGTGAGACTAATAAAATGCTAACATTCTCGTATTTATCGGCTTCCGTTTGTGCAAGTATTATTTTTTTTTTACAACCACGGCTGGTTCTGGGTTAATGTCAGCTAATGAACACATGATGACATAAAATGAATACATTCCTGGGTCCATGTGATCCTTTGAACGTTCACCTAAATAAGAAGCACGTCCTTTAGTTGCCGCTAATGGCATTTCATCAACACAAACTTTGTAAGCAGCTTTGGCTGCGCCAACAAAGTCTAATTCTTTTGCCGAACTATTTTTAAAAGCAGCGATACATGCATGGAGCGGGTCAATTACTGTCTTTTCGTTTAGCTTTGTACCACCAAGTTCAGAAACTCGGTCAAATGCTGATTGGAAAGCAGCTGATAAATCGGCGTTAGTAATGTTTGCTTTTCCTTTAATAGTTTCCGCAATTGCTAAAAAACCAATTCCATACAATGGACCGCTTGATCCGCCAACATCGTTCATTAAGTGATTAGAGATAATTACTAGACCTTCTTGAAAAGAGTTACAAGTTAAAAAGTTTGAATCTTTTAAACAAGCTTTAAATCCGCGAACAATGTTTGAACCATGGTCACCGTCACCGATAAACGTGTCAAGTTCGTTAATGATTGTTTCGTTTTTTTCTAGTAAACCAATTAATTTACTAAATCACGTTTGAATGTTCATAATATTAAAAGTATATATTTTTTACAAAATATTTAAAAAAAAGTTATGAATACTTTACACTATTCAATATTCATATAATGTAAATATGCTAATTGGTACTAAACAAAAAATTACTAAGCGCTGGATTGTCTTAGTTTTTTGTTTAGTGCTTTTTATTGGGTTACTTATTACCTGGATGCTAGTCGGTGAGTGAAATTTGTTACATGATCAATGACTAGTACCCGTTAACGGGGTGTTATGACACGGAAAGCTAACTGATGGTAATAAGGATTGGGTTTGAAACACTTATCGTAAGTATATTGATGCTGATAATAAAAATGACTGGTTTGCAGATTGAGGAAATAAAAATTGTCAAATTATTAATCATTTACAACTTTTATTTAATAAGAATTTATTAATTCCGACAGTTTCTTGTGTTGGGTTATCAATAATTATTCCTATCGTTTGCCGCTGGTTTAAATTTATTGAAATCGATGTTATTCCATTCACATTAACTATCGCAATTGGGATGTTTTGGCTAATATTTTCGGGGGCGATTAACCAAAAAATAGGAGTTTGGTTATGAGTTATTAGAGTGTTTTTAACAATTATTTTAATTTTTGGTGTTTTTGTCATTACAAACCTCACAATTAACAAAATAATGTTAAAAATGAAAATTGGTGGTGATGTTGCTATTGAATATGCACAAAACTCTAAAGATATTAACGATAGTAGTGAAGAAATTAAGAAAATGGTTAAACAAAGTGATGAAATAACTACCGTTGAAAAGTAAACATTTCAAATTTATAGTTATAATTAGTAACGATGAACGACAAAATTCAACTCACTAAAGAAGGAAAACAAAAACTACAACAAGAGCTAACCGATTTAATTGATAATCGACGTCCAGAGATTATTAAACAGTTAAAAGAGGCGCGTGAACAAGGCGACTTAAGCGAAAACGCTGATTATGATGCAGCTAAGCAAAAACAAGCTGAAATTGAAGCACGTATTGGTGAAATTAAAAAGCAACTTGACAATGTCGAGATTATCTCGACAGTTTCGACAAAACATGTTTCTATTGGCAATTTAGTTACGATTGAGAATTTGTCAACAAAAAAAACCCACAAATATGAAATCGTTGGACAAGTAGAATCTAACCCTTATGCTAACAAGATTTCTAATATTTCCCCGCTTGCCAAAGCAATCATCGGCAAAGAGGTTGGTGAGATAGCAGAAGTGCGTGATATTGCTGATCCATACCGCATAAAAATTATCAATATTGAATAATTTTTAGAATAATTTACCCAATTTTCTTGTAATACTATATGTGAAGACTAATAAACCATGTAGGCTTTTTGCCTTTTTTTACTTTTGCGTTATTTTTATAACGGTTAATATATTTTTAACATATTGGTCGTTGCTTTTAGCAATTATTCCAATAGTGTATCTTATTCTCACTAAGCCCAAAAGATGGTATTTAATAATTGCTTGCGGACTATTAGGGGTAGGGGCAGTTTTGGTAATCTATCATTTTGTTGGTACCTACGGCGTGTTTAGCCATTTATCAACATGAATTGAAAAGTTAATTCATGTAAATTTGCGGCAAACAATTGTTAACTATGTTAATAATGGTTATGACATCCGAACAGCGTCTTTTATTAATATGATATTGTTTAATGTGAAAACGACAGTCATTTATCCTGTCTATAACCATATGATTGATTTATCGGTTGTGTATTTAATTGTTGTTAGTGGTTTTCATATTGCTATCTTGAAAAAATTAATTAATTGGATATTTTATAAACACCGTAAGATTGCCAACATTATTAATTTAGTTGTTATTATCTTTTATTCTTATTTATTAAATTTTGCGACAAGCATTTTAAGAGTCTTACTAATGCATATTGTCACACTCTTTTCGTATAAACGAAAAGTAAGTAATATTGATCGTGTTTGTATTCCTGGGATTTTTACGATACTTGTTTGCCCTAGTTGCTGTTTGTCATATGGCTTTTGCATGAGCTATTTTTGCACAATTGTGATTATTTATTTAGTTAGTTTAAACATCGTTAATAAATTAATAATGCAAATATTAATTAATAGTTGTTGTGTGTTAATTACTTTACCGTATGTAATATTGATGAATGGAAAAATTAGTATCTTTGCAGTTATTAATGGTTTTGTTTTTAGTTATTTATTTGCGGTAATTTTTGTTTGATGTTTATTAACGTTTTGGATTATTTGGATTGCTCCTTTGCAAGCGGCAATTGTTTGGTTAGTTATCCAAATAGTTAATGGTTTCTTTTTATTTAACACGACTGTTATAATCAACAATTTTAATGGGTGGAAAATAATTTGTTACCAAATTATCTGTTCACTACTTATTTATAATTTGAAATGATTATAATAACATCATATGTCTATCATTCAATCGCTAAAGCAAAAATTAATAGCATCTGCAAACAAACCGACAATTGTTTATGCTGAAGGATGAAATCCTAATATTCAACAAGCCGCGCTTGAAGTTGCTACTAATAACACCATTAAACCAATATTAATTTTTAATAAACAACAAGAAGTCCCTACCAACTTTTCGTTAAATCATATCGTCATTGAAAACGCTGATTTATCGAAGTATAGCGACTTACTATTCCAATTACGAAAAGATAAAGGTGTTACAATTGAACAAGCGCAAGCGCTTGTTAAACAACCAAATTATTTAGCAACCATGATTGTAAAAATTGGTGAAGCTGATGGCGAAATTTGTGGTATTGATTACACCACTAAAGACACACTAAAACCCGCATTACAAATTATCAAAACTAGTCCGGGTGCTAAATTAGTAACAAGTGCTTTTATCTTAGAAAAAGCAGAACAAATATATGTCTTTGGTGATTGTGCAATTAATATTAATCCTAACCCCGAAGAATTAGCGAATATCACAAAAATGGTAAGTTTATTTGCTAAAGATACTGCTGGTTTTGACCAAGTACGCACAGCAATGTTAAGTTATTCAACCTCTAGTTCAGGTGCTGGTGAGTCGGTTGATAAAGTTCGTGCGGCTTACGCATTAATAAAAAATGATCAAGATTTATCAGCCAAAAACATTAATGTTTTTGGTGAAATGCAATTTGATGCAGCCTTTGATGCAAAGGTTATGTTAAAAAAGGCTGTTGGTATTACCTGGTCAAAAACTGCTAATACTTTTATTTTCCCAAATATTGACGCAGGAAATATTGGTTATAAAATAGCCCAACGCATGGGTGGATTTGCTGCTATTGGCCCAACATTAATTGGTTTGGCTAAACCAGTAAATGATCTTAGCCGTGGAGCAAGCAAAGATGATGTTGTCGGATTAAGTTATATTACTGGGTGTCAATGTCTAAATCAAAAATAAAAACCGAAACAAAACTAGATTTAACAACGGCCATTACAGCAAGCCTGTTTCGTTTATACAATGAATGAACCTGTGGAACGCAAGAACTTATTGACCGCACAATTAAGAACAATGAAAACGCCATTGTTAAGCCGCCGTTATTGTCAAGAATCAATCACCAGATAAAAAAGATAAAGATTTTTGGATATGATTGTTGGGTCATTACTCCAAGATGAAGAAAAAGTGAACATTGTTTTATGTATGTTCATGGTGGTGGTTTTATCATGGAAATAACTTTATTCCATTGACTATTTATTACTAAACTAGTCAATAAAACTAGATGTACGGTATTTGTTCCAATCTTTCCATTATCAAAAAAAGATTACTCTTCTATCCAAGATGATATTAAATGTTTATTAGGTACTTACCAATATATTTTAAATAGCTATCGTAACGACCAAATAAGCATCATTGGCGATTCAGCGGGTGGTTGTTTAACTTTAGTTATCGGCCAACAAATAAAAAAAGAAAAACTACCACCACCAAAAAATTTGATATGTTTATCGCCGCTTGTTGATTCAACGCACACTGAATATGAACTAGTTGAAGGAAGCGAAAAAGATGCAGTGTTACCTTACGCTTTATTATCAACGGCTGCTGTTTATCACATCCCACCAAAAGCTGATGTTCGCAACCATATCTATAGTCCAATTAATGGTGATTTTAAAAATATTGGAATGGTTACGATATTTATTGGAACAAAAGAAGCATTTTACGAACAAAACCTTCAACTACATAATAAATTAGATAAATTACATATTAAACATAACTTTTATGTTGGTGAAGGGCTATTCCATGTTTGACCACTTTTTGCTATTCCCCCAAGTAAAACATCAATTGTCCAAATCGCTGCTTTATTAAAATAATCATTTAATATACTAATTGATGTGACATTAAATTACGTTGATATTGCTAAGGTAATTCTTAATGAATCGACAATAAATAAATATCCACAATATTTTTCAAAACGAGAAATATTTTCATTTATTAACCATGATGATCAAAAAAGAAAATATTGCTCATCCTGATTTAATAAGTATTTTGCAAAATTGCTTGCTAATAAAAAAGTAAAATATTATTCGATTTCCCATAGTGGAAAATATGTAATATTTATTGCAAGCAATAACCGTGTCGGCGTTGACATCCAAGCAAGCACTAAAATTAACTATCAACTGGTTGCTGAGAGGTTGTTTAATCGCGATGAACTTGACAAAAAAATCTTGCAAAAAGAATTTTACCAATTATGATGTTGTAAAGAGGCATTAATTAAGACATTAAACAAATCAACAAAGTATGGAATTAAAGATTTAAAAATATGCAAAAATAATAATACTTATTATGCATATTTCAAAAACCATAAATACTATTTTAAAGTGGGCACTTTAAATAAGCATATATTTGCTATATGTTCTAGCAAAAAAATAACATCTATTAATCGCGCAAAGATAAATATCGAATAAATAGTATAATTTAAGTGTCATTCTTGACGCTTTATTATATGCCCTTAATTCCCCGCATCTTGCAGAGAAATATTTATTTAGCGACTGTCGTGTCAATCCAACCGACATATGTCATTTTAAAAACAAATGACCGTGTTGGTATTTGCCACATTTCCCAAGTTAGTGATTATCGTGTGAACGACATTAATGAACATTTTGTTCTTGGCCAACAATATTATGTTTATCTATTGTCAGAAGACGAAGAAAATAATAAGGCCGTTTTTTCATACAAGGCGATTCGCCCAGAACAATTAAAATGACATTATTACATTATTCCGACGATTAGTGACTATAATAATTTATATCGATTAACCATGGATGTATTATCCTCTCTTAGCGCAATTGAATAGAGCGTCTGGCTTCGGACCAGGAGGTTATAGGTTTGAGTCCTATAGAGAGGGCCAAAATTATTAATATTTTTATTGCTTTTTTTCTATAAAGTAGCATAATAAAATCAAAGGAAATAAAAATATGGACATAGGACTACCGAAAGAAATAAAAAATAATGAAAACAGAGTTGGGCTTACCCCAGCCGCTGTTGCGGCTTTAACTAAAGCTGGACACAAGGTGTTTGTGCAAAAATCAGCTGGTTTAGGTTCTGGCTTTAGTGATGCTGAATATGTAAAAGCTAAAGCGAAAATTGTTAACACCGCTAATGAAGCTTGAAATCACAAAATGATTGTTAAAGTAAAAGAACCGTTAGCAAGTGAATATAAATATTTTAAACCTGATATGCTCTTATTTACTTACTTACATTTAGCTGATAATAAACCATTAACTGACGCATTATTAAAATCTCGTGTTTGTGGAATCGCTTATGAAACAATGATTGATAAAAACGCTAAAGTACGTTTACCTTTATTAGCACCAATGAGCCGTGTTGCTGGAAGACGTTCAGCAATTATTGCGGCAACATTTTTAGAAAGTCATCGTGGTGGATTAGGATTATTACCTGGTGGTGTTGAAGATAACGATCCAGCAAAACCTTCAACCGAGAAAGGATTATTCCTTGTTATTGGTGGTGGTATTGCTGGTTATAGTGCGGCGACAATGGCGGCAGGGATGGGAGCAAACGTTACCATTCTTGAAGCAAACCCAGCACGTATCCAACAATTAAAGAAAGATGTTAAATTAAATGCTTTTGCAAAAGTATATAAATCAAAGATTAGTGTTGAAAATGCTGGTCGTGAGAACATTTCTAAATGAATTAAACAAGCTGATGCATTAATTTCAACAGTTTTAATTCCTGGCGCTAAGGCACCTAAAGTTGTTAGCGCTGCTCAAGTTAAAACAATGAAAAAGGGTTCAATCATTATTGATATTGCGATTGATCAAGGTGGTTCAGTTGAAACTATTAATCGTGTAACAACTCATGATAATCCGGTATATGTTAAGTTTGATGCTAGCCACTATGCTGTAGCAAACATGCCTGGTGCTACACCACGAACATCAACTGTTGCATTGGTTAATGCAACGACAAAATTTGCTATTGAAATAGCAAGTAAGGGATTAAAATCTTTTGCTTGTCCAGTAATCTTTTCTGGGGTTAATACCTTTAGAGGTTGCTTAACTAACGAATCAGTTGCTAAAGCATTAAAGATTAAATACGTACCAATTAATACAAGCAAATTGTAATTAATAGTTACTTTTTTACGCTTTGCGAATAATTTTCGCGTGATTGATTTGGATCAGTTTTTGTTGCTTGTTTGCCAAATTTATCGATATCAACAACAACTTGGTTGTTATGGTGGAGACTTAATGGTCCATTCAAACAACCGCCTTTACAAATCATTCCTTCAAAAAAGTTTTTAACTTTTGGATTATTCTTAAATGCCGTTAATCACGCGTTACATTCCTGAATACCGTTCATCGCAACCCCATCAAATCCTTTACCACCTTTTATTTCTACTAAATGTTTAACACCAGTAAGAATCCCACTACTCTTAGCAAAGATTCTTCCATAATATGTTGCATCATTAATTGGTGTTGGTTCAATACCATGTAAGTGAATGTCGCGTGCATCAAATAACGCCTGTAATTCTTCAAATGATAAAACACAATCAATATATTGTTTAACTTCTTTTGTTTGGGCTTCAGTTTTTTTTGAAGCACATGGACCAATGAATATTACTTTCGCATCTGGTTCTTGTTCTTTGATTATTTTCCCAGTCATTGCCATTGGCGACAATGCTTGCGAAATATGTTTAGCAAATTCAGGGAAGTTTAATTTCACAAAAAATTTAAACGATGGGCAACACGAAGATGTTAAAATTTTCTTTTCTAGTCATTCGTCTGCTTCGTGTTGTAAGATAGCGTCTGCTCCCATCGCAACTTCTACAACTCTAGCAAACCCTAATTTCTTTATTCCAGAAATTAATTTTTCAACTTCAACGTAGTTGAATTGGCCAACAATTGATGGGGCAACGATTGCATAAACTTTATTTTTCTTGTCTCCTAATAGGTTTAAAGCGTCAATAATAAATGACCGATCAACACAAGCGCCAAAAGGGCATTTATATACACAATTACCACAAGCAATACACTTATTAGAATCAATTGTTGCTTTACGCATATTAGTCATGGTAATTGCATTAACTCCACAACTTTCAACACATGGACGAATTTGGTTGATGATAGCATGATAAGGGCATGCTTTTTCACACAAACCACACTCAACACATTTCGATTTATCAATTACGGCTTTACGTTCAACGATCGATATCGCTTGTAATTTACAAGCATCACGACAAGCATGACTCAAACAACCCCGGCATGATGGCGTGACAAATATCCCGCCAACTGGACATTCATCACAAGCGATATCAATCATTTGAATTACATGTTTTTTTGCCTCGTTACCACCCAATATAAGTTTTATTCTTTCTTGCGCAATTGCTCTTTCTTTAAAAATACAACAACGCATCGTTGGTGCTGGCCCAGGTGCTAGTATTTTTGGAACATCAAGATAGACACTATCTAAGCGATGCTGGTCATATGCTTTAATTACTTCAACTAAAATACTATATTTTAATTTCTGAACATCAGTGTCAAATTTTCGCATAGTTATATTTTAACACATATAAATTATTTAATAAAATTACAACATGCTTGATCTATCGCACTTAAACAATAAGCAATTAAATGCGGTTAAGTGCGACTTAGGGCCGGTCATGGTTGTTGCTGGTGCTGGGACTGGCAAAACATCGGTGTTGACACATCGTTTTGCTTATTTGCTTGACAAAAAAGTTTTTGCACCGAACGATATTTTATGTATTACTTTTACAAATAAGGCCGCTGATGAAATGCGTAAAAGAATTCATAAATTAGTAGGTACTACTAGTCAGCCGCAATGAATATTAACATATCACGCTTTAGGATTAAGAATCTTACGCGAAGACATTGGCGCATTAAATAGGTCAACTAACTTTTCTGTGTTAGATGAAGAGGATAAATTGATTCTCATTCGAGAAATTTATAAGCAGTATCAACTAGATTATAAAGTGATCCGTTATAAAAAAGCTATTGAAATTATTAGTTCAATTAAAACAAATGATTTAGATATAAATAACCTTAGTTTAGCTAATGCTAAAATGTGAGATTTACATGCACCAAATGAATTGCAAATGATAAAAACATTTTATCGTGAATATCAAAAACGGAGTTTGGAACAAAATCTTGTTGATTTTGATGATTTATTAATCTTACCAAACAAAATTTTACACGATAACAGCCCCATTGCAAAGAAATGAGAACAACGTTTTAAATATATCATGGTTGATGAGTTTCAAGATACAAATCAACTACAATTTAATCTTTTGCAGATGTTAATTGGCGAACATAACAATATTTTTGTTGTTGGTGATCCGGACCAAACGATATATACTTGGCGGGGTGCTTATGCTTTAGTCTTTGACGACTTTATAAATATTTATAAACCAAAACAAAAATTAATTCTTGATATTAACTATCGTTCTACGGAAAATATTTTAAATGTGGCTAATGCACTAATTGCTAACGACGATTCACGAATCCGCAAAGACTTACAAACAACGCGAGAAGAAAACGAAAAAGTGTTGTTTTACCAAGCTCCAAGCGGTTTCATGGAGAGTGCATTTGTTATCCAACAAATAAACAACATTATCCAGCAGAAAAAATTACAGTATAAAGATATTGCTATTTTGTATCGTGCTAAATATCAATCACGTGATGTCGAACAACAACTAATAAAAAACAATATTCCTTTTTATGTTCATGGCGATGTTCAATTCTATCAACGAAAAGAAATTCGTGATATCATTGCCTATTTGCGTTTATTAGTCGATGAGAACAACGAACTAGCATTAAAAAGGATTATTAATGTCCCTAGTAGAATGATTGGCCAAACAACGATTGATAATATCACCAAACAAGCAAGCGCAAACAACCAAACATTTATTCAAGAACTAAAATTAAGCACCAACAAAAATATTGTTACTTTTTTAGAGATGATGGAACAATTAAGAATAAAAGCACAAGGGTTATCTATCGTTGAAAAAACAAAATTAGTTATTAAAGAGATAAATTACTATCAATATTTACAAACATTAGATGTTGAATCTAATGATCGTAAAGAAAATATTAATGAATTGTTAGAAGCAATGAATGAATATGAAACAAATACCCAAAATAGTGACTTAGGTGATTATTTAAACGAAATAAGTATTTATGTTGACAAAGAGCAAAATAAAAAAGATATCAACCAAGTGCATTTAATGACTATTCATTACGCTAAAGGTACAGAGTATCCTGTTGTTTTTATTGTCGGTATTAATGAAATAAATCAATTAAACCGTCAAGTTAATGAACAAGAAGAACGAAGAATTTTATTTGTGGGAATTACACGCGCAAAACTTTATTTGTTTTTATCATGTAACACTTCGATCTCAATAATGGGGCATGAGTCATATCCTAGTCATTTTATTAGCGAAATCGGCGATCACAACTTTGTTAATTTCAAATTTCATACACGACCAAAAGAAGACTTACCAAAAGTAATTATCAATCATGAGCCATTACCATTAGATGTCGGTGAAGTTGTTGAGCACGTTTCGCTTGGTAGCGGAGTGGTTGTTGGGATAAAAGGTAATCTTATTGATGTGATGTTTAAAAAACCACACGGATTAAAAACTATTGTTAACTCAAAACGCTATTTAAATAAACCGATATTAAAACATTAACAACTAGCAATTTTAATTATTTGATTAAAAACATCGGGTTTTAAACTTGCCCCACCAATCAATAAACCATTAACATTTTCGATCCGTAAAATGTCTGAAGCTGTCGCGACTGTCACACTACCGCCATAAAGTAATGGAATACCCATAGCAGACTGGCCAAATAATTTAATTAAATGATTCCTGATTATTAAATGAACCTTTTTAATTATTTCGCTTGTCGCGGTTTTCCCCGTACCAATCGCTCACACTGGTTCATAAGCAATAATAATGTTTGCACATTGTTCTTGTTTAATGTTGGCTAAACATGCATCGAGTTGCTTGATAACAACTTGTTCTGTGGCACCATTTTCAAATTGTTGCAGCGTTTCACCAATACAAATTACAGGAACAACGTTGTTGTTCAAACAGGCATGAATTTTTTTGTTGAGTAACTCGTCGCTTTCATTTAGATATTGCCGAACTTCACTATGTCCAATTAATGTTTGATTAACTCCTAATGATTTTATCATTGGAATACTTATTTGTGACGTGTAAGCCCCAGACTCGTGTTCACTTACATTCTCAGCTAATATTGTTATATTAGCAAGGTTAAATGTTTCACATGCTTTTGCTAAATTGATATATGGAATGGCAATACCAACACAAACATTACTTGCAACTGATTTAATTAAATTATTAAATTCATTCGCATAAGCAATAGTTTCGTTAATGTCTTTGTTCATTTTTCAATTTCCATAAATGTATTTTTTCATTTTATACTCCTAGTAGTTTTTTAAATTTACTATGTAAATCATTATATGTGTTTTTTAATTGTTGTTGTGAGTTACCGAACAAATTGTAGTAAATTTTGAATTTAGGTTCGGTGCCACTGATTCTAAATTTAATTCTGCTTCATTTGTCCAAGTGCCATTCAAAACAATTACCATTTTTATTAAAACATGTTGTTTTAATTGTTAAATTGCCAAAGGTTTTAGATTTGTAATTACATATAAATTTGAATTTACTTTGCAATTCTTGTTGCCAATTGGATGATTTAATAACAAAAGAATCGGTAAACCCAAATCAATGTCCATATTTTGGATAAATTTTATTTTCTAATAAATCAACAAAGTCCATATTTTGCTTAGCACAATCATTAGCAATCTCTAATGCTAATAAAGAAGCCGTAAACGAATCTTTATCACGATTAATTGGACAAACTAATGCCCCAATCGCTTCTTCAAATGCGACAATGAAATGTTTGCAATTGTATTCTTGTTCAATTATATCGCCTATTCATTTAAACCCCGTGCTTGTGCGATAGACTTTAGCATTAAAGTCTTTTGCTATTTTGTCAATAAGGTTTGTCGAAACGTGTGTGCTAACAACAAACGGTTGTTTTTTTTGATGGTATTTATTTAATAAATAATAAGTGTAAATAATCCCCATCTCGTTGCCAGTCATCAATTGTCATTTACCTTGATGTTTAATTGCAATCGCTAATCGATCACCATCTGGATCAACGCCAAGACAAATGTTGCTATTAACTTTGTTAGCTAATTTAATTGATAAATTAAAAGCGGCAAAATCCTCAGGGTTAGGATGTGGGGAGTTGACAAAGTCGTGGTTGAAAAAACATTGTTCTTTAACTGGAGCAACATTGACATTAAATTTCTTTAAGAGTTCGGGGATTAACTTACAAGTGGTCCCGTGATGTCCTGAAAAAACGATTGGTGATTTAAACGAACATTTCCAGTTGGGATTAATTAGTGCTTTTTTAGCAGATTTAAAATAATCATTAATAATCGAGAAAGGAATAGTTTTAATTAACGATGTTTTTGGTTTTATTGTTATGTTAATAATGTCGTTTGGTTCAACCATTAGTTTTTCAATCATTCGTGCATCAGTATCTAAAACTTGTCCACCAGTATTGCGATAAGCCTTGAAACCATTATATTCTTTTGGGTTGTGACTAGCAGTAATAATAATACCACCAGATAACTTTAAATGGCGAATGGTAAAAGAAATAATCGGCGTTGGCATTAATTGATTTTTATCATAAAGATAAACAATAATGCCAAGACTTGATAAGGCTTTAGCGACTAACAAGGAAAAGAAATCAGAATTGTAGCGGTTATCATGTCCAACCACAATCTTTAACGGGCGATGCTTGTTTGTTTTTAACAAATATTTACCATACGCTAAAGCAAGATTCGCATAAACAAATCTATTCATCGTTGTTGTTCCTAATCCCATCACGCCTCTTACCCCAGCCGTACCAAAGGTAAGGCATTTATTAGCAAATTGGACATCAATTTGTTGTTTAGATAATTTTTTTAATTCACGCCTTTCTTCTTTAGAAAGTTTGTTTGAGTTCAACCAATCTTTATAGATTGAAGTTGGGCTAGCTGGTGTGTTTGACATTATCGAATTGTTTTTTTAATAAATCATTTAGAAAAAATAAAGTCTTTTTACCATTGCTTGTATATGTAATAATTTTTGTGTGTTTAGGATCAAAGAATTCGGACATTACCTGCAAGCACGCTCCGCACGGAAAACAAGGTGTTTTTGTGTTAGCAAACAAATGCAATTCATGAAATTTTTTTGCACCATGGCTAACTGCGCTAAAAATGGCATTACGCTCAGCACAAACGGTTAACCCGTATGATGCATTTTCAACGTTTACGCCGCTAAATTTTCCTTTGTCAGTAACAACGATTGCCCCTACATGAAAATGTGAGTAAGGAGCGTAGGCATTGTTTAATATTTTTTTTAGTTCTTTATACATATGATATTAAGTAAATAATGAAACAAGTAAGATTGTTAATGATGAAGCAATCAAACCTAATCACACAATCATGCTTTTAATTTTTGGGGACATAGGTTTGCGACTTGCAAGGTCTTTTGGATGTGGCTTTTCTAACATAATGGTATTATAATTAATTATGCGACTTGACGCATTATTAGTAGATAAGTATGGCGTTGAAAGTCGGAATAAAGCACAGCGCCTTATTCGCGATAACAAAGTATTAGTAAATAATTACGCGATTAATAAACCAGCATATGTGTGCAAATCTAACGATAAAATAAAAATTATTTCGGGTGCTTCATATGTATCTGTTGGCGCTTCTAAATTATTAACAGCCATCAAACACTGAAAGATAAGATTAGCCGACTTAAATGTTCTTGACATTGGTAGTTCGACTGGCGGATTCACCCAAGTTGCTTTAGAAAACAATGCAAAACATGTTTATTGTGTTGACGTTGGAACGCAACAACTCCACCATTCATTGCGTAATAATAAGAAAATTACTATATATGAAAATACTAATTTCAAAAGTATTCGCGCGCAAATGTTTACCGAGATCGACTTTGTTGTGGCTGATGTTTCGTTTATATCATTAACACAATTAATCACCACGGTGAGTCAAGTTTTTAAATCACCCTTGTCTGGTATATTTCTAATTAAGCCACAATTCGAATTATCGCCATCAGAAATAAAAGATGGTTATGTCAAATCACTATCTTTGCGTAATAAAGCTGTTAACAAAGTTGTTGCTTTTGCTAAGCAACACGGACTTATTGTCCACGGTACAACCCCAACAATCGCAGAACCTACAAAAAAACAAAAAAATATCGAATACTTAATGTATTGGAGTAAACCATAATGAAATATCTCTTACACATTGATATGGATTGCTTTTTTGCTGCGGTTGAAGAACGCTTAAATAAACGTTATGTCAATAAACCGATGGTTGTTTCTTTATTAGCTAGTAAATCAATCATTTGCTGTGCTAACTATCAAGCTAGATCGTTTGGTATTCGCGCTGCAATGCCGTTATTTAAGGCGTTAAAGCTTTGCCCGTCAATTTATGTGTGCCCTCCTCATTTTAATCAATACGAGCGGTTTAATCGCTTGTTTGTTAGTTTAATAAAAAAGCATTTTACTAATATTGTCGAAGTTTGTTCAATTGATGAGTGTTATGTTGATATTAGTAGTCTTGCTAAAAGCAAAGAGCAAGCGATTAAGGTTGGAAGGAATATTCAGGCACGTATTAAGAAAGAACTTGGTTTATCATGTAGTGTTGGTGTATCGTATAATCGTTTCTTATCAAAAATGGCAAGTGACTATAAAAAACCAGGAGGAATAACTGCCATTTGGCAAGAAGATATTCCAAAAATGATTTGGCCACAACCGGTTGGTAACATGTTGTTTATTGGTGATAAAACAAGTAAGATGCTAATTGCTAATGGAATCAAAACGATTGGCGATTTTGCGAATGAGCATAATCAATCAATATTAACCCAACTATTAGATAAGAATTGGTACGCGCATTATTTACACGCAAATGGAGAAGGGGCAGATGATGTGTTTTGTGATGAAACTGCCCCAAAATCAATAGGTGCTGAACACACTTTCAACGATAATGTTGATGATAGTGAAGAAGTTGAAAGAATGATTGGTTCACTCCTAGAAGAAGTGTATGCACGGATGATTAAGCATAAATTCTTCACAAAATGTATTAATGTTAAAATCAAAACTGATAAAGGTGTTGCAAAAACTAAATCAAAAACAATCCCCCCAACTGACAATCTAGAAATTATTAGTAATATCGTGTACGATTTGTATCAAAAGAATTATAGCAACACCATTATCCGATTAGTGGGTGTTTCATTGTCTAGTCTTGTGGATAAACAATCACAAGTCGATCTTTTCCATCAAACGAAAGAAGAAAAAAAGGATGTTAATGAAATTGAAGAAATAATTAAATCCATTAATAAACGTTTAGAAAAAAATTCTATTAACACCGCAAATAAGGTTTTAAAAAATTAGTTTTAATAAGTAAATATTGTCATAGATTTTATATTAAAGAGTTTATTTTTCATAATATAATCATGAAGCAAAATGAGACAAAGCAACAAGATTGTCCTAAAAAATTAAAAATTGGTTTGAAAATATTTTTAAGCATCTGTAGCGGAGCTATTGCAATTGGTGCAACAGCCGGACTTACATATGTTCTTGTTGGCAAACACAATACGACTACCACATTAAAAGACTCAATATCTTTTGGTGATTATTCACCAACCATTAGTTCAGGTGGTCAGCAAACTTTTCATGCTTCTTCATCTACGAAAAAACCGGTTACATTAACTGCTTCGGGCAAAGGAGAGTTTACCAATTGAAACTTTTCAAATGATACTTTAACAACTTACGATGATCTGGATGAGAAGGTCACCGTCACTATTTCGGGTGATGATGGGATAACGAAAAATTCAATAAACGTTGATTTAATCCCGTCTACGTTCAATATTAGTTCCCCAAACCCAAATCTAACAGTGGGAGTTTTGGGGGGGGTGCTTATCAAGTGAACTTCTGCCAATTTCACACCGATTAGAATTAGTTTAAGCACTAAAGATGATTGTAATAGATTGTGAGAATTGAATGGTGGAAACACTATTCCTTTATCTAACCCTTTAACACTTTCAAGGAAAGATATTAATCTACCAGCTAACATATACAACGTATATATTGATGCAACAGATGGCAATGTTATAGAAGAAACTTCTATTGCCGTTACTATCTCTAACCCTATCATTCCATCTTTTAGTGTAAATTCTTCAAATCCAAATTTAACTATTGGTGTAGCAGGAGACATAACTCTTGTGTGAACATCCGCTAATTTCACTCCAACTAGAATTAGTTTAGACACTAAAAATGGTAGTGATCAATTGTGAGACTTGGCCGGGGGTGACAGTATACCATTGTCTAACCCTTTAACACTTTCTAGAAAAAGTGTTAATTTACCAGCAGATGTATATGTTGTCTGATTAAAAGCTATTAATGGTAGTATCGTGGAAAATGCTTCTGTTACTATTACTATCTCGGCTAATGATGGTGACCCTACTTTTAGCATATCAGCCTCACAAACTAGTTTAACTTATGGTGAAGCTGGTGATATCTCTCTTAATTGAACCGCGACTAATTTTACGCCAACAAGTATTAGTCTAAGTACAATTGCTAATAGCAATACAATATGAGACTTGGATGGAGGTAGTAGTACGCCATTATCTAACCCTTTAACACTTTCAAGAAAATTGTTAACATTAACTGCTAATGTATACAATGTATATTTAGAAGCAACCGATGGCACTGACACCGCTACTACTTCCATCGCAATTACCATTCAAAACCCGTGGGAAAAAAATTTATTTTTCACTACAGGCGATACGACCACAACCCCCGGCTCTAAAAAATCATTCTATGGCACATTAAGTGCATCTAACTTTTTGCTTGGTAGTACATTAAAAGTAAAAGTTAATGGGACTGAATCATCAGATTGGTCAATCACTACTTTCCCTGGACAATCAATGATTAAAATTACCCCGCCAGGTAATTTAGCGGTTAATACCTCATATAATGTTTCAATTTTTGATGAAAGTAACAACATCAATTCTAATGTGATTCCTTTTGTCTGCCAAACTAAAATTATTGCACCCGCTAACACCATTACAAGAATAGATGTTAATGGGACGATATCGTCGGTAAGAATTACGAATGCAATGTCGGAAATACATTATAACAACAGCAATTTTGTTGCTTTGTATTTTGGCGCTAACGCCAATATTACTAAAATATACTGTTCTAATAACCAGCTATCAGATTTAGGTGTTTCACAATGCGCTAACTTATCACTTTTGGAATGTAGTGTCAATCAACTAACAACATTAGACTTAACACAAAATACTAATTTAACTTACATTCATGCTAGTAGAAACAACTTTGCATCGTTAGATGTGTCTCAATGCAATAAGTTAAGTGAGTTGGATTGTAGCAACTCACAACTTGCGTGTCTTGATGTTTCAAACTGCCCCACGCTCGTTTCTTTATATTGCAACGACAACCGACTTTCTTCCCTTAATGTTTCAGGCTGCTCATCGCTTACAACTTTAGATTGTCATGACAATCAACTCCCATCTCTTGTTGTATCAACTAATACAACGCTCACTACCCTTGATTGCGAAATCAACCAGATTACTTCGCTTGATGTTTCAAACTGTTCCGCGCTTACAACTTTGAATTGTAACAAAAACCAAATCCCATCACTGAATGTATCAAGCAATATCAATCTTAAAGATTTCAGATGTATTGCCAACCAACTTACATCTTTGAATGTTTCTGGTAACACTAATCTTGAAGTTTTGAATTGCGGGGCTAACTTCCAATTGGTAACCCTTAATGTTTCAGGGTGTACAAATTTACACCAATTATGATGTATGTGAGATCACGCACTATCATCACTTGATGTTTCAACCAACACGTCACTTGTTCACATAGAATGCTACCAATGTCATTTAGAATCTTTAGATGTTTCAAACTGTCCATCACTTACAGGCTTGATTTGTTATGAAAACCAACTTACATCTCTCACCATTTCCAACAACCCTAATCTTCTCCACTTGGATTGCCATCAAAACTTGCTCACATTGCTTAATGTTTCAAGTAGTGCATCGCTCATGGATCTGAAGTGTCAATCCAACCAATTGTCATTGCTTGATATTTCAGGTAAAAATAATCTTAACTTTTTAAATTGTGAGCATAACCTACTTACATCTCTTGACGCTTCAACCAACTCCGCTCTTACCTCATTGACATGTAATGACAACCCAAACCTTAATAGTATTAAATTACCAAACGTTTCTTCCTCTTTAACTTTTCATTGGTGGACTTTAGCAGATGGTTGTTTTGCTTCTGGTACTGTTCAAAGAGCGGCCAATACCAACATTGATGGGAATAAACCCGCTGGTTGAGATGTTACTTATTATTAAATTAACGCACTACGTTGTAAAAAAGAAAAGTCCTTGACAAGGACATTTTCATTTTCCTAAAATTTAATCCTTTTTCCAATAAGATTTTTGTAAAACAATTTTAACTATTATGAAATTATTACACAGCAAAATTTAAGTATTTTTAAAAATAATTTGAGAAAAATAGGTGAAATTCTTGTAATACTATATATGAGAATAATAGTAAAATGAAGGAGCCAGACAAATGGCTAGACAATATAAAATAACTAAAGCAACGTACGAAAAACTAGTAGGCGTTATTTTCGAGTATGCTATAATTAACGATGTGAAAGCACCGAAATGATTTAGTGAATTCGTTGAGAAACAGTTTAAACCATTTGTTACGAAAACTGAATCTGACATTGCAAATATTAAAACCCGCTTAGAAAAAGTTGAATCTGAAATTGTTGGTATTAAGACTGATATTGTTACCATCAACGACATTCTTAAACGTAATAATTTGAGATAGATTTTATATAGGATTAAAAAGCTACAAAAAAAGAAGAAACGTAGTATCAATATATACGAAAATGCAAGTAAGGTGCTCGAATTAACTATTGAGATATTACTAATTATTAAATTAATCATATAATTTTATCGTGCTTTTTCTATACATTAGTGACGACCAAATTGCTTTAGATTTCCAATCATTTTTGTTGCAGAAAAAAATACCTAAAGCAATTACGGTTAATCACAAGATTACACCTTGGTTTATTAATCAACTGTCAAGTGCTTCGCTTTTTGGTGAGCAAGATGACTACATCATTAACGATGCTGACTTTATTCTTTCAGCATCAATGGAAACAATTGATATGCTTGAGCAATCGCCAAATAATATTTATTGTTTTTGTAATACAAAAAAGGATATAGGTAAATCTAAAATAAATAAACAGAACATAAAAATAATAAAAAAATGAACTGAACGCGATAAGAAAGTTTTGTTTGACAGTTGAATAAAAGAAAATTCAATAATAATTGACAATCAAATATATGGTAGTTTAATTTCATTATTACCCACCAACCCTTTTGTTGTTTATTTTGCTTTATTTAAACTAAAAACAATAATTCAAAATAACACTATTAATAATGCTGATTTGTTATGTATAAGTGATATCAATAAAACACAAATTATCTTTGATATCCTTACAGCATTAAGTGAACAAGATGCAAAAAAAGCGTTACTAATCTATGAACAATTAATCGACACTGGTGATTACATTCCAATGGAAATTGTTGACATTATTAGTAAACAATTGTTTTATGTAAAACTAATAAAAATGGGTGTTATCAATCGTATGAATGATTATGCTATTGAAAATGCGATTGAATTTAACCATTTCCGCTTTATTAATGCAAAAGCATTGGCAAATAAATGTACACTCACACAAATTGATCGTTTACTAGATAAGTTTCACGAAATTGAAATTGACGCAAAAATAAATTTAGTAAATCTATATTTTTCGCTAAAATTACTATTATTAACAAATGGCTAACGATATTAAGGATATTCAACAAAAATTAGTTAGCAAACTCGAAGCGGTGTTTACTAATACAATTTTTGTTAATCCGCTGAAAGATAAAAAATACCAAAAGCTAATAGAAGAAGAATTAGCTATTCTTAGTTCGCTTAAAAACGAAAAAGCTAGTGATTTAATCAAGCAATACAATAAAGTTACTACCAACACTTTTGTTTTTGTTAAGTCAAAGACGAAACAAGAGACTACAACGTTAATTGATAAAATAAATTATTTTGATATTTATACAATGAATGTTTATAAAATTGATTTAAATGCTCTCTTGCTTGGTAAAGATGCTAAAATAGAGCAAAAAGAAGTAAGTGATGCTAAACCTGTCGCTGAAACAGCAACGGCCTTTGGGGGCATGACTATGCCAACCATGGGCGAAATGCGTCAGCAAATGGGGTTAATGCAAGCTAATATGCAATTACAACAAAAAATTATGTCAGGTGAGGTTTACATGTTTAAATCTAAACCTAAGCTTGTTTTAATTTTAAAGTGAGTACTAGCTTTTATTTTGTTGTTTCTATCGTTAGCATGCGCTTTTGTATCTATTGGTATTTTTGCTTTGCAAACAGGGGTGATTGGTAATTGATTAAATGCAAATCATCAACCAGTTGATAGTTCAATAAAAATTGATGGTGTCCCTTATACAATTTTATTCGTTATGTGTATCATCTATGCTTACCAGCATCTATCAATGCTGGTAAGCATTAAATCAAAAAAAGTAAACGAAAATAAAGTTTACTCATTCCGATGAACTACTTACATCTTTATTGTTGCTTATATTATTTTTATCTTTATTTTTGGCGGCATACAAGTTGATGCGAAGATTTTAAGCGTTGCCACAAGTGAAGTATTTAAATATTGATGGGCGGGAATGTGATATATTGGGTATATCCTTTTAATTGTTTTTGCGGCATTAGTTATTATAGCCGCTGGTATTTGTGCTGCTTGCAAACCAAAGGTTGATACCGATCGCATGAACTCAATTATTCAACAGTTATCAGCTACAGCAACGGCAAGTATTCCGCCAGCTAATGGATAATTCACAACTTGCTAATAGTAAAGTAAAGAAATTCTTTTTCCCATTAGCGCCAATAAAAGTAATAACTTCTTTAAAAACAATGTTAATTATTGCTTTAATGATCGCATTAAAGATTGTTTTTGAATTAATTAGTATTCCCATCCCGGGCTTTGTTGTCAATATTTCCTTTGGGGTGGTTATTGTGCTAATGATGGGTTGATACTTTGGCCCGGTATATGGGTTAGTCTTAGGTTTTATTAGCGATACGCTTTGTTATTTTATACATCCAACGGGGGTGTGGTTTTGGATGTATGCTTTGCAAGAACCACTCATTGGCATGATTGCTGGTATCGTTGGTTCGGCATACCGTTTACGTAAACAAACAACTAGAAATATTGTTATCGACATTGTTATTCAGCAAATAATGTTTACTTGCTTTGTGATTTTTTGTTTTGTGGGGTTGGTGTTATGAACACCAAAAAATCAAAGCGATGATCAATATTGAAATTCACAATATCAAGCATATCGTTGAGTATGTTGTGGCTTGTTGTGTTTGTTTTATTTAGTCATGGAAGTTTTTACTTTTTGGTATATGGGTGTTAATTGAAAAAATAAAGAAAACTCGATATTATTATTTACATATGTAACCTTTCTTGCTTTGTTTGTTATTGTTTTGTTTTCGCTCGCCCTTGGCCCTTGGATAACTGCTAAATATTTAGCTTACATCAATGGATATACACCGAGCAATTGGGTAAATATTGGTTTTATGTACTATTTTATTCCACGGGTTATTATTGATTGTATCAAAACACCTATCATTATTTTATTATCATTAGGCATAGTGTTCGTTGTTGACCCAATTATTGATAATGCTAAAAACGGAATATTTAACCGTTGGGATTAGGTTTGATAAAACTTAAATAATTACTTAATATTTCTGTTGCACTTACTTTATCAATAATTTTTTTAATCTGACTTCCTTTTAATCCTAGATCTTTTAACATTGATATCGAGTTTTTTGTCGTGCGGTGTTCGTCAAACAACACGATTTTTAAATTTTTATCAAGATTTTGTTTTAGCAAGTTAAAAAAGACAACAAATTTGTCCGCTCTTTTGGCTAATGGTTTGTTATAGTAAGGATCACCAAGAATAATTAAATCAACATCGCCATAGTCTTTCATGATTTTTTGTACACGGTGAATACAAACCATGATATTTTTACCATCGTGCCTAAAATTCTCTAAAGGATTAACTATTTGTTTAGCCGAGTCGGTAATGGCTATGCCCAATGACTTCTCACCTAAATCTAACCCTAACGCTCGCACAAATATATTATAAAATAATATGAATATGGTAATTTTACTAATCGGTAGTGGCGGGCGTGAACACGCCCTAGCTTGAAAACTATCACAAGATAAGAAAGTTAGTAAAATTTATGTTGCTCCTGGCAATGTTGGCACAGCAATGCTTAAAAAATGTGAGAATGTTTGTTTAACAACTAATCACGAATTGCTATCTTTTGCGCTCAAACACCAAATAGATCTAACCGTTGTTGGGCCAGAAGGTCCGTTAGCTTGTGGCATTGTCGATCTATTTAAGAAAAACAACTTAAAGATTTTTGGGCCAAATAGTGCTGCAGCTAAGTTGGAAAGTAGTAAAATTTTTGCAAAAAACTTTATGAAAAAATATCGGGTTGCGACAGCGAATTACCAAACATTTACATCCGTAACGCAAGCAATGAAATATGTTAAGACTTGTACTCATCCCATTGTCATTAAAGCTGACGGGCTTGCGAACGGCAAGGGTGTAATTATTTGTAATAATCGCGATGACTCTATTAAAGCAATTAAGCTATTAATGATTGATAATAGTTTTAATAATGCCGGTAAACACATTGTGATTGAAGAGTTTCTTGAAGGGGTAGAAGCTTCAATCATATGTGTGTGTGATACAAAAACAATTGTTTCATTTATTTCAGCCAAAGACCATAAAACATTGTTAGCAGACAATTGTGGTCCAAACACTGGTGGCATGGGAGTGGTTTGTCCCAACCCGTATGTTGATAACAAGGTATGAGACGACTTTACTCATAACATCTTAAAACCAACCTTAAGCGGTATTAAAGATAAGAAATTAGATTTTCATGGTTTTATATTTTTCGGGATTATGATTACCAAAAATGGTGTAAAAAACCTTGAATACAATGTGAGAATGGGTGATCCTGAATGCCAATCATTAGTTCCACTAATGAAATTTAGTTTGACAGACATGATGCTTGCAACTATTAACCAAAAACTATCATCGTACAAGATGATTTGAGAAAAAAAGTGTGTGGTCAATGTCGTGCTAGCTAGCAAGGGATACCCAGAAAAACCAATTATTGGTTACCCAATTAAAATTACCAAAAAACCATTAATTTTCTTTGCCGGGGCAAAGAAATCTAAGAAAGGGATTGTAACCGCTGGTGGGAGAGTCCTATCGGTTGTTGGTATTGGTAAGACCATAATGCTAGCAAAAAAAGATGCCTATGACAATATTAAAAATGTTAGTTTTAAAGATATGCAATATCGTCAAGATATTGGAGGTAGATAATGTTTGATAATGATGTTCTTCACCCCGTTGAATATTGGAACAACAAATTATCTGCCCAACTAGAAAAAGAAATAGAAACATATTATCAAAACAACATTATCAAGAAAGCAAAGATTAATTATGATGCGTGTGTTGTTGGCGTTGATGAGATACATGATCTTGACAAGCAAATAAAAAAATTAGACAATAAAACTAAGAACGCACGCACTTTAATGATTTTCTTAATTGTGTTAGGAGTTATTGGATTTGTTGCGGGAGTGATCGGGCTTGCTTTGGGTTTGCATTCGCACCAATCATATGCATATTATTTTATTATTCCCTTACTTCTAGGGCCATGTTTGTTTGGTTTGTCTTGGTTGCCAAGAAAATCATTAAAAGCTAACACAACAATATTAGATCAAAAACGCAGTGTGCGATCTAAAAAATTCATTGAATTACAAAGTAAACTTTCACCAGTTTACAATTTAATAAATAGCGAAATAACATTTGATATTTTCCAGAAATTATATCCACTACTGAATTTTGATTCATTCTTATCGCAAAAAAATGAATCAGTGTGAAGCAAATATTTATGACACGATAAGGATGTTAGTGTCTTGAAATGTTTTTCTGGATCAATTAAAAACAATCCTTTCATCGTTTTGCATTGCAAACGCACGGGAATGTTCCCGTTTGTTTACACTGGGGCGGTAGTTAAAACAATTTATCGTACCGAACAAGTAAACGGTAGAAGTGTGACGCGGGCTATCCCTATTACTGTTACTGCTTCTGTTACTTTACCAGCACCGCGATGATGAGATACGGTTTCTTTGTTTTATCTTAATGGCGCAGCGCCAGAGCTAATTTTTACGAACTTCAAAGAATTTCGTAACGATAAGCAAGCAATTAAATATTTTACGAAAAACGAAAAAATGGCACCGATGGACAATCCCGAGTTCGATAAATATTTCCCTTGTCAGCGTAATGATGAAGTTGGTTTTAGAACATTGTTCTCACCATTAGCACAAGAAAACATGGTAAATTTATTTAAAGTGCGTAATGATTATAAAATGTCAAAGAATAAATTGCTAACAAGAATTGATTCAGAAAAATTTAACGGTAATGATTTAAGTTATTCGTTAGCGATGCTTAAAAGTGAATTTGACATAAGAATAATCGAGCAACAATTCAAAGATATTATTACTAATTTTATTAGTACAACTTATTGAATGTTTGCTCCTTTACTTTCCGTTCCTTTATACCAACAATATGAAGGAAAGTGAAAACAACCAACAAGCGATGATGCTTATTCAACATATGAAAATGAAGGACTGGTTAATAGTGCCTATGACCCAACAATCTTTAACCATCCACAATGTGCTACCCAAAATATTTTAAAGTGTACTAGTCAAGCAGACAATAAAAACAATACCCAAACCGTTATTGTAACTGCACATGGCCATCGCACCGTTCACCGTGTGCAAATGGTTACGGTTAACCACCCAACCGCTGGGTTAACCATTGTCCCGGTACCCGTTATTGACTATTATCCCGTACAAAAAGATTCAATCGTTTACAATTCGTATTATGAAAAATCAACAAGTGATTTTAACTTGTTCAATCATAAACTACTAAAAGACAATAATGTTGCCCAAATTTATAAATTTGGTAATCTTGTTACCGCTCGAACAATTACTAATAACCAACCAGGTGTTCCTCTTAATAAAATAATTGAAGAAGTAGAAAAAAAGTTTATATAATATTCAAACATAAATGACCAAGGAAACCAAAAAAGTAGAAAAAGAAGAAGAAATTTCTAAATCTAGTCCGATAACTAATAAAGAAACTGATCAAAAACAAGCTTCATGAAAATTCCATCACGTACAAACAGTTGAAAATCAACAACGTTATTGCGAAGAATGATTTAAATTAAACTCTACTCCCGAGTTCCCTTTAGTACAACTAATTAGTGCCCAGAAAATCGATGAAGCTGGGGCATTAATTGGTACAACCCGTCAGGTGTGAAATCCCAAAATGAAGATTTACTTAGAAACGGTGAGAATGCAAAAAATTCGGGTTGTTAATGGCTCGGTTAGATTTGATATTATCAAGTTTCTTGTTTCATTGTGATTCGCTTATTGCGAATTAAAAGAATTAGCAAAAGATGAATCTAATATTTTAATCGTTGGTACAAACAACTCTTCCCCACACGATGTTGATAATTTAATTAAAGAGCACATTAAAAATGAGGCACAAAGAATTAAAGGTTCTTATGTTAACCAAAGATGGCTTGGTGGGACATTAACCAATTATCGAACAATCGAGAAATCTATTAACAAGTTTAACGAACTATTAGAACTTGTTAAATCAGTTGACTTCAATAATTACACCAAGAAAGAACGTTCAAATATTTCAAAACAAATTGATAAGTATGAACGATTTTTTGGTGGGATTAGAACAATGGGTCGAACACCAAAAGCGATTATCATTATTGATCCTGTACGTGAACATAACGCTGTCGAAGAGGCAAAGAAAAGAAAAGTTCCAATCTTTGCTATTACCAACTCTAACGCGCATTGTGAAGGGATAAAACATGTTATTCCAGCAAACACTAACTCGCCAAAAACAATTTGATTAATTTTATCTATCTTGTGTGATGCGATTTGTGAAGGACGTAACGCTTCGCGTAATGAAAATCCAGCATACCCAATAATGATTGTTGGTAAACGCGATGAAAATATTGTTTTCCCGCCATTTAAACGTAGTGAAAAATTAGAGAAATCTATTGTTCAACACAAAAAATTCACTAAACCTGCTGTTGCTCATACTGCCGAACAATCTAGCATTTAATCATAATTTACTTGATTAATTGACTTTAATTAATTATGTTATAATTTCTAAATGGTAAAAATTAGACTAACACGACTAGGTAGACACAAATCACCATTTTATCGTCTTGTAGCAATCGATTCAAAAACAAAACGTGATGGTGGATACTTACAATTACTTGGCACATATAATCCACAACGAAACGAAATCAATTTAAAAGATGATTTAATACTAAATTATTTACGTAATGGAGCCCAACCAAGCGATACTGCTTTAGCTTTATTAAAAGACAAAGGAATATGAAAGTCTTTTTGTACAACAAAAAAGATAAAAGCTAAGAAAAATAAACGACCATCTAAATCTAAAAAATCACCAAAGAAAGAACAAAAACAAGAAACAAAGAAATCTGAACCCGCTAATCCCTCAACATAATTAATAATGCGGATTACGATTTTAACATTATTTCCTGAACTATTTAATAATTTCCTAAAAACTTCAATTATTAAACAAAATATTACTGATAAAGTAGTAGATATTGAAGTTGTCAACTTCCGCTCTTTTTCAAAAGATAAACGCCAACGCGTTGATGACACACCTTATGGTGGTGGAGGTGGTATGGTCTTGTGTTTGCAACCAATTGTTGATGCAATTAGATTTTATAAACAACCATCTACGAAAGTGGTTTTACTTTCACCACAAGGAAAGATATTTAACCAAGCTTGTGCTAAAAAGCTAAGTAAGTGCCAACACTTAATTATTATTTGTGGAAGATATGAAGGCTTTGATGAACGCATATTAAACTATGTTGATCAAGTAATATCAATTGGTGACTATGTATTAAACGGTGGCGAAATCCCAGCGATGTTAATCGCTGAAACTATTATTAGGTTATTGCCGAACGCAATAAGTAAAGAAAGTTTGATTAGCGAATCATTTAATGATAATCTACTTGACCATTCCGTTTACACTAAACCAGCAAAATTTGAAGGCCACGAAGTGCCATCAATATTATTGTCAGGAAACCACAAAAAAATTGATGAATTTCGTCATAACGAAAAAATTAATAAAACTAAGCAAATAAGACCCGATCTATTTAAGAAATATAAAAAACAAAAGTAATATATAATAATAAAACTTATGGCAAAGATCGACGCTGGAAGCTTAATTAAAAAAATAGAAAAGAGTCAAATGCGAACCGACTTACCTTCTTTTAGTGCAGGTGATACTATTCGTGTCTTCTTGAAAATCCAAGAAGGTGCAAAAACACGAATGCAAAGAATTGATGGTATTGTTTTACGTGTTAGAGGTAAAGGTAGTTCTAAAACTTTTATTCTCCGTAAAGAATCAAGTGGGATTGGTGTTGAACAATCGTTTAACTATCATTCACCATTAATTATTAAAATTGAAGTCGTTAAGAAAGGTAAGGTCCGTAGAGCATATATTTCATATATGCGTGAACGTTCTGGTAAATCAGCAAGAGTAAAAGTTAAGAATTAATCATGGCCACAAAACGCAACCATGATTCTTTTGAATCTATTGGTAAATTTCGTACCTCTACTTTAAAAGCTCGTGGTTTAATCCGTTTTGGGTTCCTTTATAACCAACACGATATTTGGAAAAAAATATTAATCGTTTTAGCAGCCGCATCAATCATGGGGTTTGCTAATTTATTTTTTGTTAAAAATACGGGGTTATATAGTGCTGGTATTGGTGGAATATCGCAAGGGTTAGCACGTATTGTGCAAACTAAATTATCATTAAATAATGTTAATCAATCAACAATTACCCTTGTTTTTAACTTAATGTTCTGACTGGGCGTGGCCGCAATGAACTTGCCACTATTTATTTTTGGGTGAATAAAAATTAGCCGACAATTTGCCTTATTAACTGGATTTTATATTATTAGTAGTAGTTTAATTGGTTTAGGATTATCATATATTCCTAATATTAATTCCGTATATCTATTGGGACCAGCCCACCCAGAAGGGTGCATCAATCAAGGTGGTACACCCGTTCCTAATTTTTTTATGTACCACAATATTGATAACCTGCCTTTTTACTTTGATCACTTTGGGAGTGATGATACACTTAAGAATTTACTACAAAATTATCAAAGTAAATTTGTGTGGGCGGACGGTACACCAACGCCCTACGAGTTAAAAGATTTAATTTATAACCAAAATTATGATCCATATAAATCATTATTTTTAATCCTTTATAGTTGTGTTTACGGAGTAATTATTGCCGCTTGTTATTCGATGTTATATATTGTTGGTTCATCAACCGGAGGAAGTGATTTTATCACTATTTACTTCTCTTCAAAAAAATCACGACCACTAGGGGGAGTAATGGTTGTTGCAAACACAACACTCTTATTAATGGGTTTTGTTTTAGGAAACTACGTTAGTGGTGGGTTGGTTTGCCCGACATATGGGTGACGGTTTGAGTTTTTCTTTTCAGCCAATTTAGTTTCGTCGTTTATTGCAATATTAATAAATGGCTTATTATTAAATTCATTATTTCCAATAAATAAATTTGCCAAAATTGAAATTATTAGCACTAAGATTCACGCTATTAAGAGTAAATTACTTTCAAACAAATTTAACCATGCAATTAGTATTGCTAAAAATATTGGGGCAAAATCAAATAAAGATGTTGATGTTATGTGAACTGTTTGCACATACATTGAAATTCCTAAATTAATCGACTACATTCGTAAAATCGATAGTCATGCTATGGTTATTGTTGGTAATGTAACTGCCGTTGATGGGCAATTAAAAATATTAAAACCGGGGGCAAGTGATTAATTGATTTCCCGGTCATATGCATAAAGCATTGACCGGTTTAACAGAATTACCGTTAGTAGATCTAGTGATAGAAGTTGTTGATGCGCGCGCAATCAACACTTCATCAAATCAGGAAATTTTACAAATTTTTAAAAATAAACCAATTATCAAGGTTGCTCTTAAAAAAGATTTAGCCGACCAACCGCATGGGTTTTGTTTGTCTTCTAACGACAAAGGGTTTGCTAGTGCGATTATTAACGAATTGCAATCATTAATCGCTAATAAAATACAACAAAATAAAAAGAAGGGATTAATGAATAGCAAGTTTAATATTGTCGTGGTTGGGTTGCCAAACGTTGGTAAGTCAACGTTAATTAACAAGTTACTATACAAAAAACATTTAGCTGTTGCAAATAAGCCCGGAGTAACGAGAGTAAATAATTTAGTTAAGATTAATGACACTTTTTATGCTTATGACACTCCTGGAGTATTTTTTAAAAAAATAAATAATGATGAAGATGGTTATAAATTAGCATTAATTGGTTGCATTAGAAAAGAAATAATTCCTATTGAGCAAACAATTAATTGATGATTCAATTATTGTGTTAAACATTATTCAAAACAAATAAAAACTATTGCTAACACGTTAGATTTTGTTGCTTTTGTTGATTTCGTTCAACAAAAATATAAGTTAAAAACTTATATCGACACACTTTGATTTGTCTACAACAAAATCATCAACAATGAATTTTTTAAAATAAACTATGAAAAATAACATGTATTTATACGAAAGCCGTTATCTTGTAAAAGGTTTTAAAACTATTGCTGGACTAGATGAAGTAGGTCGGGGTGCATGGGCTGGACCGGTTGTTGTTGCAGCAGTAGTGTTGCCACCTGGCTATCGTAACGATAAAATTAATGATTCAAAAAAATTATCTGCAGCAATGCGTGAAAAATTATTTCACGAAATAATAAAAAACGCTATTACTTACTCAATTAATTGGGTTTTTCCTAAGGATGTTGATAAGATGAACCCTAAAAAAGCAACCATTTATGCAATGGAGCAAGCCGTAAATGATTTGAGTGTCAAACCTGACTATTTATTAATAGACTTTGAAAAAATAAACACCGACATTCAATCATTGTCAATTACCAAAGGCGATGAAAAATCAATTTCTATTGCTGCTGCTTCAATTGTTGCTAAACATGCACGTGATGAATACATGAAAAAAATGGATAAAAAATATCCAAGTTATGGATTCGATAAACATAAGGGTTATGGCACAGTTGCGCATTTAAAGGCAATCAAAAAATATGGGTTAATTCCTAATTTTCACCGTCTATCTTACAAGTTACCAATTAATGCTAATAGCGGAAAACAACGCAATTAATTAAAGGTTTTTTCTTTTTGTTTTTCCAAATATAGAAATCAGCAGTGTTGGTAACTATTTTTTTAATAGTTTCGTCATTTATTGCTTTATTTGTAGTGACAAATTTTTCAATATTATCTTTAATCGAATAAGAAATTTTACCAATTAATGGGCCTGCAGTTTTTGTATAAAAACAACCTCGAGTCATGATGACTGGTTGTTTTAACAAACGATTGGTAGATTGGGACATGTTTATTAGAACGCTGAAAACACCGTTTTCAGCTAACGCCATACGTTCTTCAACAACTTTTAAACTTTTATCATTGGCTTGACCGCCTTCAATAAACACATCATTGATATCAAGAAAATTAGTCGATGCTTTAGCAACGTGGTTATTTAGTTCAACCATTTGCCCAGTAACTACTGAAATTATTCGCGAAGCATCAATACCGGAATTAATCGCATTTTCTTTTAACAACTTTAACATTTTATATTCACCATGAATTGGGATGATATATTGTGGATTAACCAATTTAAACATTAATTGTTGTTCAGTTTGTGTTGCGTGACCAGATGAATGGATACGCATGTCGGGACGATTTAAAATAACATTAACGTTTAGTTTATATAAACGATTAACCAAATCTTCCACGGCTAAGAAATTGCCGGGAATGGGATTTGAAGACATAATAATCGTGTCGGTTGGTTTTAAACTAATTCATGGGTGTTTGCCATTAGACATACGATTTAAAGCAGCCATTTCTTCACCTTGTGAACCGGTTGATAAAATTAATAATTGCTCATCAGGAATATCTTTTATTTCTCGTTGTTCAACAAAACAATTTTTATTTACTTGTAAGAAACCACATTCAATTGATGTTTCAATGTTAGTGTTCATGCTTCTACCGCACATACAAACCTTACGGTTATTGTTGATAGCTATTTCAATAATTTCTTCAACGCGTCCTAAATTACTAGCAAAGGTGGATAAAATTATTCTTCCTTTTGCTTTCAGAATAATTCTTTTTAATTGATTAATAATTGTTGATTCACTCGGGCTAAAGCCTTCACGTTCAGCATTTGTTGATTCGCATAATAAAACATCAATGTTTCTTTCTGCTAAACGAGCAATTTTTAATATATCTGTTTCATCGCCGCGATTACCGAAATCAAAACGAAAATCCCCTGTTGAAATAATTTTACCAGCCTTAGTTTCTAAATAGACACCAAATGAATCAGGTATTGAATGACATACCCGGAAGAATTCAATCTTGAATTCACTAGAATTAAGAACGGTGTTGTCATCAATGATTTGCTCTGTGTGTGGTAATAATGAACGCTCATGTTCTTTTAATTTTTTCTTGATGATTCCTAAAGTTAATTTGGCTCCATATATTTTAATATTGCTAATTTTCTTTAAAAGGTATGGTATACCACCAATATGATCTTCATGAGCATGAGTAATAATTAGTCCTTTTATTTTTTCTTTGTTTTCTATTAAATAATCAAAAGAACAAATAATCCCATTTACCCCGGGCAATTCATCCTCGTTAGCAAATTTTATCCCACAATCAATAATATATATTTCTTTGTTGTGTTGCACAACATACATATTTTTCCCAATTTCACCAATACCACCTAAGGCAAAAATATATGTTGTGTCTTGCTTAATTTCTATATTTTCCATTTATATTTCTTAATAACGTATTCAATCGCGTGTGTCTTGCTTATTATTGATTCTATCATAATAAAGGATGCCATATAAGTGATCGATTTCGTGTTGTAGGCAAATTGCTAACAACCCAGATGCATCAATGGTTATTTCCTTATGATTAAACAAATCGTAAGCTTTAACTATTATATGATTTTTTCGTTTAATTATTCCTTTGTGTTCTTTGTTAACGCTTAAACAACCTTCACCATTATGTATGTAAGCGGCTAATTGGCTTTCAGCAATGATGCGTGGGTTGGCTAATAAATATTTGTATTCAGTATCGTGAACGGCGAAATGAATATAAACGACTTGCTTGTTTAACCCTACTTGGTTTCCCGCTAAAGCAATCCCGGGACGAATATTAAGTTCGCTGTCTTTTTTATTAAAACATGCGTCAACATAAGCAACCATCTTATTTATTAATGTCTGATCTTGTTCGTTAATGTGCATAACATCTAATGGCAAACACGGTTTATGTAACAATGGTTGAGCGTCATCAAGAATTCAATTTTGTTCAGGTTTCATTGTAGTTAATTTTATAAAAATAATTGATTTTCACACATTTTTCAAAAAATTAAATAATATATTATTTACAAAAAAAGCTTTGACAAATCGGTAAAATATTTGTATATTATTAATGCAGGTCTTGATGACTTGTCGCTTTGTTTTATGGCGCAAAAAACCAATTAATCATAGGTTATGGTTAAAAGGTTTTTGGCAAAATAACTTTGTGAAAAATAATTTTGTAACAATAAAAAACATTGTTGCAAAAGAGTTTCCAACGAAGAAACCACAAAGCGAGAAGAGCTTGATTTGCGAGGTACCAAGAAATAAGCGCCGGGGTAATTATCCGGCGCTTTTCTTTTATAGAAAAATTAACTTAAAAAGGTTAATACCTTTTGCTCAAAAAGATTTGGTTCTTCCTCAAAACATAGGTGACCAGAGTTTTCAAAGACAAATGTTTGAAGTTTTTTATTGGCAAAATATTTATTAAATAGTTTTAAAGACATTTGACAATCAATGGTCTTATCATATTTTCCTAATAATAACATTGTGTCGCAATTAATAGATTTTTGAATTTTTTGTACATAGTACATTGTGAAAAAATTCTGTAAGTGTCTACCTAACGCCTTCATATTGTCCCAATTAGCTAGTTGTCAATTCAATTCTCTTTGTTCTTGTCGCTTTCACGTTTCATCATTCTCATGCGCATGGTAGTCTTTATATAGTGTATCAGCTAATTCCATTTTTTGCTCCCAATTATGTGGGAAGAAAACTCTCAGTGCTTTAAATAATCCCACGTGCGAAATTAATTTCCTAGTCGCTAAGCCATAAGGACTAACGATAACTAATTTCTTAATTTTATCGCCAATAGTTGCTCCAACACCCGAAACAATTGCTCCACCCATAGAATGGCCAATTAGAATAAAATTATTAAGTTTTGCATATTCAACATAATCAATAACATGTTGAATAAAAAACTTTATTTTTAATTGTTTCTTATCATATCCTTCATTATTAACACCATGGCCGGGTAGGTCAATCATATAAATATTGAAGTGTTCTGATAATCTTTCGGCCATATTTGAGAAATATTCATGGCTAACACAATAACCATGAATAAATAGTAAATCTCCTTTACATTTTGTCTTGTTTTTACAAGCAATTTTAAATTCTTTGAATTGCATGTAAATATTATAATAGAGAAATGATTATTAAAAATGCTAAGATAGTATTAAAAGACAAAGTTATTAATGGTTATTTAGAGTTTGATAATAATAAAATTATTAATATTTGCCAAGGCAAGACAAATAAGGAGGGATATGATGCTAATGGGAACTATGTTTTACCGGCGTTTTTTGATAGCCACACCCATGGTGGATATGGCTATGATTTTAATATGGGCACTGAATCAAGAAGTTTACAACTTAATCACTATTTAAAAGAAGTTGTGAGCGAAGGTGTGGCTAGTATAATGATGACTACGGTAACTTGTTCGCAAAAAGATTTAAAGTCTTTAGCAGATAACTACTTAGCGAATAAGAAAATAGATAACAATAATGTCATTAAGGGCTGATATATTGAAGGGCCTTTTATTTCTAAAGATTATAAGGGTGCTCATAATGAAAAATTAATCCGTAAGATTAATCTTGCTGAGCTGGCATACATATCAAAGAAATTACCAGCAGTTACTAAGTTATTAGCTATTGCACCAGATTTCGCTGATAATTTAACAAAATTAAATAAACTAAACAAGAAATATCATATTGCTATTGGACATACTGGTGCTAACTATGTATGTGCAAATAAAGCGTTTGATCTTGGTTGTAAGCGTGTTGTACATTTATACAATGCAATGCCAGACTTTACTAAGCGCGAACCAACAATTATTAATGCCATTTTTAATCGCAATGATATTTTATGCGAATTAATTTGTGATACAAAACACGTTGCTAAAGAAACGATTGAAAACACTTATAAAATTGTTGGGGCAAATAACATTTGCATTATTAGTGATTCATTATTCACTAAAGGGTTAAAAGATGGTGTTTATGATTTGTGAAATATGAAAGTTGATAAAAAAGGTGATTTGGATTATTTACATAACACTAATAAAATGAGTGGAAGTAATTTGCCATATCATAAACAAGTTGAACTTTTTGGTAAGATTACAAAATGTTCGATGGTTGATATTGCAAAAGTGTCTAGTTATAATGCGGCAAAATATTTTAAGATAGAGAACAAAATTGGAAATATTGTTAAAAATGCTCAAAGTAGTTTTGTTGTTTTAGATAAAAACTATCGTTTGATCAACACTTTTATTAATGGTAGATTAATAACAAAAAAATAATTACTTTTAGCTTGTTTATTATTATAATAGGGCATTATGAAACAAGTTAAAATTTTAAAATGTTCACATTGTGGGAACATTGTCCTAATGTTAGAAGACAAAGGGGTACCAATTTCATGTTGTAATACACCTATGCAATTGTTAAAAGCAAATAGTACAGATGCCGTGAGTGAAAAACATGTACCTGCTATTCTAGAAAAAACCAAAACTTCGTCGGGAGTACCGGTTGCGAAAGTGCAAGTAGGAAGTGTGCCTCATCCAATGTTACCAGAACACTCAATTAACTGAATAGGCTCGTTTAGTAGCAAGACTTGGGTTATCAAGTGATTGCAACCTGGCGAACAACCATGTTGTGAATTGCGATTAGATAATGATGCGCAAATTTATGAATATTGCAATTTACATGGATTGTGAGTAAAATAAAATACTCTATTTTAAATTATTTCTTTTAAAAACATCTATCACGCGGTTGTTGAACTCCATTTGTTGTTTAATGAAGTCACCAACATATTTATTAAATTCTAGTTGTGTCTTATTAAATTCTTCTTGTCTTACTCAACGGGCATCGTTCTCTTTTTTAAATTCTTGGAATCAAATTGGTGGTTTATTCACGATCCTATTAATTATAGCACATTCAAAAGTAGCACCTATTAGCCTTGAATAACTAGCTTTTGTTATTTTATATTCTTTATTATTTTTCATTTTCTCTTATACTCCTATACATATATTTACAAGAAAAATTTTTTCCTAAATTATTTTAAATTATTTCGTTTAAATACGTCTGTTACGTGTTTATTGAACTCAAGTTGTTGTTTAATGAAATCATTAATATAGTTGTTGAACTCAGTCTGTTGTTTAATAAAATCACCAACACATTTGTTGAATTCTTCTTGTTTTGTTGCAAAATCCCTAAATCATTTCGGCGCCACAATAACTCCCTTATTAATTATATGACATTGGAATGTTACACCCATTCAATCTTTTCGACTTGATTTTATTATTTCATATTCTTTATTCTCTTTCATTCTTATATCTCTCCACATATATTTACAAGAAAAAAATATTTTTTCCCTAAATATTTTCCAAATTTCTAGATTTTACGAGCGTAAGTGGACAAATAATGTTTTTAAAGCGATGCATATAAAATCGCGATTTTTCACCTATTAATAACTAACCGCATCATAAAAATCTTTTTTAAATCGTGTTTCTTAGAACTGTAAAATGAAGAGAAATTCCAAGATTTCAAAAGACACCAATAGAACGCTACAGTAAAGATTAATGTTAAGACTTCGTAGTAATCCTAACATTCATATTACAAACTAACGGTAAAATCAACTCATACAGCATTGTAATAATGTGGAGCGTTCCCTCTAATATAGGACTTTCATATGATTTGCCCATCCTCATAATATTCTTGAGGGTATTGAACATAAACTTTACCGTCTAAATCGTCAATATTTAAATTTTCGTTCGCGATACAAATTTGTGCTAATATTTTTGATTTAAAATTCTCATCAGTTAATGGTCCAGAAATGGCTCCCAAGGTTGTTGTAGTTATTACTTCTTCTAAATCTTGTTGACCTTCAAAACTAAAAGTTACCGTCACTGAACCAGAATATCATGGAGCTAGCCCATTTATTGTTACATCACTAAATAAGTTGTAGGTGTCGTAATGAAACCATATTTTATTGGTTAAGTCTGTTGGATTAATTTCATTCTCTGTACATATTTTATCAAAAATATACACATCTGGATTGGCACTAAATTCACTTCAAACAAACTGCCCTAAATCTGTTACAGTTATTACATCACTTAAGGCTTGTTGACCTTCAAAACTAAAAGTTACCGTCACAGAACCAGAATATCATGGATCTTTACCTTGTATGGTTGCATAGCTTTCACCATCAGAAGTTCAAATGTCAATTTTGTTATCTAAAGAGCCAGAAGTTATGCTTGTGTTTTTTGCATAGATAGCAGCAAGAATAGTTAGTTTAATTGCTTCTTCATTATTAGCAATAAAAGGAGCCGTGTTTAAATCGCCTAAATTAGTAACAGTGATTATTGAACTTAGTGGAGTTGGGCGCAATGGATATGGATCGTGATCTATTCATTGCATATTTGGAAATTGTTGTTTAATAAAAAAGAAATTATAAAAATTGTTATCTATTAATTCATCTTCCCCAAAATCAAGCTTCGATCCATAAATGTCTTTAAACTCATCATAATCAAATGAACCAGCATTAGTAATATTAGTGTTTTTTGTGATGATAAAGGTTTTGGTGAGATCATTATAATCTTCAGATTCAGGAATAGTAGTATGCGTAGTTAATTCTCATTTATCTACGCTAGCTTTTGCATCCCATGATAACAAGCGTGTTCAAGAGCTATTTTGTTTTTTGCCGAAAATGTTGACGTTTAATTCTTGAGTCGTATCTTTAATACTAAAATCACATTTAAATTCACCATATCCTCAACCACCAACAGCTTCAGGTTCAAAATATTTAAGGATGTATATCATCATTCCTTCATTCGTATTCACTGCGTTTTTTCAGCTAAAGAATTCGTCAGAGAAATGTAAATAAGTAGGGCTGCTTCTATAAGAACGAGCGTCTTCTTTAAAAATATGTGTTGTAGTTGTATCAACGTATTGTTTTCATAGTGGATTATTAATAATGTCATCGACGCTATCGTTTGCAGCGAATTCAGCTTTTTCTGGTTTATCTTTATTTTTGTTACAACTTGTTAAAACAACGCTCGCAGTTATGACGCTCGCTCCAATCAATATTGTTGGGGCAAATATTTTCCAAAATATTTTTTTATTTTTAGTAGGGGGGGGTAGGATAACTATTCATATATAGTTATTATATATAAAAAGCGCCATCACCTGATTTTCTAGGAAGTATGTTTTTAATTAGGGTGACAAAATTTCCTTAAAATAAAGCCAGCCACAAGATATTAGCATCAAAACCAAATACACAAATTTTAATAATTTTATTTTATTGTGGTGTGTTAATTAGGGAAGGACTATCTATTGCTACTTATCATCAGCAAAAGAATCAGCATCATCACCAGCAAGATCTTCAACGCGTCTTGTTGTTTGCGATTTACCTTGGTTAGCTCGATAATAATTGATTTTAGCTAAACTCTTTTTTAAAAAGTCGAGATATTTTTGTCGATCATCCATATATCAATGTGGAACCTTCTCTTGATCTGCCCTACCTAATTTTTTAATTTTGTTGTTTCAACATTCTTGACGGAATTTTTCAAATTCTTCTTTTGTCATTTTTCTTATCATTTCACTAGTTGCCATAATTATTCCTTGTACTTTTCTGGATGAAGAGTTTTCATCTTTTTGATGAACTCTTCTTTGGGAAGTTTGCCGTACTCACGCATTAATTCCTTGCACTCATTATAATCATTAATTGCTCATTTTAAATCTTTAAAATTTTTAACAATAACTTTCTTATTTTGCAAGATTTTATAGGTCTCAAAAAAGGTTTTAATTTCCTTAAGCGTATGCTCTGGTAAGTCAGCAAGCGAGCTTTTATTAGCAAAGCGCGGATCGCAAGCGATTACGCCAATAAGCTTTGTGTCGGTTTCACCGTCATCAATCATTTCCATTGCCCCAAGAATTCTTGTTGGAACAATTGTACCTGGTTGGAATGATTGTTGAGCATAAACTAAAACATCTAATTCATCGCCATCTCAATCTAATGCTTCGGGAATAAAGCCGTAGTTTTGCGGATAAACGTTTGGTCCATAAAGAATTCTATCAACAATAATTCTCCCAGTTTTACGATCATATTCATATTTAATTTTTGAATCTTTAGGGATTTCAATTGTTACATCTAATATTAGCGGTTCAATCATAAACTAATTATAATAAATATAATTTTATTCATCAATGGATCATTCACGTTTTCGTAACTTTAGTATTATCGCCCATATCGACCATGGTAAGTCGACGTTAAGTGATCGAATTATTGAAATTACAAATGGTTTAACGAAAAGGGAAATGCAAGAACAAGTATTAGACAGTATGGCCCTTGAGCGCGAGCGGGGTATTACTATTAAACTAAATACTTGTCAATTAAAATATATAAGTAAAGATAGTAAAGAATATATTCTTCAATTAATTGATACACCCGGGCATATTGACTTTACTTACGAAGTTTCACGCAGCCTTGCTGCTTGTGAAGGGGCAATATTAGTTGTTGATGCTACCCAAGGTGTACAAGCACAAACGCTGTCTAATGTTTATTTGGCACTTGAAAATAATTTGATAATTATCCCCGTTATTAATAAAGTTGATTTGCCGAGTGCGGATGTTGAAAAAACCAAAAAAGAAATTGGTGAGCAAATTGGTATTGATGCAACAAACGCTCCATGCATTTCTGCGAAAACAGGATTAAATGTTACTGAAGTGTTAGAACAAATAGTAAAGTTTGTTCCCGCCCCAAGCGGGGATAATAATAACCCATTACAAGCATTAATCTTCGATTGTTTTTTTGACCCATACAAGGGTGTTATATGCTTAATTCGGATCAAAAACGGGATACTAAAACCTGGCATGAAAATTGTTATGATGTCATCAAATAAGCAATTCGTTGTCACCGAAGTTGGCATTAGAACACCAAAAACCGTGCCAACAGCGCAATTAATAAGTGGGGAGGTGGGTTGGTGTGCGGCGGGAATTAAAACTGCTCAGGACATCAATGTGGGCGATACAATAACCGATGTTACCAATCCAGCAAAAGCCTCGCTACCTGGATATAAAAAAATTTTATCGATGGTGTTTTGTGGCATTTTTCCAATTGATAATTCCCAATACGACCAATTAAAAGATGCAATGTCAAAAATTACTCTTAGTGATGCATCGCTAACGTATGAATATGAAACATCGCAAGCCTTGGGTTATGGCATTCGCTGTGGCTTTTTAGGTTTATTACACATGGATGTAATTAAAGAACGTATCTCGCGCGAATATAATATTGATGTTATTTTAACTCCACCAAGTGTAAAATACAACATTAATTTAACCGATAACACGAAAATTACTATCGACAATCCTGCCAAGTTCCCGGATCCAACAAAAGTAAAATCAATCGAAGAACCGTTTGTTAAAGTTATTATCAATACCCCACAAGATTATATTGGGCCCATTATTGAATTATGTAACGCTCATCGTGGCATTTATAAAGACTTGTTGTGTTTAGATAATGTGCGTCATAAAATAATTTATGAAATGCCATTAGGAGAAATTATTTTTAATTTCTTTGACAAATTAAAAACAATTAGTCGGGGCTATGCAACATTAGAATATGAACTAATTGATTACCGTCCTGGACAATTAGTTAAAGTTGACATTTTAATGAATGGGGCAAAAGTTGATGCGTTATCTTTTATTTCACATCGTTCTTTTGCTTATACAAAAGCTAATAAGCTTTGTACGAAATTAAAAGAGAATATCCCCCGCCAACAATTTGAAGTACCAATCCAAGCCGCTATTGGCGGAAAAGTAATTGCTCGTGAAACAATTAAAGCCATTTATAAAAATGTCTTATCTAAATGTTATGGTGGGGATGTGTCAAGAAAAAAGAAATTACTCGAGCAACAAAAAGAAGGAAAGAAAAAATTAAAGGCGATTGGCAACGTTGTTATCCCGCAGGATATTTTTATAAAAATACTAAGCGAGGATTAACACAATGCTGCCGATTATTATTAATGCATTAATGGTAATGGTCGCTATTGCAATCGCAATAGTGGTGATTAGATTTATTAAAATTGAACAGCAAGGTTATAAATACCTTTTTATCATTTACACATTATTTTGAATCCCATTAATGCTGCTAAGACAATATACTGGCGTAATGGAAAAATCAATTGATAGTAGTCTAACATATCTATGATTGCCAATGGCAGCGTATGGATTTATTGGAATATTTTATCGATTATTTGCTGACTATTTAACGTTTCTTAAAAAGAATAGAAAAATTGTTATTTATGCCGCTTTAATTATCGGACTAGTAACTTATATTCCAATAATTATTAAACCTTGCACAGCAACTAATGTTGTGCAATCTTTAGGGGTTGGGGTTGGAGCTTCAATGATTGGTACATACCAATTATTGTTTAGTGAACAATACGGTAAATCAAAAACATTTTTAACCGTTTCAATTTTATCAATTCCTCCATTGCTCGCTGATTTTATATCAAGTGCTATTCAATCAATTTTCTCGTCGGTTAATAATGGTAAGGATGCCGATGTTTTAAAGTATTTATGACTAATTGGGTTAGCGATAACTGTTATTGCCTTTGTTATGGTTATTTTCTATAAAGAACATCGAGAAAATCTTTATTGTGATTTAAAGTACAAATCACCAATTGTTAAAACAAATGAATGGGTTTATTACGTTCTTTTGTGTATATTAGGTTCATTAATCGCATTCATTAAATGAGCAAATTCAGGAGCAATTGCCCAACTACACATTGAAGCACTTGATTGTTATTACAAAAATAAACCGCTAGATCTTAAAGATAAAATTCCATATGAGGGGTATTTATCATTATTGTTTAGTTTTGGCCAACTTATTGGTGGTTTAATAACTGGTTTAATTTTTATTAATCGGGTTGGCAAATTATGGTCGTTTGTAATTGGCGCTTCGACATGAATAATTTATCAAATACTTGGAATTTTAATAAAAAATCCTTATGGATATTTGGGAATTCATGTCTTGAATGGATTCAGTTATGGAATTATTTATAACTTAATTCTTGGGTTTATTTTGCAACGATCATTTAAAACAACGAAGCAGTCGCCAATGGGTGTATACCAATCAGTTATGTCGGTTGGTATCATGTGCTCATCTTTTTTTACTAGTTGATTAAAGGCAAAACCGTTAAATCAAAAAGATTATCCAGCATATTTTCATGCCGCAGAAATTATTAATTTTGCCGTAATCGGTGCTATTACTCTCGCGGTTGGTATTTTTGTCATTACTTGTCTACTTGAAAAAACAAAAAAAGTACTCAATATTAAAAATTAAATTTTTAATTGTGTATAATATTTTTGAAATGTCATCACCAAACAGTTTTGTGTTCGGTTTAACTGGGGCAAAACAGTTAACCGCTCGAATTTGTAAATACTTAAAATGCCAACCATCGCCAATCACCATCAGTCACTTTGCTGATGGGGAAATTATGGTACGCCCTGAGATATCAGTGCGTTCAAAGTGCGTAACGATTATTCAATCATTAGTTAAGCCTGTAAATGAAAATCTAATGGAATTGTTAATTGCTATTGATGCTATGAAAAGAGCGTCTGCTTCAGAAATCAACGTAATTATTCCATATCTCGCATATGCAAGACAAGATCGAAAAACTTCTGGGCGCGAACCAATTACTAGTAAATTAGTTGCTGGCTTGATTGAAAAAGCTGGGGCAACAAGAGTAGCAATTGTTGATATTCATAGCGAACAAACACAAGGTTTTTTTGAAATGCCAATGGATATGCTGAAAGCAACATTCATTACGATTAAGTGTGCTTTAAGTAAAGTGAATCGTAATCGTTTAACTATTGTTTCACCAGATTATGGAGCTGTTAAGCGTGCACGTTCGATAGCAAAAGTATTAAATGTCCCGCTAGCTATATTAGACAAGCGTCGCCCAAAACCAAATCAAGCTGAGATAAGTAATGTTTTAGGAGATGTAAAAAACTACGACTGTATTATTAGCGATGATATGGTAGATACTGGTGGAACAATTACTGCCGCGTGCGAAACGTTAAAGAAAAAAGGGGCAAGGAATATTATTCTTTGTGCGACACATGCAGTGTTAAGTGGTAAAGCAATCGAACGATTAACCAAAGCTATTAACGATAAAATTATTAGTCATATTTATTTTACTGATTCGATTAACTATGTTAACGAAGTTAATCTTCCAAACACAACTGTTTGTAGTTTAGATAAATATTTAGCAAAAGTAATCAATGTTTATCATAGCCGTAAAGGTTCGATTAGCGAAGTTTACGAAGAATTTGTTCCGAATAAATTCTAATTAATCAATGGAATATAATTTTGAACAGATTATCAAATTAATTGTTCATGATAAACAATCATTGTTTATTACAGGCCCTGCTGGGGTTGGTAAAACATATTTGTTAAAGAAAATTTATGAAAAGCTAAAAGCAGAGAATAAAAAGATTGTTTTAACTTCCACGACAGGAATTAACGCTTTAAACCTTGGCGGAATTACGATTCATAAATTAATGGGGTTGCAAAATAGAAGTGATAAGGGTTATATTGGTTTTATGAAATCATCATTTTTGTTTAGGGGTATCACCAAACGCATGACCAAGGTTGATTATATCATTATTGATGAAGTGTCGATGCTTAGGGCTGATACATTTGAGTTAATTAATGAAATATTGAAACAAACTACCAAATGCGATAAGCCATTTGGTGGAAAAGTTTTAATATTTACTGGTGACTTTTACCAGCTAGAGCCGGTAGTAAAATCATGAGAGAAGAAAGAACAATGATTATTTGATTCGCCAAGTTGGAAAAGTGCGAATATTAAAACTATTCAACTAACAAAAGTTTACCGACAAACTGATGAAAGCTTTATTAAATTTCTTAATTCTATTCGTACTGGGCATTGAGATGAATCGGCAAAGAAAATATTAACGAAATGCAAAAATAACAAAGTTAACGAAGATGTTACCCATTTCTTTGCAACAAATGACAAATGCGAAAAATATAACATGGAGCGTTTAAATACTATTCCCGGTAAAATGTATTCATTTCAAGCTGAAATTAAAGGGAAGCGCAATAAAAAATACAAACATGATAAAATTGCTATTGTTCGTGATTGCTTGGCAAGAGAAATTTTAAATTTAAAGGTTGGGGCAAGAGTAATTTGCTTAATTAATGATAAGAAGCAACGATATATGAATGGTTCAACTGGGACAGTTGTTGGTTGTGATCAAGCCAATTATATAGTTAGTGTCCGTTTCGACCACAACAACGAAGTAATAAAATTACGTCGCTATGTTTGGTGTCGTTTAGGATTTGATGGCCGACCAAAAGCAAAATTCAAGCAAGTACCGCTGCTACCTGCATATGCATTAACAATCCATAAAAGCCAAGGTTTAACACTAGATAGTGCAATTATTGATTGTGAAGGCATATTTGCTTGTGGTCAATTGTACGTTGCTTTATCAAGAGTACGTAATCTTAAAAACCTTAAAGTTATTAACTTTAATCCACAACAAATTAAAGTTTCTAACCAAGTCAAGCAATTCTATCAACAATTAAATAAGTATCATAACAGTTAAAAATACAAAGATTTATTTTTAGTTATGTAATACTTTATAAATTATTGGTGGTAGCGTTTTTGGTTTTGCTAAATATTCTATGTTATCTTCTAACGATTTAATGACTGCTTGCGAAATGGGGTTACTTGAATAAACAGTCATTATTGTATCGCCTTTATTTGCCTTTTCACTACTAATTTTATTTAAATAAATACCAGCCATAAAATCGACATTTGAGGTAATAGTTTTTTTACCAACCCCTATTTCTAGTGAAGTTAAACCAAAAGCCCGAGCCGATTTATAAAAAACATATCCGGTTTTCTTAGCTTTAATTAATGCCGTGTATTTAGGCTTGAAGAAATTGCTAGTAAGTTTTTGTTTATTCGCTCCATTAGTTGCTGCTCAATCAATAAATTGATTGTATGCTTTTTTATTATTAATAACTTCATCAATTTTTTTATAAGCACTTTTTTTGTCTTTACACATTTTAAAGTCCAATAAAACATCACTAACAAACTCATAAATAAGCTTTTTAGTTCTTGCATCTTCTCATTTACCAAGTAAACATTCTAAAGATGCTTTAACTTCTAAAGCATTACCTATAGAACGTCCTAGCGGTTGGGTCATGTCGGTAATGTGAACGGCCGCTTTGCGGTTAGCGCTTTTAAATATATCAAGCATTAATTTTGATAGATTTAATGCTTTTTCATATTTACCAATAAGTCCACCATCACCAACTTTAACATCTAGATAAACATAGTCGGATTTAAGTGCTATTTTTTTACTAACGACACTAGCAGCAACTAATCCATCACTATCTACACAACTAGTTGCATTACGTAAATCATAGATTTTTTTATCAGCTGGAACTAAATCGGCAGTTTGCGTAGTAATGAACATTTTATTTTTCTTTAAAGACGAAATTGCTTGTTGTTCAGAAATATTACAATTAATACCTACTGAATTACATTTATCAATTGTTCCACCAGTTCAACCTAGGCCTTTTCCCGATATCTTTGCTACACCAATACCTAAAGCGCAAATGATTGGGGCAAAGATTAATGATACTTTATCCCCCACACCACCTAGTGAATGTTTATCAATGACTGGCGATAAGTATTTTTTATAGTCGTATGTTTTTCCACTACGAACGTAGGCGTCGGTAAGAAAAAATGTTTCCTTGCGACTTAAACCATTAAGACAAATGGCCATTAATAAAGCACTTGCTTGATAATCATGAATAGTATTAGTTTTTACGTAATTATCAACAAAGTAATCAATCTCTTGTTTGGTTAGTTCCTGTTTGTGTTTTTTCTTCTCAATTAATGTAAATATATTTATCATATTTTTTATTTCTTATAAATTAATGTTCCTTTGCTTGTGCCAATTCGATTGGCACCAGCTTTAATCAATTCTACCATTTGCGCATGAGTGTTGATCCCACCCGATGCTTTTATTTTTAATCCTTTACCAGCATATTTCTTAAATAATTGAATGTCTTTAACCGTTGCTCCGCTCGGGCCAAAACCAGTAGAAGTTTTAATAAAATCAGCTCCAGCGCGTTTAACACATGCCACTGCTTGTTTTTTTTCTTCATCGTCTAAATAACATGTTTCAACAATAACTTTTAGAATCGCATTGGAACATGCAGTTTTGCACATTTTAATTTCATTAATAACTTCATCGTATTGATGAGATTTAAATAATGAAATGTTCATTACCATGTCGATTTCTGTCGCACCTTCGCTAATCGCCTTAGTAATTTCAAAGACTTTTGTCGAAGTGCCGTTTGCACCTAAAGGAAAACCAATCACCGTACAAACATTTACTTTTGTTCCTTCTAATAACTTTTTACACAAAGGGACAAAACATGGGTTTACACATACTGAAGCAAACTTATGTTCTTTTGCTTCTGCACATAATGTTTCTATTTCCTGCTTGGTAGTAGTCGCTTTTAAAGCAGTATGATCAATATAATGATTGTAAGTCATTATTTTGGTTCCTCTGGGTTTGGGTTAGGACCACCTTGTTGTTGGCTAAATTGTTGGGCCATCGCATCAAAGGCATCGAGCTTTTGTTTTAATTCGTCTCATTTTTCACCCTTTAATAATTGTTTTAAATCATCAATTTCTTTTTGGGCCTTCTCTTTTTGTTCAGGCGGCATATCTTTTGCTTTTTCGTCGGTCATCGATTTTTCTAAAGTATTAATTAATGTTTCGGCACGGTATTTAGTTTCAACTTGTCCTTTTAGTTTTTCATCAGCTTCTTTATTTGCTTCAGCATCTTTAACCATTTTATTAATTTCATCTTCAGATAGTTTAGAAGATCCTTTAATAGTAATAGTGTTTTCTTTCTGGGTTTTAAGGTCCTTAGCTGTTACATTCATAATTCCATTAACATCAATGCTAAATGAAATTTCAATTTGTGGGACACCACGTGGTGCTGGTTCAATACCACTTAGTGTGAAATGACCAAGCGATTTATTATCACGGGCCATAGGTCTTTCACCTTGCACTACGTGAACATCAACTGCTGGTTGGTTGTCAGCAGCAGTTGAGAAGATTTGAGATTTTGTTGTTGGAATAGTAGTGTTACGTTTGATTAATGGTGTAGCAACCCCGCCCATTGTTTCAATGGATAGCGTTAATGGTGTTACGTCTAATAAGAGAATATCATCAACGTCACCACTAATTACTCCACCTTGTACTGCCGCTCCCATGGCAACTACTTCATCAGGATTGATGGTACGGTTCGGTTCTTTACCAGTAATCTTTTTCACTAAATCAACAACCATTGGCATTCTTGTTGAACCACCAACAAGTAAAATTTGATCAATTTCTTTTAAAGAAAGTTTTGATTCTTTAATTGCATCTTCAACTGGCTTTTTTGTTCGTTCAAGTAAATCAGCAGTCATTTTCTCAAATTGTGAACGAGTAATTTTCTTTTGCACGTTTAATGGACCAGCATCTGTCATTGATAGATATGGTAAAAGAATTTCAGTTTCTAATTGACCAGATAATTCAATTTTTGCTTTTTCAGAAGCTTCTTTTAATCTTTGTAATGCCATTTTATCTTTTGATAAATCAACACCGTTTTCTTTTTTAATTTCTTTTACCAATCAATCCATGATCTTTTGGTCTCAATCATCACCACCTAAGTGGTTGTCACCACTAGTTGCTTTAACTTCAAATGTTCCGTCACCAGTTTCTAATAATGATACATCGAAAGTTCCACCACCTAAATCATAAACAAGAATTTTTTCTGATTTATGTTTCTTATCTAATCCGTATGCTAAAGCTGCCGCGGTTGGTTCGTTAATAATTCTTTCGACTGAAAAACCAGCAATTTTACCAGCATCTTTAGTGGCTTGCCTTTGCGCGTCGTTAAAATAAGCGGGAACAGTAATAACAGCTTTTTTTACCGGATGACCAATTTTATCTTCAGCATATTTTTTAATATATGCTAAGATTTTGGCCGATATTTCTTCGGGTGAGTATTGTTTACCACCAAGCGTTACTTTTTCAGTGGTTCCCATTTTTCTTTTTATTGATGCAACGGCATCAGGGCTAATTATCATTAGTCTTTTTGCTGCATCACCAACAATAAATTCACCATTTTTATAAGCAACAACCGAAGGTACAGTTCTTTTACCTTCTGGTGTTTCTAATACTTTAGGGTTAGCACCCTCCATAATTGATACACAGGAATTGGTTGTTCCTAAGTCTATTCCTAATATTATTTCTTTTGCCATATTGTTTCTCCTTTTTTTGTTCTTATGTAAACATTATATAACAAAATTAGCACTTTAATACAAAGAGTGCTAATTTATTTTTTTGAGATGTTCTGATAGTAGAAATAACTAAGTAATTAAATAATAAAATTAAGAATTTTATTTTTAATATAAATAACTTTTTTTATCTTACCTTTTAACAATTCGCTAATATGTTGTTCCTGTTTCGCTAACGCAACTACTTCTTGTTCAGAAGTATCTATCGCTACTTTAATAGTTGCCTTAAGTTTGCCATTAATTTGAATTGGTAAGGTTATTTCGGTAACTTGTGTTAGCTTTTCATCATAGGTTGGCCACGGTTGTGTCACAACCGAATCTTTATTGCCGAGATTATTGTGTCATAATTCTTCGGCAATAAATGGACTAAAACAACTTAAGATAATAACTAAACTACTTAACATTAGTTTACTAATATTTTTCGTTTCATAACAATGGTTAGTAAAAATCATCATTTGACTAACGACAAGATTTAATTTAAATTCTTCCATGTACTGTGTAGCATTCTTAATAAAAGTATGATACGCGCGAATGGTGTCTTTACTTACTTTATCGTTAATACTAATTGCCCCGTCAAATAAACGATAAACACGTTCCAATCATTTTCTCATTCCATCTAATCCGCTTGGATTTCACGGAAACGTTCCATTAATTGGGCCAATAAATGCGCTATATAATCTTAAAGCATCTGCGCCATGCGTATTAATAATATCGATTGGGTTAATAACATTTCCTTTTGATTTAGACATGCGATTACCATCGGGCCCTAAAATTATTCCATGATCAATGCATCTAGCAAATGGTTCAGGATGCTTTGTTAGTTTGAGGTCGTGAAGGAATTTATGTCAAAAGCGAGCATATAAACAATGGCCGGTAGCGTGTTCGTTACCACCGACATACAAATCCACTGGCATCCATTTATTGAAGCGCTCAATGGCCTCTTTGCTATCAATCGGCAAGTATGAACCATCAGGGTTTTTCATTAAGTATGCTAAGAAGTATCAACTTGAACCTGCGCTTCCAGGCATAGTTGATAATTCACGTGTATATTGTTTATTATTAATTAATACTTTTGATCACGCATGGGCTCTAGCTAGTGGTGGTAAGCCAGAATGATCGGGGCGATAATCATCTAATTCAGGTAAAACGATTGGCAAATCTTTTAAATCAGCAACAACATATTCATCTTTATTAGTAAAGAGAATCGGAAATGGTTCGCCTCAATAACGCTGACGACTAAAGATTCAATCGTGTAGTTTTGTTTGTTGTTGTTCACTACCAATTTTATTTTCAATTAAATAATTAATTATTTTTTTAGTTGCTTCTTTAATATTTAATCCATTGATAAGTGGCGAATTAATGTGTTTACCATCACCTTCGTATGCGCAATTATCAAAAGAATTATCGATAACTTTAACTATTGGTAATTGATATTTAATTGCAAAATCATAGTCGCGTTGATCGTGTGCGGGCACACCCATAATCATTCCGGTCGCGTAATCATTTAGAACATAATCAGCAACATATATTGGTATTTTTTGTTCGTTACACGGATTAATGGCGTATGTTCCAGTAAAAACTCCGGTTTTATTTTTATCTTCTTTACGTTGTAATTCGGTTTTCTCTTTCGCACGCGTAATATATTCTTTGACTTCGTGTGCATGGGTAGAAGCGGTTATTTTATCAATTAACTTATTCTCGGGAGCAATGGCGATAAACCCAACGCCATAAATTGTATCGGGACGAGTCGTATAAACATGGATATCAACACTGTTAGTTGTCTTAAATTCAACTAAACAACCAGAAGATAGACCAATTCATTGCTGTTGAGGTAGTTTAATTGAATCATCCCACGTTAGTGGTTCAAGATCTTTCGCTAACCTAGCCGCATACTTGGTGATGTCAATTACTCATTGTTTTTGTTTTTTCTTAATGACAGGATAATTGCCACGCTCAGAAAACATCTTATCGTTCTTGATGATGATTTCATCATTAGCAAGAACAGTTCCTAGTTGCTCACACCAGTTAACATCAACTTCTTTTAAATGGGCGAGATTGCTTTTAACTAATTGGCAAAATATTCATTGTGTTCATTGGTAATATTTTGGATCGCTCGTATTTATTTCATAATCATAGTCATAATAAAAACCCAAACTTTTTAATTGTTGTCGAAAAATATTTATATTTTGTTCATTAAAACTGCGTGGGTTTTTATTGTTCGCAATAGCGAATTGTTCAGCTGGTAGTCCAAAAGCATCTCAACCTATGGGATGTAAAACATTGAAACCGCAATGTTTTTTATAACGAGCAATAATATCGCTTATTGTATAGCTACGGGCGTGTCCGATATGCAACCCACTCGCGCTAGGATATGGGAACATATCCAATATGTAATACTTCTTATCAGCGTTGGTGAATCTAAATTGATTTAATCGTGTCTCTTCTCATTGTTTAATTCATTTAGCTTCACAAGTGATATGATTGTACATCTATTTAATTATTAAATAAATATTATGATTTATAAAATAGCAGTTTATTAATTTCAGCTTTTAATTACTCAGTTCGTAAATTATTAAGTCTGATAACTGTGTCTAATCTATTCTCAAGATTTGTCATCCGATCATTTACTTCTTTAAAGCCTCTAATCACAGCTTCTTGTAAGGCCATTACAGTTGCTTGTAAAGAACTTACGGCCTCTTGTATGGACATTACAATTTCACGTAATGGTTTCTTTTTTACACCAGGTTTAATTACATCACCAGTCATTCTTTGCAATATTATTATATCATCTTTAAACGAGATGACACGGTATTTTATTGGTTTTGTCATGTTTTTTTCTTTACTCCTTCATGTATATTTACAAGAAAAACAGGTAAAATATTCAAAAAACTTTTAAATTAAATAAAATAGCGCACTAATCTTTAAACTTTATAAACTTCTTTTGTCTTATCATTTCAATCTCATATTTATATGGTGGTTTATCACTAAAATATGGTGTTTCTAATATTTTAGGTAAGTGGAGAAGTTTGTGATGATAAACAACAGATAATAAATTATTAAATCCTATTGTTCCATAACCGATATTTTCGTGACGATCACTACGTGATCCACAAAGATTCTTCGAATCATTTAAATGAATTACTTTAAGATATTTTAACCCAATTATTTTATCGAATTCATTTAACAACTCATCAAACTTATTAACTTTATAACCCGCATCGTTTATATGGCATGTGTCTAAACAAACACCAATAAGGTGTTTGTTGTCAACTAGTTTTATGATCTGTGCTAGTTCATCAAAACTAATCCCAACTTCACTACCTTTGCCGCTCATTGTTTCTAAACACAGTATTACATTTTCATTATGTTTATGCACATGATTAATAACGCTAGCAATATTGCATATTGCTTCTTGTTTTGTTATGCCAATCGCATTACCTGGATGAACTACTAAATATTTACAACCAATAGCGTTGGTTCGTTTAATTTCATCCATTAAAATATTAATCGCAAATTTATGTTTGTTTGCATCCTTGGTTGCCAAATTAATAATGTATGGTGCATGAACAATAACGTTGGCTAAGTCAATGTTGTTTTGCTTGCAAACGTGTTGAAATTCTGTGATTTTTAAAGTATCAATTGGTGCGCGAACAATATTTTGCGGTGCGCCATTGTAAATCATAAAACAATTTGCTCCATAACTTAGAGCTTCATGAAGCGAACCTAATAAATAATCAGGTTTTTTCATTGAAACATGACAACCAAGAAGTAGATTATTCATTAATTGTTTTAAATTTATTATTAATAAATGCGATTGCTTGTTTTTCTTCTGGTTCAAAACGATTAACGGCACTTCGTGAAATAGCTTTATAATCGTTCATCGCTTGTGCTAAATTCTCAACGTAATGGGTTTGAATGGCGTAGTTAATCCCAAACCTGGTTAATAATTCTTTTTGATCGGTAATAACAATAATTGTAGCAGCAGGACGAATATTAGAGATTGCTTGAATAAGTGTTTGATCGTTTGAGAAAATTACAACAAAGTTGTATTTAAATGTTGGTGCTACTGCTTCACCAAATGGTAAACATTCTTTGGCAATTTTAATTGCTGTTTTTCTAGCATACTTTGGGAAGTATTTATTTTTCTTAAAATATCATTTTATTGATCGTTGGTAATCAAATAATAATTCACTTCGTTTATTAATGCGGCGCATTGTATAAACTGCTTCAACGGGAAATTGACCTTGGGCTGATTCACCTGATAACATTGTACAATCAGCCCCACGGTCAACTGCAAAATATACATCAGTCACTTCGGCTCTTGTTGGTTGAATGTTTCTTTCTAGTGAATCAAGCATTTGCGTAGCAATGATTACGGGTTTACCAATTAAACGACACTTACGAATAATATATTTTTGCCAATAAGGAACATCATAATAAGGAATTTCTAAAGCTAAATCACCACGGGCCACCATAATTCCATCGCTAGCTGCTAAAATTTCATCAATATTTTTAATAGCATTAGTTGATTCTATTTTTGAAATTATTTGAATAAATTCGCCATGATTTTCTTTTAGAAAATCTCTAATTTCATTAACATTTTTGGCGCTATTAACGAAACTAGCAGCAATATAATCAACTTTATTTTTAATGCCGTATAAAATATCTTCTCGATCTTTCTTTGATAAAAAAGGAATTGAATACTCTACGCCAGGTAAATTAATGCGTTTTTTATCATTAATATAGTGATCGTTCAAGGCAATCGTTTTAATGATTCCTTTTTTCGCATCAACACTAGAAATTTTTAATTGTAATTTACCGTCATCAACTAAAACAATATCATCATCACTAACATCGTTAGCCATGTTGTAAGTATTAGTGGAATCACTAACACTAAATTTATTAGCATTACCAACAATATCAGTTGTCGTATAAATGACAACTTCACTATTTTTTTTAATAGGAACTGGGCCGTTATCAATCTTGCCAACTCTAATCTCTGGCCCTTTGGTGTCAAGCATAATGCTAATGTTACGTTTAGTTTTTTTAGCAATTTCTCGTGCAAGATCAATTCTTATTTGGTGTTCATCGTATGAACCATGACTAAAATTTAAACGACAACAAGTCACGCCTGACATAATAACGCCTTCCATTTTTTCATAGGCTAGTTTTTTTACGTCAGCGTTTGTTGGATCATTAAAGGCTTTGTAATCTCAAAGCTTTTGCGTGATAGCTGGCCCCATGGTGGCAATGATCTTGGTCCTTTTATAATAACGTTTAATCCTAACAACACTTTCCATTTTCTAATTCTTATTCATTTCTTCAAATTGTTTTACAAGAATAAAACTTTCTGGCTTTTTTGGAAGATTAACCGCTACTTGAATGTCAATATCACTAACTTTACGATTAACTTCACCAATAGCTTTATTAAATTTTTTAGCAACAATGCATTCGATGCAATGACGTGCCATAACAATTGCTCAATAACGGTCAATCGCTGCTACTACCCCACCACGTTGTGCGTGGCCTACGACGTTTATTCTTGTTGTACGACCGGTAGCTTCTTCAACACTATTAGCAATTTGGGCTAATGGGGGAAGATTGTTTTTACCATAGATTTGTTCGGTAATAACGAATATGCATGAACGTTTACCATTTTTCCATGTTTGGTTAGCAATATCAATAAAGTCTTGGGTTGTTAAAATGTTTTTGTTAGTAATAATGGCTTCAGCACAAGTGGCAATCCCACAACGGACAGCAAGATCGCTATGACCTCGTCCCATAACTTCAACAAAACAAATACCACTATGTGATTCAAAGCTATCACGTAAAGCATCAATGTGGCTAACAATCGTATTCAAACAAGTGAAAAAACCAATGGTTGTGTTAGTGCTAGCGATATCATTATCAATTGTTCCTGGTAAACACATTACTTTCATTCCTAACTTAGCTAATTGCGCAGCACCATTATATGAACCATCACCGCCAAGAACAATCAACACATCGATCTTTTTTTGTTTTAACGCTTTAACCGCTTTCTTTTTAACTTCAATGTCGTAAAATGTTTTAGATCGTGAAGAACCAATAATAACATTACCTCTAGTGATAAACTCCTCAAGATATCTTAAATCAGCTTTAACAAATTTATTTTGTAAGATGCCATCGTAACCATCATAAATTAATCACGATTCAATTTTGTGCTCGTTAGCCGCTTTAACTAATCCAACAATAATGTTATTCATCCCTGGTGAATTTCCTCCAGATGCAAGAATAGCTATTTTCATATCTAACTATTATAAATAATTGTAATAATTTATGTTAATAATTATTACACTAATTCTAATAATGCAACTTGTGTGTTATCACCAGCGCGGTTGTTAAGACGTGCTACTCGCGTATAACCACCTTTTCTTGTCGCATATTTTTTTGCGATTTCTAAGATCTTTTTCAGTAAGTCTTCTTGTGAAACTTTAGTAGTGTTTAAAATAATACTTAGAATACGACGTTTCGCATCAAGTGTATTTTTCTTCGCTAACGTAATAATACGATCAACATGGCGTTGTGTTTCTTTCGCTTTAGTAAAAGTAGTTTTAATTGCTCCATAAGCAAAAACATCGCTAACTTGTTGGCGAATAACCATTTGTCTTCAACTTGATGTTTTTCCTGGCTTATTGATAAACGACATAATTTTTATTGTGGTGAATCTTCTTTAAATGATAATCCAAAATCTTTAACCTTGTTATAAATTTCACGTAGTGATTTATTACCAAGGTTTTTAATTTTTTTAACATCAGTACGTGTCATGGCGGTTAAATCATTAAGGTAATTGATGTTTGCTCTTTTTAAGCAATTAAATGAACGAACAGAAAGATTAAGGTCTTCAATTGGTATTTGAATTGTCTCATTACGAACTTGTTCTTGGTGTTTCTTTTCTTCAAAGACATTAATGTCTTCATTAATTTTGCTAACAACATTAGCAAATGGATTTAAATGACCAATTAATATTTTGGCAGCAAATGCTAAAGCTGCTGCTGGTTCAATTGCTCCATTAGTTGCAATTTCTAAAGTTAAACGATCAGCAATTTTGTCTTTAGTCAATTTGTATTCATCAATTGCATAACCAACTTTAACAATTGGTGTAAAGTTAGAATCAACAGGAATTAAATTTTTATTTGTTGCGCGAATAACTTCTTGATTTTGTTTAAATGTTTTATAACCAATGCCGTTTTGGATATAAACTTCTAAATTAATTTCGGTTGATTCGTTAGTTACACTCATGATGTGTAAATTTTTATTAACAATATCAAAACCAGGAGGAATTTCAAAATCACTAGCAAGAATTTCGCCTTTGCCTTTTTTCTTAATCTTTAATGTTGGTCAAGACATTATTTTTAATGAGGCGTTACTTTCATTAATGTCTAATGAGTCATCAAAAATTATTGAACCATCACTTTTTTTAATAACTAAATTTTTTAAATTTAAAATAATTTCTGTTACGTCTTCTTTTACACCGTCGATTGCTTGATATTCGTGGGCAACACCAGCAATTTTAATAGCGAAAATACTAGCACCAGGAATATATGATAAAAGAATGCGGCGTAACGAATTACCAATGGTTGTTCCCATGCCTCTTTCTAATGGGGCAATAATAAAACGATCTAATTGATTGTTTTTATTGTGTGTATCGAGTTTTATATCTAATTTTTGAAATTTTTCCATGTTAGTCCTTTATTATATATTATCTTGGTTTTTTTGGTGGTGTGCAGCCGTTGTGAGGGATTGGTGTTACGTCTTCTAATTGTGTTATGTTAAGTCCAGAAGCAGCAATTTGACGCATTGCGGTATCTTTACCTTGGCCCGTTCCATTTACTTTCACAATCACGTTCTTTAGTCCTAATAACATTACTTGTTTTGTTGCATTCTCAGCTGCTACACCAGCTGCGTAAGGAGTAGATTTTTTTGAACCTTTATAACCAACCTTGCCACAAGAACAAGTAGCAATTGTGTTACCTTTTAAATCGGTAAAAGTAATAATGGTATTATTAACCGTTGCATGAATGTGGGCAATGCCATTAACATCAGTTAATTTTTTCTTTTTCTTCGCTTTAGGTTTTTTTGCTGGTGCGGATTCAGTTTTCGCTTTTGTTTTAGTTTCTGCCATATTACTTAGTTTCTACCTTCTTGTTTGCAATTGTCTTACGCGGACCTTTACGTGTTCGGGCGTTTGTTTTTGTGCGTTGACCACGAACAGGTAATTTCTTACGGTGACGAATACCACGATAACAGCTAATGTCCATTAAACGTTTGATATTGTTGTGTTGTTCACGACGTAAATCTCCTTCAATTTGAAATTTACTTGCCGCATCACGAATAGCAGCAAATTCACTTTCCGATAAATCTTCAGTTCTTTTTTCAACATCAACTTTTGCTATCTTACAAATTTTTCTTCCACTAGAAATACCAATGCCAAAGATTGCTGTTAAAGCATATGGAATTTTTTTCTTATTGGGAATATCTACACCTAATAAACGCGCCATATTTATCCTTGTCTTTGTTTGTGTTTTGGGTTTTTACAAATAACACGTAAAACACCATGACGTTTTATCATTTTACAATCTTTACATATCGGCTTTACTGATGCACGAACTTTCATTATAGTTTGTAAATTATATTAAATGTATGATAAAAGTCAAGATTATTTTAATAATCGGTAATAAGCGCAACAGGAAGTAGATGATGAATTAGTTATCTTACGGTTTTGTGCATAGTAATTAATTAGTTGATCGGGTAGATGCTAATTATGTTGATGGTTGTTCAAGTGGTTAGACTATGCATCTTACATATTTTAGCTACTATATCCGCTCAATTTTATATGCGGTGATTTAAAAGTATTATTTATCTATTTACGCTCGGAAAATTTAGAAATTTTAAAAATAATTTGAGAAAAATGGGTGAAATTCTTGTAAATATATGTGTAGGAGTAAGAAAAGAAAATGAAAAATAATAAAGAATATAAAATAACAAAATCTAGTTATTCAAGACTAATAGGTGCTACTTTTGAATGTGCTATAATTAATAGGATCGTGAATAAACCACCAATTTGATTCCAAGAATTTGAAAAACGTAATAACGCTAGGCTTGATAGAATTGAGACTCGTTTATCAGAAAACGATGTGCGGTTAGATAGAATTGATGCCCATTTAGTAAAAATTGATGCGAGATTGGATAATATAGTGAAAAAGAATAAACTTGTCGAATAAATATTTGAATTTTTGTGTTTAGATAAAAATGAAAATTACAAACTATTTATGAATGATATTATTACATTAATAACTAAAGATAAATAAGATAGTTAATAAATTTTGTTGAAGTATCTCAGTAAATATTATTTTTAAAGAATTAATATCCTTGAAACGTTCAATTTCTAGCACTTGTATATTGCAAATATTGAGTGTTGTACCAACTCAATAGGTTATTTGGTACCAAAAAAATTCGATTTTGATCTCGCGGCGGGGTGAAATCGCCATTTATCATTTCCAAATTTGACATGCCGGCGCCATCATATTCATATTCTATCTTGATTGTCAATGCTACGTTTTGTGCGCAGGAATAAAAGCTATTGGTTGCTAATGATCTAATGTAAGACGGTATCCTAATAATTGTACTACTATTGCCTGAATAATAAGAAAAGAAGTGTTGTGGCAAAGTGTTCACAGTATTAGGCAACATATCTGCTAAATCAACTGTCCCTCAACCAGCATTGCCAAGGATTGTTGTTGATGTATATTTAGTGGTTGGAACTCATTGCATACCAGTTAATACTCCTTGACTATCATATTTTCGTACCACATCGTATGAATGATTATTTGGAGAAACATCTAAAATAGTACCGTATGAAACAGCTGATCCATATCATGATGAACGATAATGATTGCTATCGCTAGGGGATTGAAAGTTATATGCCGCTCCTAACACTATTCGTGAAAAACCAGTGTCATAAAATGGACCCCGCAAACCTTGCGAAACATATGAACCGCTCCATGAGTCAGGCAAAAACAATGTAGATCCAGCAAACGATCTATTGTGCATAAAAGCATTACCTTCAATTGTGGTAATTCCATTTGGTAAACGTAAATATTTTAAATTGCCTCCAGGAGCTAAACAATCATATGCTGCTCCAGTCTTTGATGTTCCTGTATCTGCACTTCCTCGTTGAAATGCTTGCTGGTTTATTTTTGTTACCGTTTTATTTTGATAATTGTCAGGAATTCACAATGTGTCATAAGCACTTAGGTTTGCATTAGCATCGACAAAACCATCAATGACATAACCACCATTCCCATCGTCTATATACTTAAATACTTCTGATGGTGTTGGGTGAAATGGTGTAAAAGTCCCGGAAACTTGGTTGGTTAACAAATAGTTATTAGTGCCAGTAGCGTTGGGTTGAAATGTTACTGTATTTGAGCCAGTGGTTATGGATGAAGTTACATAAGTTTCAAAGGTTAATGTGTCATTTATTCTGCTTTTATTTTTTCCTATAACTCCATCTAATAAATGAGTGGCTTTTTCTGCATCTAATGTGTCATATGGAGAATACTGTAAATTAGTGAGATCAGAGAAAATAGCATTTAAATTAACCTTCATATTAAAAGAAAAGTTGGTTGATCCAGTATAAAGTGAAGAAGAGTCTTTGGCAACAATCGTTGCCGTTCCTTTAAATTGTCTTAGTGCGTTGTCAGAACCATAATCAATCGCAGTAACCTTTATTTGATTACCATTTAACGTAGGGTACTGTTGAGTTAATTGGTCAATTAAACCATATTTAGCTACATCTTCTGATTGTGATCAAAAATCATAACTAATTCTACTTGGAATCGTTGAATTGGGTGAAATTATCTGTGATAAATCAGTTTTAGTGTTGCTTATTGTGTAAGTTATTGTTACGCTGCCAGTGTAACTAGCACTATCAGAATTGGTACTTACAATTGTTGATGTTTGGCCGATTGAACCTACATCCAAATCATTGACAACATCTTTGTAAGTAGCAGCAACATCATTATAGATATATTGCAATATATTATTGCGAGTGGGTAGTTGCTTTAGTGTCCCCATATTAGGATGTTCAATAATCGTATTTATATCTATAGCTACAAAAGATGATTTTTTAGTTGTTGTTTGTTGGATAGTGGTTGTTGAATTAGAAATACTCCTAATTCCTATTACACCGCAAAAAAGTGAGGTTGGGATTAATAATAATGAAAAAATTCACTTTGATATCTTTTTCATTTTTTGTGTTTATGCAGTGTAGTTATAAGTTTTTCAATAAAGTGTAACTGTGTCTTCATAAAACAATGAACCGGTTAAGGGACTAACTGTTAATGTCCCATTAAAACCGGTTGTACCATTACTAAATGATACACTGTAAATATACATTGATGTAAAGTCGGCACCACGAAAGTCTGAATAAGTTCCATCAGAATATTGTTCTTTTAGCAAAATAATGGTGTCAACTCAACATTCATGAGTAGCCAATGGTTTATTAATATAAATAAGATTATTGGTAGCGGTATCGGTAGGAATGCTTGTTGTATGATCATTATTTTCAAATACATCAACTAAACTTTCTTTTTGTTGAACATTAAAAGTAAAGAAAGTTGCCGTTCCGCTATCGCTTGTATAAAATTGATTAGCATCACCATATTGAAGTTTCAATTTTCCAGTATCTATTTCTAAATTACAGTTGCTTGTGTTGCTTGTATAAAAATTAGCCCACGCGGCTGTTCCATCATTAAAGGCGGTAGAATTATAACGAGTAATTCAAGCGCGGGTTGCTTGTTCTAAATTAGGAATAGTGATAAAAGGATTAGCACCACCATTATCATTTAATGAGCGATCATTACCAAATAAATTAGGATTAAAACTAATACGTTTTAATTTAACATAAATATTTATATTTGTGCTTCCACTATATCAACCACCAGTCTTAGCTTGTAGAGTTAGTTCATAACCATAACCGTTAGAATTGCCAATATCTTTTCATAAGTTAGTCAGATTGGTTTGTGTCATTTGTGTTGAAAGAGTATAAGAATAAAAAGTGCTTTGGCTAGTATAACCTATCTCAACAGCATCTGGATGGAAGCTAGAATTTTGTGTAGACAATGAAGCTAAAACGTCACCGGCAGTTTTAGTAGTGGTGATACTAGAATAATCAACAATGCGACTTGTGACTGCACCGCTAAGTTCATGCGTTTGGTTTCAATACAAACCAATTTGAAAAGAACCATCATAACTTGCTGTGTTTGCTGATGCAGTACATTTATAAAAATTAGTAGAACCATCTTGTGCTCATGCAGTAAACGTTAAATCGTTGAAAACAGTATTTTTAGATTGTTGATTACTACGTGTGAGAAAACTATTAAGATTATCTATTATGGCGTCTGTCGACGGCGAGTCAACCAGGCTTCATGGTTTTGCCGCTGAGCCTTCTTTAGATGGGTCTTCAGTACTAGTTTGGTCTTTAGTTGTTGCCGAATTTGATCATTGATATACACTAGTACCATCGGTAAATATACTAGCAATATTGGTTGGTGATGCTTTGGGGGCAATAACACCCGCTCCATATAATCCGCCAACAGTAGCACCAGCAACGGCAAGTAATCCAATAGGAATTAATAAAGATAGTAATAAAACTTTCTTTTTGTGGTTTTTATTTAACCCCCCCCTGAGTGGGATTTTGTTTTTATTTTATTCATATATATGTATATATTATAAAATTTTTAATTAATAATGATACAACAAAATTATTTTAATTCAATAATTCGCCCTTGTGATAAATCATATGGGCTTAGTTCGACAACGACATTGTCACCACGGAATAATTTCGTGTGGTGTTGTTTAACTTTACCGCCAGTGGTAGCATTAATTATCATATTGTTTTCTAATGCGACTTTAAATTTTATATTTGAGATAACTTCAATTATTTTACCTTTTACTTGTATACCAGTTTCTTTTGCCATGTTTATATATTCTATATTATTCTGTTAATATTTCACAACCATTATTAGTAACTAAAACCATATGCTCACAATGACATGTCAGTTTTTTATTTTTAGCAATCACGGTTCAGTGATTTTTTGGATCAATATAATATTGATCAGAATTAGTCAATACCATTGGTTCAATACATAAGGTCATATTGGGGATTAATTTGATTCCGGTTTTTGGTTGTCCAAAATTCATAATCATTGGATCTTCATGAATTTTATTACCACAACCATGTCCACCAAAATCTTTAATCACTTCATATTTATGTTGGTGAACATAAACTTCAATGGCATTTTCAATGTCACCAATATAATTACCTGGTTTAATTTGGTTGATGGCATTAGTTAATGCTCCAAGTGTGACATCAAGAATTTCTTGATTTTGCTTGTTGCTAGGATTCATATTAATAGTAAAGGCAGCATCGCAATGATGATTTTGATATTCAATACCAACATCAAAACTAATTAAATCATCTTTTTGAATGATGTAATTAGTAGGAACACCATGTATTAATTGTTCGTTGACGTTAATGCAAATGTGTCCAGGAAAATCACGATATTTATAAAAAGAACAACGCGCATTTTGTTCAAGAACAAATTTATTAACTAATTCATCGATCGACTTTAAGCTTACACCGACGCGACAATGCTCGATAATTAATTGTCGTGTTTGTTTTCAAATCGATGCGGCTTGCTTGATTAATTTGATGTCTTCAGGTGATTTAATATAAACCATTATTTAAGTAAACTACGAATTAACGGCATGATCGAAGCAATACCTTGATTAGCATCAATTTTATGAAAACACGGTTCGTTATGATAATAATCGGTTAATTGTTTAGTAACATTATCATAAACATCCATGCGCGCTTTTAATGATTCTAAGTTATCATCCTTACGAACAATTAACTTAGCGTTATCCTTGTCGCATAGACCATCGACTTTTGATTTATTAAAATATGTGTTGTAAACTGCCCCACATAGTGGACATAAACGACGACCGAGAATTCTTTTTTCAGCAAGTTCATGATCAATATTAATTAATAGAACTAATGATGGCTTAATAATAGCTTCAAGAAATTTTGCTTGCTCTTTAGTTCGTGGATAACCATCAAGAATAATCGAATGCTTTTGGGCTAATAATTTTTCGATTTCACTTTTCATAACTTCGTTAGTTGTTTGGTCGTCAACTAATGCACCGCTTGTAACAATATTACGTAAACGAATACCAAGCGGGGTGTTTTTTTTAATTGTTGCGCGAAATAAATCACCAGTAGAAATATGCTTAAATCCATACTCTTTAATTAAATTACTAGCTAATGTTCCTTTGCCGCAACCTGGAACACCAATTAAAACAACAATAGTTTGCTTGTTTATCATAATTGTTCTTGTTTTTCTTCTTTAACAATAGTTGGTTGATTAGTGCCAACAATTCTTGTTCTTGTTAAATTATATCCACTAGTTGTTGCTGATGATTTAATTGAATTTCATAATTCAACTGCTCCAGTTACAACAATGATCATTCCCGTACCACCTAATGATAAACCGCTAGGAACACCGATAGCTTTAGAAAGGATATAAGGTAATACAGCAATGATGGCTAAGAATGGTCCACCAATTCAGTTCACACGATTTAAAACCTTTGTAATATGCTTTTCGGTAGCTTCACCGTTTTTTACACCAGGAATAAATTTTCCTGACTTTTCAAAGTTTTCAGTTAGTTGGTGGGGGTTAATTTGCACGTAAGAGTAAAAGAAAGTAAAGAGAATGATTAAAACAAAATAAATTGCTAACCCCCACCAACTATTTAATGATAGATACGAAGTAATAAAGGATTTAGAAGCATAAGCTGTGTCTGGTAAAAATTGGGCAATTGTTCCAGGAATAGTTAATAGTGAAGAAGCAAAAATAACGGGAATAACACCAGCTGAATTTAATTTTATTGGTAAATAAGGTAAGTTGTTAATTTCTGTTGTTAAACCTTGTCCTGTTTGTTGAATAGGAATTTTTCTTGTTGATCCATTAATAAACACAACAACAATCAAAATAACAAAGAAGAACAAGACATACAAAGTACATGATAATACAACATTTGTTAAATAATCTGGTTCAGTTGGCGTAAATTTACCTTTGATGATTGTTATCGCCTCTCTAAAATTAGGAACGAACGAAGCCACAATACCAGCAAGAATGATTAATGTTACACCATTACCAACACCACGTTTAGTAATCATATCACCAAAAAAGATACAAATGTATGTACCACCCGTAAAGATTACTAACAAACTAATAATCTCCCCCGCACTCAAATCACCAATTGCACTTTTACCAAAGATAGAAATTTGACTAGCGCTCCCACCTGTACTATTTAATAGTAATGCAATAATTGCATAACCTTGCGCAATGGCAAATGGTAGGGTAAGAAAACGGGTAATAACCTCTAATTTCCTTCTTCCTCTTTCTCCCGCTTTCGCCATGCGTGACATTGGGGGGATTAAATCAGTTGATAACAACTGCACAATAATTTGGGCAGTAATATATGGACCAACACCAACAGCAAATAATGACATCTTCGATAATCCACCACCGGCTAATAAGTTTAGCATTGAAGTAAATGAATCATCTTGGGCAAAATTGCTAGGTAAAGAAATTACTGGAACAGTAATTGATGAACCAATATGAAATAAAAGTAATAAGATTAAAGTAATTGAAATAGTAATAACAACGTTCTTGTTGAAAAAAATTTCGCGAAGTGTTCGCCAAACTGATTTCTTAACTTTCTTTTCAACAGGATTAACAACCATTATTAATTACTTAATTATACTAACTTTACCGCCAGCTGCTTCAATGGCTTTTTTTGCACCTGCTGATATTTTATGAATTTCAAAATTAACTTTTTTAGTTAGTTTTGTATTACCAATTATTTTAATTGGTAATTTATTTTTTACGATTCTTTTTTCGGTTAATGCTTTAAGCGAAATGTTTTCTAATCCATTAGCTTCAATTTGTTTTAAGGTAATAACATTATATTGTTGTCTAAAGTTAGCATTATTAAATCCAACTTTACCAACTTTACGATAAATTGGTGTTTGACCACCTTCAAATCCTAAACGTACATTACCAGATTTTCTTTGTCCTTGTCCTTTGTTACCACGACCACCTCGTTTACCAACACTACCATAACCACGTCCATAAACTTTTACTTTGTGTCGTCTTGATCCTTTTGTATATTTTAATTGATGTAATTTCATATTTATTCCTTATTGTTTTCTGTTTTTTTATTCTTAACAATCCCACGTAAACGTAATACTTCACTAGGTGAACGTTGTTTTGTTAAACCATTAATAGTAGCATACGCCATATTGATGGAAGCGTTTGATCCTTTATTCTTGGTGTAGATATCTTTATAACCAGCTAGTTCAACAACTGCACGAATTACCCCACCAGCAATAATACCTGTACCATCTGGTGCTGGTTTTAATAAAACTTTTGAAGCACCACACTTACCAGTAATTTCATGATAAAGCGTATGGCGTTTGTTCATTAAAACACTAACAACTGATTTGTGCGCATTTTTAATTGCCTTACGGATTGCATTAGGAATTTCGGTTGCTTTACCTAAACCAATACCCACTTGTCCTTTTTTATTACCAACAACAACTAAAACACTAAAACGCATACGTCGTCCACCTTTGGTGGTTTTTGAAATACGTTTTGTTTTAACGACTTTTTCTTCAAAACCTAAAACGGCAGTTTTGTTAAAAGAACCACGCTTGTAAGCGAAAGTTCTTGCCCCTGTTGGTTTATTACCAACCTGTTTTGTTGGTTGTGGTTTATTTGTTGTTGTTTTATTTTGTTGATTTTCCATATTAGAATTTTATCCCCTGTTCACGTACTGCATCAGCCAGTGCTTTTATTTGTCCGTGGTATTTATTACCACCACGATCAAAAGCAACTTCTTTAATATTTTTTTCAATTGCTTTTTTAGCAATATCAACACCGATTTGCTTAGCAATAGCAATGTTCGCATGCTTTTTCATTTGTTTAGATGAACAACAAATAATTGTATGTCCTTTTGTATCGTCAATGATTTGGGCAATTAAATGCTTATTTGATTTGCTAACTACAAGACGCAGTTTACTATTCGCGGTTTGTTTCAAACGGTTAGTAATACGTTTGTGTCTTAGTTGTGTTCTTTGTTTACGATTGATACTTGTTTTCTTAGCCATAATTTATCCTATTTTTTTGCGGGAGCAGCTGATGCTGTTGCACCAGCACCTTCAGCTGTTTTACCTACTTTACGAATAATGATTTCATCACTATACATAATTCCTTTACCATTGTATGGTTCTGGTTTTCTTGTTGCCCGAACATTAGCGGCAAATTCGCCAACTAGTTGTTTGTCAAAGCCATTAATATCAATTTGCGTTGGCACTGGACAAATAACATGCAATGCGGCTGGGATATCAAAAATTACTGGGTGGCTAAAGCCGATATCTAGTTTTAGTTGTTTATTACTTATCGCTGCTTTATAACCAACACCAACAATCTTTAATGATTTATGAAACCCAGTTGTTACACCATGCAGCGCATTCATGATTGAAGAAGCAACGGTTCCGTGGAATGTTCTTCCTGCTTTCGTTTCTTCTAATCGTGAAACTTTAAGCGCATTATTAATATTTTCAACTTTAATAATTTTATTTGGGTAGTTAACACGCAATTGATTTGCACCATTTTTAATGATGACATGATCAGCATTAATAGTGACAGTTGCGTTTTGTGGGATTGTTATTAATTTATTTCCTTTTCTTGACATAGTTGTTGATTATCACACGTAAGCGATAACCTCTCCTCCTAAATTATTTTCACGTGCTTGTTTATCAATCATTATTCCTTTGCTTGTCGAAATAATGGCAATACCTAAGCCATTTAATACCTTTGGTATTTTTTTACATTCTTGATAAACACGTAATCCGGGTTTTGAAATTTGTTTCATCCCGTTGATGACTGGTGTTTTAGCACTATATTTTAACTCAACGTTATACATTTTGATTTTTGGTTTTGATCGCTCAATCACCTTATAGCCTTTAATAAAACCTTCATTCGTTAAAATTTCTAACATGGCGGTGTTCATTTTTGAAAAATAAACTAAAACTTGACTATGGCGAGCACGACTAGCATTGTTGATTCGTAAAATAAAATCAGCAATCGGGTCTTTAACAACGTGTTTAATACGACGTTTTTTAACGATTTTCTTAATTCGATTATTTGTTTTGTTAGTTGTTATCATGATGATTTCTTTACTCCTGGTAAAGCCCCCTCGTATGCTAGTTCACGGAAACAAATTCGGCAAATACCAAACTTTGTAATGATTGCGTGAGTTCTTCCGCAACGAATACAACGGTGATATTTACGAGTTGTGAATTTCTTATGTCGTTTATGTCTTACTATTTGTGATGTTTTTGCCATATTATTTACCTTTTGGTTTTGCGAAAGGTCAACCAATTGCCGTTAACAATAATTTTGCTTTCGCGTCGGATTTACATGAAGTAACAAACGTTACATCAAAACCTCTAACTTTCTTCACGTCATCAAAATTGATGGTTGGGAAAATTAATTGTTCTTTTACACCGTAAGTGTAATTACCACGTCCATCAAAAGATGTGAGTGGTGCACCTTTAAAGTCACGCACACGTGGTAAAGCAACATTAATTAGTTGACTAACAAAGTTTCACATACGTTCACCACGTAAAGTAACCTTAACCCCGATTGGTTGATTTTCACGGAGTTTAAAGGTTGCAATTGCTTTTTTTGATTTTGTTAAAACTGGTGTTTGACCAGTAATGTTTTTAATATCATTGTTCATTGATTCAATTAATTTAACATCACTCGCTCCATCACCAACCCCGGCATTGATAACTATTTTTTCTAAACGAGGAATTGCCATTTTTACCGTTGCTTCTTTTTCATTAAGAAAAGCATCGGTTATTAATTTTTCATATTTTGCTTTTAAATTTAAACTCATATTATTTGTCTCCTACTGGGGTGTTGATTTTACTCTTGCTCGAAACAATTTCTTGGTTAGTTTTTTTAGCAACACGAATTTTGTGGCCTTCTTTATTTTTGGTGTATTTGATTTTTGAAATACCTTGTGGGGCTTTTGGTGCTAAAAGGGCTATTTTTGACAGATAAATTGGTTGTTCAATTTCAAAAATTCCACCCTTTTCTTGTTTACCACTAGCTTTCTTGTGCACCTTAACTTTGTTAAGGCCTTCAACAATTGCCGTATTATTTCTTGGATTAACTGACAAAACTGTTCCTTCTTTTGTGGAAAGTTTACCGGAAATTATTCTTACTTTGTCACCTTTTTTAATTCTTTGCATATTTTCTCCTATAACACCTCAGGGGCTAATGAAATAATTTTCATAAATCCCTTTTCTCGTAATTCTCTAGCCACAGGGCCAAAGATTCTTGTCCCACGTGGGGTTAAATCTTCTTTAATTAACACGCATGCATTGTCAGAAAATTTAATAACGGTACCGTTTTCACGCGTAATTCCTTTTTTTGTTCTAATGACAACGGCAATATATTTCTCTTTTCGTTTAACGTCACCACTTGGCATACATGATTTAACCGATACTCTAACAATGTCGCCAATATTAGCATAACGTTGGCGGGTGTGACCTAAAACTTTAATTACTCCTACTTCTCTTGCGCCTGTATTATCAGCAACAATTAGTCTTGTTTGTTCTTGTACCATAAATTACTCCTATTTAGCCCTCTCTGTTATTTTTAATAAACGATAAAATTTAGTCTTACTAATTGGTCTTGTTTCAATAATTCTTACTTTATCGTTTAGTTTTGCTTCACTTTTTGGATCATGCACATGATATTTCTTGTGACGAATAACTAGCTTACGATAACGTGGGTGCAGCGTTTTTGTTTCAACTTCAACAACAATGGTCTTTGCCATTTTTGTTGAGACAACAATTCCTGCGAATATTTTTCTACGACTTCTTTCGTTAATTTGTTTTTCCATAATTATGATCCTCCTCCAACTGTTTTATGAATCATTGTTTTTTCTGCTTTCTTTTCCATTTGTGTTTTTAATTGTTTTTTAACAATTGGTGTTGCTTGTGGTTTAGCATCTGATGCATCTTTATCTTTTTGCTCAGTTGGTTGTTGTTTAACCACTTGTACGGTTTCTTCACTAACAGCTTGTTTAGTTTTTGTAGCATCAGCTTTTAACATTTCTTGTACTTGCGAAGTAATTGAAGTAGGTTTGTTAGTTTTCATGTCATACAAAGTTACCCCGTGACTACCAATACTTACTTTTTTATTACGTTGGTATAAAACCGTAATTGCTTTAGCAATTGTTTCTCTAACCGCTTTCGCTTTTGATGCTTTAGCAACATCACCTGCTACTGTCGCAAAACGAATGTGTAATAGTTCTAGTTTCAAACGTAGAATCAATGCACAAAGTTCAATGTCCGTTTTCTTTCTTAATTCTTTATTCATATTATCTCCTCTCAATGATGTTTGGTTCTTTAAACCATTTTTTTAGCTTTTGTTCAGCAATAGTTTCGTTTGGTAAGTCAGCTTTGCTAACAACTTTACAAATAACATTTAATTTGTTACCAGCTTTTCTTAATGCTTCACGTGCTTCGTGTTCAGGAACACCTTTCAATTCAAATAAAATAGTTCCCGCTTTAACAACAGCGCATTGAATTTCTGGATTACCTTTTCCTGAACCCATACGAACTTCTAATGGTTTTTTAGTTCTTGATAGTTGTGGGAAAACACGAATATACATTTTCGCTCCTTGTTTTAAATAAAGTGCTTCAACTTTTGCTAAAACAACACGGGCTGCTTCTAATTGCTTATCAGTAACTCAGTTTCCAGTTTTTTGTTTACCGTTGCAATTTCTTCCTTTGCCAGAAATAGCAACAAGTCCATATTCACCAAAAGCAACAAACTTGTTGCCCTTTGCTTTCCCTTCGTAACGTGTACGGTGTGGTTTACGATATTTTACTCTTTTTGGTTGCATCATAATTATTTTCCTCCTTTGTTAAACGATCCAGGTTTTTTATTAAACGGACGCTTAAAATCAAAACGTTCAATCTTTGGGGCGGTTGGTTTGTTTTGATTATCTAAACCTTTCTTAAGAATTATTCCCCGGTTAATTCATACTTTTACACCAATTTTACCATAGGTACAATGTGCTTCAGCCACCGCATAATCTAAATCGGTTCTTAGTGTTGTCATAGGAATTACTCCTTCGCTATATCCTTCAACACGAGCCATTTCAACTCCACCTAATCGTCCACTAACTCTTGTTTTGATACCTTTCACACCATTTTCCCGAGCCATTACCCGACGAATTGCTTGTTTTTGCGCTTGTCTAAAGGAAACACGATTTTCAATATCATCAGCAATTTCACGAGCAACGATTTTAGCTGATCAAGTGGTGTTTTCGTGTGTCAACACATTTAGACTGATATTCATTTTGTTTGTCTTACCTGGTTTGTAAATGTTGTGAGTAATCTTATAAAGATCTTTGAGAATTAATTCGGTGTTCGCAACTTTAGCAACAGGTTTTTCAGCAGAAGTAGATGTTGCTGTGTCGGTTTTTAAAACTGGTTGTTCTTTTTTACCAGATAAAATAATTCCTGGTTGACCTGCAAAAACAGTAACATTAATTTGCTTGTTACCAGGACGATCAATTAATACTTGAACAACTTTCGCATCTTTATATTTTGTATCAAAATATTTACGAATTTTTTCATCTTCTACAACTCATTTAGCAATAAGTTTGTCTGGTTGGCTTAAATAAGTTCATTTTGACTGTCAATTTTTATTAATCCCATAACGGTATCCGTTTGGGTTTATTTTGTGTCCCATTATTTATTCTCCTCCTTTGGTTTTTTCTCTGCATCCAATACAATGTGATGTTGGTCATCAACGTGTTTAATAGTTGAAGTAGCTTTAGTAATAATTTTTGCACCAGGTTTTGTCTTAATTTTGTTATGTTTAGTTAACAACGCTTGTTGGTCTTTAATTTTTTGATGTTTATCATCACTTAATACTAACACAAGATTTGTATGACGTTTACGAATCATATTCGCTGAGCCACGCGCACGTGGTAAACTACGTTTAATCGTTTTGCCTTGATTAGCAAACGCTTGATATACATAGAGATTTTTACCAATTGCTTGATGATTGTTAGTAGCATTAGCAATTGCACTATGTAATAACTTCTTAAAAAAGATAGCGGTTTTCTTGTCAACATTTTCTAATATAGTTTGTGCTTCGGTAACTTTTTTGTTACGGATTAAAGCACAAACTAATCCGGCTTTACGACTAGAAACATGAATATTGTCTTGTGATGCTTGTGTTTTCATAATTATTTCTTTTCCTCTGATGCGCCTTCTTTAGCAGCGTCTTCAGCTTTGTTATTAGATGAGTGGGCTTTAAAGATTCTTGTTGGAGCAAACTCACCTAATTTGTGACCAATCATATCTTCGGTAATATAAACAGTAACATGTGTTTTACCATTATGTACAGCAAAGTTTAAACCAACAAAATTTGGCATGATTGTGCTACGACGACTTCATGTTTTAATTGGTTTCTTGCTTTGTTCAGCAATTGCTTTTTCGACTTTCTTATTTAGATGTTGGTCGACAAAATATCCTTTTTTCTTACTTCTACTCATACATTGTCCTATTTATCATTTCTCCGGCGAATGATTAAAGCCGTTGATGGTTGTTTATGTTTACGTGTCTTAACACCCATGTGACGTTTTCCTCATGGAGTTCGTGGGGCATCATAACCAACTGGTTGACGTCCTTCACCACCACCATGTGGGTGATCGTTAGGGTTCATCGCACTACCACGAACGGTTGGTCTTATGCCTAAATGACGACTACGACCAGCTTTTCCTAAATTTATTAGATTGTGGTTTTCGTTGCTAACCATACCAATGGTTACTTTACAATCATTAGGGATTTTTCTTGTTTCACCACTTGGTAATTTAACAATCATAAAATTACCCGTTTCATCTTTACCTAATACTTGTGCAGCATTGCCAGCACTACGGACTAATTGCGCACCTTTTTTTGGTGATAGTTCAATGTTATGAACAAATGTACCTTCAGGTACGTTTTTAATTAACATTGCATTACCAACCTTAATATCAACTTTATCACCAGCAATTATTGTATCACCAACTTTGATTCCTTGTGGCGCTAGAATATAGGCTTTTTCACCGGTTTTATAAGTTATTAAACAAATGAAAGCAGTACGATTTGGATCGTATTCAATTGTTTTAACAACTGCTGGATTTGGATTAGTTCTTAAAAAATCAACAAGACGATATTGTCGTGCTTGTCTTCCACCTTGGTGACGGGTGGTAATAACACCACGGTTGTTACGCCCTGATTGATTATGAATTTTTTTAATTAATGATTTTTCAGGGGTGTCAGTTGTTAAGTGTTTTTTATAGTCAACGAAAATAATTGTTCGTCTTCCTTTTGATCGTGTCTTAACCGATTTAATAGCCATTATTTATTCTCCTTCTTGTCTTCTATCACTTCAGTTTTTTTAGCAGCTACTTCTTTCTTGTCTTCTTTCACTTCAGTTTTTTTAGCGGCTACTTCTTTTTTAGCAATAGTTGTTTTGGCAACAGTCACTGCTTGTTTTTTAACTTCTTTTTTAGTTACGTCTGAAGAAAGTGGGGTTTTTTCTTTAGAAACTTTTTGAATTTCTTCTTTTGATTCAGCGATATCAGTGCCAGGTGGAAGTGTAATATAAGCAATCTTTGTTAGTTTTGTAAAACCGGGTTTCATTGTTCCTGTACGAATAGCTGCTGGCTTACGAAGTTGCGTACGTACTTTTAATGGAACAATAGTATAGATTGATTCAAAAGCTAAAGCAATTTCTTGTTTTGTTGCTTTTGGATTAACTTGGAAAGTGTATACCTTATTTAATAAATCACGTAATTTATAACTTTTTTCCGTATTTAGCGGTTGAATAATAATTCTTGTTAATTCCATATTAGTTTACTCCTTTAGCCATTTGCGTTAGCGCTGCTTTTTGAATAACAACATAATCAGCGTGTAATCAATCTTTAACTGATGCTTGATTAGCAAATTTACTAGTTACACGATTAATGTTACGAGCTGATAAGTATAAGTTGTTTTCTTTTTCATTAGCAATTAATAAAACTTTTTTATTAATGGCTTTTATTGCTTTAGTAAAAGCAATAAATGATTTTGTTTTTGCTTTGGTTAACTTAACACCATCTTCTAAAACAATGATTGTTTGTTCTTTTGCTTTAACGCTAAACGCTGAACAAAGTGCTAAACGTGCAGCGCGTTTGTTTTGTTTTAGGTTGTAATTACGAGTTGGCTTTGGTCCAAAAGCAACACCACCACCTACAAAGTGCGGGTTACGAATCGATCCTTGACGAGCATTCCCGGTATGCTTTTGTGCGTAAGGTTTTTTACCACCACCACGCACTTCACCTTTAGTTAAAGTTGAATGTGTGCCTTGACGACGTGCAGCCGCTTCTCCTAAAACATTATCGAACATTGACTGTTGATGCGGAGCATCAACAAGTAAATTTTTTGGAGCAGTGATTGATTCAATTTCTTTTCCTTCAATATTAAAAACTTTTAATTCCATAGTAAACTCCTACTTCTTTTCCTCTTTATCTTTATTAGCAGCTTTCTCAGCGGCTTGCTTTTCTTTTTCTCGAGCTAGTGCTTCAGCTTGTTTACGTGCTTCTTCAGCTTCAGCTTCTTTTTTAGCTTTCTCTTCTGCTTCTAAGTTAGCAGCATGCAGCGCTTCTTTGTTTTCAAGTGATTCATTTTGTTTTAAAATCTCTTCTTGGATTTCTTTAGAAATAATTGTGTATTCAACTTTCTTATTAGGTTTCTTTAATGAAGATGAAATGAAAACAATTGAACCTTTAGGACCAGGAATAGCACCATAGATTAATATTACATCGTATTTTTCTAATACATCGACAATAATAAGGCTTTGAATGGTAACTATTTCGTGACCATAACGTGCAGCCATCTTTTTACCTTTTGGTACACGTTGTGGGGCACTACCACCACGACCAAAAGCAACCGAACCTTGGAAACGATGTAAGTATCCAGCACCGTGACTTAATGGTCCAATTTTAAAGTTTCATAGTTTAATAGCACCGGTTGTTCCACGACCTTTTGTAGTACCTTGTACATCAACAAATTCACCTTTAGTAAAAGTATTTACTTTGATAAAGTCACCTACTTTACCAGCGATATTTGTCAAGGTAAATAAATGTCTTTTAGGAGTAATATTATTTTTCTTAAATACACCTAATGCTGGTTTTGATAATTTCTTTTCATCAATAGTTTGATAACCAACTTGCACACCATCAACGTTTTGTTTTTGTTTGCTGTGAACAGCAACAATTTGGTTTGGTTCACAATGAATAATGGTAACGGGAATACGTTTACCTTCAATGGTGAATACTTGTGTCATTCCGATCTTTGTTCCAACAATACACTTCATATTACTCCTTATATTTTAACAGCGACTCCTGTCGGGAAACGAAGATTCCTAAACTCTTTAATAAACTCTGGTTGAACAGCGGTTAAGATAATTAAACGCTTGTGTGTACGACGCTCAAATTGTTCACGCGAAGGTTTATCAACATGCACCGAACGGCAAATAGTAAATATTTCCTTTTTTGTGGGTAAAGGGATTGGCCCCTTAATGCCACAACCTTTATCACGAGCAAAGGTTTTAATTACATTAACAGTTTTATCAATTAGCTTATGATCGTATGAATATAGCTTTACTCTTATGTCTTTATCGTTCATGATTTTCCTTCGCCTATATAGAGGGTGTTTCCAAGCAACACCTTTTGGTGTGTAGTCTATGTAGGTTATTAAGTTATAACATATTTTTAAGATTTTTGCAAAAAACTTAATTTAATGTTTTTGTGTTTTTGATTGCACTAGTAGATAAAGATGAAGATATTTCACTAATTTCGATATCTTGATTAATAATTTTATTACTCTTGATAACCTTCGTTGAATTTCTCGTTGGAAACGAGGTGTTATTAGCTGTTTGGATCTTTTTAAACGAGTTATTACCAAAGAGAAATTCATCGATATCAACTTTAGGATGACTAATGTTTTTAAATGTTGTTTGTTGTTTTGAAGATTCAGTCGCAGAAATTAAATAACAGATATCAACGTTTTCTCCTTGTTGATAGCTAATATCATAAACAATTGATAAATTGTTATCGCTAGTAATCGTGCTAAAACTATCTTTTATTTCGTTCTTAAATGTTGACAATGTTTGGTGATTGATTTTCGCTGCGACAAGCATTGTCGTGTTTTTATCTTCAAGCAAGACATCAAACACACTATTACGAACATTGTCTTCAATGATTTGTAATATTGTTTCCTTGTTGGTTTTATTGTCAAAAGTAAATTTTCCTCATTGAAAAATATGATTACGATTAAAAAATGTTTTAATGTCAGAAAAGTCAATGTTTTGGTCTGATGAACCGTTAATTAATTCCACGGTGGAAATAATAATATGGGCAATTTGATCATTAGCTCTTTCAAAAGCGTCATAATAACCAACACAATTATCAGCATTATCAATAATTTTGTCATTACTAATCAGTGTATATGATGTTAAATAGTGATTAAGATTATTGAAGTGTTCGTGGGCATTTTGCAAAACCATATTCCCTTCGGCTTTTAGAGATGGGAAATTAATAATACCAATTGTCATAATTCCTAATTCTTTAGCTATGCGGGCAATTTCTGGGCTAGCGCCACTACCAGTTCCCTTCCCCATGCCAGCAATAATAAATAGGATATCAGTCGGAGTACTAGTTAATATTTTGCGAATGTCGGCTTCTGATTCGATTGCAGCCTGTTTACCAATTATTGGATTAGCACCAGCACCTAAACCTTTTAATAAATCTTTTCCAATCACAATTTGATTAGTAAGATTATTTAATCTTTTCAAAGCTTTTGCATCGGTATTAATGGCATAAGTACTAATGTTTTTCGGGATATTTGGTTTTTTGTCGAGAATATATTTTATGGCATTACAACCAGCCCCACCAATACCGAATACTTTAACATTAACCAACCCGAATGATTCATCATTTAAATCAAAATTATTAAAAAACGATTTATTCGATGAATTGTCATTAGCATTAATGTTAACGTTTTCATTATCATTTTCTTTTTGCGAGTTAATTATCGCTTTAAGTACTTTATTCTCCATAAGATTCTCCTAATTTTGCTACGAAATTAATAGCCATCATGCCTAATTTCATTTGCATTTGTTTTTTAATATGTGTATCACCCAAGACATCAGACACATAAGGGTTAATGCTATACACTTGTTTTTTAATAATTTCCTGGTTTTTAATTGCTAATTGAATGCTACCTATAGCTTCAGTAATATTGTCGTTAACAATAGTATTGTTACCATTAACTATTGCGTGATATCCATCATTAGCAAAAAGTGAATGCACGCATTGGATAAAATCACTATTAGCATGCACATATGTTTTTTCAATTAATAAGTCATTGTTGTTTTTAGAATATGATTCAATAACTTTTTTAAATTCGGCAAAAATTACACCTTTGAAAATACTGATAAGTTTATCAGCGTGGATAGATTTAATCGTTAAAATTTCTGGCATGTGGCGAATAACAACTATTGGATTGAAGCCACTAGCAGCAACTTTAGCAATACTATTGTAACTACTAATAATTTTATTACGTGTTCGTTTATCGAAACATTCAAATACTTTATCAACAATGTTTTCGTAACCAACATCAACATAATTTGCTTTAATAAATTCACTATTACCATCAAAGAACGAAAATAACATTTTGTTTTTACGAATATCAACAATTAAAGCGTTTTTAGCATTTTGATATTCACCTAATGCTAAAGCATTAACCGTAACATCAATTACTTCTAATTTTATTTTTTTAAATGTATCAATAATTTTAATTAATTGTGGGGTGTATTGGTATTTTAAAATGGAATAAGTAAAACTTAATTGCCCTCCTTTAACACCAATAGGTTGGGTTAAATACTCAATGCCATCAACGTTTCATTTAGCAATTTTCATTTGGGCAACTTGGGTTGGGCAATACTCGTGATCAAGAATTTCCTTTTCAATAGCTCGATCACAATCTTCTTTAGTAATAGTTTCTATGATTTCGACACCTTTACTAGTAAAATTAGCGTAGTTTAAAGAAATATTGGTGAAATTAAGAATGTATCTTCGAATCGGATTTTTTAGAAAATCATCGCAATTTCTTGTAATTTCATAAATAGTTTTCTTTAATAATTCGTCATTTGTTAGTGAATAATTTTCTAAGAAAACATTATGCAATTTACGGGAGTTGTAATATAAACAACTATTGTTGTTTAGTTGATCATGAACGTAAATCTTAACTTCATCAATATCAAATGAAATAGTTGCATAAACTTTATTGAGATTAAACATATTGCTCCTGGTTGTGAATTCTTTTAATTGCGCGTAATTTCGCTGAACGGCTTCGTCGATTAATTGTCATTTCTTTTTTGGTTGGGGTGATTGGTTTTTTTGTAATTAATTGAAATGGTGGAGTTTCAACTAATGGCACTTCTTTAGGTAAATGGCTAGTTGTTAAAAAATTAAAACGGTCTTTAATTATTTTATCTTCTAATGAATGAAAGCTAATGATAGCTAATGTTCCATTAAGTGCAATTAATTGACTAACAACTTCTAAAAATGAATGTAAAATATTTAATTCGTCATTTACATAAATTCTAATTGCTTGAAAGTATTGACGCGCTGGGTGTTTTATAGTATGGAGTAATTTTGGATTGACACTAGCTTTAATGATATCAACTAGTTGTTTAGTTGTTGTTATTGTGGCAATTAGTCGTGAACTAATAATCTTATTAACAACACTATAACAATCTTTAATTTCACCATATTTCTTAAAGATCTCAATTAATTGTTTTTGACTATATTTATTAATTACATCAGCCGCGGTTGTTGATAATTTTTGGTTCATGCGCATATCTAGCGGACCATCATTGTGATAACTAAAACCCCTTGTTGGTTCATCAAACATTAAACTTGACACACCAAGATCAACAATAACTCCGTCAGCTTTTTGAATATTGCATTGTTTAAAAATGCTTTTAACATTAGCAAAGTTGTCATGCACAACTTCTATTCTCTGGTCGTTGTTAAACAATTTTTTTAAATAATCAACTGCATCTTGATCTTGATCAATGCAGATTAATCGCCCTTGCTTTGATAATTTACTAGCGATTGCTTGACTATGCCCGCCAAAACCCGCGGTGCAATCAACATATGTCCCGTTAGGCTTAACATTAATTAGTTTAATTACTTCGTTTAGCAAAACAGGTTTATGGATTTGTAAATTATTAATCATTCTTATCCTCTAATCGCTCAACGATTTGTTCGTACATTGGGGTAATATTCTTTTCAAAAGCATTAAATCTTTTTTCATCCCAAATTTCAACTTTATTACCAACACCAATAATAATTACCGTGCTCTTAATGTCGGCCGCATTTAACAAATCGTTAGGAATTAAAATTCTTTTTGCGCTATCAATCTTAATTTCTTGCGTGTTCATGAAATATACACGTGAAGCATCACGCGTATCTTTCTTGTTCTCTGACAATTTACTTAATTCCTCATATCGTTTTTTAAACTCATCACCGTTACGTATTTCTAGACATCCATCAAATCCTTTACTTAAGTAAATTGTCTTGTCTAATTGTAATAAAAATTTAGCAGGAAGAACTAAACGATTTTTGTTATCAATGCTATGTTTAAATTTTCCTAACAACATACCACTTTCTCCCACTTTAATACACATTATAATACAAATATTAAAAAAAGTAAAACTTTTTTGAAATATTTTTTAAGCAACAATTTTTAACATGTTAAAAATTGAAATAATAGTAGTGATTATTTATTCTATATAGCAATGTGTATATTAAATATCTCGAGAAATTATCATGCCTATTAGGTAATGATTTTAACTAATTATTCTCACTCAATTGTTGCTGGTGGTTTAGAAGTAATATCGTAAACAACCCTACTAACACCTTTAACTTCGTTAACAATTCTATTAGAGATAATATCTAGCACATTATAAGGTATCTTCGCATAGTCAGCAGTCATACCATCTTTGCTAGTTACTGCTCTAATAGCAACAACATAATCATATGCTCGTTGATCACCTTTAACACCAACTGTTTTTACGCCTGGTAATAAAGCAAAATATTGTCAAATACTATTGTGCAATCCATGCTTCTTAATTTCTTCTTGTAAAATTCAATCAGCATCTTGAACAATCTTTATTTTTTCAGGGGTAATTGCTCCGACAATTCTAACAGCTAAGCCAGGACCAGGGAATGGTTGGCGGTTAACCAAGTTAACTGGTAATCCTAATTCTCTACCTAATAAACGCACTTCATCTTTAAATAATGTTGCTAATGGTTCAATAAGTTTTAATTTCATGTTTTTTGGCAACCCACCAACATTATGATGTGATTTAATTGTTTGAGCTGTATTCGTACCCGATTCAATCACATCGGTATATAGTGTTCCTTGTGCTAATCATTTTAAGTTAGGATGTTTTTTAATTTGTTCTTCAAAAACATTAATAAATTCCTTCCCAATAATTTTCCTTTTTTGCTCAGGATTAGTAATATTTTTTAACTTCGTTAAAAATCGTTTTTTAGCATCGACTTTTATAAAGTTAACATCAAATTGATTTTTAAATGTTTTAATCACATCGTTGGCTTCATTTTTACGTAATAAACCATGATCAACAAAAAGACATGTCAAACGTTTATTAATTGTTTTAGCAATGATAGCTGCTGTCACCGCGGAATCAACCCCACCACTTAAAGCACATAAAACTTGATCTTTATCACCAACAAGTTTGTTTATATGTTCACATTCATTTTGGATAAATGAATGCATATTTCAACTCTTATTTTTAACACCACAAATATTCTTAATAAAATTTTCAAGAATTGTGGTGCCACACATAGTATGTGAAACCTCGGGGTGAAATTGGACAGCATATATTTTTCGTTTGTCATCACCAATAATAACGTGATTACACGTTGGTGAGTTAGCGTATGTTTTAAAACCAACTGGTGGTTTAATAACATAATCTCCATGGCTCATTCAAACAATAGTTTTACTTGGAATTTTTTTAGTCAATGGACAATCGTTAATGTTTATTTGGGTATTACCATATTCTCTTTTTGTTGAATTACCAACCTTTCCACCAAGTTGATGACTAATCAATTGCATACCATAACATATTCCTAATATAGGAATATGTAATTGGTAAATATTCTTATCGATTGATAGACTATTATTTAAATAAACTGAATCTGGACCACCAGAAAAAATGATCCCAACAACATCTTTATCATTTTTAATCTTATCAAATGCTTTTTTGTTGTTGACTAATTCACTATATATCCCTAACTCACGAACGCGACGAACAATGAGCTGGTTATATTGGCTACCAAAATCTACAACGATTATTTTCTTCATTAAGTTTATTATATAAGTTAGCAATAAACAATAGCGATAACGACTTTACGAATAATATATAATTTATTCCAATGGGATTATCAGCAGGAATTGTTGGCTTACCTAATGTTGGTAAATCAACATTATTTAATACAATAACAAATTCACAAGTTGAAGCGGCTAACTATCCTTTTGCAACAATTAATCCCAATGTCGGTGTTGTTTATGTAAATGATGAACGGTTATATAAGCTAGCATCATTAATCAACCCTGATAAGACTACACCAGCAACATGTACATTTGTTGATATTGCTGGACTAGTTGCTGGTGCTAGCAAGGGGGAAGGATTGGGCAATAAGTTTTTAACTAACATTCGAGAAACAAATGCTATTTGCCATGTTGTTCGATGCTTTGATAATCAACAAATAACTCATGTTATGAGTGGCGTTGATCCAGTGCGTGATGCTAAAATTGTTAATATCGAATTAATTCTTAGTGACTATGAACTAATTGGAAAAAGATTTTCACGCGTCGTTACTAAAGCAAAAAGTGGTGATAAAGTTGCTTTAGTAGAAGAAAGTGCATGTAGAAAAATAATGGAGCAATTAAAAGCAGAAAAATTTGCTAGCAATGCAAATTTAACCGATGAAGAAAAACAATTAATTACAAGTTATAACTTGTTAACTATTAAACCAATGTTATATATCGCTAATGTTGATGAGAAGTATGTGGCTGACCCCAAACAGTCACCTCATTACCAAGCATTATTCACTTTTGCCAAAGAAAACAATTGCCAAATTATTGGTTTGTCAATTGCGATTGAATATGAGATCTCTAAATTGACTAACGATGATAAGCAAATGTTTTTAGAAGATTTAAACATTAAACAATCAGGATTAGATAATTTAATAAAAGCAACATATAAATTATTAAATTTAAAAACATTTTTTACATTTGGTAAATCGGAAGTAAAAGCATGAACTTATGTTAACGGGATGACTGCCCCACAATGTGCGGGAGTTATCCACTCTGACTTTGAAAAAGGGTTCATTAAAGCCGAAATCATGAGTTGTGAGGATTTATTAGAATTAAAAACTGAACTAGCTGTTAGAGAGGCTGGAAAAGTTCGTATTGAAGGTAAAAACTATTTAATTAATGATGGTGATGTATGTCATTTTAGATTTAATGTTTAAAATAAAAACTATATTATTATTTTAGGTTGTTTCTTTTAAAAACATCTATTACATGTTTATTGAATTCAACTTGTTGTTTAATAAAATCACCAACATATTTATTAAATTCTTCCTGTTTTGCTCATCGTGCGTCGTTTTCAGCTCAACGAGCATCATTACGTTTTTCAAATTCTTGAAATCAAATTGGTGGTTTATTCACAATCTTATTAATTATAACACATTCAAAAATAGCACCGATTAGTCTTGAATAACTAGATTTTGTTATTTCATATTCCTTATTTTCTTTCATTCTTATGTTCCTCTATATATATTTACAAGAATTTCACCCATTATTCTCAAAGATTTTTAAAATTTCTAAATTTTACGAGGGTAAATATATAAACAACAAAGTTAGATCTTCGTATAAAGGAACGTCTATTTTAGGTTGTTCCTTTGGAAAACACCAACCACATATTTCATAAAATCTTTAACTTCTTTATTAAACTCTAGTTGAGATTTATTAAACTGTTCTTGATGTTTATTGAATTCTTCTTGTTTTGCTCACCTTGCATCGTTCTCTAATAAACGAGTTTCGATTCTATCAAGCCTAGCGTTATTCCTCTTTTCAAATTCTTGGAATCAAATTGGTGGTTTATTCACAGTCTTATTTATTATAACACATTCAAAAATAGCACCGATTAGTCTTGAATAACTAGATTTTGTTATTTTATATTCTTTATTACTTTTCATTTTCTTTTTTACTCCTACACATATATTTACAAGAATTTCACCCATTTTTCTCAAAGATTTTTAAAATTTTAAGATTTTATGAGCGTAAAAATAGAAAAATAACGTTTAAAATTTACATTAAATTGCGTTGCTTTAAGAAGCTATTAACTAATTCGTTGACATCATTAATTGAATCACAAAGAATTGCTTGATTCGCTAATTCTTGACATTCTTTATAATTTAGTTTACTAATTAATCTTCTTGCTTTTGGGATAGAAGTTGCCGACATACTAAAAGCATCTAATCCTAAACCTAATAGTAAGGGCACAGACATTATGTCCCCAGCCATTTCCCCACACATTCCTGTTATTTTATTATGTAAATGTCCACCAGCAATTGTCGTTTTGACTAATCTTAGTAAGGATGGGTTGTTTGGTTGATATAAATAAGCAACTTTTTTGCTCATCCGGTCACAAGCAAAAGAATATTGATTAAGATCGTTTGTACCAATTGAAAAGAAATCACAATATTTTGCAAATAAATCAGCTGCAATGGCAATTGATGGAATTTCTACCATTGCTCCGATTTTAATATTATCTGCTACTTTGTGTCCTTCGTTTTTTAGTTGTTCAAAAACAGATAAAGCAAAAGCTTTAGCTTCTTTAAATTCATCAATTGTCGCAATCATCGGGAACATAATTCATAAACTACCATAAACACTTGCTCGTCCTAAAGCACGCAATTGGGTTTTAAAAATTTCTTTATTATCTAAACAAAATCTAATTGCCCGATAACCAAGGAAGGGGTTCATTTCTTCTTCAAAGGTATAGTAAGGAAGTTTTTTATCACCACCAATATCTAATGTTCTAATAATAACTTCCTTCTCACCCATATCTTCTAATACTTTCTTATAGGCTTCGTATTGTTCTTGTTCGGTTGGTCAATGGTCATTGTCCATGTATAAGAACTCACTCCTAAATAAACCAATCCCTTCTGCCCCATTTGCTAATGCTTTATTAACATCCTCTGGACGACCAATATTGGCTTCTAGTTTTACTGTGTGGTTATCGGTTGTTACGCTGTTGGCATTAATAAAAGATTTTAATTCTTCTTTTTGTTGAAGATAATGGCTTTGTTTATCAACCCATGTATTTTTATTAGTTGGATTAATTTCAATTTCACCAGTTGCTCCATCCATCCCAATTAAATCGCCAGTTTTAATTAATGATGTACATTCATTAACGCCAACAATAGCCGGTATTTCTAATGTTCTTGCCATAATCGCTGAATGCGATGTTCTTCCCCCTAGTTGCGTAATGAATCCTTTAACATATTTCTTATCTAACAATGCGGTTTGGCTTGGTGCTAAATCGTTAGCGACAATAATTACTTCTTGTTTGATGGCAAAAATATTTGGTAAATCAACATGTAAAATATTGCTTAACAAGCGTTTTTTAACATCTAAAATATCAGCGGCTCGTTCTTTAAAATAAGCATCTTCCATTTGCCTAAACGTGTTATGGTATTGATCATAAATAGTCTCAACGGCAAATGCTGCTGATACTTTTTGTTCATTAATCATTTGCGCAACAGCTTGACTAATTTCTGGATCATCAGCCAATTGGACATGGGCTTCAAAAACAGCCGCTTTTTCTTCGCCAATTGTTTTGTTGGCTACTTCTTTAATATTAATTAATTGTTGCTTGGTATTGGCAACAGCTTGTTGGTAGTTTGCTAGTTCAATTTCTGGGTTAGCATTATTTGTCTTATCAATGTTAAATGCTGGCTCAACTAAAACATAAGCCGAACATAATGAAACACCGTCGCTAGCTGCAATTCCTTTTGTTATATTTGACACAAGAAATATTATATTATTTATTAATTGTGATTAATATGGGTTAGTGCATCTATATAAAATAATTAGAAAACATATAATTACCTCGTGGGTTTTTCTACAAAAGCAATTGAGCGACAAAAAAGATTGTTATATGATCGTAATATATGATTAGCAATTCTATCGTTCGCTTTACCATCAATTGTTTTAGGTTTAATGACTGGGTTATTTATTTTTGCTGACCAATTAATGATGGTTAAATTTATTCCCGAACACTTTACGCCAGAAAAATTATGAGGGAATGAATTATTAACTGAATATAACAAGATTCGTACAGATTTTGCTAGTGTTAATTTATTAGTGCCAGATATTAGTGAACTTGTAAGAACTTCCGTAGCATATTGTGCGCCGGTTACCATCATTATTAATGCCACAGCATTATTAGTTGGTAATGGAACAGCCGTTAATTACAATCGATACAATGGACAGAAAAACTTTGCGATGGCTAGGAAAACATGAATAACTGGTTTTTGATGTAATTTATTTATAAGTTTATTACTAATGGTTATTATTTGTGCAAGTTGTGATGCATTTATTAGATTTGAACAAGGAAACGTTATTACAAATAAAATTAATGAATTACAAAAACTAGGATGATTAGATCAACATCGATTAGATGTTGTTCGAGATTTCTATACTAAATATTTTAATACAGTTTATACATTTAGTCGCCAATTTATCTACACCATCGGTGTTGGATGTGTCTTTGCGATCTTTTCTAGTTTTATAACTTTACTAGTAATTGCTGAAGCAAAACAAATGACGGTTATGATGTTTGCAATTATTTGCAACGTTTTTAATATCCTATTGGATTTTATATTTCTTAGATATGCAAAAATGAATACATTTGCCGGGGGGTTAGCAACTTGTTGCGGATGATTATTGAATCTTTGTATGTGCTTTGTTTACATATGATATTTAGATAAAAAGAAAAGCACTAATTTAATATTAAGTGATTTAAAGAAATTTATTTTCAATTTTAAGGAGTATTGAACGTTATGTAAATTAGGTTTATGCTCATTTTTAAGAAATATTTCGATTGCCGTTGGCACTACTTTGCAAGTAGCATTAATTATTAGTGTGACAAATAAAGGAGCAGAATTCCAAAGTATTTATGGCGCAGTAAATCCCATTGTGACATTATTATTTACGGCTGCACTTTCATCAACTAATGGGGCACGAACGGTTAGTGCTTACAATTATGGTGCAGGAAATTGACAACGAGTTAGAAGCTCATACCTCTGTTTATCATTAATAATGATTGGTTGAGCCATATTTGTATTTTTATTATGTGGGGTAGCATTAAACACACAATTGTTAACATTATTTAGTGTTCGTAATTTAGATGATGCGAAAAAAGTATTGATGATTAATCTAATTGTGTGTCTACCGGTTGGTTTAACCGTGGCAGCGATGATGTTATTCCAATCAACTAACCAATGGTGAAAGGCATGTATCAATGGAATAATGTATGGAATAATTTGCTATATACCAATAATCTTTTTAGCCGAATATATTGCCAAAACCACTAACAACCCATGATTGTTTATTTGTGCGCCAATTATTATTGCTAGTATCGCAGCAATCATATGTAATATATGATCAATTATTTATTTACATAAAAATTGCAAAACAAAAAAATTACAAACTAATCGCCACGTTTAGGCTTAATTCAATCATATTTTTTAATGACGTTGTTCTTTCTTGCGCAGTCATTTCGTTATTTGATATGAACGAATTGCTAACGGTTAAGATCGTCAAGGCATTACAACCTAATTTTATAGCATTAGCATATAAAGCAAAAGCCTCCATCTCTACGCCCATTAAATTTGGACTAGATTTTTTAACTACATTTCATGGTGCAGCGGTATAAAAAACATCGTGAGATAATATCTTGCCAACAATAATTGGTAAGTGCATTTGTTTAGCAATAACTTTTGTTTTTTCAACTAGTTTTTTTGCTGCTGATAATACACCATTTTTTGTTTGTACACCAACATCTTTAGCAAACAACGATGAACTAAAAGCGGTGTCAGCAATCATTAAACTACCAACATCAGCATTTTCTAAATAAGAACCGCATGTTCCGGCTCTAATAATGTTTTTTACGCCATAGAACTTATATAGTTCATAAGAATAAATTCCAATCGATGGAATACCCATGCCGTGAGCCATAATGCTAATGCGTTTGCCTTTATAAAAACCGGTGTAAACGCAAGCACAACGGACATCACTAACTAGTTTAGCTTTTTTTAGGTAGTTAGTAGCGATTCATTGAATTCGTTTAGGATCACCGGCCATTAGTACCGTTTTGGCAATTTCGTTTTTCTTCGCTGCTATGTGTGGAGTCATATTATTGTTGATTATTTTTTTTATTATACCATTCGATTAATTTTGTTTTCATTACAATTTTATTATCGTCATTCTCTTCTTCATCAATTTTTTTGTTACGTACTTCATATATTTGTTCGACAACTTCAGCAAGCAAGTTAGTGAACTCCGTCGTTTTTTCAATGTGCGATGATGGTGTATAAGTTTTATTAATAATGAAATTATTAATAATATTAATTGCTTGTTGATAGGTTTCTTGAATATTTTGATCAATAGACTTATCACGACTATCGGCTAATATTTGCAATAATTGCTCGCATGAAATTGCATGATTTTCTTTGAAAAATAATTTCATCGCTTTGATTATTTTAATATGAGGGCTTATTGAATCGTCAATATCATAACTTAAAATATCTTCAGATAATTTGGGGTTAGTAATAAAATGATTATTTGCTAATAAGAAGATAATTAATTTATTGTAAATATCTATTAGCGCATTAACATATTCAATTGCTAACCGATCTTCCGGCAAATGTCTGAGTGTGGATTTTGGATTAGCGGTATTATATGGTGATCTGCTAGATTTGTTAGTTAACAAATCTATTTTTGTTTGTAAATCGTTAACAGGGATGGTTGTTTTATTGGCAATTTCATTTAAATGACGGGAACGGTCAAGTACCGTTAAATCATTAAATTCCACCATTAGTTTTAAAATGTATTCAACTTGTTTTTTAAGTGCGGGGGGTGATAAAGAAGTTGATAAGGTTTTTTTAATTATTCATGAAATAAAATCTAAACGCTTATTATAAATCTCTTGTAGTTTTGATGAACCGTAGGATTGAAAAATTTCATCAGGATCTTTTTGGGTTAATAAATCATAGTCAACTACTTCAACATTTATTCCTTTGGCTAATAATTGTTGGCCAATTTGTATTGTACTATCAACACCAGCTTGGTCATTATCTAAAGATAAAACAATTGTTGAACACGATGGTAATTGGCGATTAATTAATATTAAATGATAGTTAGATAAAGCCGTTCCCATCAAACTAACAACAAATGGCAAGTTACTTTGGTGATAAGCAATGGTGTCAGCAAAACCTTCGGTAATAATTAAATTATCAACACATGATTGTTTTGCCCGGTAAAAATTAAAAAGGAGCTGATTTTTTTTAAATAATTTTGTTTCTCTTGTATTTAAGTATTTAGCCGAATCGTCGGTAATACTTCGCCCAGAAAAACCAATTAAATTACCACTTGCGTTATGAATTGGAAAAGTAATTCGATTAATCATAACATCTTTGATTGCATTATCAAAAATGTTGATTAATCCAGCATCGTCAAGTTCCTTGTCATTAAAAATAATATCATCGCTAACGTTTTCACCTAAAATATTATCTTTATTAGTTAAGATACGATAAATATAATCTTGTTGATTTTGCTTTGTAGCATAACCAATACCAAAATCAACAAGAATTTGTTTATTTTTAAAACGTTTAATTAAATAATCTAACTTGTCTTGGTTGGTTTGATCACGAAGAAATTTTTGATACCAAAGATTTGCTTGTTCGTTAGCGGCAATAATTCTTTTCAAAGCAGGGTTTAGATAAGAACTACTACTTTGCGTTAGTTGGTTGGCAAGATGTTCTAAACCTGATAAGCGAGCAACTTCTTCAGCAGCTTTTAAAAAAGGAACTTTTTTAAACAACTGCACAAAAGTAATGACATTTCCACCTTTTTTACAAACAAAACATTTAAATATTTTCTTTTTTGTAGAAATGTGTAAAGAAGGGTTTGTGTCTTGATGAAACGGACAAACGGCTAAATATTCAGAACCATGTTTCTTTAATGGAATAAAACTACCAATTATTTGCACAATATCTGCACTATCAATTATTTGATTAATCAATGAATCAAATTGGTTCTTTTCCATTATTTACCTATTTACTCAATAGTGGGATTAATTCGCTAATCAACACACGCTCTTGTTTCATGCTGTCACGAAAACGAATAGTAACTTTCTGATCTTTTTGTGTATCGTAATCGATTGTTACACAATAATATGTACCAATAGCATCTTGCCGACGATAACGCTTACCGATAGAACCAGAACTATCGCTTGTGGCGCTAATATTTGCATCAAGAATTTGCGTCAATATTTTTTGCGCTTGCGGTTCTAATTCTTTTGTTAAAGCAAATACTGCGACTTTGTATGGACAAAGCGAATAAGGCAAGCCAAGGACTTCGCGACTTTCGCCATTATCTAGTTTTTCAACTTTGTAATTATTGACAATAATTGCATAAAATAATCGATCGACACCCATTGATGGTTCAATAACATAGGGAATTGTTTTTTGTTTAGTTTCTTGGTTTAGAATTGCTAATTCTGTATTAGAAAATTGTGAATGTTGCGAAAGGTCAAAATCGGTACGATTTGCAATCCCACACAATTCACTAAACCCATGTGGGTAGTTAAATAAAACATCGATTGTCCTTTTGGAATAATGTGATAATTCTTCTTTTTTATGTTCATAAAATTGAAGATTTTTTTCATCTAAACCAATAGTGCTCATAAAAAACGTTTTTAGCTTTTTTAATAACGAATCAAAAATTTTATCACTATCTTTTGGTTCAACAAAATATTCAAGTTCCATTTGTTCAAATTCACGCGTTCGAAAGATGAAGTTTCCTGGGGTAATTTCATTACGAAAGGCTTTACCAATTTGCCCAATACCAAATGGTAATTTCAATCTTAACGTTCTTTGCACATTAAGAAAATTGATAAATATCCCTTGGGCTGTTTCAGGACGGAGATAAATGGTATTTTTATCGTCTTCAACTACTCCTTGTTTTGTTTCAAACATTAAATTAAATTTCCTTATTTTAGTTCAGTTAGATTTTTGGCAATTAGGACATTTTATTCTGTTATCAACAAGAATTTGATACAAAGTATCTTGATTAGTATTCTCATTGATGCTTATGCCTAGATCAGCTTGTTCAATTAGTTTGTCGGCGCGAAAACGATTTTTACATTCTTTGCAATCAACTAAAGGATCAGAAAAATTAGCCAAATGTCCACTAGCTTTTAATACCTGATTATTAGTTAAAATAGCGCTATCAAAACCAACAACATGTTTGTCTTTTGTGACAAATTCTTTTCATCATAACGACTTAATGTTTTGTTTTAACAAAACACCTAATGGACCGTAATCTCATGTGTTTGCTAACCCTCCATAAATTTCTGAATTAGCAAAAACAAATCCATATTGTTTTAAGTAATTAACATAAATGTCTTGTTTGTTTTTTAACAACATAAATACATTATATTTTAAAACTTATATAATGATTTAATGGCGATAAAAAGACAAGTGAGATTAGAGTGTACAGAATGTAAAAGCATTAATTACTTAACATATCGTAATCCAAAATCTGTTCCTGAGAAATTAGAATTAAAAAAATTCTGTAAAAAGTGTAAAAAAGTTACACTTCATAAAGAAACTAAAGCTAAATAATGTTTAGCCAAAAAATAGCTACTGTTAAAGATTTATTAATTAAGCTAGATGTTGATGCTATTGTAATCCACAGACCGTTTGATTTTTATTGAATTACCAATGTCGAATTATTTTTTGGTTTCATCATCATTACAAAAAATAACATCGGTTGTATGTTTGATGGACGTGATGCTCTACAAATAAACGAATGTTTAAAATCAACACCAATAAAATGTATTAAAATTAACCCGGCTAAAACCGTACAAGAATTAACGAAATATTTTAAACAACACAAAATTAAAAGTATTGCTTTAAGTATGGATACTTCGGTTAGTGAATTATCCGCATACTTTGATAAATGGCAAGTCAATAAATTCTTTAACTCATATGAAATGCGTTCAATAAAAACGAAAGAGGAAATTAAATTATTGCAAAAGAGTGCTGATATTGCTTGTGCAGGTATATTCATGCTAAAAAAATTTATTAAACCTGGTGTTAGCGAATTAGAAGCAGAAAAGAAACTACTTTCTTTTTTTATTGATAAAGGTGCTTCAACCGTTTCTTTTCGTCCAATAATCTTATTTGGTGAACACTCTGCTTATATTCACGGTACACCAAGCAACCGTAGATATAAGGCTGGAGAAAATATTTTGGCCGATATTGGTTGTATATATGAGGGATATTGTTCTGATATAACAAGATGTTGGGGGGCAAAGAATAAAGAACTAATTAGAATCCGAAAACTTGTAACCAATGCCCAACAACAAGCGGTTAAAATGGTTAAACCGGGGGTGAAGGCTAAAGATATTGATGTCTTTACAAGACAAACAATAAACAAATATAAAAATCAAACATATGAACACGGTACTGGTCATGGTGTTGGTTTATATATTCACGAGCGACCAGTAATTAATGCCGTATCACAAGACATAATAAAAGAAAACAATGTATTTTCTGTTGAACCAGGAATTTATATTGAGGGGTTTGGTGGAATAAGAATTGAAGATACAGTTGTAGCAACGGAAAATGGTTGTATCGTTTTAACAAAAAAAGCACCAAAATATTAATTTTTACCTGATTTAGTTGATTTTATATTTTTATTTTTAATTTTATAAATAAACTATATTTTTTAGCTTAAATTATTTCTCTTAAACACATCTAGTACGTGTCTGTTGAATTCTGTTTGTTGTTTGTTAAACTCAACTTGTTGTTTAATAAAATCACCAACATATTTATTAAACTCTTCTTGTTTTGCTCAACGCACATCGTTTTCTGATAAACGAGTTTCGATTCTGTCAAACCTAGCGTTATTACGTTTTTCAAATTCTTGGAACCAAATTGGTGGTTTATTCACAATCTTATTTATTATAACACATTCAAAAGTTGCACCTATTAGTCTTAAATAACTAGACCTAGTTATTTTATATTCTTTATTACTTTTCATTTTCTCTTTTACTCCTCCACATATATTTACAAGAATTTCACCTGTTTTTCTCAAAGATTTTTAAAATTCTTTAATTTTCCGAGCGTAAATAGATAATAATGTTTTTAAATCACTGCATATAAAATTAAGTAGATATCGTAGTTTACGATATATTATGGTGCGGTGGGTTTAAATCACTACGGTATTTAACAACAAGCAATAAAACTTAATTACTTATATTTGGAGTCGTATCAATAGACATTTTTAGACTTACATCTTTTTTGTCTTCTGCTGATGCACCAAATAATGCAAAGCTATGTAATTGATATTTATTAGCCAGCACGATTGTTGGTCAACTTTGAATTCTTTGGTTAAACTCTAAAGCAACAGCATTATATAAACGTCGTGCTGCAGCTATTTCCCTTTCAATATAATCAGCTGATTGCATTAAATCTCTAATGGTGTCGGTTGTTTTTAAATTAGGATAGTTTTCAACGGTTGCTAATAATCGACCAAAAGCACTAGCACCAACTCTTTCAGTTTGCACTGTTTGTTGAATGTTGTGGGCTGCTAAATTAACATTACGTAATTTAGTAATATCACTTAAAAGTGATTTTTCAAATTTAATTGATGTTTGTGTCGCATCAACTAATTTAATTAAAGTATCGTGACGTTTCTTTAATTGTACTTCAATCCCTGAAGCGGACTCGTTGATTTTTTCTTGTTGCGTACGTAGCCAATTTCCTCTTTGTACATATCACACAGTCAAACAAATTCCTGGGATAATGATTAATCAACTTAAAACAAAAAGAAATCAAAACATCCCTGTTGATGATTGACTTTTTGGTGGCGTGCGTTCTTCGTTTTGAACTGATGGGTCAAAACCTTTTTGCTCATCATTTTTAATTCTTGTGTCTAACATGGGATAATTATATACAATAATAATCCTAATTTTTGAGTTCGTATAATTAAAACTTGTGGGGTAAACGCTCCATTTAATCAAAGAAAAACTACATTTAATACTGCTTATAAAAATGCTTTACAAAAATATGTTAACACATATAGCACTTCGGCTGCTAAGTCTTGATTAGAAAGCATTTTTAGTAAAATATAGTTATAAAATTAAAAGCATTTTTGCAATATTGCTCACTAAATATTTACTATAATTATTTTAATATGAAAAGACAAATAACCCCCCCCACAAACATTCTGATAGCTTAAGAAAAAACAAAATATTATTGGGGGTGTTTGTCCCGTTAGGGTTGTTATCTTTTGCCGGAATTGGTATTGGTATTGGGTATGCAATTTGATATCACAAGCATAATAATGATGGTGGTGGTGATAATCATGATAATTATTTTGTTATCAATGACAAAACCACGACTATGACTGTTCCGAAAATTTATCGTGCTGAAAAGCCTACGTCTTCTTTCGATGACTTGGTTTGCATTAATTTAGAAAGTATAAGCCAACAAAATGGCTTAATTAACAAATTTAAACTTGAAGGAGAAATTAATACACCAATATTTTGTCCGGATGGATACACATGCGATCTTATTGGAACAGACAATGCAACAATTAATCTTATAAGCTCACATTCTAAAACAGCAGGAATTATTTTTGGGATGACTAGTCCAAATACCTCGCCAAGCACTCCTACCAACGAGATAAATTGAAATATTTCTAACATTAACATCATTGGTAATGATAATACAACAGGTGTTTGCGTGTTAGAAGAAATTTCACAAAACGTGACATTTCAAAATAATAAGATTTTAGACTGTTCGACGGGATTGCTTTTTACTGATATATTAGATGTTGATTCTAATGTTAATATCAAATCAAATGTAATTATTTGTAATCGATTGTCTTTAAATTCACAATCGTTCGGCGTTTTATTTGAAGACCCAGTTTATGGCAATGTTGATATTAGCTCAAACAAGATTATTAATATTTCCTTAAATGGAAGTTTCAATATAGCTTTTGCATCAAATTATAATGGCAAGACAGGACAAACTATAACGTTTGACCATAATGTCTTGAAAAGTGAATGTCATAACGCTAATAACGCCATATTGTGCAAAGCACATGCCATTTCATTTATTGATATAGTATCGAATAATTGAGTAACCATTAATGTTAACGATAATTCTATAACTACATGCATGGATAGTGGAAATACTAGTTCTGAACAATTTGCTTTTAGCTACTCTTGCCATAAGTCACCATCTGCTTCATCATCATGAACTAATAATAACTTTTACTCAAATACCTCAACCAATCCTGGATGTAATTCTACAAATACCGAAATTCTAGCTTTATATAATGCAAGTTTTGCTTGAGAAGAATTAATTTTGTAGTTAGAAAATAATTATTCTAGTTGAAAGGTTTTCTCAAAAATATATTAACTAAAAATTATTGCGCTTTATATTTTGAAGTTTTAAAATATGTTAATAAACCTTTATTATCAACATTTTGCATTATTAAAAACTCACCAGTATGAGAATCAATCGTTAAACCTTCCGTTTCTTTATTATCAGCAAATTCATTTAATGTATGTTCTAATATGGCATGTCCATTTTTTGGGTTAATACGATATAGATGATCTTTATCTTGTTTGTCGCCGCTTCATTTCGTATCATCATCACATGAAGCAAAAATAAATCCTTTGTAATATTTAATACCTTGAATTTTTTGCACTCATGGATTGGTTTTAATTTTTTTAACAAATTTAAAATCAGGATAAGAATAAGCGTATAAATATTGACCAGAGTCACCATCGCATCAAGAACTAATTCATATTAAACTATCAGTTTTATCGATAGTAATTCCTGATACTTCTTTTAAACCGTGATCATCTTGATAAATATTTATTGTTGCAATCCATTGGAGGTTAGTGTTAAATAAACCAACTTCAATTGCCCCCCCCAATGAGTTTTCAAAATTCTCACCAACGGTGTAAATGATACCATTATACACTTCAATATCGCCAATATGGTGGTGATCATTTACATTTGTAAAGTAATCCTTAACATTATCAATTTCCTTAATCAGTTTTCAATCCTTGTCATATTTAATTAATTTGTTATTGTCACTGATGTAATAACAATTATCATCCATCGCTATACCTTGTTTGCCATTTAAGCTAGTTTGTTGTTTAGCACCAACCATTTCATAATTAAATAATGGATGGCTTGGGTCGTGATTAGTCGCACAACTAGTAAAGCAAACACCAATTAAAATGCTTAATGGAATTATTGGAATTGATAATAATCATCTCTTAGTCATATTACACTATTATATGTAATACTATATTGCAGCAATATCGACAGGCACCAAATCTTTTTCTTCTTTGTTGTTTTTAATTGCTTCTCATAAAGCATTAACCGTGTCTAATGATGTAAAACATGGAACTTTTGATTCAACTGCCAAACGACGAATTCTAAATCCGTCAGTATTTGAATGTTTAGATAATGTTGTCGGTGTGTTAACAATAATGCTTATTTTGTTTTGCATGATCAATTGCATTATGTTATCATCACCTTCTCATAGTTTAGATAGTATTTGTACATGCACGCCGTTATTCTTTAGATAAGTCCCTGTACCTTGGGTGGCATAGATATTAAATCCTAACTGTGCATATTTTTTAACAATTGGTAATACTTCAGCATAATCTTTTTGCCGAACAGTTACTAACATTCCGCCCGAACGTTTAATATTAATCCCACCAGCAATAAAAGCTTTTAATAAGGCATCAGGAAAAGAACGATCAATACCTAATACTTCCCCAGTAGATTTCATTTCTGGTCCTAAGGAAGTTTCACTTCCTTTAATTTTCTCAAATGAAAAGACTGGCAATTTAACCGCACTAAAAGCACTCGCCTTATAAATCCCTGTCCCATACCCTAAATCCTTTAATTTGGCCCCAAAAATAACTTTGGTAGCTAAATCAATGACCGGCAAGTTTGTGACTTTGCTAATATAAGGGACAGTTCGACTTGAACGTGGATTAACTTCGATAATATAAATAATATCACTAGCAATAATGAATTGAATATTTAAGATTCCGATAATATTTAATTCTTTTGCTATTTTTCGTGTGTATTCACATATGGTGTTTAAATGCTTTTGATAAATACTATGGGCAGGATAAACAGAAATACTATCACCCGAATGTACTCCCGCACGTTCTAAGTGTTCCATTACCCCAGGGATAAGGATATCTTCACCATCACAAATGGCATCGACTTCACACTCTCTTCCCATAACATACTTATCAATAAGTATGGGGTGTTTTTGTTCAACTTTGTTAATTTGATTAACCGCTTCGATTAGTGACGGTTCATCATAAACAATCGCCATTCCTTGTCCGCCCAAAACATATGATGGGCGCACAAGGATCGGGTATTTCAAAGTATTCGCGACATTAATCGCTTGGTCAACCGTGTAGATTGTTCCCCCTGAAGGCTGTGGGATATTACATTTATTTAATGCTTCATTAAACTCCTTCCGATCTTCAGCACGATCCATGTTCTTTTCGCTCGTGCCAAAGATTGGAATGTTCATATTAACTAAAGCTTTAGTTAGTTTAATGGCTGTTTGTCCACCAAACTGGACAATCGCCCCATCTGGTTTTTCATGATAAACTATGTTTTGGATATCTTCTTTAGTAAGCGGTTCAAAGTATAGTTTATCAGCAATATCAAAGTCAGTCGAAACAGTTTCTGGATTAGAATTGACAATGATTGTTTCATAACCAAGTTTTTTTAATGCTCATACGCAATGAACTGAACAATAATCAAATTCAATTCCTTGTCCAATTCTAATTGGACCAGAACCAATAATTAATATTTTCTTACTATGTTTTTTCTTGGTGTTAACTTCGTTGCCAGAAAAATAAGCCGAGTAATAGTAAGCACTTGATGCGGCAAATTCACAAGCACAAGTATCGACCATTTTAAAGTTGGCAATAATATTATTGTCCAATCGCATTTTATAAATTTTTTCTACATCGATTTTTGTTAATTTACTAATTGATGCATCAGTAAATCCATAGCGCTTTGCTTGAAGCAATAATGATGGAGTTAGCGTTGTCGTTTGTAAGGTTTTTTCTAAATCAACAATATTTTTAAATTTATTAATATAAAAAGAATCCATCGTTGTCATCGCACTTAATTCTTGAACACTAAAACCTTTTCTTAGTGCTTGGGCGATAACTCAAATTCTTTCACTATGAACAACTTTTAAATCATCTTTTATTTGCTCATTAGTGTAGTTAGCAAATTTAGTTGATTGTAAGCCGTCAATATTCTTCTCTTCTAAAGAACGGATGGCTTTCATTAAAGCAATTTCAAAGTTCGTACCAATCGCCATTACTTCACCCGTAGCTTTCATTTGTGTTCCTAATTGTTTTGAAGCACTAACGAACTTATTAAATGGCCATTTGGGGATTTTAACAACAACATAGTCTAATACCGGTTCAAAACATGCATATGTTTTTTTAGTAACCATATTAATGATTTCATCTAGATGATAACCTAAAGCAATGCGGGTAGCAACACGGGCAATAGGATAGCCAGTTGCTTTTGAAGCTAAAGCCGATGAACGACTTAAGCGCGGGTTAACTTCAATTACTGCATATTCGAATGAATTTGGGTTAAGGGCATATTGGACATTACAACCACCTTCAATTTGCAATTCAGTAATTATCTTTAGTGAAGCCGTTCTTAGCATTTGTAATTCACGATCAGCAAGTGTTTGACACGGAGCAATTACAATACTATCACCAGTATGAACACCAACTGGATCAATGTTTTCCATATTACATATGGTAACCACATTACCCGCACTGTCTCTTACAACCTCAAATTCAATTTCTTTTCAACCAGATACACACTTTTCTACTAAAACTTGCTTCACACGTGAAGCAAGTAAACCAGAATTGGTAATAGTAATTAATTCTTCTTGATTGTTAGCAATCCCCCCGCCAGAACCACCAAGTGTATAGGCGGGGCGGATTACTACTGGATAACCAATCGTTTTAACAAACGAAATAGCATCATCAACATTATTAACAACTAAAGATGGAATGCATGGTTCATTAATCTTTTGCATTGTATCTTTAAAAGCTTGACGGTCTTCGGCTTTTTTAATGGCTGCTGCTGATGCACCTAACATGCGCACGTTATACATTGATAAAATCCCTTGCTCGTGCAATTCCATGGCAAGGTTTAAGGCTGTTTGTCCACCAAGGTTTGGCAAAATACTATCTGGACGTTCTTTAGCAATAATTTTTGTTAAAGAACAAACCGTTAATGGCTCAAAATAAATCTTATCTGCCATATTCTTATCAGTCATAATTGTGGCTGGGTTAGAATTAACCAATACAACTTCAATGCCTTCTTTTTTTAATTCATAACAAGCTTGGGTACCAGCATAATCAAATTCGGCTGCTTGACCAATAATAATTGGGCCAGATCCGATAACTAACACCTTTTTAATTAAAGGATTTTTTGGCATTTATATTATTTTAATATAAATTTAGAATGAATGTTGTTTATTGTACAAATTAAATAAAACTTATAATATTTTCATGGAACATCAAATATTAAAATTACAAGATAACAAATTGGTATGAAAATATTTTTATGAATTAAGTCAAATTCCACGTGTTAGAGAATTTGTTCGTATTAATAAATATTTAAAACAAGTTTTAACCGAATTAAAAGTTAAGTTTTCTGAAGATAAAGCGGGCAATATTATTGGTTATGTTCCCGCAAGTAAAGGATTTGAACGATATCCGACAGTTGCTTTACAAGCACATACCGATATGGTTGGGGCAAAAACTAATGAAAGTAAGCATAATTTTGCTAAAGATCCAATTGAATTAATCATTGAAGGTGACTGAATAAAAGCTAATAACACCACCCTAGGTGGTGATGATGGAGTTGGTGTAGCAATAATATTAGCAATAATTGCTGATCAAACATGTAAACATGGGCCGTTAGAAGTAGTCTTTACTTCCTTAGAAGAGTGTGGCTTAATGGGAGTAGAAAAATTAGATATTAAGAAAGTCAAGGCTCGTTACATGATAAACATTGATACTTCTAGTGAAAAAAATGTTATTGTTGGTTGCAATGGTGGAAAAACATTAAGATGTTTTTGCACAACAAAGCGTGATAGTCGATCACGCTTGAAAAGCAAAAACTATGAGATTAGTATGACTAATGCTTTAGGTGGTCATTCTGGGGCAGATATTAGTAAACATCGTTTAAATACTATTACGCAAGTTTTTGGCATTTTAGCGAGCTTAATTGCGATGTATGATGTAAGACTAGTTGAAATACCTACCGTTGGTGTTTTTAACGCCATTCCTGCTAACTTTCGTTGCATCATTAATGTATTAGACAAAGATATCAAAGATGTTAAAAGAATTATTAATGAAGATTTTACAATTACCAAACAACATTATGCAAGCCACAAAAATCTTACTTGTGAATTTGCTTTAGCAAAAACTACATTAAATCCATTAAGTGCTAATGACAACAAAAAAATTATTCAAGCATTAACCATTTTTCCTAACGGAACACTGAACTATCGTAGTGATTTAGGTATTTCTGACGTAAGTAGTAATGTTGGATTTATTGAATTAATTAAGAATGATTTTTCAACAGAAATAATGGTAAGGTCAATGTTTACTAATAAAATTAAATATTTATCTCAAAGAATTATTGATATTGCTAATATTTTCGGTTTAAAATACAAAATCTTAAGTGAAAATAATCCGTGAATGCCAAAACATGATAACAATTTAGCGGATTTATATGTAAAATGTGCGAAAGATGTTTTACATTATGAACCAGCCATAACTGTTACTGCTGGGGCATTAGAAACAGGAGTTTTTGCAAGCAAAATTCATGACTTTAAATGTATGTCGATTGGTCCAAACAATCCAAACATTCATACTTACGAAGAGAAGTTAAGTATTACATCTACTAATAATATTACCAAGATTGTTAAAAACGTTTTAGCCTCATTAGACAAATAGTAACTTATTAATATAATTGCTTTATGTCTAATACACCAGTAGTTGAATTGACAAATTTAACTTTTGGTTATCACAACAATGTTACAAACATTGACCATGTATCGTGTAAGATTTGTCAAAATGAATATGTATGTATTGTTGGTCATAACGGTAGTGGCAAATCAACATTATCAAAGATTATTACCGGGATTTTAAAACCACGTAGTGGTACAATTAAAATTCTTAATACCGAATTATCAAAAAAAAATGTTCATTTAATAAGAAACAAGATTGGGGTTGTATTTCAAAACCCTGATAACCAATTTGTCGGATTATCAGTTGAAGATGATATTGCTTTTGGTTTAGAAAACCAAGGTGTAGATCCGAAGTTAATGCCGGAAATTATTAACCGCGTGGCTAAACAAATGCATATTGAAAATCTTTTGCATTTAGAAGCCTCAATTCTTTCTGGTGGACAAAAACAAAGAGTCGCGATTGCTGGCATTCTCGCTATTAACCCAGAAATCATTATCTTTGATGAAGCAACGAGTATGCTTGATCCAAAAGCTAAAGAAGATTTAAAACAATTAATGCTTTATTTAAAAAATAAATGTAATAAAACAATTATTTCGATTACCCACGATATGGAAGAATTAATTAACGCTGATCGAGTAATAATTTTACGAAAAGGAAAAATTGTTGAACAAGGTTCACCATTTGAAATCTTTAAAAATGAAGACTTAGTTAAATCGGCTTTTTTAGATTTACCGTATTCGTTAAAATTATCAAGTGAATTAAATAAATTAAAATTACCAATTAATCCAACGTTAGTGTTTAATGATTTGATTAAACAAATAACAAAGTAACATGTCTGCGAAAACTCTTTATACACCTAATAAGAATAACGCGATTGAGGCCCAATCATTAAAAATAATTTTTAATGAAAAAAATGAAAACCGTTTAGAATTAATTGATGATTTTTCATATAAATTCACTAAAAATAAAATTTACTTTATTTGTGGTGATTCGGGTGCTGGGAAAACGACACTTGTCTCTCATTTTAATGGGATATTAAAATCGCGCCATGGCAACATTTGAATTGAGGATTTTTTAATTGATGAGAAAAAAAGAAAAATTCGTAAATACAAATTACTCCGTAAAAAAATTGGGATGGTGTTTCAGTTCCCAGAATATCAACTTTTTAAATCAACAATTGAAAAAGATATTATTTTTGGACCAATTGCTTTAGGGATTAACAAAAAACAGGCATTAATTAATGCTAAAAAATATATCAACCTTGTAGGTTTAGACGAATCTTTCTTACCCCGTTCGCCTTTCGATCTCTCTGGTGGGCAAAAACGTCGTGTTGCCATTGCTGGGATTCTAGCAATTGAACCAGACATTCTTGTTTTAGACGAGCCAACCGCCGGTTTAGATCCGCACGGTGAACGAGAAATGATTGACATTATTAAACAGTATAAAAATACTGGGAAAACTGTCATTATCATTAGTCACGTTATGGATCACGTATTAGAAATTGCTGATGAAATGATAATTCTTGGCAATAAGAAAATACTAGTTGCTGGTAAACCATACGACGTGTTTACTAATAATGAAATATTAACAAAAACTACATTAAATAAACCAAAGATTATTAATACTATCGAAACTTTAGTTGAAAAAGATAAACGTTTTAATAAATTATTCGATATTCAACCACGAACGGTTGAACAATTAGCTAATGCTATTAATTCAATAATCACGCAAAAAAAATATGCAAAATAATTTCAGCTTCGGTTATAAGAATAATAGCTCGGTGTTTCATAAATTACACCCCTCTATTAAACTGATGTTTGCAATTATTATGTTAATAATAATTTTTATCCCATCCGGATTATTAGGTAAGTTAGTTGTAACAATTATTGTTTTTATTTTTTGTTTTATATCACGTTTAGGGTTTAAAACATTTTCCAAAACATTGTGAATATCATTAGTAATGCTAGTGCTTTTAGTTTTCATTAACTGGTTGGTGATGAAATCACCAGGATTAATTGTAAGTGAACATCACCGCTCAATGTTTTTCATTGACAAACTATGAAATAAAATATCTGATGATAGTCATCATTCATTTAATTATTTTTATTTCCCATTAATTGGTGGAAAAATAAATACTATTGATATTATTTATGCCCAACCAATTTCTACAATTAATCAAATATTTGTCAAGCTTAATAGCATTAATGGTTGATTAGTTATTACATATACAAAACATTGATATACATTGAGCTTAGGTTCACTAACCTATGCCATTAATACTTCGTGAATGATTTTTTTATCATTATTAACTGTTACCTTAGCTATTAGTTCAACTAATAATGTGCAGTTAGCTTATGGTATTGAAAAAATATTAACACCATTAAAATTTATTAAGATACCAATCCAAGAATGAGCGATGATCATTGCGATTGCTTTAAGATTTGTTCCTACTTTGATAAATCAAGCAGGAAGAATATTAAATGCGCAAGCTTCACGTGGGGTGGATATTCGTAACGGTAACATTAAGAATAAATTCGTTGCCATTGTATCGTTAATTGTGCCTTTGTTTGTATTAGCATTTTATGCAGCTGATGATTTAGCAAATGCGATGGAGGTAAGAGGTTATAATCCTGCTAATAAACGAACAAGATATCGTTCATATAAGTTAAAGGTCTTTGATTATTGCGCGCTAGTCTTAATGCTATTAGTCTTTGCTTTTTTTATATTTTATTGTATCCGTAAATATTGTTTTGGGCTTTTTGGTCCAATCGATTGTTGGTTATTATATGGGGCAAATTAATAAACATTATTTTGTTAATGTATCTTATGATGGAACTAACTTCCATGGTTGGGCCAAACAATTAAATTTACGAACAGTACAGCAAGAGATTGAAAATGTTTTAACAAAAATATGTGATGAGAAAATATCTATTTTTTGTGCGGGGCGAACGGATACTTATGTTCACGCTCTTGGTCAATGTTTTGATTTTAAAACAAAGAAAGATTGAAAGCCAAAAAACTTACAACTAGCACTCAATGCTTTGTTGCCAAATGATATTCATATTAACAGAGTTAAATGTGTTGATAATAAGTTTCATAGTCGTTTTAATGCTGTATCAAAAACATATTTATACGTTATTAATAAACATTTTGATATTTTTAAACAAAATTATGAATTATTTTATAACAAAGAAATATCATTAAAAAAAATAAAACCAGCTATTAATTTATTAGTTGGTAAACATAATTTTCTTTCTTTTAGTAGAGCAGAAAATAATGATACAGTAAGAACTATTAATTTTATTAAGATAAAAAAAACTAATAGTTATACTCGTTTATATATTAATGGCAATGGTTTTTTAAGAAACATGGTAAGAATGATTGTTGGTAATTTATTAGCAATAAATGAAAATAGAAAATCATTAGATGATATTAAGAAATTATTAGATGATCCTAAAAAAGGTACAAGCGTGGATAAAGTAAAAGGTTGTGGTTTATATTTGTATAAAGTTTTTTATGGTTAATTGGGTTTTTATAAGTTTAAATTAATATCGCCGATTATTTCATCAATTGTTCTTTCTTCCTCGTTACCTTTTCGATATTTATAAACAATTCAACCGTTAAGAAATTTAATTGGTATATAAAATATGTAGTTTGTTTTGTTTGCTAATTCTTTATAGAATTCTCTTAATCTCATCACTTTTTCATTGTACTCTTCTGGGTCGATATTATGATTTCTCGATACATTAAAACTCTTAACTTCAAATATATGATATTGGTTATTGTTATCTAGTAAGATGAAATCAGGAAACGAGTGCTTTTTAGTAATATTTATATATTCAAAAGATATTTTTGAATTTGGATAAAAATTTTTTGCTCATACTTTTTTACCTAATCTTTTAATTTTGTTGGCGAATTCTCTTTCGGCTTGTGAATCAAAAAAGAAATCAATATCATCCTGATCACTAATAATTTTTCATGCAAATTTATCATTTTGAACATCAATATCACACGGACCAAATTGCATATTATTTGGGCCAACTTTTAATACTTCGAAATATGATTCGTACGCCAACCCAACTTTTTGGTCTAGCTGAATTGAATTTTTATAATCTTGCAATAATCTTTTATTCTCGAGATCAATTTCCTGAATAAAATTACTAAATTTAAATCAATCAGCATATGTTTTAATGTGATCTCAAACAATTTTATGTGTATCTTCTTCAATAGAGGATCAATGTTTATATAACTCAAAAATATTTAGAACATTTGTTATTGGTTTGTCGATAAATTTTTCAAGATTAATTTTATTTGACTCATAGACCTTTTTCAAATCTTTTAATGTGGTTGTTTGTATTTCGATTTTTGGAATATCAACACTTTTAACTCTTTTAAATTCTCGTTCTTTGTCTTTGACATTTCCTCAAACATATGATTTTAATGCAATATCTTGTGCATCTTTTGAATAATCTAACCAATTAGTCAAAATAGGATTTCTTCTTATTCTGCCAATTACTTGTTCAGTTAACGTTTCGCTATCCGTTTCTCTTATTTGAAATAACATATTAGCTCTTTGAATATCTCACCCTTCAGTAATAACCATTTTAAAAATGATTACATCTATTTGGGAATTTGATAATTTAGCGATTTTCTTTCATTCGTTTTTCCATTGATTTTTATTGATTAATTTAATTTTATCATTCGTATCTCATTGTTTTAAATCATCACACATATACATCCATTTAATTTCTAAATCTTCTTTATTTAATAATTGTTTTAAATGAATTAGTTCGTTCTCGCCTTTTTCCGAATTTGGAATCTGTATAAGCAAACAGGGGTTCATATTAAATAATTTTTGATATTGAGAGCGTGTCTTTTTATAAATGTCAATCGCTTGATTAAGTTCTTTATATTTATCAATATCATAACTATTACCATTTCCTTTAATTTCATAAGGTTTAATTAATTTTGCTTCAATAGCTTCATTATCAGTAATTTCCACATCAATGTAGAATTTGCTGGTTTGAGGAGTAGCGGATAGGTTTATTTTTTTATAAAACTTATGTTCATCCGCAATTGCATCAATATTGTTTTGCGCTTGATGGCATTCGTCCTTGATTAGAATAATTTTTTTATTTTGAATTTGTAAATTATAAATTAATGCATTTAGCGGACCAGACATAATTCTTCCACCTTTTCTCGTTAAATCCCTTGGCACAGTATATATGTTGTGCCCATATTCAATAATAACACCACTTTGTTCTGTGCCTGAATATGAATCGATTAAATAAGGGTCAATATTTTTTAATTTAGTTTTTCATGTTTGAAAAGTGTAATCATTCTGTTGTGCCAATTCACATTTACTTAGTGATGAAACAATAAAAACAAGATTTTTATCTTGTTGCAATAATTGGCTCATCAGTTTAGCAATCATAACTGTTTTACCACTACCAGTAGGTGATTTAAAAGTTATTTCATCTTTTTCTTTTAGTTTCTGGATGATTTGTTTAACAGCATTATCTTGAAGTAATATAGCTTGTTTAGTCATATTATTCTTTGTCTCTTAATTCATCCATTGTTGTGTCAAAGTTTTGACAAATTCATTCAATTTTTTGTTTAATAGTTTTCTTGTCATTAATGTCATAATCTTCAGGGTTTATTTTTTCAAATATTTGTTTAGAAATGCAATTGTTTGTTTCGATGGTGTAAACGTTTAGAGAATCGTTATTAACTATTTTCCTTAAACGGTTATAAGTAGTATCATAAGCAATTCCGTTTGGATTACGATCGTCTTTATCGTTATTATTACAAAGGATAAATTTTCGTTTTCCTTTGTCTTCTTGATTAGATTCAATCACACTTTGTCCAGTAGTTCCTGAACCAGCAAAAAAATCTAACACTGTGGCGTTTTGATTGTCAAAACATTTTAATAAATCTGAAATTAGTTTTGGTGGTTTTGGGTAGTCAAATGTTTTTATGTCTAATTCCTCCAAACACTTTCTACCATCTTGTGTTGTTGTTGATGTCAATATACTACGTAATTTTAATAATCGTGTTTTTAATTGCAGCTTGTAATCAACAAACTGATAGGTTTTAACTCTGACATTCCATTCACCATTTTTATTTTTATCAAAAATAATAAAATCATTTTTTTTAGCGTTTTTAAAAGTTTCTTCGCTCATCATCCAACGCCAGTCGTTCCTTTTACTTTTATCTTTTCTTCTTTTCAATCATTCTTTTTTATCTACATGCCCCGGATAAATCTCTTTGCCGTCAGGTGAAATAATTGGATAATCAAGAGATAAGGTATATGTTAGTGATGCTCAGTCAAATTGTTGTAAATTATACTTCCCTCTTTCTTTAACTCATTTATCTTCAAGTTTGAATGATTCATTCCCTTTAACTTTACCAATCAACAAACATTGATCTTTATTTTTTGAATAAGTAATTATGTATTCGTGATCTATCGCTACATGTTTAACATCGTTGCCCCCTCCTCGTCTTGCGTGTCAAATTAAATTCGCGATGAAATTATTTTCACCAAAAACATCATCAAATAAACATTTTATATACGCTTGATTCTTATCATCAATACTACAAAATATTACACCTGAATCATTAAGCAAATCTCTAGCCAACCTTAATCTTGGTTCTAACATTGATAACAAATTATCCCTGGTGATGTTATTTACATAATTGGTTTGAGCAAATTCGCCCATATCGTTACAACCATAAGGTGGATCGATGTAAATGACATCAATTTTATTTCTATGAGTAATTAATAAATTTTTTAATGCTTGATAATTATTCACCAATAATTAATTTATGTTTAACGCCACCTTGATCAAAACTTAATTTATTATCTTTTTTAAGATAATGAATCATGTCTGATTCTTTTTTTTCAAGTTTTTGTTGATAATATAGCCCTGTCTTTTTAAGCGTTAAGCCTAATGAACGAATCGATATCGCTTCATCAATGTTGTCGGCATTTAAAATTAATTTCTTTAATAAGTCAAAATTGTTTGGTTCTAAACTACCAGCATTTTTTTCAGCTTCCAAAGATTCTATTAAAGAATCTTTGGTTTGTTTATTAGAGCTCTCTATGTTCGTCATTCTCTCACGAGTGGGTTGTGATTTAGGCATAAGTTTTGTGTATTTTCTATAATTATAACAAAACAGTATTAGTATACTCTCAAATTCTAGAGCACGAAAAGGGAATGATGCACGTTGTGAAAAACTCTTATTAAGGTAGTTGTTTTTCCGAAGAAACAACCAAAAATAAGTGTTCTTACATACAAAGATTTAATAACATTATTTATCACTTTCCGCTCGTAAAATCATAAAATTTTAAAAATATCTAGAGAAAAAATATTTTTTTCTTGTAAATATATATGGAGAGTAAAAAAAGGGAATGAAGAATAATAAAGAATACAAAATAACAAAAGCTAGTTATTCAAGACTAATAGGCGCTACTTTTGAATGTGTTATAATAAATAAGATTGTGAATAAACCACCAATTTGATTCCAAGAATTTGAAAAAGAGAACGATGCCCGTTGAGCAAAACAAGAAGAGTTTAATAAAGCTCAACTAGAATTTAATAAAGAAGTTAAAGATTTTATGAAATATGTGGTTGATGTTTTCCAAAGAAACAGCCTGAAATAAGCGTTCTTACATACAAAAATTTATTGCCGTTATTTATCACTTTACGCTCATAAAACTCAAAAATTTTAAAAATAATTTGAGAAAAATAGGTGAAATTCTTGTAAATATATATGGAGGTATATGCAAGAATGAAAGAGAATAAGGAATATGAAATAACAAAATCAAACAGAGAAGACTGAATCGGTGTAACTTTTCAATGTCATGTCATATAATTAATAAAGGAGATAACGTGGCACCGAAATGATTTAGAGAATTTGTAGAAAAGCGATTTGACCCAGCCATTAGTGAAATTAATGAACGTCTCGCTGAGAATGATGCACGGCTAAACAGAATTGATGCACATTTAGTAAAAATTGATGCGAGATTGGATAATATAGTAAAAAAGAATAAACTTGTCGAATAAATATTTGATTTTTAATGTTTAAATGAAAATTACAACTAAATAGTCTATGGTTTGTTTAAAAAATACTTCAATAGTTCAGTGTCTATAAATAGCTATTTATCTTAAAGGCAGCAAATTATTCGAATATCGTGAGTAGATACCCATCTAAAACATTAACCTACCTATTCAAAAATTCAAATAATGAATCAATAAAGTTTTTATCGTTTTTAATATTTATTTGCTCACGAGAATCTAAATTTTTAATAGTTATCGTGTTATCTTTTTTCTCTTTATCGCCAATAATTAATATGTAATTAGCATTAAGTTTGTTAGCAAACTTTAAATATTGATCTAACTTAACTAGATCATAGTTAACAAAAAACTTGTATTTATGTCTATCTTGATGATCAAGTAATGTCAATAACAATTTTTGAATTGCTGTATTATCATCTTTTACTAAGTCGGCAATTACAACTGTTTTTATTGGTTGGTTGTTAATAAATGTTTTAGTTATGTAATCAATAACATTAGGAAATTGTGATTTAATTTCATTAATAAATCTCTCTAATCCAATAGCAAAGCCAATACAAGCTGTCTCTGGACCACCTAATTCAGCTACTAACCGCTCATAGCGTCCACCACCAACAATTGTTTTTTGGTCAGCAAATTTAATATCATTTGATTCTAACTCAAAGACAAAATCAGTGTAATAATCTAAGCCACGAACGAGTGTCTGATCAAAAACTAGATCTAAACCAAATGATTTGCAAACATTTTCTAATTCTTTTTGAAATTGTAAGAAATCTTTTGGGAATCCATTTGCTAGTGTACTAACTAATGATGGGGCTTTTTTAACAAATGGTTTAACTCCATCTTCTTTATCATCAAGGATTCTTAACGGATTAATTTTTAATCTGTCTTGTGAAATGGGCGTTAATTGGTCTTGATATTTAGCAAAATATTCTTTTAGCAACTCAATTCATTTTGCTCGTTGTTCAAAAGAACCAATAAAATTGTAACGTAATCGCAAATTTTTAAATGATAGATTTAGTTCTTTAATCATTTGACAAATTAAAGTAATAATTTCTAAATCATTGGCATATGCTTTAACACCAATTGTTTCAACACCAAATTGGTGAAATTGACGATATCGTCCACTTTGTGGACGTTCATAACGAAACATTGGTCCAGAATAATAAAGTTTTAGTGGGGTTGGGGAGTTATAAAGTAGTTTTTCTTCAACAACCGATCTAATAACCCCCGCTGTTCCTTCTGGTCTTAATACTAAATTTCTATCACTCCGATCAGTAAAACTATAAAATTCTTTCTGTACTATATCACTAGTTTGACCAATCGAACGAATAAATAACTCGCTATTTTCAAAAATAGGAGTTTCGATTGAGATGTAACCAAAACGTCGACAAACTCACCCTAACTTATTAACAACCCGATTAAACAACTCACTTTCATTACCAATAATGTCTCTTGTCCCTCGTGGTTTTGTATACATAATATAAATATTATATATACTTAATATCACATGATAGACAAAAAACCATCGCGATGGAAAAGGTTTTGAAATAATGTTCGTTCGTTTTTTACTGTTAAACGTCGTTTATTAGCAACGAACCCTGACGTTGCAACGGCTAATAAAAAACAGCAAAAATTAGATATCTTAAAAATTATTCTTGCTAGTTCAATCGGTGTCTTAGGTTTAGGTGCTGTTGTATTAAGTGCGACTGTTAGTGCATTATATGCACAAAAGGGTTCAGAGTTTGATATTTCATATGACACCCGCTATCAATTAAATGTTGGTAAACCTCAAGGAACTAGTCCATATGCCGCTTACGACGTTTCACCATCATTAGATCCAAGTCACCAAATAAAAACTAATGTTGATGATATAAGTAAAGCGGTTACAAATACAGCCAACACATACGCATATTATTTAAACACAATGGAAAAGAATAACATTGATGTTTATTCTCAATTTGATACAAAACAATCATCATCAAATGCTTTTGTTAACACCCAATTGCCAAACATCAAGTATTTGCCTTCTTCTTCGTCATCTACCGACAAGAAAAAAAATAAACAAGTAAATTTGCCAAAAGCAGGAGTATATGCCCAAAATGCTTTTGGCACTGATTTAACAATGGTTGTTGATCGTCGTAGGATTAGCGATGATAAGGCTAGTATTAGCGACATTACCATTATTCCCTTAGACAAATATATTAATTTTAATAAAGCTGAAAATCTTAGCGGTGATCGACAAAAAATAGTGTTACCTTTAAACACAAGTTTAGCCGGTGTTGTTGATAAGGCAGTTAATGATACTGGTGATGGCACTAAAGGCAAAGATGATAGCATATCACAAATATCAATAATTCGTGATTATAATGGTCTTTGTAACTTCATTAATTTCTTTTTACAAGTAGATCAAAAAGCCGCAATTCAATCCGATGCATTAAACTTAGAAGATTGATTAACTACAACTGACCCATCAATTAAAACATTTATTACAAATTACAAAAAAATTCATGACATGCCAAAATATGATCCTAAAAACCCGGTGTTATGGGATGTACAACGAATTAGTAATGGTGGATCTAATGAAAAAGTTAAATTAACAATGAATTTTTGTGACTACGACACAAGGAATAACAATATATCTTTAACCAATTCACCAATTACAACAAATGCTAGAGCCGATTCATTAAACATTCTCCCAATATTGTTTAATTCTTTTAATGGTGATGAAGGTAATTACAATAATAAGGGCAATGATGCTGGTAAGAATTATTCATTTTTCAAGAACTATGTTTATGGTGTAGGTCAATTAGATAAATATACAAACGCTTCACCTGATGCAAATTCTTGATTAAAATTGATAAACCCACGTGATCCTAACAAAAAACACGAAAAGAATAATCCTAACCCTGCCGATGCTAGTTCAAGCGATTATTACAAGTGAATTACCTTAAGCATGCCATCGTTATTTGCGGCTAACCAATACCTTAATTTAATTAAAAATAACGATATCACTAATGTTATTCCTAACAGGTTAATTTACGATAACCCGTTAGGTGATAATTTAAACACTAGCAACGGCTCATACAATTTTGCTAATAATGTTACTTTTAAAATTGACCGTACAAACGATAATGACTTTATTAACTTACATGTTTTTTACGGGCTAATAATCTCGATTGTTTGTGCGTTATTGTTAATTGGTTTAGTTGTTTCACTTCTATATCGCATTCCTGGTTTATTAGGTTTTCTTGCTTGTTTAGGTGCTAGCGGATTAGCGATGATGATTTTATTAGCCACTGGTTCAGCATTAAGCACTAATCTTGTTTTAGGAATGGTGATTGCATTTGCGGGTTTAATGTTAGTTGTATTTAACTTTGGTGAACGGGTGAAGGGATGGACAAGATATAATGAGAAATATGATTTGGCTATTCGTAAATCGTTTAGAAGTACAATATGGCAAAGTGTGTTAATTATTGTAGTGTTAATAACATTTGGTGTGGCTTTTACTTATTTCGGGTTGCCACAAGTTGCATTACTAGGTAACGTGCTAATGTTATCTGGTATCTTAGCCATCCCATTTGTTGCTATTTTATGGCCAATTAGTTGTTGATTATTGTTAATTAATAAAATTAATAAGAAATCTTATAACTTATTCTTTTCAGCTAAAGCCATCACACCATTTGCAAATATTGCTCCTAATAGTTATATGCCGATGTATACAAATAAACTTAAATTTAAAAAGAAAGGTAATTTATTTGCGTGATGGAAATGGTTAATTGTTGGCATAATTGGTGCTTTAGCGATTGTTGGATTAGTATTCTTATTAAAAGGTAGTTTTTCTTCTTCACACATTGCCCAATATCGTGTAATTGTTTCGTTAACTACATGAAATACTTATGCGGGGAAATGGGGCAGTTATAATTCATTTACTATCGTAAACACTGGTGAAGCCGATAAGCTTGTTTACATTTACTACAATTCATTACCAACATTACCAACGGGTGTTTTATCCGTTTCAACCTTGTTTGGGGCTGGATTAGGAGCCATTATTACTACGGTTAACAATATCGAATTAGTAAAATATGCGGTTCATATCTTATTAATTGTTGTTTGTTGTACAGCAATAATTGCTGTGTTAGCATTTATTCATTTAAAATGATTTAGTATCATCCCAATATTTGCTTGTAGCCTAATTACACCATTAATAAGCATATGCCTAGCGGCATTATTTAAAATAAATATTAACTACGATACAATGAATGCTTTTGGCATTGTCTCTGTTTTAACTTCAATTATCATTATTCACTTTACCACTAACCTTGTTAATCGTTCCGTTGTTGATAATAATTTTAAAGCTGATAAAATACGATCAGCATTTAATGATGAAATTCGTGGTGGGTTAGCTTTCTATCTTATTGTTTATGCAATATTCATTGGCATAATCATTTTATTTGGCATAACATCAACTAAACAATTATTAACCACTTATTATCTATATATGATAATCCAGCTATTAGTGTCTGGAGTAGTTGTTTATATATGCTTACCAGCATTAATTTATCCATTTATTAAATCGCATAAAAATTATGTATCTAAGCTTAGATTATCAGAATTAATCAATGCTAAGAATTATGATATTATTGATGAACAATTAATTACAACAATCAATTCCTTTGAGCGTATTGAAAACAAGAATGTTTAATTAATATTAGTAAATACCACACATAAACTATCAAATTTTAAATTTGGAATCCGTGGAGTTATTTACATTAAATGCAAAAATAGCTTTTTATGTATATAATAATAATGAAAGAATATTAAAATATGAAAAAACTAAAAGTATTAGGAGCAACATCATTTGCTTTAATTGGATGTGGCGCTTTAGCTAGCATTCCAATCGCATTAACAAGTTGTAGTCATCCAAGCCTTAAAATTGCCGCATCGGATACATCTTGCAATTTTTCAGAGGCTATTTCTGTTACAGCCACAGTAAAAGATATTGATATTGATAATAATCAGTTACGATGATATGTTGATGGTACACCTGTTGATGAACTTAATCAACAAAAAGCTATCTATAGTCAAAGTGGAGAAGATGACAATAATATAGAATTAACGATTTTAAATCACAACAATGAATCTAATAAAATTTACACCATTGATAATATATATGCACAAACCGCTGATGGTAAATATACCTCAAATAAAATTAATTTGTCATTAAATCCAATAACAAAGGATTTTGAAGCTACTATTATGTGTGTGCCTAATAAGCGTTCTATTAGATATTATGAAGCAGCAACAATTACCGCTTGAACATTTTCCGAGGCGAGTTTTGCGGCTGATACAATTAATTTTACAACTGCAACAACATATGGTGTTTCTACTGACAATTGAGACGTTGTTGATAACAAAACTGGTTCTAATGCGCAACGGCAAATTACAAATGCAAATATAACTCAACAACGTTTTACACTCGAAACCAAAGCGGTTTCTACAGATCCACGTCTTCAAGACTGTAATATTTGCTCAATAGAGATACTTCCTGTAAAAATAACTTGTAGCGGCGGGGCTACGCAACTCGAATTACATCAAAAAGCTACATGGACTTTTGGTGTAAGCGATTCAAATTTTGTTCTTTTAAAGTTTGATTATAATATTCTCGGAGATAAAAACTTTTATGAAATGACTCCTGGTGGTGGTGATATAAATAACATTATAACCATCGAGAATAAAAATTATAAGGATTTTAATGAATTTGATTTAATTATCAATGTAAGTGCCATAGCCAAAGATAACTCAACACTTAAAACTACTTGTATGGTTACTCTAAAATCTAATTAGTAATTAATTTTCTATTCCTAGAGATTGCAATTTGGATGTTATTATTAATAAAAAAAATGTATTAATTTTTGGATTAGTTGATTAAAAATGAAAATTTAATATTACTCATAAATAATTAGCAATAATGTATAGATAATGAATATCTTAAGGTTTAACATCTCTTTTAAGGTGTGTATTCGCATTACACACTGGTTTGGTGGAAGTAAATGGATTCGAACCATCGACCTCACCCTTATCAGGGGTGTGCTCTAACCAACTGAGCTATACTTCCATGTTAGTAAATTATATAAATAAAAACTAACGTTTAGTAAATTGTGGACTTCTTCTTGCCCCGTATTTACCGTATTTCTTACGTTCTTTACTTCGTGCGTCACGAGTTAATAATTTTTTTGAACGTAATTTAACTTTATTATCTTGATTAAAAGCTAATAAAGCACGGGCAATCCCTAAACGAATTGCCCCCGCTTGCCCATTAAAACCACCACCAATTACTTTTACTTTAATATCAAATTTATCACGAACATCAGCAACAATTAAGGGTTGCTCCATATCTTGAATAACTAATTTGTTTGGGAAATATTCTTGGGGTGTTTTATTATTAACTAATATTTTCCCAGTTCCTTCTACTAATAAGACCCTTGCTACTGATGATTTACGTCGTCCTAATCCTTTATATTCCATATTCTTATTTTACCTTATATTCTATTGGTTTTTGTGCCGCATGCTCTTTACCTTGATCGGCATAAACGTGTAATTTAGTAATAATCTTTCTTCCTAAACGGTTTTTAGGGATCATATTTTTAACAGCTAATCTAATCATTTCCTCTGGGTATTTGTCGATCATTTCTTTTGCTTGACGGGTACGTAATCCACCAATATATCCAGAATGAGAATAATATTTCTTATCAGTTAATTTGTTTCCTGATAAGCGAATAAGTTTAGCATTACGAACAATAACGTAATCACCACAATCAATATTGGGGGTGAATGTTGGTTTTGTTTTACCGCGTAGTAAATTTGCAACTACTACGGCTAATTTACCTAAAATAACCCCACTAGCATCGATTGAATATCAAACACGATCTTTTTGTGCTTGTTCGTTTTTTGTCATCGTTGATTTTTGCATAACGTTATCTAATTATAATTAATATTCCTTTTTATACATCTTACGACCATTTTCTAAAATAGTAAGTTGATCTTGTTTACCTGTACCAACAGGTATTAAACGACCAAGCATTACATTTTCTTTTAAACCACGTAAGGCATCGATTTGATTTTTTGCAGAAGCATTAGTTAGAACAATCTTTGTGTCTTGGAATGAAGCAGCGGCAAGGAAAGAATCAGATTTGGCCGGTACATCTTCTAGACCAAAAATTTTGTTTTCAGCTAAAATAGGTGTTTTGCCTTCTAATAATAGACTATTATTAATTTCAGCTAACACATTAACATTGATGATATCACCAGTTGAAAATTCTGAATCACCAGGGTTGGTAATTTCTCATTTATTAGTCATTTGGCGTAAAATGATTTCAATATATTTGTCAGCAATTTCAATACCTTGAATACGATATACTTTTTGTACTTCTTTAACAAAGTAATTACGTAAATTATCTAACCCAACAATTCTTAAATATTCTTTAAGATCAACTGTACCGTTAGATAAATGCTCACCAACTGAAACCTTCTGGCCTACTTTAACAAGTAGTTTTAAAGCAAGGGGAACTTTATATTCTTTTTTAAGAATTCTATTTTGTACTAGTACACGATGGAATGGTTCGTTTTCATCATTTTTATCAACATCTTGCACAATTGATTTAACTGTTCCATTAATTTCGCAAATTAATGCTTTGTTTCATTTTGGTGGAACAACACCAAATAATTCGGCAAGACGTTGGAATCCTTGCGCAAGGTTACCTTCAGCTGAAGCCGTACCACCAGTGTGGAAAGTACGCATGTTTAATTGTGTTCCTGGTTCACCAATTGATTGGGCGGCAATAACACCAATCGCAGTGTGTAATTCTATTTGTTTATTAGTTGTTAGATCGTTACCAAAACATTTAGCACAAACACCGTATTTAGATTTACAATGTAATACCGAACGTACTTCAACGGCTTTAATACCTAATTTTTGGATTAGTTGAGCGTTTTCAGGGGTAATAATTGCCCCTTGGTTAACAATGATTTCACCAGTTTTTGGATGTTTAATGTTTTCATTAGCGAAACGGTTAACAATTCTTTCAGCTAACGATTCAATAACTCTATTTTCTTTTTCATCAACTAACGCCGTAGTCACTAGACCTTTAGTTGTTCCGCAATCTTCTTCAACAATAGTAACTTCTTGTACAGCATCGACTAATTTTCTAGTCATATAACCAGCTTTAGAAGTTTTGGTTGCCGTATCGGCCATACCTTTACGCGCACCATAAGAAGAGTTAAAGTATTCAAGTGCGTTTAAACCTTCAATGAAAGAGTGCTTAATAGGAATTTCAATAGTATCACGTGGCACACCTTTATTTTTAGCTACTTGTTCATAGTTTCATGGACGACTCATTAAACCACGCATTCCAATTAACTGAGTAAATTGGTTAATGTTACCACGGGCACCTGATTTTGCCATAACAATAATTGAATTGTTTTTGTTTTCTTTATCGTTAATGATTTTTTCAACATCGTTTGAAACTTTGTCTTTTTGTTCGGTTCATAAACGAATAACACGTAAATATCTTTCGTCATCAGTTAATAAACCTTGACGATAGTAATTTTCTAGTTCTTGGACTTTTTCATCAGCATCTTTTAGATAATTGTGTTTCTTATCGTATTTAGGAACATCATAAACTGAAACAGTTGTTGCTGATTTAGTTGAATATCTAAAACCAAGTTTTTTTAATTCATCCATCGTACTAGCAACAACTTCAACTGGATAGTGATTATTTAAATATAAAACAATATCTTGTAATGTTTTCTTAGTAAACGATTCAATTGGTTGGTGGTTTTGAATTGCTTCGCGTGGGTTTTCACCTTTAGCAACTATTAACTTTTTATTCAATACCACAACACCCTTAGCATCATGAATATAAGGCATATCAACTGGTAAAATATTATTAATAATAACTTTACCTGGAGTGGTGATAATAATGCCGTTTGCGTCAAATTTCTTTTGACTAAAAGCGTTTGTACTCATTCCGATGATAGCGTGTGGGTGAAGTGTTCCTAGTGATAATAATTTTTTAACTTCATCAACGTTGGCAAAGATCATTCCTTCACCTGGTAAGTCTTTTTGTTCAGTTGATAAGTAATAAATACCTAAAATCATGTCTTGGGTAGGGGTAACTACTGGTTTACCATCTTTTGGACCTAGGATGTGTCAAGAAGCTAATAAGATTGAACGAGCTTCAGCAACTGCTTCTGGGGAAATTGGTAAATGAATAGCCATTTGGTCACCATCAAAGTCAGCGTTAAATGCTGCACAAACTAATGGGTGCAATCTAATTGCTTTACCATCAATCATTTTTACTTCAAACGCTTGAATACCTAAACGGTGAAGTGTTGGGGCACGGTTTAAAAGAACTGGACGTTCTTTAATAACACGTTGAACGATTGGTCAAATAACATTGTCTTGATCAACAATCATTTTTTCTGCTTGTTTGATAGTTAAAGCAATTGGGGTAATTTCATTACCATACTCATCGTTCTTCTTAATTAACTCACGAATAATAAATGGTCTAAATAACTTTAGAATAATTTCGGTTGGGATACCGGCTTCATACATTTTCAATTCTGGGCCAACAACAATAACTGTTCTACCGGAAAAGTCAACACGTTTACCTAACATGTTTTGTCTAAATAAACCTTGTTTGCCTTTTAATTTATCAGTAATTGATGCTAAAGGACGCTTGTCTTTTGACAATACTGGTTTTGTTAATGAAGCATTATCAAATAATGCATCAACCGATTCTTGTAGCATTCTTTTTTCGTTATTAAGAATGATGTCAGGTGATTTCTTTTCGATATGTTCTTTAATCCGGTTATTACGAATGATTATTCTTCGATATAGTTCATTTACATCAACAGATGTGTGTAAACCATTTTCTAATTGAATCATTGGTCGAGTATCAGGTGGCAAAACGGGAATATAGTCAAGAATCATTGATTCTGGTTTTTGTCCAGAATTAATGAATCATTGAATTGTTTCTTTACGTTTTAATTGCTTACGGTATTTTGGATTATTAACATCTAGTTTCTTTAATTGTTTATCAATTGCTGCTCGTTCATTTTGTAAATTTAAATTTATTAATAATTCTTTGATTGCTTCTGCACCAAAACCAAATTTTACACCAGTAAATTTCGTAATTAATTTAAATACTGATGGAATTGAGAAGGGGATTTCATCTTCTTTTAAGAAATCAATATAATCTTCGCAACGACGAATAGAAATTTCATCAACATTTGGCATTTTCATAATGCATTTCAAAATTTGAATAATTTTTGAACGATGTAAGATTCTTGTTGAAGGAGAAGAGAAATCAAGAATTTCTTTTGTTCTAAATAAGGTTGTTTTATCAGACTCATTAACTTTAAATTTAGCGTCATCTAAAACAATCGAATCAACAAAATAAATAATTGATTCTAATTCCTTATTGGTTAAATCTAATAAAAGCGCAATTTTTGAAGGGCTTGGACTTTCTTTAGCCATTCATATATGCGCAACAGGGTAGTTTAATTGAATGTGGCCCATTCGTTCACGACGAACAATTGCTTCCACAATGTCTACGCCACAGTTTTCACATTTTTTGTTTTTAAATTTAGCTTTATTATAACGACCACAGGCACATGTGTAATCTTTAATCGGCCCAAAAACTGATTCATCAAATAAACCAGGCTTACGGTCATTTGATGTCGAAGATCAAACTGGTTTACCGGTTTTGTAATTAATTGTTTCTGGCGAAACAATTTCCCCGTGCGACCACGTGATGATTGTATCACGGTCAGCAATTCCTAGTTTTAATGATTTTATTAATGTTGTTTGTTTAGTATTTTGCATATTGTTCCTATAAGTTTACGTTCTCTTCTTCTGGTTGGTCTTCTACTTCAACTGCCTCGTAGTGTTTAACAACGATTTGTTCATCATCCTCATCATCAAATACGTTGGTTGCGACATAGTCGTTAACATCAACTGGACTTGAACCGTCATTAAAGTCAACAGTTAATGATAAACACAATCCTTGAATTAATTTAGTAAATAATTTGAATGATTCTGGGATTGAAGGGGTTGGTAGTGGGCGACCCTTAATAATCGCGCTATAAGCAGCTTTCTTGCCTTTATAATCATCAGATTTAATGGTTAATAACTCTTGCAAGTTATATGCTGCACCATAAGCTTCTAACGCCCAAACTTCCATTTCTCCGAATCGTTGACCTCCATTTTGCGCCTTACCACCAAGTGGTTGTTGGGTTAGCTTACTATATGGGCCTACCGAACGAGCATGGATCTTATCGTCAACCATGTGGTCAAGTTTCATCATATACATAACACCCACGGTAATCTTACCGTCAAAATATTCACCGGTTTTACCATCAATTAAATTAAATTTACCTTGTGTTTTAATTGCATCAACATCAACATCTTTTAAAGCAGCGGTAATATCGTCAATGTTTGCACCAACAAAAACTGGGGTTGCGGCTTTAATACTTAAGTCTTCAATATCTAATCCAGCATTACGTAGTACTAATGTAAGGTCAGTGTCGGTAAACTTATCATATAAAGTATTGAATGAAGTAGCTTTTTTAAGTTCTTCAGTTTCAGCAATATATTTCTTTAATACAGCAAGTAATTGTTTTACTTTGGTTTTTTCTAAACCAAACTCTTGCACGTACTTATCAGCATTCTCATCATTAATATAAAATTCAATTAATGACTTACGAATAGCTTTACGCATTGCTAAACCTAAGTGAACTTCCATGATTTGTCCAATGTTCATACGACTTGGAACACCAAGTGGATTTAAACAAATGTCAATTGGTGTGCCATCTTCTAGATGAGGCATGTCAGCAACGGGAACGACAATCGAAACAATACCTTTGTTTCCATGACGGCCAGCCATTTTATCGCCAATTTGGATTTTACGTTTTTGCGCAATACAAATAACGACACGTTCAAAAACATCATTTTCTAATTGGGCACCATCACGTTGTTTGAAGTGGTTAACACTAATAACCACACCTTCTTCACCGTGATTAACAGTTAAAGAAACATCACGTTTATTTTTATATTTGTCACCAGTTATTGATCTTACCAATTTATCAATTGGGTTAGTTTCACCTTCTGGTTTTGGTGCTACCTTACCAACAAGAATATCACCCTCTTTAACATGCGAACCAACAAGAATAATACCATCAGCATCAAGCATTTTTTTACTTTCTTCTGACACGTTAGGAATATCACGAGTGAATTCTTCATCACCTAATTTGTCTAAGTGTTTACACTCAATCTTCTTGTCAATAATACTAATTGAAGTGTAGATGTCATCTTTAATTAATCTTTCAGAAATAACTACCGCATCTTCGAAGTTATAACCGTTTCAAGTAGTAAAAGCAACTAACGGGTTTCTTCCTAATGCTAATTCACCATTTTGCATTGCTGGTCCATTAGCAATAGTTTGGTTAGCTTTTATTTTTTGTCCAATTGTCACAATTGGTGTTTGGTTAATACAAGTTCCTTGGTTAGATTTACGATATTTAGTAAGTTTGTAGTGTTTTTTAGCTTTTTCTGTTTGTAGGGTAATTTTATTACCATCAACAGAAACAACTTCACCACTATCGTTAGCAATAACTGCCATCCCTGAGTCGTGAGCAATTTGGTATTCGGTACCAGTACCAACAATTGGGGCATATGGTTTTAGTAATGGCACAGCTTGTCGTTGCATGTTTGCACCCATCAAAGCACGAGCATTATCGTCATTTTCTAAGAAAGGAATACAACTAGCAGCAACAGAAACTATTTGTCTTGGTGTTACTTCAATAAAGTCAACGTGTTCGATTGGTACAACGTTTTGACTTGATCGATAACGAACAATAGCCATCCCATCATAACCAATAATTTTTTTGTTATCTTTGTCTTTAGGGATTGTGGCTTCACAAATATTGTATTCTTCTTCTTGTAAAGAAGTCATATAAATAACTTCATTTTGAATTACACCCTTAATAACACGTTTATATGGTGTCATTAAGAATCCAGTTTTTGGATCGATTTCTGCTAACGAAGTTAAAGAAAGAATTAAACCAATGTTTTGTCCTTCAGGCGATTCAATCGGACAAATACGACCATATTGTGAATAGTGAACGTCACGGATAGAAAGGTTTGGGTCTTCACGACTAATACCGCCCTCACCCATTGAAGAAATACGACGTTTATGAGTTATTTCACTTAGTGGATTATCTTGGTCGAGCAATTGGGTTAGATCGTAAGTATTGAAAAAGTTTCGAATTGCCCCTTGAAAAGCTTTGGTATTAACAATTGAATTAACTGTGGCTTTTAAATCGATCTTTGCTTGGGTTTCCTCGTTGGCTGTTTTTGATGAAATAGTAGAAAGTTTTTCCTTAACATATCTTTCTACTTTTGACATACCAGCTTTTAATTTGTTTTTTAATTGTTCATGGATTAAACGGATACGTTTATTTCCTAAATGATCAATGTCATCTGTTTTACCAACACCATAGTAGAAACTAATTAAATAAGAAATTGTGGAAATAAAATCAGCAATTGTTAATGTTGTTGTCTCAACATCGGCTGATACACCAATGATTGGAATAATAAACGATTTCTTTTCATTGTCGTTGTAAATAGAAATTGTCTCAACAGTGTTATTGTGTTTCTTTTGGGCACTAGCAAGCGTGTGAAGTTTAATATTACTTAGTTCAAGTTTACCAACACGTAAACTTTGTTTAATATTGTCAAGGTGTTCTTTGTCAATATAAGTTCCTGCTGGGATTGTCTTGGTACCAATTTTTAAATCTTCGGCAATGGTTGTTTTGTATAAACGCTCTGTAATTCTTAACTTACGTTGCATGCGATATCGACCAGCTGCTGATAAGTCAAAATAACGTGGATTCATGAAGTGATCAACAATTACATCTTGATAAGATATTTTATTACGGTCGCTGTAGTTTGCTTCAGCTGCACGAATAGAAATCGACAATCCTTTAATAATATCACTTGCCGATCTTTCAGTAATCATGATGTCTAATTGTTCATTTAAAGCTGCTTCAGTTTTTTGAATTTTTTCATGAAGACTATTGACACTATTTAATAATTTTTCATTATTATCACCACCTTTAGATTCTTCGATTTCTAATAAACGATTATTATATTCTTCTCTAAGTGCGGTCAATTTTTCTTGCGCTTCACAAGCCGCAAATACCGCCTCACGTAATTTATTATCAAGCGAAGATAAAGTTTTCTTATCTTTGCTTGATGTTTTTAAATCATTATAAATTTTCTTTAACGCTCTTACTTGTTCATCTTGGAAAATAGTGCTGTGTTTGTATTCGTCTTTGTGATTAAGCGTGTTAATAATAAATTCATCGTGTTTGAAAGTATCAATTATTTCTGATTGGGTAAACCCTAATGCTTTTAGAATTTTAGTTGCTGGGAAGGTTACCGCTTCATCGCCTGTAGCATTTCGTGCCACAACTTTGATAAATGTATCGTGGTGGTGAATATTTCCTAAAGCATCTTCTTTTTCAATAATGTCAATGACAAATTGTAATTGTGTGCCACGATAAGGAAGAATTTCACAAATATAGCCGCTTAATTGTTTCTTTTTTGTACTTAATTTAATGTGTGATTTATTTAAAGCATAAACACCAGGTGAACGTAAAATTTGATTAGCAACAATTTTTTCAACGCCATTAATAATAAATGTTCCACGATTGGTCATTAACGGGATACGACCAAAGAAAATGCCTTTTGCTAATGCTTTCTTTTCTTGGCGAACACGCTTAACTTCACCGGTTTCATTATTAACAACTGATAAATCAAGATATAGTGGGCGATCATATGATTTACCGCCAATAATTGCTTCTTGTTCATCAGATGCTTCTAGTTTAGAGAAAGCTAATCCGTTATAGTGAACCTCGTATTTAGACTTTGGGTGCGTAATTGGGAAATATGTTGTACATATTTCTTCAATTTCTTTTTCTAAATAGTTGTTGTAGTATTCTTTTTGCACATCAAGAACATTACTAATAAAATTGTCGGTCTCAATTTTTGAGTAATTACGTCTCTTGATAAGATTAGAATAGATAGCCTCTTGGTATCTGTTTTTATTATTATTTTTATCCATTTTTTTGTGCGGTATTATACATGCTGGTAGCTAACATTTGTGTATAAAGTTTGTATATTATAATATAAATTGATAAAAAAATATTATTTTATACAGATTTTTTAAAACGATCGTACAATAAACAACCACCGGTTGCAAAAATTGTGTAAAAGACTGGAACAAAAATATTTAATCATTTATCGGTAATCGTTAAAACTTCCAAATAAGTTCGCGTTATGATTTGCGAACCATAATATGATGCTGCCATTCTTCAATTTACGCTAAGATTAAAAATTGAAGAATGGAATAGTGTTTCTTGCGGAGCAGCTTGAAATCATGATTCACTTAGCATTCCGTTTGGATAATGAAAAATCATAAAGTATGCCGCAATTTTAGCAATATTGAATCCAACATCATATTTGCCTTTATCACCATCCTTTTGGCCAGTAAACAAAATAAAGAAAGTTGGTGAGATAAAAATATAGGCTAAAACAGTGCTAAAAAGAAATAATAAGATACCTGTGACAATTAAAACTGATGGATTATTTATTAATAAACCTAACAAGAAACCAGTTGCAATCGAGCAAGCGATTAGTCAAAATAATGAATAAAATACCATACCAAAATTAGCACTAGCTCAAACAAATTTGAAATTAACACGATTCATCATAAATAATGAAGCAATCCCCGCATTGATGAAATATAAGATGAACATCAACCCACTAAAAAATAATGCCATAGTCATATAAAGTGTGGTTGGGCTTTGTGAGCCAAGTTTTAATCTAAAAACAATGTCATTTTTACGACATTCATAAATTACAAATGGTAATATTAAACAACCCAAAGTAATGATTGGAATGGTACTTGTTGTTGGTAATAATGTCGCGATATCTAGCTCGGTAATTACCTTATAAGAGAATGTAATAATAACCGTTAAAATAATAGGTAATATTAGCATTAAAAACCAATTAATTGGTTTCTTAAATACGATTTTAGATACAAGACGTAGATGACTACCCATTATTTCCACCTATCAATTAAACGATGAATGCTTTTAAATTTAGCAATAGCTTTTTTGTATGTGTCATCATAAACTACTTCACCTTTGTTTAGAATTAGAATGCGTGTTGCTAATTTTTGAACTTCTAAACTATCATGCGAAACAATGATGGTAGTAATGTTATTAATTCTTATATATTTTTTGATAAAGTCAATTATTAATGTTCGTGATTTTTGGTCAAGATTATTAGTAATTTCATCAAAAATTAATATTTTTGCTCCCGATAAAATAGCTAAAACAAGATTTAAACGTTGTTGGAGCCCTCCTGATAGCTTAACTGCTTTTTTATCTAAATATTGATCAACACCAAATAACTTTAATAAAAAGGCAACGTTAGCGATGTCGGTATTAATTTTATATAAGCGTTGGGTGAATACGATATAATCTCAAACGCTCAAAACATCAATGTATTTATTAATTTGGAATGCAACACCAAATTTTTCACATGGGTTGTGCTTAAATTCGTAGTTGTATTCAAAAAATCCTGATGATGGATGATAAATATTACATAAACAATTAATTAATGTTGATTTACCACTACCATTAGCGCCCATCAAAAACATTACTTCTCCTTGATTGATCGAAGTAGAAATATTTTTTAAGGAATAAAATTTTACTGGTTTACCATTTTCAAAACTAGCGAAAAATTTTGAAACATTTTTTAAAGAGATGATTGGTTTATCTGGTTGTAGTAATGACAAATCTTTTTTTGGATAGTGTAAAACATTTCTTTCTACTTGTGCATATAGATTATTATCGGTAGAAAGTAAACCTATCGAATTCTTTACTTGTTTTTTATTTCATATTTTCATATTTTTTCTCCTTACGAATGTATTTGTTAGATATGACAATTGATCATATTATTAAAATAAAAATATATGGAAGAATTAAATCAAGCAATTTGTCAGTTTCACTAGCAAATGTAAAGACACTTATGCTTTTTAACCCAAAACTAGCAAATTGGGGTGGAATATCCGCGTTCATTCATAATATACCTCACAATGTTATATTGTAATTCCATGACTTAATGTCAGGGTCACTATTTGGATACCAAGTATTGAATGAGTAGTTAACTCCTTTGGGGGTGAAATTAGTATACGGCATTTGGACAAAGTTAGTAACAAATGGGTGAGTAATATCAAATATTGAAGTGTGACCAAACTTTCCCACAAGATTCCATGGAATTTGTTCAGAAAGCCCAAGGAATATGTAAGCATTTCAATCTAACGATCCGCGGTTTTGAACAGGCCCTTGTGTTCATGCCTCAATTAGTGGTAACATAACTGGCCGAAGCGGGTAGAAATAAGTAAAATTTCAAAAATTTAAGCCTTTGTCATATCCGTTTTGTCCAGCCTGACACAACATTTGTAATGGCATAACACCGCCACATACATATGATATTAGTAGAATCGATATTGAGATGACAACAATCGCGATGTATGATCGTACATATAAACCAATTAAAAACCCAATCGATATTGCTAAAATAATATAAATTGATAAAGCATAAAAAATTTCTACATAATTCGCGTGTATAAAAATATAGCGCAATGAATGGCAAACATTTTGGAAGGATGTATTAGCATGATTAAATTTATCATTAATTGCTCCAATTAGTATTGCAATCGCAGAGAATAAACCGAAAGATATGATGTATATAACAAACGAAAATATGAAAAAATAGATAACGATTGCAATAAAGGAAACTACAATATTTTTACTATTAAATGTTAGTCTTTGAATAATATCAGATTTGCGAAAAGAAAAAATAAAAACAGGTAACACACTAATCGTCATCGCAGTTACGACATTTAATGAGTAAGTAGGAAGTAATGATGTAGTTGGGATTAAATTAAATACAAAATTTACACCCACATTGCTAAAGTCATTAGAGTAAGCAAATAAATTCATACCAATAACTGATATTACTATCGGAACGATTATTCCAAAAATAATGTTGAATGGGGATTTATATATTGTTTTGTTAATAATTGCAAAACTAGCACGCATTATATGCCTCCTCCACATTTTTCTGACTATCAAAAAATTTTAGTTCTCAATTTGGGAAAATAATTTTAAATTGTCATTCCAACAACGTAACCCACTCATTGTCTATCAAATCGTCAATAAATGAGGAGGCAATTGTACCAAAACCCTCGATTATTTGTTGTGCTCAATTATTTGTGTTTCAATATTCATATTCGTAGGTAGTTCGATTAAAAAAAGTAACAAAAATATCATATGGTAAATATTCTGGTGGTTCTGGCGGTACATCTAGGCCGCCAATGAAGTTTTGATTATCTTTTCATTGCGGAGCATCTGGATTGTATGACACAAATGGTTTTTTAATTTGCTGTCCATCATTAAAATCAAAACCCATCTTTATTTCTCAACCATTTTGTTCCTTAGTAATTGCTAAGAAAATGTTACTTACATCTGTATTTGGATTGAATTGTGGCCCACGATGATCTAGCAAAAATTCAGTAAAAGAAATTATTTGGAAAAAATTGAACAAACTATAAATCATAATTTGTGCCATATCACCGGCAGTTAAGATGTTTTCTAATGTGGCACCTAATTCTTCGGATTTTACAAAATTACTACTGTTTGGGTCAATATCTTGCACAGCTGGTTTTTTAGAAGTTAAAGAAATAAATTTTTGAGTATTAGTAAAATTGGTAAGATTCTCATAATTTTTAAACGACCAATAATGTGATGTTTGTGGTTTACAACTAGAAAGGCAAACGGTTGCAAAGGTAACAGAGAATGAACAAATAAATGTCACTATCTTTGTTATGCTTTTTTTCATTGTTATTAATGGTTTTTAACAATCTGGTGCTCGAGAAATTTATAAAATTTATTCCCAGCACCGGAAAAATCATCGATTGCAACTTTTAGCTGGCCAACTTTTGAGTTGGGTGGAAATGTAAATGTGTCGGTTCGCTCATTATTATTTGGCAATCATTTTGGGTCAGCGTTTGGATTAGTTTTGTCTTTTGTATAAAAACACCAACATTTATTTGGATCAACTTGATTTTCAATTACTGCCACAAAAGCTGCAAACTGATAAGTGTTAAAAACGTCTTTATTAATTCCAACATCTCCAAAGACCCTTTCCCAAACATCTTGGCCAAACACACCCTTATTGTTGGCTGTGCCAGCATAGAATTGAAGACTAGGTCTTTCATAAAAGTAAATTACACATCTCACCCACACATTCTTATTTACATTTGCTATATAAGGTAATGTATAGTTTTTATCAAAATGAAGCACTTTATTAGATAAATCATCACCTTCGTGGATATTTAACAAGTTAACACCGCGATTGTAATCGTGGTTATTATTTAAAATGGTTGTTGATAAAATCGTTGGAACTATTATTGATGATAGGCATATCACACCCCCAGCAATGGCTAATCCCAACCATGCTTTATTCATTATTACTTCGCTACAGAAGCGTGGGGAATTCGTGCTGAACGTTCAGCAACCTTTCCTGGACCAAATCTTTCATCTAAAGATAGGTAACCAGTTACCCTTGTAATAGATTGAATGTTTGTTGAGCCACAAACAGGGCACTTATTGTCAGTTGGACTTAAATAAGTAACAGTCGCTTTACTCTTTTTCATATGACTACATTATATACTTTTTTAAACTTATGTTAAAACTTTTTTAACAATAGAATAATTGCTTTTTTGTATTATTGTTAAGTGTGAATATATAGGAAATATTGGCTTCACAAACATTATTAATATCTATAGAAAATATTTTTTTAGTTTTTTATCGTTGTGATGTGTGATTTAAAGCAAAATTATTTAAAATACTATAAATTATTAGCGCGTAATTGCCCACATGCGGCATTAATTATTTTGCCTCGTTCCAATCTAATTGTTGTGTTGACACCGTGCTTTAGCAAATAATCTAAAAATAATTTTGCATTATTCGATTTACTAAATTTACTTATTTTTGTTTTGTTATAAACAATTAAATTAACATAACATAACATATTCTTTAATAAAGCGCTTAATTGCTGGGCGTGTAATAATGAATCATTAATGCCTTTTAATAGCACATATTCAAAAGTAATCCGGCGGTTTGTAATCCTTATATATTGCTTACAAACATCCATTAATTTTGCTAAATTATATTTTTTATTAATTGGCATTAGTTCATTTCGTAGTTCATCGTTAGGTGCATGTAAGGATATCGCTAGTCCAATTTGCTTAAATGTTTGCGCAAATAAGATAATCTTATCTACTAACCCGCAGGTAGAAACAGTAATATGTCTACTACCAATAGCTAAACCGTGATCATCATTAATGATTTTAATTGTCTCAGTTAAATTTTTGTAATTATCAAATGGTTCACCTATGCCCATAAAGACAACGTTATTTAATCGTTGACCATTTAATTTGTTTAGATGTTGTTTTACATGTAATATTTGCAATACCATCTCATCAATGGTTAAATCTCTAATCTTTTTTAGTAAACCAGAAGCACAAAATTTACACCCCATATTACAACCTACTTGTGTGGAAACACAAACACTATATCCATAATCAAATTTCATTAAAACCGTTTCAACACAATTATCATCGCATAAACGAAATAGAAATTTTGTTGTTTGGTCATTTGGGTCTATTTGCATATCAACAATTGTTAATTTGTTAATATTAAAATTTTCGTCGAGTACATCAAGACTAGATTTAGCAATATTTGTCATTTTGCTAAATGTATCAATATGTTTTTGATAAATTCAATTATAAATCTGGGTAGCATTATGTTTTTTAAGATTTAATGAAATTAATTGATTTTCTAATGCTGATAGTGAAAAAGAAAATATTGACGATTTAGACATTATTGTTTATAGCATTAGAAATAATCTCACGCAATTGCGACTGAGCTTTTGTAATATCATCATTAACTATTGTGTGTTGATAATATTTGGCTTGTGCTAATTCAAATTTTGCGGTGGTAATTCGCTGTTGAACGATTTCTTTTGATTCAGTACCTCGTTTATTCAAACGTGCTAATAGTTCATCTTTTGATGGTGGTAAAACAAAAATAGTTAACAACTTATGATCTTTTTGTTTTTTCATAAACTTCATAACATCAATAGCACCTTGTACTTCAATTTCTAATAATACATTCTTCCCTTTATTACGTAATTGTTCAACGTAATGTTTTGGTGTCCCATAGTAGTTGTCACAATATGTAGCATACTCTAACAACTCACCATCTTTAATTGCTTTTTTAAAACCTGCTTTTGTTTTGAAAAAATATTGCTTACCATTAACCTCACCTTCACGCATTGGTCTTGTTGTCATTGAAATAGAATATGCTAAATTGTATTTTGGATCAAGCATGAGTGGTTTTCACAACGTTCCCTTGCCAACCCCGCTTGGACCACTAATAATAATTAATAACCCTTTTTTCATTATCCTATCCTCACATCTTCTTCGGGGTAATGAATCCTATTACCACGTGGTACTCTTCGTGTTCATGATAAAATCGCAGCACTAATTCCAATTTGCCCAATAAACATAACAATACATAGTATTACTAGTCCAACATTATTCATAATCGCCGTAACACCAACAGAAAAACCTACGGTACCAAAAGCACTAGAGACTTCGAATAAACATTGTTGCACATTATAAGCACTTTGGTTTTCGTTCACAAGTGGATGACAATAATAAAGTAAAACCGCACAAAATAGAATTAAAGCGAAGGCAATGAAAATAATAAAAAATGAATCATGAATAGTTTTTTCACTAATACGCCGTTTAAATATTCGCACTTCATTGCGACCAATGAGTCGTGAAAACATTGTTAAGAAAATAATAAACAAAGTGGTACATCGGATACCACCACCAGTTGATGATGGACTAGCCCCAATAAACATTAATACGGTGAACGTTCATGTTAATCCACCTGAAAAGATACTACAGTTAACTGTAGAAAAGCCAGCACTTCGTGTGGCACATGTATTAAAGAAAATTGCAAAACATTTATTAAACATTTCATTTTTTCCAAAAGCGGGGACAGCCGGCACTATTCCAGGTGGTATTGCTTTTTGTTTGTAAGCGTCAACATAATGAGCAATATCGTAAACATCAAGATAAAAGAAATGTTCACCTGTTGGTGGATATACCAAGTGATATGTCTTGTCAGCAAATTCAAAACCAAATGCTAATATTAAGCCAACAATAGTAAATAAAAAATAACTAGTCAAAGCAACTTTTGTGAATAGACTAAAAGAAAAAGGTTGCTTTTTACGCTTGGCTTTTATCGCGCAAATAAAATCATAAATTACCGGAAACCCGATACCACCTAAAAATAATTCACATAAAACAAATAATTGGAATATTACATTCCAATCATTTCGTAGTGCGGCTAAAGAAACACCATTATTGAAATTATCAAAACCAGCATTATTAATACAGGAAATACTAAAAAATAGTCCTTGTCATAAGGCTGAAGGAAAGTTATGATAAGAAGAGTAGTGGTGCGCTTTGTCATCAATGGTTAATGCAGAATTCATTCCAACTGTATAGTCACCTGGTATCGGGGATATTTGCTCGTATATGTGGGGGTACCAACACAATCAAAATGTATAGAGTAAACAAAAAAACACTTGACAAATTAAAATAAAAGCAACACATGTTCGTAATGATTTTAGTGTACCACTAACTTTTTGCTGACCACGCTCGGATTGCAACATAATTAGTTGGTTGATATTGACTTGGTTTTCACCACGTTTAAACATATTCCAAACCAAGAAAACAATGGTTAACAAACCTAAACCACCAATTTCCATTAATATCAGCATGACTACTTGCCCAAAAATTGTCATTGTTCGTGAAATAATTGCCGGCGACAAGCCAGTGTTAGTTAAGGCGGAAATAGTAATAAATAATGAGTCCCAGAATGTGTAGGGATCTGTTTTTCCATCATTGTCAACGACCATCATATATTTTTGACCATTATGTGCTTGAATAGATATTGGTAAATATAAAAAAATAGAACCAAGAATAACGATTAACAAATAGCCACGAAAAAGAATTTGTGAAATGGTTGAACCGAAAAAAATTCTTTTTAATAACTTACGACGGTAAGCGGCTTTGCCTATATTATCAGACGGTGCAGATGAGCGTTTACCCATTTGCTATAATTATAACAAATGCAACCAACACAAAAAAAATGAAGGAAAAAGACCCCGTCGGCACACCGTGGATTTGCTTTTAAACGTAATCGCTTAGAAAAGTCATTCGAAAAAGAATAGATGACTTGTCAAGAATTGAAAGAAAATTGTATTCAAGACAAAATTCCTTATTTAAATAACGATACACTAGCTTTTATTAAAAAACTCATTATTGACAACAAATACCACACAATACTAGAAATAGGTACTGCTTATGGGTATAGTGCTCAATGTTTCAGCGAGGTTGATGGCATTGATAAAATATTAACTATTGAAAAAGATAGTACGCGCTATAAAAAAGCATGCGCTTTTTTAAGTAACAATAAAAAAATCTCTATTGTAAACGAGGATGCACACGCTTACAATCTAGATTCTTCGCAAGCATTTGATTTAATTTTTATCGATGGAGCTAAATCCCATCAGGAATTACTTGTAAATAAGTATTTGCCACTACTTAAAAATAATGGCAAAATGGTAATCGATAATATTTTTTTAAAAAAATTTAACAATAAAACATTGTCTAAAAATCAGAAAAAATTAGTTGAAAAAGTAAATATTTTTAGAGAATGATTAGTTTCGCAAACAAGTTTCTCATTAAAAATTGTTGACATTGGTGATGGACTTGCAATAATTAGCAAATTAGAATAATAGCTGTTTGCAAGTATATAATCTACTCTGTTCTTAAATTGTTAAGTTTAATGATGGATTCTAGTCGATTTTCAACTTTTGCTAGTCTGACTTTAATATCACTGACATCGACTTCAATCCTTGAAGCTTTCTCAGCTAGCGGCTTGAATTGCTTATTAACGAATTCAGTAAATCATTTTGGCGCCACGTTTACTCCTTTATTAATTATATGACATTGAAAAGCGACACCGATTCAGTCTTCTCTACTTGATTTAGTCATTTCATATTCTTTGTTCTCTTTCATTTTTGTATATACCTCCATATATATTTACAAGAATTTCACCTATTTTTCCACAATTATTTTAAATTATTTCGTTCAAATACGTCTGTTACGTGTTTAATGAAATGACTAACACGTTCGTTGAATTCAGTTTGTTGTTTATTAAACTCTTCTTGATGTTTAATAAAATCACCCACATATTTATTAAATTCTTCTTGTTTCGCTGCAAAATCCCTAAATCACTTTGGTGCCACGCTAACTCCTTTATTAATTATATGACATTGAAAAGTGACACCGACTCAGTCTTCTCTATTTGATTTCGTTATTTCATATTCTTTATTCTCTTTCATTTTTGTATGCCTCCATATATATTTACAAGAATTTCACCTATTTTTCTCAAATTATTTTTAAATTTTTAAGATTTTACGAGCGTAAATAGATAAATAATGGTATTAAATCTCTGTATATATAAACGTTTATTTTAGATTGTTTCTTTGGAAAACATCAACCACATATTTCATAAATTCCTTGACATCTTATTTAACTCTTCCTGTTTTTCTCAAAATATTTTTAAAAAGTTAATTTTTTAGCCGAAAAATTATTTATTTAAAATAAGGTTCAATACAGCCATTCTAATAAACACACCATTAGTAATTTGTGTGAATATTTTTGATTTTTTGTGCTCAACACAATCATCATTAATCTCAACATTACGATTAAACGGCGCTGGATGAATAATAATGCATTTGGTTTTTGTCTTATTTAATCGGGGTGTGCTCAGACCATATTGTTTATTGTAATCAGATAAACTTATTTGTAGCGTTTGTTCTAGTCTTTCATTTTGTATTCTTAATAAATTAATAACATCTAATTTATGAATAATTTTATCAAATTCAACATATTTATATTTTTTATCTTGGAGCTCTTTTGGTGCACAAATATATACATTCATTCCTAGCCTTTTCATAACATCAATATTAGAATGTGCAACACGCGAGTGGACAATATCACCGACAATGGCAACATTTAAGCCGTTAAATTTATGGAAATGTTCTTTAATAGTCATTAAATCTAGTAATGTTTGAGTGGGGTGATCTAATGTGCCATCACCAGCATTAATTAAATGAACATCTAGTGGTAATACTTCTTTATACCATTGGTTTTGACTACTACGACAAACAATTGCATTAGCACCCATCGCAACAAAAGTTTTACATGTATCATAAAAAGTTTCACCTTTGTTCATCGAAGATGTTAATGATGCAAAATCTAAAATCTTACATTTAAGGTTCTGCTGCGCTGCTAAGAAACTATAGTGCGTACGAGTTGAAGATTCTAGAAATATATTAGCGACTAAATATTTTGATAAATCAGGTAATGTTTTTTTCTTGTTTTTATAGGCGATGGCTAAATCGATAATATCATTAATTTGTTTGATTGTTAGATCTGATAATCTTAATAAATGCTTAATCACTAATTAAAATTATAACATAGAAATTGTTGCCAATTATAAATCGTTAGGACGAAGCACATGGTAAATAATTATTACAATAATAACGGTGAGAATAATAATTGTAACCATGATATAAAATCATTTTTGTTCAAATAAACGTCTTCTTACTTTGTCACCATATATATTTGGGAACATGCTATTTTGATAAAAACGTTTGTGTGCCGGTTTAATTAGAAAATCACTACCTAATAAATTATTATTTTTCTTATTTTCATAAGATTTTAGATCTTCGAGAATTTCACTAGCGCTATTGTAGCGATATTTTATGTCCTCTTGTTTAGATGCTAGGCAACGAAAAATAATATTTTCAATAGCGACTGGAATAGTAGAATCGATTTTACTAATATTTAACATGTCAAATTTCGCTGGGGCTAAAGCATAATCCTTAACATATCTTTTTTCTTCATCCGCTTTATATTTCTTACGATCAAAAAACCATGGTTTTTGTCCCATTAACATTTCATATAACATTACACCCGCAGCATAAAAATCAATTTGCTCAGGTATTGGTTTTCACTTTATGCCATCATACATTTTGCTACTATATATTTCTGGTGGTAAATAATAAGCAGTGCCAAAATGTGTTTCTTCATTAGTCTTATATTGTCCGGTTGCAACATCGAAAACTGAAGAAACACCAAAATCAATTATCTTTACATCAATTAAATCATCACTAATCATAATATTCTCTGGCTTTAAGTCACGATGAATTATTCTTTCGCCAAGTGTGTGTAAGCTTTGCACACCAATAATAATTTTTTTAAAGATACCTACCGCATCATCTAAATTTACCGTAATATTATCTTTAAGATAATGATCAAGTGTTTTACCATCAATGTATTCCATCACAATGATATATTCGTCTGGGTTGTGGTCGGTTGGAACAATTTCACCTTTTTTTAAGGTAATAAAATCAAAAGTTTTAACAATATTTGGAAAACCAGTTACACGAATACTAGTAATTTGCTCAGCTAGCAATTTACTTCAATCACTATCTTTATGATCTTCGGTTCGTTTAACTATTTTTACTGCAACTTCCTTGTCAATATCGCTTCGCGTACCAAGATATTGTGCCAAATAAATAATACCAAAACCAGCGCGATCAATTTCGCGTAAAATTTTATATTCACCAACGACAATATCACCAACTTTTTTAGCGTTAGACATTGTTAATTTTGGTAATGTTGGTTTATTGGCAGGCATTAGTTTTTTCAACAATAATGCACGTGAGATTATCGTTGCTTTTGTTTTGAAGGGCTTTGTCAACTAATTTTTGCGCAACTTTTTCAAAAGAATTACGTTGATCGCTAATTATCTTATTAATGTCGTTTAAATTGATAAAGTGATAAACGCCATCGCTTGCTAAAAAACATACATCACCAACTTCAAAAGCAAATGAAAAAGTATCATATTTTTTATGAACAAGCGCGTTGCTTTCTAAACATCGTGTTAAAGCATGCAATTGATTTTTGTATTTTTCAATTAATAGATTCTTATCTAATGATGGGTCAGCTTCTACCGATTCCATAATATGATTGTATAGATTATGGTCTTTTGTGATCTGGTCTCATTTATTTTGTTGTAATGAAAAATGATAGAGACGTGAATCACCAAGATTAAAACAAGTTGCTTGGTCATTGTTAATGAACAATACAACTAATGTTGTCCCTATTTTCTTACCGTTTAAATCTTTATTAGAACAATTGGTAATTTTCTTATAAGCACGTTCTAAACAAATATGGAACATTTTCTTACAATTGTATATTTTTCTTCTTTTTGAAAAATAATCTTGAAATTCTTTAACGGTTATTTGCGAAGCAATTTGGCTATCATCTTGTGAACCTATTCCGTCGCATAAAACACAAAGAATTTGGTTAGACTTATTAATGCCTTGTCAATAAGCATCTTCATTAATATCGCGTAATCCTTTAGCAGTATGATAGGAAAAATTAATACATGTTTGTTTGTTAGACATTAATAATAAGATTATATAAAATGAAAATTAGTGTCTAAAAAGTCGCTTATTAAAAAGTAAAATTTTATCAAAAACTCTTTGGTAGTTTATTAACGCTTCATTTACTAGCTTTTTTCTATTTTCAGGAAGGTCTTTTTTTGTCCGTTTTTCTTCTAACTTATCAGCTAAATATAAAATCATTGTTAAAAAGTCAGGTTTTTCTGGTGGAACAACATGATTAGTAATGGCATTAAGAACTGCCGGATCATTAACATAGTTGTGTTGTTTTAATCATTTACTTGCAGCTAACCCATGTAAACAATGAATTGATGGAAATTTTTTCTTATCATATTTGCCAACAAATGATTTAATATCATTGTCACTTCATTCTTTACATATATCGTGATATATTGCAGCAAGATTAAGTTGTTGCCTAACAACAGATGAGTAATTACGTTTTAATAAGTAATTTGCCATTTTAATAACTCGTTGTGTGTGGTCGTAGCGTTTATTAGAAATTTTATTAACTTCTCTAATATAAGGCATATATGGTGCAGATTGTTGCATAAACATTAAAACAGATTTAGGTATGTATTTTGGGTCAAAATAATCGCGTAGCTTGGTGCTAGAGCAATTAATAAGTGGCATATGTAAAAGTTTAATGTTGTTAATAATCTTATCATCATTCTTAACATCAAATAATTTCCAATCTTTTAGTGGGTTTAATTGTTTAATTTTGTTATAACGCGAAACAACTAACAATTGTGTTTTTGTTAGTATTTGCCGTCACGATTTTCATCTTGGAAAATCTAGATATTGGTCATAACCAATGGCAAAATACATTTTCGCTTTTGGGTATTTATTTATTAAATAGTTAATTGTTTGAATTGAAAAAACAACAGAACTATTAATTTTCTCATTGACAATTTTTGTTTTCTTAATTTCAAAATCATCGACAATAATATCCTGATATTTGTCAAATAATAATTTAGTCATTGTTAAACGTGATTCAGGAAAAGAATTTATTTGTGTATTTTTTTTAAATGGAGAGCAACACGTTGGAACAACAATAAATTTATTAAATTTAATATGTTGTTTAACGCATTTATATAGTGCTAAATGACCATTATGTGGTGGATCAAAACTACCACCAAAAATAACAATTACCACTTCTCTCCTTTATGTTTTTGAGCGATATGATTTAACAATATCCCAGTAGCAACAGAAACATTTAATGATTGAGTGGAACCATACATTGGTATTTTAATTTGAAAATCAGCAATAGACGCAACTAATGGAGATACCCCTTTTTGTTCGTTGCCAACAATTAAAACAACTTTATCATCAAAGTTTACATGGTTAAAATTTTTAGACTTATCGTTTAATGTAGAGCAGTAGACTCAATAATTATGTTGTTTTAATTGTTTGATAGTTTCAACTAAATTAGTGACACGTATTAGTGGTATGTGGTTAATGGCTCCGGTACTACTTTTAATAACAAAATCGTTTATTTGTACTTGACCATCTTTTTTGTAAATAATTGCATCAACTCCTAATGCTTCGGCACTACGAATAATTGCCCCAAAATTTTGCGGGTCTTGCAAACTATCAAGCACAAGAATAATTGATTTCTGTTTTGTTGATTCTAATAATTCATCTAGTGTTATAGTTTTTGTTTGCTTTAATTCACACACAATGTTTTGATGGTTTAAATTTTTATTAAATTTAGCAAAGTAACTTTGCTTTTCAATAATAAATGGAATGTCATGGGCTTTTAAAAGACTAATTGTCTTTTGCTCGATTTTCAAAATATGAACTTTATTAATTGAATTAATGTTTTCTAATAATGCTTTCTTACCAAATAATAAATTACTCATTAGATAATCCCTTTTTTTTCAAGTTGCGAGCGATACTTGTCAGCTAGCACATAGTCTTTACGATCGATGGCTGATTTTCATTCAATAATTAATGAGGAAATAGCTGGTTGTTCCATCGGATGATAAATTTCAATCCCAATAATAAATAAGCTCTTATAAATACTATTCATTGATTGTTGAAGTTCATCATATTTTTTAGCTTTCAATAAACCCATTAATTGTTTAGCTTGTTTATGAATAGCAGCAATGGCATTAGGAAAATCCAAATCATCTTGTAAGGCTAATAAGAAATCTGGAATAGCTTTAGCTTCTAGGTTAAATTTAACTGGATGGTTCTTTGTGTGTGCTTCAATACAAACTAAATTAATATTTTTGACAAACTTAATAAAATCTTTTTTTGTTTGTTGCAAAATTTCTAATGAATAATTTAAGGGATTTTGGTACTTTGTTGAAAACATAAACCAACGAATAATGTTTGGGGCAAAAGTTTTAAGAATATCTTTTACTAAAATAAAATTATTAGCCGACTTAGCCATTTTCTCATTGTTAACGTTTATGTGACCAACATGCATCCAAATATCGGCAATATTACGATTAAATAAAGCGTTGTTTTGTGCATTTTCATTTTCGTGGTGCGGAAATTTTAAATCAATGCCACCGCCATGAATCGTTACATGGTCAACACAATATTTATTAATAAAATATGCACATTCGGTGTGTCAACCTGGTCGGCCAGTTGATCATGGTGAATATCATTTCAATCCATTGTTGGTTGTTTTCCACAATACAAAATCTAGCGGCGACTTTTTGTCGTTAGCGATTGTCGATCTAGTATTTATTTTTAATTCATCGATATTTTGATGACTTAAACAACCATAATTTTTTATTTTATTAACATCAAAATATACATCGCCAGTAGGAGTGGTGTATGCAGCGTTAACATTAATTAATTTTTGAATATATTCAATAATTCCATCAATGTTATCAGAAACCTTTGGCATGACGTAGTTTGAATAAGGTATGCGAAAAGTTTTAAGAATTTCTAAATAATTTTTGTGATAAATATTAGACACTTCAGACTCACTAATATTTAATTCCTGACTGCGATTTATAATTTTATCGTCAATATCGGTGATATTATGGATCATTTGCACATTAAAACCATACGCTAGTAATAAGCGGTGCAAGACATCAAAAGTTATAACAGGGCGAATATTTCCAATATGCACATCGTTATAAACGGTTGGCCCGCAATTGTATATCGTGATTTTATTAGTAACAAGCTCAATATTCTTGTTAGTTAATGAATCATAAATCTTCATTTATTTATTATATGTTATCGTAAAGTTTCTATTAGAAAGTTGCTTTTTTTGTAGAAATTTTAAAAATCTTTGAGAAAAATGGGTGAAATTCTTGTAAATATATGTGTAGGAATAAAAGAGAAAATGAAAAATAATAAAGAGTATAAAATAACAAAAGCTACTTATTCAAGACTAATAGGTGCTATTTTTGAATGTGTTATAATTAATAAAGGAGTCAATGTGGCGCCAAAATGATTTAGAGATTGAGCAGAAGCTTTCAAAAAAGAGAATGATGCAAGGTGGGCGGAGAATGACGTTCGTTGAGCAAGACAAGAAGAGTTTAATAAATATGTTGGTGACTTTATTAAACAACAAACTGAATTTAACGCACAGCAAGTTAAATTTAATAAACAAGTATTGAATGTGTTTAAAAGAAATAACTTAAAATAATTAATTTATATGTTATTTAGTGACAGACACTAGATAAACTACTAAAAATTACTTTCTAATTTCTAATTTAGCAATTAGAGCACGATATCTTTCAATATCTGTTCTTTCTAAATATTTTAGTAATTTACGACGACGACTAACCTTTTGATATAGACCGCGTTTAGATGAATGATCTTTTTTGTTTTTTTCAACATGGTTAGTAATTGAATTAATGTCAGCAGTTAAAATTGCTACTTGTACCTCAACTGCACCGGTGTTTAATTCTTTACCACCAAATTCTTTAATGATTCTTTCTTTTTCTTGTTTATTGATAGCCATATGCTTGTTTTAGCTTCACGATATCCCAGCCAAAACCAAAATATCGAAAACGTGTGGTTATTATATAATAACATTATGAAAGTAGCTATTTTCTTTGGTAGTAAATCAGATACAGAAAAAATGCGACCCGCCGCTGGTGTATTAAAAGAGTTCGGGATTGAGTATGAATCTTACATTTTATCTGCCCACCGTGTGCCAGAAAAATTAGCTATTACTTTACGTAATATTCAAAACAAAGGGTGTGAAATCATTATTGCTGGGGCTGGGTTAGCAGCCCACTTGCCTGGTGTTATTGCTAGTCAAACAACTTTACCAGTTATTGGTGTACCATTAAATGGTTCTATTGGTGGCATTGATTCTTTATTATCAATTGTACAAATGCCAAAAGCAATTCCGGTTGCGACAGTTGGTATTGACAATAGTTATAACGCCGGTTTGCTAGCAGTCCATATTCTTGCTTTAAAATATCCTAAACTTAATACGAAACTAATTGAGTGACGTAAGAATATGAAGGAGAAATTTTTATTTGACAATGCGAAACAAGTCGTGCTTTAAAAATGTTCATTTAATTGATCACCCTATCATCCGGGTTAAATTATCACGAATGCGTAATAAACATACTGATTCACGTGATTTTAAAGCCAACTTGCTAGAACTAAGTCAATTAATGGCTTATGAGGTAACTAAGCATATTGAAACTATGCCATTTAACATTGAAACACCAATGGGACCAACAACGGGTTATAAATTGAAAGATAAAATTGTGCTGGTACCAATTTTAAGAGCGGGGTTAGGAATGCTAGATGGCTTTAAAAATATTATTCCATCAGCTCCTGTTGGTTTTATTGGTTTGTATCGGGATGAAAAAACATTACGCCCAGTTGAGTATTATTGTAAAATGCCAAATTCAATTGCTGGAAGTCATGTTTTATTAATTGATCCAATGCTAGCAACAGGTTTTTCTTCAGCTAATGCAATAGAAATCATTAAAAAATACAAACCTAAATCTATTGTTTTAGTGACATTACTAGCTGTAAAAGAAGGAATAGCCACTGTTAATAAACAACATCCAACAATACACATTTTCACTTGTGCGATTGATAAACAATTAAATAAGAATGGTTATATCGTTCCAGGATTGGGAGACGCCGGTGATCGAATCTTCGGAACAAAATAAATATTTTAAGCATTCATTAATCGTTTGCTCATGTCTATCTTCTTTATGTTTTATCATCTGTGCAATTTTAATATTTTGTAAAGTTGGAAATAATTATAAAAACATTGGTTATGCATGTTTGCTAGGTATTCCATTTAATTTTCTTGTTATTTTATTAGCGCATTTAGTTAATAATTTTATTTTTGCGTTAATAAAAAATCAAGTGGGGAAAAAATCTGTTGTAACACTAGCAATTATTTTACACACATTAGTTTGTGTTGTTGTTGTTGTTCCTTTAATTATTGGTGGTTGTTTGCAAAAACATTTTAATATTTATGTATTAATTGCAATTGTCATGTTATATCCATTAACAATCATTATTTGCCATTTCTTAATGTTACCTAAGAAAAAGAAAAAAGACGAGATTATTATTAGTAATCTAAGCTAAACTTGATGCTAACTGGCATATGGTCAGAATAGATAAAATTATTATCGAAACTAAAGGTACCATTAACATTAATGTTATAAGATGCTAAAAAGCCATCAATTGTGTGTTTGTATTGGTTCCAGTCACTTAATGGGTTTACTTTTTCATTATCACCATAATAACGCATTCCTGCGTTTCGCGAAGATGGAGTAGCATGATTGCCGAAAAATGTAGCGATTCGACAATCATTTAGATTTTGTGGTTTTGGTGTTGAAGGTGCGTATATTGGCTTAGCCGGATCGGTTACTGGCAAATAATTCTCACGAACACTTTTCGTTAACGATGTACCGCGATAAGTTGGATGAACAAACACTTTTCAGTAAGTATTATTGAATTTGTGATTGTTGTCAACTGGGCCATTGTTAACTGGTACATCTTTGACTGCTTCGTATAAACATGTTCCTCGATGATTAAGTGTAATGCCGTTGTCAAGATAATCATAATCATCAGAATATTCAGAATCTGAAGTTGTTGTTTTTCCATCAACAACGTCGGGATTAATTCCTTTCACGACATTTACGTCTAAACCACTTGGTGAGAGTTGTGTATTAGCAGTATAAATCGGTGCACTAATAATATCGCCTTTCTTATAAGTTTTTGATGAGTCATATTTGTTGCTTTTTAAATTTTGTCAACTATTTGGATCATTACTATTAACTGGATCGGCTTTAGTTTCATATTCATCTCAATCAAACGGAGGAATTGTTGGGTCGTTAAGCTCACCATTGCCTTCATACCCTTTTGATCAAGGTAGTGTTAAATTTCAATCAGCGCCCATTAAAACAAAATTACCAGTTGGTTGTTGTCTGCCACCATTATCATCGTGAACAAATAATTCATCTTCGAATATTTGATTGATGGCTTTTAATTGTAAACGACGAATTGCTCCGCCATTATCGTAAGCATCAAGGTGACCAGAAATATAAGTAAAATGAACTGGAATGCCAGATTTATCACTTGAAGAATAAGTGCCATTTGAATGATAATATTCTTGTTTGCCATTTTCATCAACAATAGGTATTTGATTAATAATTAAACATCGTCTTAGTTGAAATAATCCCATAATACCAGGAATACTAGTCAATGCATAACGCTTCGCTGTACTAGGATAACGCATTAGTGTACTTAATCCACCAACCACTTGCCCCTGCATTTGATTTAATGGAACTGGAACTCATGGTAAAATGTAATTGTAGGCATAAGTTCCTGAATAATAATCTTTAACCTCGTTAAATTCATTACATTCATTATTTTCAAAAGCAACGATGCTTGAATCGAGAATGCTTTTGTATTCATCAACATAATAAGAACGAGTAGAGTTGCGGTCTAACTCTTCCATACTAATGAAATCAAATAATCCGTTATGCGTCCCTAATATTGTATCAGGGTTAACAACACTGTACTGACTTTGATAAGATTCATCATCAAAAACATTTAATGAACCCTTTATTGGAGAATAAATATTTTCATCACGAGATCAATTACCATAATTAAGGCCATCATTTATTTTGTCATCATTAAATAATGTTTGCCAAACAGTTCTTACCCCGCGAAGGTTAAGAGCTTCATTTTCTAATGAACTTCAGTTAAATTTATGATATTGTCCGTTTCAATTGGTATCATGATATGCACCTAAAGTTCTTGCAATACCATTCATCGATTGTTGAACGGCATTCGACGATTCAGCCCATGCTTGTCCATTTAAAAAATGGCCAGCTTGGTCATTAAAAAAATGCATGTCGTGATTGTATGCACCAAAACCAACATTGTAAGTTAAAGCGCTATGAGGCGAATTATCTAATTTAAATCCGTTCAAAAATGGTTTATTCGCTTCATAGTGTGGTGAATCAATATTTGTTGTTGTTAATGGTAGCGTTTGGTTTGGTGTTGGGTTATATTTGTCCATTAGCGTTGCACCGATAAATGATAGGGGAATAATAACAATACATGTGATAATAGATGTTAATATTTTGACAACATTAAACGTGATGTGCATTGGAAGATTTTTGTTCTTCTTAATAATAACTGTTTGTTTTAATTCGGCATTTACATTACGACGATAAATACATTCATAAATCATTCCCACTCATGGTATAAAAATACCAGCAACATAAAAGCGATGAATCTTGTAATAAATGTTTTTGTTGATATTTCTTAGTTTTCTTAATGTGTGGGAGGTGTTAAGAAAAACAAAAATTACTCATGACAATAAAAAAATAAGAAACAACATAGTAGGAATAAACCACTTATTCATGATTAATGGATTGAATTTATCAAAACAACATAAAAAAACTATTAGATAAATTAGACAAAAGGTGAAAAAGAATGAAAAAAAGAAATTAAATACAATATAACGATTAATTATTCTTCATTTGACTAGCTTTTGTTTAAACCCATTTTTATAGTAAGCGTTTTTGAACACACCAAAAACGCGTCGATAAAATAAACTAATACCATCAATGTATGTGCTTACAACTAAAGCAATTGATTTATTAGCCAAGTGTTTAATTTTCTCATAACGACGAATACATCTTTTTTCGTGAACGATTCCCACAACGATTTCAAATATAAAGTAAGCAAGAAAAAGAATATCAATTGAACCAATAATTATTCCAGCAACAGTGACATGATGAGCATTGTTGTAATAACTTCATATTAAATTATTAACATGTTCATTAGCTGTTGTTGGTTGTGAAATTAAACCAATGATAATAAATATTAAACCATAAAAAATATTTAAAAATCCAGTCCGAATAAATGGTGCTGAAAATCGAAATCGATAGACACGTTGGTCGATCGCTGTCGTAATGATAACAAAAAGCAATAAAACCAATAAACACCCAATCGCAATATAAAAGAATAGTGATAATGTTGGAACATTATCTGAAGAAGTTCATAATCCTAAAATTTGGAAAACCCCATTCCCTTTTGTGTCAAATGGAGGTAACAATATAAGCGTTGATATAACTAATGAAACAAAAACGGCGAAAATACCAATAAATGTTCACAAGTATGAATACTTCTTTATGTTACGAGTATCAAAAGTTGGTCTTTGCAGGTTGATGTCGGTCACGAGATTATTATAAATTATTTGTCAAATAATTCTTTAATAAAGATAGCCGCATCTTGGCAATCTTGCTCACTTGGTCGTCCTTTATTAAATCCGCCAGTTTTCTTAAACAACGTAAATGCAACATCGCGACCAAGACAATGTCATGAACCTATACATTTTCTTTTTTTGCTAAGTAGAAGATCAATAAAATTATTCATTGCTTTATCGCATTTTTTAGCCCCACTTGTATAAAATACAAAACATGATTGATTAAAAGGTTCGAGGTTATTAATGTATTTTATTAATGATTTACCAAATTTACCAAAATAAACGCCACTACCAAAACCAACTAAATCATAATCCTCAATTTTATAATTGTCAACCTCACTAATACTAATAAGTTGAGCATCAATAGCTTGTGCCATATATGTTGCAATTCTTTTTGTATTTTGGGTTTCTTCCCGTGAGTTGTAAATGATTAAAATCTTCTTTGACATATTGTTAAAACATTATATCAATTACTTAACAAGCTAATTTTTACTTTGTTTACTAATGACAATGTTATTATTAACAACATCAATTGTGTAAGGTTTATTTTTAATAATTGTGTTGTCAACAATTTTCGATGCCAACATATTTTCAATATTTTTTTGAATATAACGTTTAATTGGTCTAGCCCCATAGACAGCATCATAACCTTCTGAACTTATTTTATTGACAACCTCACTGGTGTATTTAATGTTAATGTCATCATTTTTCAAGCGTTCAACTAATTCATCTAACAATTTAACAACAATATCATTAACGATTTTCTTAGATAATTTATTAAAAATAATAATTTCATCAATACGATTAATAAATTCTGGCTTTAAATATTTCTTTAATTCATTAATCGCTTCATTGCTTTTATCTTCTAGGATTTCTGAATGCCCAATATTTGAAGTCATGATAATAATCGTATTTTTGAAATTGACCAATCGTCCTTGTGAATCTTTTAGTTGGCCATCATCTAATACTTGTAAAAGAATATTTAAAACATCAGCGTGAGCCTTTTCAATTTCATCAAATAGAATTACACTATATGGCCGACGTCTAATTGCTTCGGTTAATGCACCAGCTTGTTCATAGCCGACATATCCTGGTGGAGCACCAATTAGTTTACTAACGCTGTGTTTTTCCATAAATTCACTCATATCAAATCGCACCATTGCTTTTTGTGAATCAAACAATTCGTATGCTAACGCTTTGGCTAATTCCGTTTTACCAACACCTGTTGGACCTAAAAACAAAAATGAACCGGTCGGGCGGTTAGGATCATTAATTCCTGCTCGCGAACGTAAAACTGCTTGTGATATTAAATCAATGGCAGCATCTTGGCCTTTAACTCTTGCACCTAGCGAAATTTTTAATTGCATTAACTTAGTTTTCTCATCATTCATTAATTTGTTTAATGGAATGCCAGTAGTTTTCGAGATAACTTCCATAACTTCATCAGCAGTTACTGAATCACGAATTATAACCTTTTGGTTGTTCTTAATTTTATTTTCTTGGGCTTCTATTTGTTTAATTAAATTAGGGGTGTCAACATACATTAATTTACCAGCTTTTTCAAATTCACCTTCTGATTGTAATCTTTCAGCTTTTTGTTTGTTGTCATCTAATTGCTTTTTTAATTCAATTAGTTTCGTATGTTCTTGTTTTTGTTTAGATCATTCATCGTGTCGTGTTTTTTGTTCCTTTTTAAGCGCAATTAATTGTTTCTCAACGGCTTCTAAACGTGTTTTAGACTTCGTGTCGGTTTCTGATTGTAAGGCGGCTTTTTCTGTTTCAGTATGAATAATTTCACGGTTAATTTGATCTAATTCAATTGGCAAGGAGTGAATTTCTGTTTTAACCTTAGCTGCTGCTTCATCTATTAAATCAATTGCTTTATCGGGAAGGAATCGTTCGTTAATATAACGTTCTGATAAATTAACCGCAGCAATTAATGCTGAATCATGGATTTTTACTTGATGGAATAACTCTCATCTTTCTTTTAACCCACGCATAATTGTTAGCGTTTCCTGTTTTGACGGTTCTTTAACATAAATTTTTTGCATACGTCTTTCAAGGGCAGCATCTTTTTCAATGTTTTGTCGATATTCACTTAATGTTGTTGAACCAATGATTTTTACTTCGCCTCTAGCCATCATTGGTTTTAAAATATTAGCCGCATCCATCGACGATTTACCAGAAGAACCCATTCCTACTAATTGATGTATTTCATCAATGAATAGAATAATTTGACCATTTGCTTCTTTTACTTGTTTAACAATGGCATTCATTCTCTCTTCAAATTGTCCTTGAAAACTAGCACCAGAAATAATTGCTGGTAATGATAGTTCATAAATAATTTTATTTTTTAAACTATCAGGAACATCTTTATTAACAATTCGTTGGGCTAAGCCCTCAACAATGGCTGTTTTACCAACACCCGGTTCGCCTATCAACACTGGATTATTTTTAGTTTTCCTTGAAATAATTTCAATAATCCGTCTAATTTCTTCATTACGACCAATAATCGGATCGATCTTATTATCAATAACATCTTGGTTAAGATTACGAGCATATTTACCTAATGGGTTTTTATTGTCGTCTGGTGGTGTATGTGAAAAGTTCATAGTACCATTATACAATAAAATTAGCACTCTCACATGTAGAGTGCTAATTTAGTAATTTGTTAACTTGATTGTCGTTTTGCATCACGACCTTGATATAAATCAAGATAGACTAATGAAATGGTTTTTGCCATATCAGCATTAGAAGCCACATTTTTATAATGTTCAATGCGTTTTTGGGCAGTATTTATTGATTTGTTAGTCATTTTACGATATTCACGACTAGAAGTAATCCGATCATCAACAATACTTGGATGTTCAACGGCTAATGAATCAATGATTTTAGACATATAGTCTTGGTGTTGCTTGCTATTAACTAGATCAGCAGTCGAATGAATTCCTAAAGCTTTTAATCTTTCTTTTTCCTTTTTTTGCTTAACATAGGCTTTATATCATTCGTATTCTGTCATGTGTTGTTTTTTTGCTAATGAAACATTACGTAGTTTCATAAAAAGGATTCATAATGAAAGCCCAACGGAGATAGTATCTGACACAATCATTCCAACTAGCTCACCGATTGGGATATCGTGTTGGAAGATAAGCAAAATAGCATAAGTGATCCATACTGCACTACAAATTGGATATAGAATATACATTCATTTGCTTACGCCCATTGTATTACGAGTTTTAATAATATTAACAACTCCTGGTACTAATACAATGAATGATAATAGTACGGCAATTCACATGCTAATTTGAATAAATATCGATAGTGTTTGATTCATATATCGATTATACATTGTTATCAAAATCAATGTTTAGCAGTCTTTTGTATAAAAGGTTTATTAATTTATACAACCCTTCAATAAATTTATTATGTCACATATAATTATTGCATATGCCACGTAAGCACCTCGTTGCTAGTCAAACTAATAAAAAACAACAACTACAAGCAAAGTTGTGACAAAAATTAGCACGGGAAATTAAAGCGGCTAGTCGTGTTGGTGGGCCTAACCCTGATGCTAATCCAAGATTAAAAGCTGCGATTGATAAAGCGTTAGACAATAATTTATCATGAGAATCTATTAATCGTAACATGAATGGCTCGGCTAAAGATGAAGCCGAACTGTCAACAAAGGAATTTGAATGTTACGGTCCGAATGGTTTACAAATCGTTATCAATACATTAACTGATAATGTTAACCGTACGATTAGTAACATTAACGGTTATTTATCAAAATTACATGCCCAAATTGCAAAAATAAATAGTGTTAAAATCTTTTTTGATAATGTTGGTTATATCGTTGTCTACAAAGATCCCAACATCAATGTTGATCAAATAATGAATTGAACATTGTCTTATGAAATAATTGATATTATTGAACAAGAAGATGCGATTGAAATTAAGACTTCGCCAAAAGATTTTAGCGCCGTTAAACATGTATTACTTGATAACAAATGTCGCATATATTCTGCACAAATAACATGAATTGCGCAAAACCCAATAACAACCTTAGATGAAGATACAAAGAATAGATTAGAAACATTTACTAATCTATGTGATGAAGATGCTGATATTCAATGAGTAGTTACTAATTACCAACCACAAGAATAATGAAAAAATTAACTTTTGACCAAATTAGACAAACGTGATTAGACTTTTTTAAAAGTAAAAATCATGAAATATTACCATCAAAATCACTTGTCCCTATTAATGATGATTCATTGTTATGAATCAACTCAGGCGTTGCTACGCTTAAAAAATATTTTACTGGCGAGCTAACACCAAATAATAATCGTTTAACAAATAGTCAACGTGCAATTAGAACAAACGATATTGAAAATGTTGGTGTAACTTCAAGACACCACACATTTTTTGAAATGCTTGGTAATTTTTCAATTGGTGATTATTTTAAAAAAGAAGCAATTAATTGAGCATATGAGTTATTAATACAACATTTTGGGTTTGCTCATGAATGTCTTTACATTACTGTATATGAACAAGACAAAGAATCATACGATCTATGGATTAAATTAGGGATAAAGCAAAGTCATATTATTAAATGTAATAAAGAAAGAAATTTTTGGGAAATAGGTCAAGGACCATGTGGTCCTTGCACAGAGATTTATTATGACCGCGGCATAAAATATGATCCAAAAAATATTGGTGAAAAGTTAATCTTTGATGATATTGAAAATGACCGTTATGTTGAAATATGAAATATTGTTTTTAGTCAATTTAATAATGACGGAAACAATAATTATCAAGAACTAAGTAGGAAAAACATTGATACTGGTGCTGGCTTAGAAAGGTTAGCGTCGATTATTCAAGATGTACCAACAGATTTTGATACCGACATGTTTATGCCAATTATTAAAGAAATTAATACTTTAACTTCATATCAATATGACGTTAATGCGTATTTTAGTGATAATGTTAAACAAAAAAATATTAATCGTGATTTTAAAATAATTGCCGATCATCTTAAAGCATGCACCTTTGCCATTGCTGATGGTGTGCATCCATCAAATAAAGAGCGTGGTTCAATTATTCGTCGTTTAATTCGTCGGGCAATGGTTTGTGCTAGACGTTTAAAAATTGAAAATAAATTTACGGCATTAATTAGCAAGGTGGTGATTAAAACTATGGCTAATTACTATCCTTACTTAGTTACTAAGCAAGATGAGATAACTAATGCTCTAACTAAAGAAGAAGAATTATTTGCTAAAACATTAGAGAATGGTTATAAATTATTTGAACAAGCGCTCATACAAAATAAAAATGAATTACCAACTGACACTATATTTAAACTAGTAGATACATATGGTTTTCCCTTTGAAATTATTCAAGAACTAGCAAAAGAAAACCATTTAACTATCGATCTTGATGCTTATAAGCAAAGATTTAGTAAGCATCAAGATGTTTCACGGGCGAATATTGAAACAAAAGGAATGTTACAACAACATAACGATTTAATTAATTTTGTACAACCTAGCATTTTTGATTATGACATCACCACCGTTGAGAATACTAAAATCATCGGTTTATTTGATTTAGATTTTAAACAAGTAGATAAAGTAAGTCATGGTTATTTTGTTACCGATATCACATGCTTCTATGCAACAAGCGGCGGACAAGTATGTGATAGTGGTTATGCAATAATAGATGGGAAGCATTATGATATTTTAAATGTCATAAAAATGCCTAATGGTCAGCATCTTCACTTAGTTGAACTAAAACACGGGGCGCTAACTATTAATAAAGGAATTTCTTTATACATCAATGCGGCTAATCGTAAAAAAGCTAGTGCCAATCATACTGTGGAACATTTATTACAATATGTTTTAAGAAAATATATTAGTCAAGACATCCAACAAGAAGGAGCGTTTAAGTCTAGTGAAAAAGTTACTTTTGATTTTCACTACAATAAAAAAATAACTGATGAACAAATAAAATTGATTCAAACAGAAGTGAATAAACTAATTAAACAATCGCTAAATGTTAAAGTGGATTATATGTCTTTAGTGAAAGCTAAAGAATATGGCGCATTAGCTTGATTTGAAGACGTATATGCTAAAATCAAGGGAGATTTAAGAGTTATTACTATTGGTGACATATCAAAAGAGATATGTGGTGGAACACATGTAAAAAATACTAGTAAAATTGAACAATTTATAATTGTAAAATTAGTTTCTAAGGGTGATAATGCTTATCGTATTGAAGCAATAACAACCAAGGTTACAATTTACAAATATTTGAACAGGGAAATATGTTTTATAAGATCCGAAGTTGAAAAAATGGTTAATAGTCTGAAAGAATTAAAAATTGATGATAAGTCATTCATTAACAAGGTAAATGAATTAGATTATGAGAATGAACAAGAAAATCTTGACAAACTTAGGATCGCGTTAACAAACTTACAGAAAGAATTTCACTTATTAACCTTTGCAAAGCAAAAATTAAATGTTGAACAATCTACAAAAGATTTGATTGGACAACAATGAAATGTTTCTATTTCAAAAACAATTAATTATTGTACAACTAACAATCTTCAACCGAAAGCAATTATCAATGCATTGTCTACATTGGCAAAAACAAATAAAAATATAACATACGTTTTATTTAATCTCGTTAATACAAAAGTTCAATACTATGTATATAGTTTTGCAATCAATGCTCAAGAATTGATTACCAAAATAAATGAATTATTAAATGGTACAGGTGGCGGGAAAGTGAATTTTGCTCAAGGTGGATCTGCTAGCAATGAAACTTTACAAAAAGCTATTGATTATTTGAAACAATTGTAGGTTAGCGAATAAAAAACACAAATTAATAAACTTCTATTCAATCTACAATTTCTTAAAATAGCCTAATTCTTACTATTTTGGCTCGCTAACATCTGTTTTAATGTCTCGCGTCTTTCTTTTGCTTCTTTTTCACTAGCAGCAAATAAAATGCTTGCATGTTCTGGAGATTTCCTTGTTAAAGAAACATAACGTTGTTCGCCAGACAAGAAGTCGCTATATGGTTTAGTTGGTTCTGGAGAATCAATTGTTAATGGTGCATTAGGTTTACGTGGATCGTAACGGTATAATGTTCAATAACCAGTTTCAACTGCTTTCTTTTCTTCAACAATACTATTTGCTAAATTAATACCATGGTTAATACATGGTGCATAGGCAATGATTAATGATGGACCATCATATGACTCAGCTTCAATTAATGCTTTAATTAATTGTCCAGGGTTTGCTCCAAGTGCAACTTGAGCAACATAAACATTTTTATAACTCATAGCAATTAATCCTAAATCTTTCTTACGTGTTACTTTACCGTTAGCTGCAAATTTAGCTATTGACCCTGCAGGTGTAGATTTAGACGCTTGTCCACCAGTGTTAGAATACACTTCAGTATCTAACACTAAAATATTAACATTCTCATTTTGAGCAATAACATGATCTAATCCACCATAACCAATATCATATGCTCACCCATCACCACCAAATATCCAAGATGATTTCTTAGATAATTGGTCAGCATGTGTGATTACATATTTCACATTCTCAGTTTGCTCAACATTTTTTAATTTCTCAATTAGTTGAGCAATCTTACATTGCATACCGTGTTGGTTTTGCTTTTGTTTAATTTCATTAGCAAGTTCAATAACTTGCGCATCTTTTATTTCACTGCAAACTTTCTCTAGTGCTTGGTAAACTAATTTGGTTTGGTAATCTATCGCTAGACGCATACCATAACCAAATTCAGCATTATCTTCAAATAATGAGTTAGCTCATGATGGACCACAACCGTGTTCATCAGTGGTGTAAGGGTTAGTTGGTGCACTTCCCCCATAAATAGAACTACAACCTGTCGCATTAGCAATAATCATTGATTTTCCAAATAAACGTGATACTAAACCAACGTATGGTGTTTCACCACAACCAGCACAAGCACCACTAAATTCAAAATATGGTTTATTAAATTGTACACCTAATGAGGTGTTAATAGGTGCTTTATTTACATCTTGCTTAATACTATTAACATATTCCCAATTAGCTTCTTGATCTTTTGACACATTTATTGTTGGTGTCATTGTTAATGACTTTGTTGGACAAGTATTTGCACAAACACCACAACCAGTACAATCTAATGGTGAACATTGAATAGCAAAATTAGCATTAGCGTTTGGTCCAACAGTTAGTTTCTTTGGTGCTAAACTACTTGGTTTTTTATCCAAATCTTCTTGTTTAATTAAAAAAGCTCTTAATGAAGCATGTGGACAAACTAACACACACATTCCACAAGCAACACATTTAGCATTTGCTCAAATTGGTACATTCAAACCAATACCTCGTTTTTCATATTGGGTTGTGCCTGATGGTACAGAACCATCAGCTGACATTTCTGAAACTTTCATGTTATTACCCATTCTTGCATTTACTAAACCAGCAAAGTTTTTATAATAATCTGACACATTAACATTTTTCGTAAATGGTACTGATTTAATTTTTATTAAACTGTCAATATCAACTTCACGTAAATCAGTCGTTGCTGCATCAATCGCTTTCATATTAGCTTCTAAGATAGCTGGACCTTTTTTAGCATAAGATTTTGTCGCAAAATCTTTCATTTCTTTCTCAGCTAATTCGTAAGGAATAATGTTAGTGATCTTAAAGAAACATGCTTGCATGATAACGTTTATTCTTGTACCTAAATTAGCAGCTTTGGCAACATCAAAAGCTGGAATAACATAAAGTTTAGCATTAGCTTTCTTTAATTTATTTTTAAATTCTTTTGGTAAATCTCTTCCTAATTGTTCATTAGAAAGGGAAGTGTTTAATAAAACACAACCCCCTTGTTTTAAACCGTCTAATAAATCATATTGATGGACAAATGCATAATTGTGAACAGCAATAAAATCAGCATTCTTAACAAGATATGGGGTCTGAAACTTAACATCACTCATTCGTAAATGACTTGTTGTTAATGATCCTGATTTTTTTGAATCATATTCAAAATAACCTTGAACAAATTTTGAAGTATTATCACTAACAATTTTAATTGATGATTTATTTGCACTTACCGTACCATCTGAACCTAAACCAAAGAATTTCATTTCATAATATTTACCTAATGGAACAAATTTGTGTTTAGCTTGTGGTAATGAGGTATGGTGAACATCATCAATAATTCCAACAGAAAAATGGTTAATACCTTTACTTTTTTTCATGTTATCAAAAATACTAATAACATCTTCAGGAATAAAATCTTTCCCTCCAAGTCCATATCGACCAGCATAAACTTGTGCTTTTACTTTTGATTCTTTTAAAGCAGCAATTACATCAAGATATAATGGTTCACCTAAAGAACCTGGTTCTTTAGTTCTATCTAAAACAGTAATTTTCTTTACTGTTTTAGGCAAGCATTTAACTAAAGCTCCAGCGTTAAATGGTCGGTATAAGTGAACTTTTAATAACCCTACCTTTCTGCCTTCTTTGTTAAGTTGTTCGACAACTTCACTAATAGTATCACAACCTGAGCCCATCGCAATAATGATAGCGTTAGCATCAGGATGACCAACATATTGGAATGGATGGTATTCTCTACCAGTATGTTTTTTAAATTCTTCCATTACTTTTACAATTGTTTTATAAGCATCGGTATAGTAATGGTTGCTAGCTTCCATTGATTGGAAGAAAATGTCAGGATTTTGGGCTGTTCCTGTTTGTTTTGGGTGGTTAGGATTGTGTGCTTGTTTTTTAAATTCATTAATTTCATTTATTGGCATCATTTCTTTCATCATTGATTCATCTAGCATTTCAATATTATTAATTTCATGACTAGTTCTAAAGCCATCAAAGAAATGTAAAATAGGCAATTTACACTTATAAGTTGCGACATGGCTAATAAATGCTAAATCCATAACCTCTTGCACGTTGTTGCTTGCCAACATAATAAAACCAGTTTGGCGGGTAGCCATAACATCGCTATGATCACCGAAGATGTTTAATGCGTGGGCAGCAATGGTTCTGGCTGATACGTGAAAAACGCATGGAAGTTTTTCACCAGCAATTTTATACATATTAGGGATCATTAATAATAATCCTTGACTAGCTGTATAAGTTGTTGTTAGTGCTCCAGCACTTAATGCCCCGTGCACAGCTCCAGCCGCACCTGCTTCAGATTGCATTTCAGCAAATTTAACAATTTCACCAAAAATGTTTTTGGTTTTAGCCGCGGCTAATTCATCACCGTATTCAGCCATTGGGCTAGAAGGGGTGATAGGGTAGATTGCTGCAATTTCACTACACATGTATCCGATGTAACCAGCAGCGGTATTACCATCGATTGCTTTTATTTTTTTTGCCATATTTATTTATAAAAATATTATAAATAATATTTAACTTTAACTAAAAACAAGTAAAATATTAATATGAATCAAAAATTATTCTGTTCTGATTTGGATGGAACGTTATTAACAAGAGATAAAACTGTTCCTAAATCCGTTGCTTCAAGTATTAAAAAACTACAACAAGAGGGGCATTTATTTGTTTTTGTTACTGGCCGATCGTTTAGTGAAATAAAAAATATTTATAACGAATTAAAATTGAACACGCCAATTATTGCCGATAATGGGGCAAGAATGTTCCATCCAAATGATAAACACTTTCTTCCATATCAACAAACAATGACCAATGTGATGTTTTATAAACTATGAAATAACAATTTACTACAGGACGAAGTTGAATATTTTATTATTAAGACTGATAAAGGTTATTACATTAATAAAATTCCAACTTCACCAGTTGTTATTAAAAGATTTGAAGAAATTTTTCATATCAATCTAGAAAAATCAAAAGATGTAAAAAAAGAAGTTCTTATTAAATTCACTGATCGTCATAGTGGGATGCTCTCAATTATTCTTATTATCAAAAAGGGTCATGATATCGTGAATGTTGTTAGAGAAATTAAATCTGTTACGCACAACATCTCGATAACTAGATGATCAATTAATAATCGTGATGATAGTCATTTTAAGAACCAAACAATATTAGAATTAAATAATCGTTCTGCTAATAAATTAGCAGCGATTATGACATTGCAAGATTATTATGATATTCCTGATAATAACGTTCATTATTTTGGCGATGGTGAAAACGATGCACCGGTATTAAAACATTATTCTAATTCCATCGCTGTTAAAAATGCTTGCTATGCTTCATTAATTAGTGCTCATCATATTTCTAAATTTACTAATGAAGAAGGTGCGGTAGGTAAAGAAATAGATAATATTTTAGATTGAGAAAGTTAATCTTCGATATCTAAGTTTTTAACTAATCCGTGAATAAACATTTCTAACGAAAACGGTTCTAAATCTTCTAATTTTTCACCTAACCCAATAAATTTAACTGGTAAATTAAAAGCATCTTTAATTGCTAATACAATTCCGCCTTTAGATGTACTATCCATCTTTGTTAAAACTATTCCCGTAATTTTTGATACTTCACTAAAGGCTTTTGCTTGGGCGATTCCTGATTGTCCAGTTGTCGCATCAAGCACTAATAATGATTCAATTGGTTGGGTGGGTGCAAATTTCTTGATAACCCCATCAATCTTTTTTAACTCATTCATTAAATGAATTTTATTTTGTAGTCTGCCTGATGTGTCACAAATAACAAGGTTGATGTTGTTGTTTTTTGCAAACTCTAATCCTCCATGAACAACACTTGCGGGATCTTGCTTATCGCGTTGTGGTTTATAGATTTGAATACCAATACGATTTGCTCATATTTCTAATTGGGCCACAGCACCTGCACGAAATGTATCAGCCGCAATCAAACAAACATTAAATCCCTCGTTTTTATATTTGTTAGCGAGTTTGGCAATACTTGTTGTTTTGCCAACACCATTAACACCCGCTACGAGAATAACATTAAGTGTTTCTTTGCTTAGATTGATACTTGTATCAACATCAGTGTCTTGAATGTAGTAAACAAATAATTTATCGACAATAATTTGCTTAATTAATGCTGGATCATTTACATTTTGATATTTAATTTCCTCAACAATCGCATCAAGGATTTTGTAACAAGAAGCAGGACCGATGTCTAGTGATAATAGTAATGTTTCGATATCTTCTATTAATTGATCATCGAGTTGGCGATATTTCTTAGCAATTTTATTGATTGAATCGCTTAAAGCATCGGCCGATTTTTTTAAACCAGTGTCAAACTTTTCTTGTTCAATAACTTGTTTTTGCTCAATTGTTGCTGAGATATCTTTTTCAACACTAGTTTTTCTCTTAAATAATGATTTTAATTTAGAGAAAAAACCCATTATTCCTCTTTATTAGAACTATATTTATTAACTGCCTCTTCAATAGTCAAAGTAAAGAAACTAGTTGTTCCCTTGTTAGGAAATTGCATTGTTGCTCCGTGCAACTTATTACAATGAGTCATTGTCCCAGAACGGTGTGTAATCACCAAAAATTGTGTGTTAGTTGAGTTTTGGCGAATAATATTAGCAAATCGTTCAACGTTTGCTGGATCAAGCGCACTCTCTGCTTCATCAAGAATAATCAACGGGAATGTTTTGTTTTTTAATATTGCAAATAAAATACACAAGGCAACTAGTGTTTTTTCTCCACCTGATAAAAGGTTGAGGTTAACAACGTTTTTACCCGGTGGATTAATTGCAACATCGATCCCACTTGATAAAATATCATCGGGGTTTGTGTATTCAACACGACAAGTTCCACCACCAAATAAATAATGAACAATTGGTGGTAGCATTTCATTAACTTGTTCGATTGTTTTAGCAAAATCACCACGAGCTTTATTGTCTAGTTCAGTAATTGAAGCTTGCATTTTTTGTTTAGCTTGTTCTAGTTCGTCCTTTTGACTAACTAATTCAGTTAAACGTTGTTTTTTATCACCTAATTCTTCAATTGCTTCCATATTAATTGCTCCAAGACGTTCGATATCGTTTTGTAATTGAATAATTGCTTCACGTGCTTGATTATCAGTCATTGGTAATTCATCACGATAATTTTGTTGAGCAAACTCAACAGTCATTTTATATGTTTGACTAATTTTGGTTTTCGCTTGGGACACGATTGCTTCACAACGAACTTGATCAGTTTCATGTGAACCAATTACATTTCTAACTTCATCAAGTTTTGTACGTAATTCCATTAACTTTGCTTCTAAATCGTCGACTGATGATTTGTAAAGTATTTTATTTTGTCGCGCAATATTTATTTGTTCAGTTATCTTATCTTTTTTGGTTAATAAAGATGATAATTTTTCTTGAATAGAATCAATTGTAGTTTCTTTTAAAGACCCACTTTTTTTTGTTTTTGATAATAAAGCTTGATAATCAGCTTCATAATTAGATAACTGATTCCGAATAGTAGTTACCGCATCAAGATATTGCTTGTGCAAAATCTTTTTTTCATTCAATTTAATTGTCGCGGTGTTGTGTTGAATATTAATGCGATCAAAATCAGATTTCTTGCCAATCAATTCCGTATCTAACTGTTGATATTGGTCGTTTAGCGCAACTAATTGTTGTTGTAAATCATTAATATTTGAAACATTAACTTTATTATAACCACCACTAACAGCGCCACCTGCACCAATTGAATCACCATCAAGAGTAACGATACGGAATTGTTGGGAAGTATATTTTGAAACTAATAAAGCATCGTCAATGTTGTTAGCAATAATAACATTGCCTAGCAAATACGAAAATGCTGGGGTATATTTTTCATCAATTTGAATTAATTCGTTACCAACATTAATTGCTAAATCTTTTTGGGCTAGCATTTGTAAGTATTCATCTTTAATGTTGCGAGGTTTAATGGTATCTAATGGGATAAATGTTGTCTTACCACACTTATTTCTTTTAAGAAAGTTGACTGCGTCTTTAGCATCTTGGGTTGTTTCAACAACGATGCTTTCAATGCTTTTACCAAGCGCGGTATAAATCGCTTTTTTATATTGATCTTCAGTATTAAATAAATCACGCACAATACCGCAAATCCCAGATAATGCTTGGCGATTATCAATAATTGTTTGTGAACCAACATCTAAGTGTGACTTATCAGCAATCGAATCATTAGTCATCTTAATTTGCATTCTAATTTCTGCTAATTTAATTGATAAGGAATTTATGTTTGCTGAAAATTCTTGTTTTTGTTGGGTTAACGAAGTTAGATTTTCAGCAAAAACAGTTATTTCCTCACTAAGTTGATCAGCACGTGAAGCGTTTGTTTCTAATTCAGTGGTATTAATATCAATTATTTTTTTAAATGCTTGTAATTTCTTTTCAACATTGTCGCTTTCAATATCTTTTTGCAAAGAATTGATTAATGTGTTTTTCTTAATTTCTAATTGATTAATCTCACCAACGATATCAGTTAATTGCAATGTTAACGCTTCAACTTGCTTATCAGCTTCATCTAATTCTTGTTTTGAACTTTGTAATGAATTTTGTGTGGCTTTAATGTCTGGCTCATAAAGTTTTAAATCAGTTTTTGACTGTTCTAATTCTTTTTTAATAACTTTTAATTTTTCGCCAAAGAAGTTAAGATCTTTAATAAGAATAGTAACATCTAAACGAATTAACTCTTTGCGTTTCTCATTATAGATTTGCGCTTTTTCGGCTTGTTTCGAAAGTTTTTTTACATCGCGATCTAACTCATCAACAATATCAGTTATCCGATTTAAGTTTTCTTGAGTTTTTTCTAATTGCTTAAGTGATTCTTCTTTGTTTTTGGTGTATAAACCAATTCCTGCTGCTTCTTCAAAAATTTGACGACGATCTTCTGGCTTAGACTCAACAAAATATTGCACTGTTCCTTGGGAAATTATTCCCAAGGAACCTTTAGCTAACCCCGTATCAATGAACAAATCTTCAATATCTTTTAAGCGTGCTGGTTCATCATTAATATAAAACTCAGTAATACCTGAACCGCGACGTACTTTACGGGTAATGGCAATATCTTTTTTAACATCGCTTTTTAAAGCGTTTTGGGAATTATCAAAAACTAAGGTAACTTCAGCTGCTTCAGCTTTTGGTAGACTATCAGAACCATGGAAAATGACATCTTCACTAGATTTACCTCGAAGTGTTTTATGACTTCTTTCACCTAAAACTCATTTTATTGCATCAACAATATTTGATTTACCCGATCCATTAGGGCCAACAATGCCCGTCATATTGGTGTCAAAGGTAATATCAACGGGCTTGGCAAATGATTTAAATCCTTGGGCAATAAATCGTTTAAGAAAGATCATTATTTGTGCTCCTTATTGTATTTCATGGCAATTTTACGGTAAGCGATCATGGCCGCAGACTGTTCGGCAAATTTACTATTAACATTAATAGCACTTGCATACTTAATTTTATTGAAATATACAGAAACTACAAAATTCTTTTCTTTCTTTTCAATAACATATTGAGGTGCATGATTGTTAATGGTTTGCGTAAGTTGTTGTAATAGTGATTTGTAGTCTTTGAATAAATTCAAAGCGTTTGTTTCAAAATAGTGAATGATTGTGTTTTTAAGAATTTTTTTTACTTTAATTAGGCCTTGATCTAAATAAACTGCACCAATAAAAGCTTCAAATGTATCTTCATAAACCTTATCATAGTTATTAGCATTTTTCAAAACCGAATCACTAAGTTTAACTAAATTCATTAATCCTAGATCTTTTGCCGCTTTAACAAACGTTCGCGATTGAATCATTAATATCTTATCACGTGTCATTTGCCCCTCATCCTTGTTTTTATATTTGTTATATAAATGTTCGGCTACTTGCATGCTGATAACAGCATCACCAAGAAATTCTAGTCGCTGAAAATCAGTTTTTATTTTTTTATCATTCGCGTATGTTGGGTGGATAAAAGCATCTAAATAAATGCTCATTTTTTTTGGAACAATGTGAAACTTACTAAGAAAATTAAGAATTTTTTGGGTCATGAATCGCCTCCTTAATGGTATTAACTACATCATTCTTGACAGTTTTATATAAACATTCTAAAGCACTAAGAAATTGTAATGAATCTGCATCACCGTGTGTTTTAATGAGTGGTTTTTTTAGTCCACAAACTATCGCACCAGCATTGTTACGATAGTCAAAAGTTCTTTTAACACCACGAATAGTCCCAAAAGAGAATAAAGCACCTAATCAATTCAAAGGTTTTTTAAACTCTCTCTTTAAAACCGTTGAAATTGATTTTAATCCAGCCTCAAGTGATTTTAATGTTAAATTACCAGAATATCCATCACACACAACAATGTCGACAACCCCATCAAGAATATTTCTTGGTTCAATAAATCCATGAAATTTCAATGATTTGTCTTTCTCTAATAAATCGTATGTTTGGCGGTGATAATCTAGCCCTTTTGTTTTTTCAGTACCAATATTGAGAATGGCAATTGTTGGATTAGGAATGTTTAATGTTTTTTTAGCATAGACATTTGCCATTAAAGCAAATTGATATAAATCATCACCAGTGCAAGTTTTGCTCGCTCCAACATCAATCATTAATGTGTTTTTATTACGAATGGTTGTTGGGATTGACACTAAAAACCCAGGCTTATTAACGCCAGGAATTAAGCCTAGCAAAATATATGCCATGGCAATAAAGCAGTTAGTGCTACCAGCGCTTAATGCTCCATCAACTTTATCAAGCTTAGCTAATTCAATTGTTCGATACATTGATGAGTCGGTTTTTGCACGAACAACAGTTAATGGATTATCATCCATCATAACCACTTGTGTAGTGTGAAAGATTTTGTAATTATGCTCACTTGGCAAACATTTTTTTATTAATTCTTGATCTCCCACTAACGTGATCTCAACATCTTGATGATTAGTACAAAAAATATCACACGCTTTTGTTGCTTGACCTATATCGTTCTCAAACCCCATCACGTCAATTGCTAAGCGCATATTATTTGTTTCCTCTTTTTATTAGCTTTGACTGTGTTAATCACAAACTAATGTATAAAAAGAGTATATAAAAAACAAAGAAGGATCAAAGCATAACAATTACTTCAATTAAGTTTAGATAATTACCTTTAATGAACTGTGCGCTTTTTGGATAAAAATTAACATCTTTATCATTTCAATAAACGTATCCATTGATAACATTTGGTTCATATGCTTTTGGGTTGTAATTTGTTACTTGCGGGTAAACAATAAGGTAATGCGGAATGTTTTTATCGAAATTTAAAACGTGCGAGCTTTGATTAAAAACACTACTTGGCATAGGAATATGGTTAAAGATAACGATGAAAACAAAATAAACTGTAGGATAAATAAAAGATATCGATAATTGTTTTCATAAATTAACTTGTTGATATTTTATATTAGGGTTGTATTTACATTGAAGAACATAAAAAATAATAAAAATTATTGGACACGTTGTATGTTCAAACAATGTTCTAGCAATCGCAGTATTATCAGAACCACCAAAGTGATTTAGGGCAACAATTGGTGTTAAAGCAAATCAAGCAACAATCATAACCAACGTAATATAGGAAACAACTCGTGTTAAGAAATTATTATTTTTAAATATTTTTAATTTATTTCAACCAAAAATGAATAAAAAATATGCAACAATGAGTAATAAATTTGTTAAATGGGTAAATTGCATGCACCATTCTAAGATAAATCGATAACCGTTGTTGGCAAATATCGAAATATCTGCTGGTTTAAACACAACAGTTATCAAAGATAAAGCGTTACTAGCTAAACCAAACACGATACCAATAATACACATGGCAATTAATAGATTACGATCTTTATTTTTAATTTTAACCATGTTTGTTGTACCTTATAATGTTTGATCCATTAAAAAACAAATATGCCATCGCTGCTGTTAAAATAAAAACAAAATCATATGTACCTAAAATTGCAAATGAATATAGCGAATCATCATATCAAAATGTTACTGTCGCCCCAGCAACAATTGAAATGGTAATACTAGCAATTAACAGTAATTTCGTAAATGTTATTTTCTTTTGCAATGGCGGTTGGTTGTTAATTGTCTTTAATGAATAAATAATTAAAACAATAGATAAGATATGTCCAACACCAATTAAAATAAACGGAATAAACACTGTGATTAAGTGAATGATTGATGAAATGCTATGCTTATTGAAAGAATTAAATATTGTTTTAAATAATTGTTGATAAACATCAAAGTGAATAAAAATAGCAAACATACAACCAGAAACAATTAATAAAAGTTGATCACCAATCATATTAAATCGGATGTTTTTTGGTTGGGTAGTTAAATTAATGTTGTTTGGACTAGCATCAACATTAACAAATGCATAATGACAAATTAATGGAAAAATAGCAAAAATATCAATAATTGGGATGGTATAAGATAATTCATCCATCGAATCACTTTTTCAAATAAATGCAATAACGATTGGTGTAACAATAAATAAAAAGAATAATAATTCACAAACCATTAATTGTGAATAGCGACCGGCTTTTGGTATTATTTTCTTACCAACAAGGACTCAATGAATAATAATATAAATTAAAATTAAAGCAGCTGAAAGCATTACATAAACAATTGCTAAATCAATAAAGACATGGCTTAAACTTAAACTAGATTTAAACATAAAACTATCGAGAACGATTCGTGATATAAAGTCAAGATGGCTAAACCAAATAAAAAATATTGATAAAGTAAAAAGAATATTATTGCGAGCGAAATATTGCAAGTATAAATATTTTCTTATTTTTTTTGAACTGTCAATCATTATTTGGTTAAGGCGATATGGTACATAAATATTGATTGCAATCCTTGGATAAATCTTACTTTAATTCTATATCTTTCAGTTAAGTATTTTCTAATAGCATTGTTGTTGGTTTGTAAGGCATTTTTACCAAGAATAATAGTTGCATTTCTCGCTTTTTTATCCATTTTATATAGATGATCGATAAGGGCTTTCGCAGCAACTAATGTATCAAAATTTGCTGCTACAATTTTCTTATCATATATACCGATGTAATGTCCTTTAGTAACAGAAATGTGGGAATATTTAACATCCTTTATTGCTTGTGAAAGCGAACCAGAACTAATAGATTTTAAAGTTTTTCACATCGTTTGCAAATTCTTCTTCATGTTTGCCATTGGGTCGTAAGCTTCACACACTAAATAAGAATTAACCGAATTGTGAACATTAATTATTTCGGTATTAATATCTTTTGGCGCAAGTTTACAAGCTTCAGTTGCGGCCATAATAAGGTTAGAATCATCAATGACAATAATTACATTTGTTGATGCGGTGTTTTTAATTAAATTAAAGAATTGCTGAATAGATGGCGCACCGTTAACATCAACATCAACTGTTTGTTTAATAAATAAATCATCTTTATAAATTTTAGCTAGTGCTTCTGAGCTAACAGTTGCAACTACTCGTACCTCATTGATTGTTCTTGATGCAGGCAATGGCCTTGTGTCAAGCGAAGAACCAGGGTTATTTTCAAGAAACTGTTGTGTCATGTTTTCTATTTTAACTCGATAAAATTCACCATATTTCTTTGCTGGATATAAAATTAAATGTGGCGATTGGGTGTGAACGTGAACTTTTACCATGTCATGTTCTTTAATTACCACTAAACTATTACCATGTTTAGATAAATCATTTTTAAAATTTGCTAAATTGAACTTTTCTTTTGTCGGTTGATCAGCCGATACTCTTGCTCCTAAAAGTAAAATATATTCACAACAATAACCAAAATCATTGTTATCATCGTTTAGTGCATTACTAATAATTGATTGCGGTTTAAACGATAATTTATTAATATTTAGTTCTTCTTTGTCGTCCTCAATTTTATTGCCTTGTAAGGCACTTAACATTCCATCAAAAAAACAACATAAACCATAACCACCAGAATCAACTACACCTGCTTCTTTTAGTTCTTGCAGCATGTTTGGTGTTTCTTTAAGCGCTGCTAATGATGCTTTGCACGCTTCTTTCATGACACTTTCAATAGTTTGAAACGTACCTTTTTTTTGTTGCAAAGCATTCGCTGTTAATCTAATAACCGTTAGGATTGTTCCTTCGATTGGATTAGCAACGACTTTATATGCTTTTTTCTGTGCTTCAGAAAATGACTCAACAAAATCAGCTAAACTAACATCTTGTTGTTGGGTTTTAAATGTTGAAACAAAGCCTTTAATAATTTGGCTAAAAATAACTCCAGAATTACCACGAGCATTCATCAATAGCGCTCGTGAAAATTCTCTTCCAAATTCTTCAATATCAACAAATGACTTGTTTTCAATATTTTCATAAGCGTTAGCTAATGTAATTGAGAGGTTAGTACCAGTGTCACCATCTGGTACAGGGAAAACATTTAATGCATTAAGATGATCTTTTTCCTTAACAACACGGTTAACACCGTGTTTAATCATTAATTTTAATGTTGCAATTGGTAAATTAATCATGTTCCTCACTAATTACTTGGACATTGACTTGCTTAGGGTGAACGTCCATATTCTTTTTTAAGGTATTAATGGTATTGATTTGTAGTGTTGTGGCAATATTTAACACATTATTAATCGAACTAAGGGGGGCGATAGCAATAGTAATGATTGATTTGTCACTAGAAATCGTTATTTTTGGTTTAATAACAGTGTTTATCCCCGGTGTGCGATTAATTATTTCATTAACAATTGAACGTATGAGCGAATCATCATAGATAATTGGGGGTGCTTTATACATGCTTTATATTATATATAATTATCACCTATGGCAGTTCAACAAAGAAGAGTTAGTAAATCAAGAAAAGGAATGCGTCGTAGCCACCATGCACTTAGGGCTACAACAACAACTTTGTGCAAAAAATGCGGAAAACCTATTAAACCACATCGTGTTTGTCCTTATTGCGGTTATTATAAAGGTCGTAAAGTAATTACGGTTAAATAATTAGCCACAACTTAATTAATCTAACAAAAATATTATGCGTATTGGGATATTAAAAGAAAATAAAACTGAATTAAGAATAGCAATTACTCCCAATGATGTTAAACGCCTAGTAGCAGCTAAAAACGAAGTTTTTGTGTGTGCAAATGCGGGGGTTGCCAATAATTTTCTTGACAAGCAATATATCGAAGCAGGTGCGAAAATTGTTGTTAATAATAAAAAACTTATTGAAACATGCCAAGTTTTATTAAAACTAAGTGCACCGACAAGTGATGAAAGTAAATTATTAGCCAATAAAATTATTATCGGTCATTATAATCTTGCCAATAACCCCAAAACATTGCGTTCATTCTTAACAAATAATATTACCGCAATTGGTATTGAAGCAGTTAATGAGTCTGGAGTTTATACCATTTTATTACCAAACGAACAAATCAAAGGTAGGTTTGCAGCAATTCTTGGTTGCTATTATCTTTCTAAATTAAACAAAAATGGTATGGGTAAATTATTTACTTCAATTTCATACAATGAAAGTCCAGCTAAATTTGTAGTTGTTAATGCTTCGTACGCTGGAATTGAAGCAGCAAAAACTATATTATCCTTTGGTGCTGACTTAACAATTTTAGAAAATAACACTAATTTGTTAGATCAAGTACATCAACACCATATACTACATGAGCTTGCTAAATTAAATAAAGCAAAACTAAAAATTGTTAATGCTGATTATAGTAACCTTACTCAATATATTGCTGGTTGTGATGTGTTAATTTATACCAACTCAACGCCAGGTTCATTAACTTCAAAAAGAATTACTAATCCAATGATTACGTCTATGAATAAAGGCGGAGTGTTTGTTGATATTGCGATTGACCAAGGCGTGTCAAGCGACGATGAAAAACGACCGACAAAAATTAACAAACCGTGTTTTGTCGGCAATGATATTACTCACTTTGCTTTTGATAATGTACCAGCATTATTTAATCAAACAATAAGTGTTGCAATTAGTAAATTGCTCACTGATTATTTATTAGAATGTGATCACACTAAGAATGATGGAGCTATTTTAAAACATAAATATTTATCAGCTGCGACATTAACACATCGTAAAAAAATTACTAATAAAAATATCGCCACTTCGTTGCGTTTAGAATATACTAACCTTTCTTCTATTTCCTAATAATAACGTGGTGTTCTATAACCACTTGTTCAATTTGGATTAAATAATTAGTTATTTGTTCTGAAGTAAGAACTTTATCATTTTTGAAAGTAATCCGTAAAGTGTAGGACTTGTTATCGTTATCAATTTCGTATTGGTCAACAAAAAAAGTTGATTGAACAAATGGAAGGTTTTTAATTGCGACAATTAAATCATTTAAGCGGAAACGATTAGGAACTAGGAAAGATATATCTTTAATAATCGGCATTAAATTTGATGGTTGTTGATAACTAAATTTATCGTCCGTAAAATTAGTTAACATCCTTGTAATGTTAATTGACAAACAATAAATGTTCTTGTTTTTTAAATCGTAATCGGCAAGTTGCGATTTTTTTATTAATCCAATATATCCGATGGTTTCACCATTATATGTAATACAAAGTGTCTCATTTGGGTAGAAGAAATTACTATCATTAATTGGTTGGTAAGTAATTTCTGCATTTAAAATATTGGCAATTTTATTAACTAACATTTTTAAATAGTTAACGTTATAGCAAACTTTAGATTTAGATAGTGGATCAATTAATAAACTATCGTGAACAAGCAAGGTTATGTTTTTTTCTATGGTGTTAGTATAAATATCCTGAATCTCAAATATTGGTACTAAGGGATTTTTACGTTTGGCATTGTTAGCATATACATCAAGCAAACGGTCAATAAGATTAGTACGCATGAATTCTCGTTGTTGATTATTTACGTTACTAATTTTAACAAAATTACTATAACGATAAATATTAAACTTGCTTAATCTATTTTCAGAAACTAAATTGTAGGTTTTAGTTTCGTAACATCCATTAGTGATTAATCAATTACTAATTTTACTAATTAGTTTATACTCGATATTGGTTTGATCATTCTCAACATTAGCGATTATTGGAGCCGCTGTAATGTCGTTAATATTTATTAGTTTTAATAACTCTTCCGCTAAATCTTGATTGTTTTTTATATCGATGCGGTGAAGCGGAACATAACAAATTTCATTTTTAATAACAAAACCAAAACGAGTAAGAAACTGTTCTAAATGTTGGTTTGTTATATTCATCCCAATAATTGAAGAAATAAACTTTGCATCAATTTCTATCGTTGTTGGTGATGGTAAATTAACATCGCCAACAACATTACTTATTTCATAATTGCTCAATATGTTGTAAATTAGTGTAGTTGTTAAATCGATAAAATATGGCGAAATTTCCCTACTATTACTTTTAGCAGCGGCAGTATTAATATTTAAACGCGAGCTAGTCTGTCTGATGTTGATAAATGAAAAGTTGGCAATTTCTATCGTAATATTTTTTGTTTTATCATCAACACCATACTCTTTATTCCCTAGTATACCAGCCAAACTTAAAATCTTATTATTTGCCGATACAACAATATCATTAGTGGCTATTTGATATTGTTTATCATTGAAACCAATAAAATTATTGTCTTTTGTTGCTAGACATATATTAATTTCTTCACCTGGCAATTTCTCAGTATCATATATTGCCATTGGGACATTGGTTAACAATGAAATGAATGAGAAATAATCAACAATTGATTCAACGGGCTTGCATCCATTATTGATTAACACTTTTTTAATTAATCATGGTGTTGGCGAATTATTAATATTCTTGATTTGTAGAAATCTGCATCCATTACATATGTGTTGATCAAAATTAATTTTAAGTGTGCTAGCAAAACTACCTTTGTTAATATTAATTTCTGGTCAAATAAATGGTAGATTCATATAAGCGGCAAAATCTTGACAAAAAGAAATTACACCATTAAGATCATTGCGATTACTTGGTAGTGTTAATTCGTATATTGTATCATCTAAGCCAATGTATTTTGCTGGATTAGTATCGCCAATAATTGCACTATCATCAAGAATAATCACCCCATTAGCGTCGCTTGATGATAAGTATTCATGGTTATGCGGTGTTAATTCTGAATATGCACACAACATTCCTTCAGATTCAACATCACGAATTTTAGTTTTAATAATTTTTTTATCGTTATAAAGTACACATGAATCTAAAGCAACAACAACTTTGTTGTTAACATTAATATTTTTTGCACCACAAACAATTGTTAATGTTGGTAAACTAGAACCAACATTAATTTGACATACCGATAATTTTTCAGCATTTGGGTGTTGAACAATACTAATTATTTGCCCAACGACAATATTCTTTGTAAAAGGATGAGTAATAACTTTTTCAACCTCTATCCCGATGGCACTGCAAACATCAATAAAAACTTTATCTTCAATTTCATGAATGTGTGGTAAATATTTAGCTATTAATTGTTTGGAAATACGCATATTAGTTAAGTTTAGTGAATTGTTCTAATATTCTAAAGTCATTGCTATATAAATCACGAATGTCACTAATTCCATATTTTAACATAGCGATTCGGTCAATCCCTAGACCAGCAGCAATACCATTTCTAATATTAATATTAGCTGCTTTTAGAACATTTGGGTGTAACATTCCTGCACCAAGAATTTCAATTCATCCACTATGTTTACAAATATTACACCCTTGCCCTTTGCATTTAAAACATGAGATATCTACTTCAAAAGATGGTTCAGTAAATGGAAAGTGTGATAAACGAAATCGTAGTCGTGTGTCGTTACCAAATAAATGTTTTAATAATTTAGTAAGTAATCATTTTAGGTTACGTAAATTAATCCCCTCTTTCACTCACACAATATCAACTTGATTAAATTGGTGACTATGAGTAGCGTCGTCTTCATCGTTACGATAAACATTGCCAAAGGTAACAACACGAATATCTTCTTCCTTGTTGTTTTCAAGAATCATTGCCGTTACTGCCGTGCAATGAACTCTTAGCATATTTTTATCATTAATATAAAATGATTCTTGTGGTGTTCGCGCTGGATGGTTTTTATTAATATTTAAATAATCGAAATTATATTTAATAGGAACAACCTCGGTGCCACTCACAATTTTAAAATTCATTTTGACAAAAAAATCAATAATATCATTGGTTATTAATGTCAATGGATTCAAAGAGCCACTAGTTGACTTATATGTATCAATGGATAAATCATAGTTTACTACATGTTGTTTGTTTTCGTTGGCAACAATAATTTTACTAAGATGATTATTAACAATATCATCAATCGATTTTTTTGTAGCGTTTATTAATATCCCAACTTCTTTTTTTTGATTAATAGAAGCAAAGGATAATTTTTCTCGTAGTGGATCGATATATTTATGGTAAAAAATATTTTTTATTTCAATTGTTTTTGCTTC
>JAIRPI010000021.1 GCA_031257095.1 Mycoplasmataceae bacterium | reverse complement strand
ATTGGAATAAGAAATTTCTTATCCATTTTTTTACAATCAGCATTTGTTTTAGCTGCACATAATTTAATGCCAGCGATGGCATGAATAATGTCTAGTGGCATAGTTTCTTTACTAATGTTAAAATTCATCAGACTTCGTTGTGTTTGCGCTCCTCAATAATTTGCATCGTCAACTTTTATTTCACCAAACGAATCCTTTTCAATGCGGTATTTCATTCAATTATTATATGTATATATAATTAATTGTATCGATGAAAAACGCTACTACGATTTACAATCATAAGTTAGTTGAAAATGGTTTGTATGATCATTGGTTGAGTATAAAATTGTTTGAACCGATAGCAAAAAATAAGAAAACTAAGAACTTTTCAATTATTTTACCACCACCTAATCGTACCGGGCAATTACATTTAGGTCATGCTTGAGATGGTGCATTACAAGATTTAGTTATTCGTTATAAAAAACTATGTGGATTCCGTACTATTTGGATTCCGGGAACTGATCATGCAGGAATTGCGACACAAACTAAATATGAACAAGCGTTAAAACAACAAGGCGTAGATCCTAAATCGTTAACAAAAGATGTGTTGTATAAGCAAATTTTTACTTGAGCAGACAAACAAGCGAACTATATTCATGAACAGTGAAAAACTATGGGTTTTGCTTTAGCTTATGATTATGAAACATATACTTTGGATAAAAATGTCGCCGAACTTGTTAATCAATCCTTTGCTTTGTTGTATGAAAAAGGATTAATTTACAAACAAAAGAAACTTGTCAATTGAGATATTATTTTAAAAACACCAATTAGTGATATTGAAGTTATTAACAAACCAACTAATAGCAAACTTTACTATGTAAAGTATTTAGTTGTTGATTCTAACGCCCCATTAATTGTGGCAACGACAAGGCCAGAAACAATGTTTGGTGATATAGCTTTATTTGTTAACCCGAATGACAAACGTTACAAACAATATATCGGTCAACATGTCATTAATCCTGTTAACAATAAAAAAATACCAATCATGGCTGATGATTATATTGATATGCAATTCGGCACAGGAGTAATGAAGTGCACCCCAGCCCACGATTTTCATGACTATGATTTAGCAAAAAAACACAACATCACTAACTACGAATCAATCATGAATGAAAATGGAACATTAAATAATAATGTATCAGCTTCATTTGTTGGTCTTGATCGCTTAGTTGCTCGTCCGGAAGTGGTAAATTATTTGCAACAAAAACAAGCTATCGATAAAATAATTGACCACCCTAATGAAATAGGTTATAGCGAGAGAACTAACGTTGTAGTTGAGCCATTATTGTCAGAACAATGGTTTGTAAAAATGAAACCTATTGTCGCGGACTGTAAAAAAATACTTACCAAAGATCCATGTTTATTTTTACCAGCCAGATTTACTAAAACATTAAACCAATGGTTTAATAATATTGAAGATTGGTGCATTAGTCGTCAATTAATATGAGGGCACCAACTACCAGTTTGGTATAAAAAAAACACTAATGAAATGATAGTTGGCAAACAACCAAAAGATATTGAGAATTATCATCAGGAAAATCTTGTTTTTGATACATGATATAGTTCTGGTTTGTGACCATTAGCAACAACCATTAATTCAAAAAACCCAAAAGCTAAAGACTTTTATCCAATATCGCTATTAGTTACTGGATATGATATTTTATTCTTTTGGGTTGCCAGAATGTTGTTCCAATGTGTTAATCTCTCGCATAAAACACCAATTAAAACAGTATATTTTCATGGTTTAATTCGTGATGAACAAAACAGAAAAATGTCAAAATCACTGGGGAATGGAATTAACCCTATTGATGTAATTGATAAATACGGAACTGATACATTGCGAACTTTTTTAGTTTCATCATCAACAATCGGTGATGATTTAAGATTTGATAATGACCGATTAAAATATTTATGAGGTTTTTTTAATAAGCTATGAAATGCTCACAATTATATTTCGCAATTTTCGTGCGTTAAAACAAAAATTACAAACATTATAAACAAATGAATTATTAATGAATTTAATGTATGTCTAAAACAAGTTACTAAACACATGGACAATTACAATTTTGTTTTAGCTAATAAATTACTTGTTGATTTTGTTTGGGAAACATTTTGCAATAAATATTTAGAAATGGCTAAACCATTTCTAAATAATTCACATTCTAAAAATGAATTCATTTACACTCTTAATGAAATATTTAAACAAAGTTTAATTATGATTCATCCGTTTGCTCCTTTTATTACCGAACGCATCTATCAAAATTTGTACCACACAAAAAAATCTATTTTATTAGAGTCTTGGCCGAAACGTATTAGCAATACCTTCAAGCAGCAGCACAATATGATTAGCGTTATTTGGTCAACCATCAAAGATTTGAGAATTAAGCACGGTATTAAAAATAGTGTTGTTATTAATGTTTGCATTTTATCAAAACACTCAATACCGTTTGCAACATTAACAAGTATTCTTGGACAATATAATATTAACCTCGTTAAAAAACCTGAGCAATCTTGACAGGCTGCGACAATAGATGCATTCGCTTTCAAATATCAACTGCCAACAACCACCAACAATAATTCACAGCAACAAAAAGCTAAATTAGAATTTGAAATAGAACGATCTAAAAAAATATTATCTAATTCGCAATTTTTAGCTAATGCCCCAAAAGAAAAAGTTAATCAGGAAAAACAGAAATTAGCTCAATACATCGAGCAATACGAGAAATTAACAAACAAGTAAATACATATATAATTACTTTGATGAGTCATAAGAAAAATAAAGGTTTTAGTACTAGATCATTAATTAAAAGATTTGATTTCAAGATTTTATATAAAGGTAATCTAAACAAAAAGATTATCTTCCCCGGTTTACATCGAACTGGAATTGAATTATCAAGTAAATATAAAATCTTTGAACGAATTGATTCGGCTGTTTTGTGGAGTGGCAATGAAAGTAAATTTCTTAATCAATTATCAAAAGCCAATCAATTTCGCGCAATCGAAAATGTTTTAAAGCTTAATCCGCCCATTATTTTATTAGGAAATGGTTTTAAACATCAACCGCAATTAATGAAATTAGCTAAAGAATATTCAACAACAATTGTTGACACAAATTTATCCTCTTCACAAGCGATAATTCTTGTTGGTACATGAATTATTGAAAATTTAACAACATATCAAACCGTGCACGGAACACTTGTCAATGTTTATGGTTTAGGTGTCCTAATTCAAGGCGCATCAGGTGTTGGTAAATCAGAAATTGCACTTGAACTAGTACGTAAAGGTCATTATTTTGTTGCTGATGATGCAGTTGATGTAGCAAACGTTGGTTATCGTTTATTAGGAAAAGCAAATGCTATTGCTAATAAATTTATTGAAGTACGGGGATTAGGAATATTAAATATTCCTCGTATGCTAGGAATTGAAAAGGTTCAAGAATCATCAAATGTTGACATGATTATTGAACTTGTGCTAGATGAAGATAAAAAAATATCATTCGAGCGATTAGGTGGGAAAACTAAATATAAAGCAATCGATAATATTAAGATTCCTTATTATAAGTTGCCTATCTCTCCTGGTAGAAAAATGGCTGACCTTATTGAGTCAGCGGCCATTGATTTAAAACTAAAACAACAAGGTTATAATTCCGCAGAGGATTACATAAATAACTACCGTAAAGTTAATCAAAAAGCAAGCAATGAATAATGAAACGATTCCACCAAATACTTATAATGTTGAAGAGAAGAAAACAACTTGAAGTGCTGCGGATGATCGTCGAAGTTTATTAATTTGAATTCTTGCCAGTGGACTTGTTATTGTTTTAGTGCCACTTATTATTTTTTTAGTAAGTGCGTTTGCGTTAAAAAATTGAAGTAATTATAAAGATGATCATGCAATTGCCTTTTCTATCGGATCTTTACAAATTGCTTGATATGGCATTTTTATCGCAATTGGTTTTATCTCAGCCATTGCTATTGTTTGTTTTAAATTGTGAAAATTTTATAAATGTTCCATCGACCCATTTTTTTGATTTTGCATTATCGGGATGGTGTGTTCAATTTTTGGTGCACGTATATGATCGTGTTGTATCGGAGATGCTAACTGAAGCAGCTTCTGAGAGTTTAATAATGGCGGTTTAGCAATTGAGGGGGGCGTCGCTTTAACAACGATTGCTGCTTGCATTTATTTCCCATTAGTGTTACAACATCCACGATATCAAGTCAGAGATTTATCGAGAGAACCAGAAAGAGTTAGACAAATATCTATTTTTGTTTATATTGATGCGATAGCTCCAGCAATTTTATTAGGACAAGTGATCGGCAGATATGGCAATTATATGAATGGTGAAGTCTATGGAGCAGTTATGTCGACAAGTGGGGGTTGGTCACACTTCGTGCAAAGTTTATTCCCGAAAATGTTAATTGATGGAGAATGACATCAACCATTATTTTTTTACGAAAGTTTAATTAATTGATGTGGGTTAATAATTATTTATTTTGGCTTTGAATTTATTCCTAAACAAAAAGCCGGAACTATCGGGTTATCTTATTTCTTGTGATACGGGATAGTCCGTTTGTGTTTAGAATCATTACGAGACAATAAATATACGTTTGCCAATACATATATCATGAGCGGATTGTTTGTCGGAATAGCTGCTGTGCTTATTGTATTAAACTTATGTATTTCTAAATATTGACGAAGAGTATTTCTGTTCAAAACAATATTTACCATTAAAAACCATTTTCGCACTTACAACGATTTATTTTATTATTTAGGTAGATAGATATTATTTTAATACTTTGCTAAATATATAGTTAACATTCTTTAAATAATAATCAAGGGTGAAACAATTTTCTATTTCTTTATTAGTGCATAAGCTACTAATAAATGTACTTTTTAAAACCAATTGTTTAAAGTCAACATGTTTAGCTATTGCTTCCATGGCTAATGATTGCACTAAATCATATGCCTTTTCTCTAACTAGTTTTTTATTGATTAGTAAGTTCATAACTCTTTGGGCAAAGATAACACCATTAGTTATATAAATATTTTGTTTCATGCGTTCGGGATAAACAACAAGATTTTCTAATATATTTTTATAACGCTTTAACATGTAATCTAACAAGATAGTCGCATCTGGTAGCATTATTCTTTCTGTTGAGCTATGAGAAATATCACGTTCATGTCATAGATTAATATTCTCATATGCGGTTAGCATATACCCACGTAAAATTCTAGCACAACCACATATGTTCTCGCTAGCAATAGGATTACGTTTGTGTGGCATAGCAGACGAACCTTTTTGTCCAACGCCAAAACTTTCTTCAACTTCACTAACCTCTGTTCGTTGTAAATGTCTAATCTCGGTAGCAATTTTTTCAAGTGAACTACCAATTAATGCTATTGTTGAAAAGTAATTGGCATAGTTGTCACGCTGAACAATCTGGGTTGCAATTTTTGCTTCATTAATATTTAATTTATCACAAACATATTTTTGAATAAATGGATTAATGTTGGCAAAATTACCAACAGCACCAGATAATTTACCAACTTCAACGTCTTTCCGCGCTTGGATAAATCGCGAAAGATTTCGATGCATTTCATCATATCATAATGCTCACTTTAAACCAAACGTTGTTACATCGGCGTGAATACCATGAGTACGACCCATACAATAAGTGTTTTTATATTTCATGGCATTGTTTTTAAGCGTCAATAACAATGCGATAAGATCGCGTTCAATAATATTGTTAGCATTTTTAATTAAAACAGCATTAGCTGTATCAACAATATCAGTTGATGTTAAGCCATAATGAATTCATTTTTTTTCCTCACCCAATGATGTACTAACATTACGTGTAAATGCAACAATATCATGATGAGTCGTTTCTTCTAACTTGGCAATCGCTGCTACATTGAATTTTGCATTTTTGCGAATCAACGCTACATCTTTTGCTGGGATTACTTTTAATTTAGATCATGCTTCACATGCAAGAATCTCGATATCTAAGTAAGTTTGAAACTTTTTTTGCAAAGACCAAACATTGGCCATCTCCTTGGAAGTATAACGTTCAATCATACTTTTTAATTATACCACTATGATTGATATATAGGATATATTTAATTTCAATTATGCTATTAGATAATTAAATGAATAACATCTTTAAATTATTGACATAAAACGCTTATTTTAGGTTGTTTCTTTTAAAAACATCTATTACATGTTTATTGAACTCAAGTTGTTGTTGAATAAAATCACTAACACGTTTGTTAAATTCTTCTTGTTTCCTAATAAAACCACCAACATATTTATTAAATTCTTCTTGCCTTGCTCAACGAGCATCGTTCTCTGCTCACCTTGCATCATTCTTCTTTTCAAATTCTCTAAATCATTTTGGTGCCACATTAACTCCTCTATTAATTATATGACATTGAAAAGTGACACCAATTCAGTCGTTTCTGCTTGATTTTGTTATTTCATATTCTTTATTCTCCTTCATTCTTGTATATACCTCCATATATATTTACAAGAAAAAAATATTTTTTCCTCAATTATTTTAAATATTTTTAAGTTTTACGAGGGGAAAAAGATAAATAATGCTTTCAAATTACCGCATATAAAATTGAGCGAATCTAGCAATTTAGGAAATGCTGATATGGTTTATTTAAGGATTTGGGTTGTGCCATTTACCACCTGCATCAGATTTTAGAATCGTAGTGCACTTGGTATAAATGTTGCGAGCTCTAAATACACATCGCAAAAAATCTACTAGACGACTATACAATTTAAAGTCATTTTTAATTCTTCAAATAAGAGTATTTTCAAGTTTTTCTAATTTCTAAATTTATAATATCTACGAATGAACGCACATATCCGTCTAGTTTTTGCAATTGACAAATATGTACCAATTCATATTTATTATTCTCGCTCTAAACATGCTATTTTTTATATCGATCGCACCACTAATAATCTTTGTTTACAAACAACTAAAAAAGATGAAGAACAAAACATCCAGCAATTAGTCATTCCTAATATTAATGCTAAATTATCATTAATCAATAGAAAAGAGGAAAAAATTGCGATCGATATTAACCAAACACGTTTTTGTATATTTGAAAAAACATACACAATTAAACAGGCTAATTTAAAACCATCAATTAAATATGAAATTATTTTTAATACTATTTATTTAAATTCGCATTTTAATAAACAACAAATAATTAAAGAAGTTTACACTGATATCGTTAGTGAGTATATGCTGCGACGAGTAAAATATTGGCAAATTAAAATGGGGTTGACAAAAAATAAAATAATCATTAAATTTAATTGAATGAAATATTGTTATGCCCACTGTAAATGCTCTGGACATAACACATATACCATTACGTTTAGTAATTATATTTGTGCTTGTAACAAAGAATCAATAAACGATACCATTATTCATGAACTAGCCCACACCGTTCATATGAATCATAAAAAGCAATTTTGGGATGTAGTAAAAAAATATTCACCAGAAACTTACCGTATTTGAATTAGCAATCACGTTTGAACTCGATAATAAAACTTATAATCCTATCATGAAGCAAAAATATGGCATTTTAATTGATTCTTCGTGCACATACACAAACGAATTAATAAAGAGCAACAAAATTGAAATTGTTCCTTTAATAATTACTAATAAGCAAACAAATGAATCTGTTCCTGATACATCCATTGCTTATGAACAATTAATTAAAAATCTGAACGCTGGTCAAAGGTATAGTACTAGTTGTTCTGTTTTGGGAACATTAATTGAAAAAGCAAAAGAAATGTTAACAAAATATGAACACGTGTTCTTTTTACCAATCTCACATGGAATATCTAGCCAGTATGCAAATGCTTTAATGATTAAAGATGATTTTGGCGATTCATTTCACGTGATTTGTAGCACCACAACTGGAATTGGTAATGAATTTCTTCTCAATAAATTAATAACGTTAACCAAAAAAGATTTGAAACCGAATGAAATAGTTGCAATTGTAACTAAAGAATTAGATTATATTACTACTTATTTTTCGTGCGAACAAATTGCCGAAATGCGTTCTGGCGGAAGATTAAAACAATTAATGCTAAAAACTATTAATTTCTTTCATAAAAAACCAATTATTTGTTTTAATTCCACTAACCACGTAGTTGGTTTTGGTGCTAATTTTGAAATCAATTTGCTAAAAATGATAAAACATTTATCTAAAAAATCTTTCCATTTAGAAACTTTAACTAATTCTGTAGCTAATATTGGTCTATACGTGAGTGGACATAATAAACTAGAAATTGATGTGATGTTAAGTTTATTGAGTAATAAATTTCAATTTGATAAAAAACAAATAATAGTTAGAAATGTTCCATATGCTATATTAACGCACACATTACCAAAAGCCTATGGCTTTTGTGTGGAACTTAAACATTAATAGTCAATATAGTTATCTTAATAGTATTCCTAAAATTATGGAATTCATTTTGCTTGCAGCTGAATCCCCACGACTTGTTAAAATAATTGGCACACTAGCACCAACAATAACCCCAGCAACTTGTCCATTGCCTAAAAATACTGAAGCTTTATAAAAAACATTTCCTGAAACCAAATCAGGAAAAATAAGAATATCAGGATTTAAGGCAACATTACTAGTAATTCCTTTGTGATGAGCAGATTCGTGTGACAACACATTGTCCAAAGCAAAAGGGCCATCAATATTAAATCCTTTATCGCTTAATGATTTGTGTTTTTCTATTAATTGTTGTGCGTCAGTTGTTGAAACAATTTTTGGATTTATTTTTTCAACAGCTGATATTAAAGCGACATTTGGACATTTAATATTTAGTTTATGGGCAACATTAACCGCGTTATTAATAATTTCTCACTTATCATCAGCATTAGGCAAAATGCTCATGGCACAATCAGAAACAATCAAACTTTTATTAAGTTGAGGGTAGGTAATAATTGCTACATGGCTTAAGGTTTTTTGTTGTTTGATTCCTGTTTGTGAATTAATAACCGCTTTTAAAACGTGCTTTGTGTCAATCAAGCCTTTCATAATAACATTAGCTTGCTTATTTCTTATACATTGCACCGCCAATTCACCAATTTTACTTGGTTCAGTTTCGTGAATAATTGTTTTAATGTTCAAATTAAATGATTTTGATAAATTATTAATTTTATTTTGATCACCGATCAAAATTAATGATAGCTGTATTTTTTTATTAGCTTCATTTAACGCTTCTAGAACAACCTCATCATCAGCACCAGCAACAACAATCGTTGCCATCGATGAATTTGTTTTAATATTATCAAAGTTAATTAACATAAATTACTTCTTTATTAATTCTTTAATAAATGCACGCCCTTCATTAATGGCTTGCATATTAATTGGAACAAATTTTGCTTTTCTTTCACCGAGAATATGTTTAACTACTTCTTCAACAATATGCTGATCAAATATATTTGTTAATTCTAAATAAGCGCCAACCATTACCATGTTAGCCGCTTGTGGTAATCCTAATTTTATCGCAATGCTATTAATAGGCACCCCATAAGACTTGCTATGAGCTGTTGCTTTAATTAAATCTGCATTGTATAGCACAAAACCAGTATTTTTTACCGCACTTTCAAATTTAGTTAATGATGGTGCATTGAAAACAACTAAATGATCAATTTTAGAGAAAACTGGTGAATCAATATTTTTATCGCTAACAATGACACTACAATTGGCTGTTCCACCTCTTGTTTCTGGACCATATGATGGGAATCATAATGCGTTCATCTTGTTGTCTACTGCACCATAGGCAATAATTTTCCCAAACATCATTACACCTTGTCCACCAAATCCAGCAGCTTTAATATTTATTGTTGGCATATTACTCCTTACCTCCAATATCTTTAAAAACACCTAATGGATATTCTTTAATCATTTCTTCTTCTAGTCATTTAATTGCATCGGTTGGTTTCTTACCCCAGTTAATTGGGCAAGTAGATAATACTTCTACTAGGGAAAATCCTTTTTTAGCTTTTTGATAATCAAATGCTTTACGTATTGCACGTTTAGCTTCCATAACATTTTTTGGATTAGTTAGTGTAACTCGCGATACATAAGCAACACCCTTAACTTCTTTTAAAATTTCTGACATTTTAATTGGATAACCATGCATTTGTGCATTTCTTCCCATTGGTGAAGTCGTTGTTTTTTGTGACATTAATGTACATGGTGACATTTGCCCCCCAGTCATTCCAAAATTAGCATTATTAATGAAAATAACCGTAATATTCTCACCACGATTAGCAGCGTGGATTGTTTCAGCAATACCAATGGATGTTAAATCACCATCACCTTGGTATGTGAATACCATATTATCTGGGCGTACACGCTTGATGCCCGTTGCAACAGCACAAGCTCGTCCGTGACTAGCCTCTTGCATATCACAATTAAAGAATTTATAACACATAACCGCACAACCAACCGGAGCAACACCGATAGTATTATCAACTTCATCCATTTCTTCTAATACTTGTGCTACTAATTTATGTGCTATCCCATGTAAGCAACCAGGGCAATAAGATAATTTATCGTTGGTTAAACCTATTTTTTTATTTTCCATATTATTTTCCTCCTTTGGCTACTAATTGTTTTATTGCATTAGCAACTTCATCTGGTTCAGGAATAACGCCACCACAACGACCAAAGAAATCGACAGGAATATTACTTCCGCGTGTCGCAATTAAAACATCTTGTACCATTTGCCCCATAGACATTTCGGTTATAAGAATATGTTTACAATTTTTTAATTGCTTAAAAGCATCATAAGGATATGGTCATAAAGTAATTGGTCTAATCATTCCTACTTTATATCCATTTTGATTTAATTCATTAATTGCTGTTTGGGCGATTCTAGCCATCGTTCCATAAGCAACCACAACAACTTCAGCTTGTTCAATATTTGAACTAACTTCAACCATTACTTCTTCTTTAATTATTTTTTGATATTTTTGGTGAAGTTTAATGTTGTGTTTTTCTAAATCATATGGATCAAGATATAATGAATTCACAATATTCTTGTGGTCGTGGTTTTTAGTTCCTAAAGTACAATAATCTTTTTTATCTGGTAATGTTCTTTTTTTATTAACATGATCAAAATCAACCGCTTCCATCATTTGTCCGATTAAACCATCAATTAAGATGATAACGGGATTGCGATAACATTCAGCAATTTCAAACGATTCTTTAGTAATGTTAATTGCTTCTTGAATATTAGCTGGTGCATATACTAAACAATGATAGTCACCATTACCACCACCCCTTGTTGCTTGATTATAATCAGCTTGTGATGGTTGAATACCACCAAGACCAGGGCCACCACGCATTACCGAAATAATTACACATGGTAATTCAGCGCCACATAAATATGAAATACCTTCCTGCATAAGTGCAATACCAGGTGAAGATGAGGAAGTCATCGCCCTTGCTCCTGCTCCAGCAGCACCATAAATCATGTTAATTGATGCAACTTCACTTTCACCTTGAACAAACAACTTGTTATGTTTAAACATCTCTGCTGATAAATATTCAGGAATTTCATTTTGTGGGGTTATCGGATAACCAAAGAAAACATCTGCTCCACCTAGAATTGCCGCGTAGGCAATAGCCTCATTCCCTTTAAGTAATTGTTTTGCCATTATTTTTCCTCCTTAACTTTCAACACACTATCAGGACACATCATTGAACAAATGCCACAACCTGTACATTTTTCAACATTAGTTATATCAACAACGTTGTATCCGTCTTTATTTATTCTTTGTGCATTAATTGCTAAAAGTTTGAATGGGCAATATTGTGCACACACATTACACCCTTTACATCGCTCATAATCAATCGTTATTTTTTTTGCCATATTATTTCTCAATAATATTATATGTATTTTACATATAAGTTGAGGGAGTTATATTGATGAATGTTGACAATGGGAAAATAAATAAATTAAGTGAAATTACTAAGTATCTAGTTTCTTTTAATACTCGTTTGACGTAGTAGATAAGCCATTAGAACGAATTGTTTATAAAATGATTGAATATCAAGCGGTTTTGAAGGGATTAACATCCAAAATAATTACAATGACATAATAAAGCATTTCTGCTGGTTCCCCAAAAAGTTCACTATAAAAAAAGGAGCAAAATATGAAACAGAAAACAAGAAGAAAACAGGCAAAAAGAAATGCCTGTTTTTCAAATTATGTTAAGTTCAATAAGAAACATTTGAAAAATAAACAATATAGCAAATTCACAATAGAACAATTAAAAACACTACTGAAAATAAAGCAGTTGTTGAGACATAAAAATCAAGCATATATTACAAATCACATTTATGAAAAGCCAAGATTTAAATAAGAATGTAAGATTTTTATCCACTGGTATTAAAGTGGAGTATATCAACAAAATTAGGAAGAACAAATAAATGAGAGTTTTATTAGATACCAATATTCTTTATTCTTTAATATGGTTTAATGATGGCAAAGTTGCTTAAATAATTCGCCCTTTAATCTTACAACATATGTATATGTATGTGATTATTCATTAGAGGAATTTGCTAGAACATCTATGCATAAAGTGTGTAAAACTAAAACACTATGAGAAAAGATGATAAATAGTTTAGAGAGAATTTTATTAGATTTGAACATTAAATTTATTTCTTCCGCACATCAAGAAAATTACAAATTCAAAACCAGAGATAAAATAGATGATAGAATTTTAAATAGTGCAATTGATAAAAAGATGGATTTGATAATTACAGGAGACAATGATTTATTAACGTTTGTAACATCTAAAAATCAAAATATTGAATCCACAAGATACTCAGAAATATCTATTTCATCACTAATTTGATTTTGGTTATGCAACATTCCTAATTCAAAAGTAAACTTCCTAGAAAATTAGGTTGATAGCACTTATTCGCTTAAATATTATGTTGTTTTAAATATAGTTTTAACTTAATTATTTCTCCATCTAATGGAACATTAATCTTAATTGACTCATTATATGAAGTGTAAGAAATAGGAATATTAATTTTTTGTGAAACTTGACGAAGGATATTCTGACCATATAATAAGTGTTCCTCGTTTGTCTCACTTAATAAATTAGCATTATTAATTAAACCGTTAATTGTTGTTCCACTAATTTGTTCAATCTTTTTAATTTCATTGATAATGCCATCAACATCGCTAGTCTCTTTCCGATATACATTCACCACCAGCAAAGTTGTTGTTGGTTGTGATGTATATGCATTAAATTGTTTGATTAGTTTAGCGCCAGGGGCGGATCCACCTAAATCATAAATTACTTTTTGATTAGATGTATATAAATCAAAAATTTCCTGCGACAAGAGTGGCATATCAAGATATTTGGTGTCTTTGTCAATCGATGAAATAATTTTAATATTATTCTCATTTAATATTTTATTCGCTTGGCGTGAACGAAAATATGGATTAATAACATCTAAATCGCATAGATATTGGAATTTTTTTTGAATAGCAAAATTTACACAGAATTCGCTTTTACCAGAACCAAAATATCCAACGATAAAATATATACTATTACCACTATTAGGCATAAAACAATTATCCTTATTAATAGTGTTGATTGGGGATTAGTATATTTTATTTCTTACAACAGCAACGGCAACGTGGAATATAATTACTTTTTACTCCAGTCATTGTTGCAATTCTTTCTTCAGCAAATTCAATAGCTGCTAATTGGTTATTAATTTTGTATTTTTTAGCAATAGCGTATATGCTAAGCAAACGATCATAGATTTTTTCTACATCACGCATTGCTGCATCACGATTATAGCCGTTTAGTTCGTGGTATACGTTAATAACACCACCACCATTAATAACAAAATCTGGCGCATAAACCTTTTTCGCTTTCATCAACATGTCTCCATGTTTCTTTTCATCTTTTAAAACATTGTTTGCACTACCAGCGATAACTTTTGCTTTAATTTTCGGAATAGTTTGGTCGTTTAACGCTGCACCAAAGGCACATGGTGAAAATACATCAACGTTTAAACTAAAGATTTCTTCTGGCTTAACAAACTTAACTTCAGGGTGTTCTTGTTTCATTCGAGCGATGTGGTTTGGGTTTAATTCAGTAAAGTAAAGTGTTTTTACCCCGTGTTTTAATAGATATTTAATTAAATAATATCCGGTTTGTCCTGCTCCTTGCACGGCAAATGAATATTTAGAAACATCTTCATTACCAAAAGCTTCTTTTAACGAAGCTTGAATACCCTTAAATACACCTCAAGCGGTAACTGGTGATGGGTTCCCACTTTTTCCTTCTAACCCTAATACATGATCAGTTTCCATATTTACATAGTCCATGTCTTTTGTTGATGTATTAACATCTTCAGCAGTAATATATCTTCCGTTTAAACTTTGAACAAATCTACCTAGTGCACGAAAGTACGCTTCTGATTTTACTTTTTTAGGGTCGCCTATTAATACTGTTTTTGCTCCTCCTAAGTTAAGACCTGCGGCTGCATTTTTATATGTCATACCTCTAGCAAGTCGCATAACATCAGTCACTGCATCTTGTTCAGAAGCATAATTTCACAATCTTGTTCCTCCTAATGATGGACCTAACACTGTGTTGTGAATGCAGGTTATTCCTTTTAGTCCTGTTGTTTTGTCATGAAAATAAACTAATTGTTCATATCCATATTTTTCTAATACTTCAAAATGATTACTCATATTTTTCCTTTTCCTCTCTCCGATAAAATTATACTAATTTTATTTATCAAGAATCAATAATAATTTTTTTATAATACTCGTGTTTATGAAGCGCGGGTTGTTTGTAAGTTTTGAAGGCCCAGAAGGAAGCGGAAAATCAACGATTATTAAAATGGTTTATGAAAAATTAGCGCAGCTATTCCCTCAACATAAAACCATTTTAACAAGAGAGCCTGGCGGAAATAACAATGTTATCGCTGAGCAAATTAGACAAATCATACTACAAAAGACAATACAACAAATTGCCCCTAAGACTGAAGTGTTATTGTTTGCAGCAAGTCGCGCTCAACATGTACACGATTTAATCCTCCCCAATCTTGAACAAGGAAATATTGTTTTGTGTGACCGTTTTATCCACTCATCAATAGCTTACCAAGGGTATGCACGAGGAATTGACGTTGACAAAATATGAGAAATTTCGATGTTTGCTACTAACAATGTGCAACCAGATTTATCTTTCTTTTTAATGATTCCCCCAAAAGAAGGATTAAAAAGAATTAATGCAAACATGTTAAGAGAAATTAATCGGATTGATAGTGAAGATATCTCTATACATGAAAAAGTTTACGATGGGTATAAAAACATTCTTAAACAAAAAAAATCATCATATATCCAAATAGATGCCAATCAACCAGTCGACATTGTCTTTAAAAACGTTATGCTTCATTTAGAGAAAGCGATAAAAAAACATTATGGAAGAGATAAAGCATCATAACCATCAACAAATTATTTTGCTTGTCGAATCTCCTTTGTGTGATGTTGATAGTTATATAAACCAATATTTCTCTTCTTTTGACGAAGATCCTAAATTTAAAGATAAAATATTAAGTAAGAAATATTTAGATTTAGTGTTTGTTGATGGCGAATCTAAAATAATAGATAAAGAAACAATCACCTCATTAATTGATTCTTCATATTATTCAGCAACAGAAAAATGAGGTTATAAATTTTTTGTTATCAAAAACATTGAGAATAGTAATAAGCAATCATTAAATGCTCTTTTAAAGTTTTTAGAAGAGCCACCAAGAAACACATTCGGTATTATTACTGCTAAATCACTACAAAAGGTGTTGCCAACGATTGTAAGTCGTTGTCGTGTGCATAAAATGCAAACAAACCCTGAACAACTTAAGAATCTAGCTAAACAATATCAATTAAATAACGAGCAAATATCCATCTTGAAAAATGTTTATTTTGATTTAAAATCTGCTATCAACGACTTAACGAATGGACAATTTATAGAGAACTATAATTTTGTAATGTCGTTGATTAACAACAATAATAACATTCAAACTATTAAAAAATTATCGGATATTTTTTTTGTTGCCTCTTATAAAAAAATAAGACAAATAATTGAATCTTTATTTGTGTTAACAAATAAAGCACAGCTATTGCCACTTTTAGATACATTACATGTAAATCCAATAAAACCGTTGTTGTTTAATTCAATATTAAGGATAATCAAATAGTGAAAACAATTGTTGCTTTAGCTACCGGTCAAATTAATTGTGCAATACATATTGTTCGTTTATCGGGTGATAATTGTTATGACATTGTTAACCGATGTTTGAAAACACCAATTAAACACACAGGTTATAAACTAATTAAGAACGCAGTTATTGATAACAAGAAAATTATTGACAACGTGCTGGTTTTAACATTTGTTAAACCTTATTCTTTTACAGGCGAGGATTGTGTAGAAATACATTGCCATGGTGGTTTATTTTTAGCAAATACTATTATTAAAATATTAATCAAACATGGGGCGACATTAGCGACCCGCGGCGAATTTAGTAAACGTGCATATTTAAACAATAAGATATCGTTAAATAACGCTGAGTCGATTAATAATTTAATTGCTGCAAAATCAAAACTTGCTTTAGATGTTGCTGCTCACGGTATGGACAATGTAATTGTAAAGCGTCTAACAACCTTTGCCGAAAATCTATTTACTTTGATTGGCCAGGTTGAGGTTAATATTGACTATCCAGAATACGATGACCAACCACAAATTAAAGCCGTAAATTTTACCAAGCAACTAAAATTATTAATAAACAAATTAAGCATCATTATTAATAATTCAAAAATTGTACAAAAGGTAATGAAGGGTTTTAATGTTGCGATTGTTGGCGCGCCTAATGTTGGTAAATCATCGTTGTTAAATGCTATTCTAAAACAAGAAAGAGCAATTGTGTCACCGATTCCTGGGACTACCCGCGACGCGATTAGCGAGTCGTTAATAATTGATGGTGTGGCAATTAATCTAATTGATACTGCTGGTTTTCGCACAACAACAGACAATTTAGAAGCAAAGGGTGTGGGGAAAACAAAAGAAAACATTGCCAACGCCGATCTCATTATCCATTTACAAGATGCGACAAAAACTGAGAAGCGATGAAATGATGCAATACAGAAATTAATTAAGAACATACCACACTTTATAGTTTTTAACAAGTGTGATAAGTTAAAAGGAAAATTGAGTAAAAACAAAGTGTATGTGTCTGCAAAGTTTAATCGCATTAATCCATTGATTGCGAAGTTAAGAAGTTATTTAAGAGAGACACATCAATTATCTAATGCCGACATAGTTCAATCACAATATTCAATAAATATTCTTGAAAATTGTGTTGTGAACTTGCAACAAAGTTTAGAAATATTAGCACAAAAACAACCTATCGACATGTGTTTAGAACATTTACACAATGCTCACCAATGTTTACACTGTTTAATATTTAATACAAAAGAATATAATTTCATCGACAAAATGTTTGCGACATTTTGTTTAGGTAAATAATGAAATATTTTGACATTCACACTCACGTTAATCTCTCGCCACTAGTTGGTTGCGCGAAAGAAGCAATATTAGATTGTCAAGAACAAGATATTTTCTTAACTTGTGTTGGGACTAATGTAAACAATTCTAATATTGCTGTCGAACTATCGAATCAATATCCAAATGTGTATGCAACTATTGGTATCCACCCTTCTGAAGTGCAAAATGTCGATATCAAAATTGCGATGGAAGAATTCGATGTATATTTAAATGAACATGACACGCACCGAGTTGTTGCCGTTGGTGAGACTGGTTTAGATTATCATTATGAGCCAACCGATAGATCTTTACAAAAACAAGCTTTTATTGCCCATATTGATTTAGCAAAAAAACACAACCTTACATTAATGGTGCATGTCCGTGATGCTCACGACGATTGTTTGGAAATATTAAGAAAATGTGCAAGCGGGTTAAGAATCATAATCCATTGTTTTACTAGCAACAAAGAAATTGCGAAACAATATGTAGATCTTGGTTGTTGGGTTTCCTTCCCGGGAGTAATAACATTTAACAAAAATATTGATGAATTAAAGGAATCTTTAAAAAGTATTCCGCTTGATAAAATATTGTCTGAAACAGATGCACCTTATTTGGCACCAGAACCAAAACGTGGTCAAACAAACGCACCTATCTATATCACTTATATCGTTGAAGCAATGGCCAAAATACTAGGCTTAGATTTAGCTAATCTTCAACAACAACTTGTTAATAATGCCTTAGCTGCTTTTGCTATTGCTCCAAATACCAAATAAGAAAATAGAAATAGATTCCAATTAACTTATTTATAAATTTGTTTCATTAATGTATAAAAACTAATCTTTTTATTAATAAATTGATTGACAAGCGCAGTGTTTTTGGCAAATAATGATAATATATTTTGAGAAAATGAATTTGAATAAATTAATTTATGATATTTGTTGAATGATTGTATAAATTGTGCGTTTGTTATTCATTGAATCTTTTGACATTTCATTTTATGAACCGAGTTATTTTTTTTAGCAAAAAAATTTAGACAGTCATTAATATGCGCAGTCATGGTGGGTGCATGTTCATATACAAAACAATCTCCATTTTTATAGCAAACTATTGCATGTTGGTTTGCTTTTTTATCAACAAACACACGCGGTGCAATACCTTGCATAATAAAAAAAGCTTCCAACATTTCGGTAAACTTATTGAACATTGTTGCACTATTAATAGTTATTTCTTTGCCCATGTTTCACACTGGATGGTTAACTACTTGCTCATATTCAATCTTTTTTAATTCATTTGTTTTTAAATTCATAAATCGCCCACCAGATGCGCTTATCGCATATCATGCAATTTGTTCAAGACCCCCGTGTGATGCATAATTTTGGGACATTATTTGTAACAAAGCAGAATGCTCACTATCAAGCGGAATGATTGCTGTGCCTTGTTTGTTTCATCCAGGTAGTCAATACTGATATTCCTTTGCATTTAATATAAGTGCTTCTTTGTTCGCTAATATAACATTAATTTTTGCATCAACAACCATTTTTAGTATTCTTGTTGCAGTTTCTAAATTGCTAATAGCAAGGATAATAATGTCTGGCCTAGATTTTTGAATTAACTCTTGATACGATTGAACGTTGTTATGTTTTTTATGTTTAGGAGAAAACTTATATTGGGTTTTAATTTTGTTAGCTAAAACATAATTATTAAAAAAACTAATTCCCACTATTTTATCGTGCCGTTGCAAGCAAACTTCGCAACATTGTTGGCCAATACTACCCGTTCCACCAAAAATTAAAACGCGCATTTTTATTTCATTAAACAAGGAACAAGAATGTTGTTTGGCTCTATTAGCCCGGTTATAATAGAAGAAACAACGGTAAATAATCCATAAACCCAAACAACACACACAGTGGAATCAATACGATCTAAAATGCCACCATGACCAGAAAAAAATTGTGAATAATCTTTAATAAAATTACGACGTTTCACAAGACTAAAAAATAAATCACCACCAACACTAACTAAACACAATATTAGTATTAATAATCCTAAACATAGTCATCAATAAAGATGCGTCGGTGTGATAGCGCTCTTATTCCCTAAGCTAAACCCGAAGAATAGATTGACCGGTGAGAATGTTGTCTGATTATGTGGATGATATAAAGAAAGTGCGTAAACAAAAGCCATTGTCACTGTAAAAGCAAGTATGACTCCAATAAAAAAACCTTCTCAACTTTTTTTAGGGCTTATTGTTGGAGAAATTTTATGTTTACCAAAAATTGACCCGCCTAAATAAGCAAATAGATCAGAAAGAACAGGAATTGCTAATAAAAGAAATAATGATGACCATGTGTGATTAATTCCTATATATTCAAGAAATAAAATAAAACTCGATATAAGCAACATCGCAATCGGAAACATGCGCTTGTTAAATTTGCTATTCGCATAATCGCTATTAATAATAATTTTTGACACAATAAAAACAACAAAATTCATTACTAATGAAACGGTTAAGAATAACATAGGTGAAATGAATTTAATTTCATTAGTTTGAGTTTGTACTTGCACGCCCCAATAGATTAGTGGTAAATAAATAAAGTTGCATACTGTCGAGCCAAACAAAACTAAAATGACTAAAACTAAATACCGCGAGCGAGTCCAAATGTGCATAAAACATCCGCGTGTTAATTCATAAACTATTTGGAAAGGGATTAGTGAACAAAAAATAAGAAACAACGCTGACATATAGGGAACGATTTGTCTAGCAGTTGTTGGGTTAAGAAATGTTAACCATGAAGATGATGCAGAAGTAGTTGACATTGATAAAGGATCTGACAACCAAGATAAGATTAGTAAGATAACACATAGAAAACAAAAGATGATGCTCGATGGTACTCGCTTCTTTAAATTTGTTTGTTGTTGATAAGTTTTAAAATTAAAAAATTTTCTCTTCCCAAACATATTAAACCTTCATTAGTTCAATTTCTTTTTTTTGAAATAATGATTCTAATTGCTCATTATAATGTTTAATAGCCTTATTGAGTTCTTCTTCAAAATAATGAACCAAGTCTTCGCTGACACCTGAAGAGGATTTTTTATAAATATCTTGTACATGTTTTCTCACTCCTCTTAACTTGGTTTTAGCAGTCTCCAAAAATTCCTTTGCTTTTTTAACGTTAATTTTTCTATTTTCTTCAGTTTGCGCGGGAAAACTTAAGCGAATAACATCGGTAGAAATTTGCGGTGTCACACCTAGTGGACTAGCGCTAATTGCTTTAGCAATATCATGAATTTGCGATCGATCATACGGTTTAACAATAATTTGCCGAGAATCAACAATTTGAATATTTGCCACTTGGTTTAGCGGTAGTGATTCACCGTAGATATGGGGACGAACAACATCTAAAACATTAATTGACACACGTCCACTACGTAATCGACCATACTCATTGTTTAATCACTCGATAACACCGTTGGCTCCTAAATCTACTTCTTGTTTTAGAACACTTCATTCCATATTGATTAATTATATTAATAAGCATAAAGTATTTTATCTTTAAAAAAGCTTATAGATTATTTAGGGTTGATAATGGTTGTTGGAATATCTTTATTCATTCCGCCAATGATGGCGTTAGGTCTTTCCATATTAAAAACAACTACTTTAATTTTATGTTTTATGCACATATTCATTGCTGAAGTGTCCATAAATTTAAGTTTTTGGTTTATGCAATCTGACATATTAAGTGTTTGATAACGAACAACTCTTTTATTCGTTTTTGGATCATTGGAATACACACCATCAACACCGTCTTTCGCCATATAAATTGTACTAGCTTTTATTTCACTAGCGCATTTAGTTGCCCCAGTATCAGTAGAGAAGAACGGTTTGCCTGTACCACCAGCAAGAATAATTACTTCGTTGTTATTTAAACATTTGTTGGCTAATAATGGTGTATATGTTTGGCAACAATTAGGGCAAGGAAGTAAAGTTAATACTCGACTTGGAATCTTCTGTGCGTGAAACGCTTCACACAAATACATGGAATTAATAATTGTGGCGATCATACCCATATAATGTGCCTTTTCTTCGCGGCATATTTTTTTATCATACATATTCCCACGCCATATGTTACCACCACCAATTACAATAGCAATTCCACAAGTTTTACTTAGAGTTTTTATTTGTTTAGCAATGGATGTTAATTGATTAGAAGAAAAAATATTACCGTCTTTCTTATCTTTTAGTGCTGCTCCAGATAATTTGATTAACAATCTTTGCTTCATCTTTTATTTTTGTTGCATTTGTGCGGCAACTTCGTCGGCAAAGTTGGTTTGCTTTTTTTCTATACCTTCACCAACTTCGTAACGAATATATTTTTTGCAAATACATCCATGTTCTTTTAAGTAAGCACCAATGGTTTTTTGTGGCTCTTTAAAGAATGGTTGTTCAATTAAACAAACTTCGGCCAACATTTTTTGAACTCGCCCCTTTACAATCATTTCTGCTTTATCAGCCGGTTTACCTTCAGCAATCGTTTGTGTTTTTAAAATTTCTGTTTCGCTAGCTAGCCATGTTTGATCAACGTTTTCTCTAGACAAAAATTTAGGATTCATAGCTGCTCCGTGCATTGCCACTTCGTGCATTGCTTTTTCGTCTTGTCCTTCACAAATTAATAAAACACCAATTTTGTTGTTGGTGTGAATATATGAAGAAAAAACATCGTTATTGTCTGTTTTTAAAATTTCAAAACGACGAATAGATATTTTTTCGCCTAATTTTGCTGTTAAATCAATGAGATAATCGTTAATAGATAATTTATTTGGCAAAGTAAGTGTAAGTGCTTGTTCAATTGTTTGGGGTTTATTGTTATAAATTACTTCGCTAACTTCATCAACACATCTTTTAAATTCTTCACTCATAGCAACAAAATCAGTTTGTGAATTAATTTCAATAATTAGCGCTTCGTTTTTGTGTTGTGTTAATATTTTTACCACACCCTCTGTTGCCACCGCTGATGCCTTTTTAGCCGCTTTAATAATCCCCTTCTCACGCAGTCATTTGGCTGCTTCGTCTAAATTATTATTATTTTCCTCTAGCGCTTTTTTTGCGTCCATAACACCTGCTTGGGTCATCGCTCGTAGACGCTTTATTAATTCCATATCTGCCATATTTTTTTATTATAACAAGTATTCTTGCAGCGTGGATATGGGGTATAACTATTTGCGTACATTACGAACAACTAAATAGTTTTTATTGTCTTGCAACCATTTCCAAAAATATAGATCGCGATAATTTTATTAACCAATAAATTAAAATAATTTATTTTTTAAAGTCGTTATTAATAAATCGGTTTTTTTGAATAAAAAATATTGGACTTTTGTAACTGGCAATATGAGCAAACAACTAATGCAAGTAACGATTGGTATTGTAAATAACAAAGCATATAAATGTTGGTTACCCATACTTAAATTAGAAAAGTAACAACCTAATGTCCCGTTCCACATGTAATAACAAATTAAATTAAATATGAATAGGTGTAAAACATATGTTAACAAAGTTGTTTTGCCCAAAAACTTTCACACTTTACACTCTTTAAAATTAATGCGATATACAATGAAAAATAAAGAAATAGCTATCAACCCAGTCAGCGGTGAAGGGGATAGATAAAAAAGAGACACCATTCAATGCATTTTTTCTGAACTTAACTGGTCGCTAGTAAATTTAAAAAGGATACATCTAACGCTAATTAACAAAGCAAGATAACACACACCAAAAATAAACATCCTGTTTTTCCATTTCTCTTGAAAGTGAACCCTTATTCATCCACCGATTCCATATAAGCAAATTAAGTAAATTAATTGTCTTGTTTCAGGTAAGTTATAAATTTTATTTTTTGTTGTAAGTTCAAAAATATCTGTACCAGTATAGCCAAATAAATACGCAAAAATAAGAATTCCTGCAAAAAAACATAACGTCCCTCATTTGTTATATTTTGTAACAATAAAATTAACTACCGGCATTAAAAGTGTAATAACTAATAAAGCGTTCATGTATCAAAACATTTGGAAATCTTTTGTGTTTAGGAAAATAACATTTAGTCAATTGTAATTACCAAAATCGTAATGGAATTTAAAACAACAATAAATCACGATGCCAATAATCATGCATACGATTCACAAAAACAAAAGCAGAACTAATGTCCTTCAAAATTTACTTTTACTAAAGACAGAAAAATATCCAGTAATTAAAATAAATATACCTGGCCCGGCATTTAAATATATGATTGGAATAGCCCACGATTTTAATAGTTCTTCATTCCCGGGTTCTCAAAATAATAAAGCGTGAACAACTAACACAAAAAAAATCGCTACTAGTCGCATAAATTCAAATTTTGTTTCACGTGGCGGAAGTGAGAATTGTAATTTTCCTTTGATTGATGGCATGCTTTTATGTTATGAATTATTATTAATACATATTATACAATGTTTAAAAACGCTATTGATTATAGATATAATAAGAGCGTGGATTATATTAAAGTTGCGCAGGCGATACGTGATGTCTTTAAAGACAACGTTATTGTTAATGTAACTCATTGTCTTACGAGATTAAGAATTAAAACACAAACAGTTGATGTTTCACTGAAAGAAAAAATAAAGAATGTTGACGGGGTACTTGGTGTTATTAGTGCTAATAACGAATATCAAATAATTATTGGGCCTGGGCATGTTGACCATGTGTATGATGAATTTGTCAAAATTGTTCAATTAAATACCGAACAACAAAATACAATTGCAAAAGATTCAGCAAAAACTTTTGGACATGATGAAAAAATACTTAACCAAAAAAAACACCAAAACAACATAATCGCTAACAGTTTAAGTAAATTTGCTAAAATATTTGCGCCAATTATTCCAGCATTTATTGCTGCTGGTATTTTAGCTAGTATTGCAAGCATTATTCAAACAACTAGCTATGATTTCCACACAAGCACATGAAAAAATTCAACAGCTCAATCTTGGTATTACTTCTTTGACTTTTTTATTCTTGGTTGGCAAACAGCGTTTTTAATCTTTGTTGGTTATCAGTTTATGGAAGTGTTTGGTGGAAAGGGTTGAATTGGTGGATTAATCGGTTTAATGTTTACCCCACTAGCGGGAACAGCATTTAACGGAATGTTAATTGGTTTTGGCACAGAGCATATGTCTTTTCTTGGCATTCCCGTCAAACATATAACAGAGAACTGAATGACGAGTGGTTTGGTTCACTATAATAGCCAAACTGGCGATGTTGACGGATTAGGCCAGGCAACTGGTTCTATTTTTGGAATTATTTTAATATGTACTTGTGCTATTTGATTAAATAAGATGTTTAATAAATTTGTGCCACATGTGATTGAATATGTGTTAACACCAGTTGCTTTGACATTGATTGTTTTGTTATTGGCCATTTTTATTTTTATTCCAATCTCCGGTTACATATTTTTTGCTGTAACATGACTGTTTGAGCACCTTAATAGTGGGGCAATTGCTCCATTTGGAAATGCTATCCTTGTTGGATTATTTTTGATTGCTGTTGTGTTTGGTGTGCACCAAGGTTTTATTCCTGTTTATGTTGCCTTGTTTACAAAAACTGGAATAAACTCCTTATTTCCAGTCTTAGGGATGGCTGGTGCTTCACAAGTTGGTGTAGCCATCGCAATGTTTTTAATAGCAAAAAAAGGTGGTAAATTACGAAAACAAATTGCTAGTGCAATTGTCCCAGGATTTTTAGGGGTTGCCGAGCCATTAATTTATGGTGTTTCTCTACCAAGAATTGTGCCTTTGTTTTGTGCTTGTATTGCTGGTATATTCCCTGGGTTTTTTATGGGTGCACTAAGTGCTTGAGCACATATTCATGTAGGAATTCAATCGATTTTCGGTCCTTCGGGAATATTATGTTTGATTGCCATAACCGCTCAATATAATGGTGCCTTTAATATTGGTATTGGCGTTGGTTGTTTTGTTGCAAGCTTGTTAATCTCTTATATTGCTGGTTTTTTCATAATGTTATTAGGTTATAAGTTATTTAAAAATAATCAAAGGATCCAATGAAACTTAGAATAAAACTAATTACATCAATTCTTTTTATTGGCTCCGGCGTTGTCCCAATTTTATGTAATACAAGTTGTAGTTCTAATGAGTTATTGCAAGACTACACTAACAATCCAGAGGCTGTTGGTTTTGATTCAGCAAAATTAAATTCGCTAAGTGATTATATTCAAAACCGTATTGATACAGAAGTTAATGGGACTACATCAAGATGTTATGGTTTTCCAAGTTTACAAATGTGTGTTGTTAAAGACAAGAAAGTTGTTTATGATAGGGCGTTTGGTCAATCATTAAAGTATGATCAAGGCAATCCAGACGCTACTTCTTGGAGTGAATTAGTTGCTGAAGGAAAATATGGTCAATTATTACCAGCTGATAAACAAATCCAAGCTAATCGAAATACTTTATATGACTTAGCAAGTAATACCAAAATGTATGCTAGTATGTTAGCAATTCAAAACTTGTTATACAGAAAAAAGATTGGCTCGCTTGATGATAAATTAAGCAAATATATTTCTAAATTTCACAAAACGCAAACAAATGTCCCTAATGGGGAAACAGGACAAGTAGAAACGGTACATTGGGAAAATATTACCATCCGACAAATTTTATGTCATGAGGCTGGGTTCACCCCTACCCCATCTATTTTTGTCGATACAACTCCAGATAGTCGCCCTTTACGAGACCCAGATAAAGCTTTAGATTATATTCTTGATTATTTAAATTTAGAAGCTGTTCCTGGTACAAGACAAAAGTATAGCGACGTGGATTTTATGCTTGTAGCTATTCTCGTGAAAGAGATTACTGGCATGTATATAGATAAATATTGTTATCAATATATTTATAATCCATTAGGGCTTAAGCACACCACTTTTAATCCTTTAACTCATGGTTTTAAGAAACAAGACTGTGCTGCAACGGAATTGCGTGGTAACACTCGTGAGTTTCAGGTTAAAACCCAAGCCGGTATTCGCCCTACAACAATCCAAGGCGAAGTCCACGATGAAGTGGCTTACTACGTAATGAAGGGTGTAAGTGGGCATGCTGGTTTGTTTTCAACCGCGAGTGATTTGTCGGTTCTAATGAATTTAATGTTATATCGCGGTGAACTAGGTAATTGTAAAATGTTTGATTCACCTATATATAACGACGTTACACAACCAAGACCTAACCCAGAGGACCCTAATGATTACGAATTTGCTACAGGTTGGAAAACTAATTTTGGAGATGATAATCATTACTTTTTGGGGACACGCAGCCCAAAGGAAGCATTTGGACACGACGGTTGAACTGGAACTTTTACATTAATTGATCCAGTAAACAATTTAACAATTTGTATTTTAACAAATGCTATTCACACCATTCTTTATGACCACGATTCGCATGGCAATCTATTTTTTGGTAAACAATATTATTTCTTATATGATGGGCAAAAAACATTTGCTGGTTCGCGTATAGGTCAGGTTTTGTGCGATTTAATATATGAAGCGTTTAATCATTAATATGGTAAAATTATCTTCATAATGAGTAATATTAATTTGAATAAAATTATTACTGAACAAGTGAATAAAAATACCTTAAACATTGATAGTGTTAATACACTAACAATGCTAAAAATGATTAATGATGAAGATGCTAAAATTGCGAAAGCTGTCAAATTAGCATTGCCAAGCATCGCAAAAGCGGTTGATGTAATTACCCAATCTATTAAAACAAACCATCGCTTAATTTACATCGGGGCTGGGACAAGTGGAAGGCTTGGGGTTTTAGACGCTAGTGAAATGCCACCAACATTTAGTGTTGCTAAGAACGTTGTGGTTGGGGTAATTGCTGGCGGAAACAAGGCGTTGCAAAACCCTATTGAAGGTGCAGAAGATAATGAGCAAGCTGCGATTAAAGATTTAAAAAAAATTGCTTTTTCCAAGGGCGATGTATTGGTGGGTATTAGTGCAAGTGGAAGAACACCGTATGTGTGTTCGGGGTTAAAATATGCAAATAAAATTGGTGCAAAAACTATTTCATTGTCTACTAATCAAAATGCAGAAATTAGCAAAATTGCTAAAATTAACATCGAAGTGGTTGTGGGTCCTGAAGTTATTACTGGGTCTACTAGAATGAAATCGGGTACAGCTCAAAAATTAGTTTTAAATATGTTATCAACTGGAGCGATGATTAAATTAGGGCGAACCTATGGTAATTTAATGGTTGATTTAAGACCAACCAACCGCAAACTAATTAAAAGAGCACATAACCTTGTTAAAAAATTGACAAATGCACATGACCAAAGAATTAATGATGTTATGAAAATTACTAAGAATGAAGTAAAACCAGCAATTGTCATGATTTTAAAAGATGTCAACTATACTACAGCAATTAAATTATTAAAGGCTAACGACAATTTCATTGGTAGAATTATTAAGAAAAATAATGCCATTAAATAAGCACCCGCAAGTATTAATTGGTATTGATGCTAGAAATAGCAATTGACTTAAAACAATTAGAGAAATCGATAAAATAAGTGACTTCGGTTATTTTTCTTCTTTGCATCTACCAGAATATAACCTAAAAGAACAACTTATTTTTTTGCATGAACTTTCTAAACATATAGGCACCAGACCATTGATGGTGGACATCTCATATGAAAATTTCCAGTTAATTCATAAAGATTTCCATTTTAAAAAAATGTTTTCACAAATCAAAATTGATTGATTGAGGCTGGATGTTGGTTTCAAAATTAGATTGTTTCAACACAATCTTGCAGAATATAAAAATATTCAAGGCCTCTGTATTAATGCCTCGACACTTAATGAAGATGAAATTAAGCAATGAAAATTATTTTGTAAAAATAACAAGTTGGATTTAACCGCTTCTCATAATTATTATCCCAAACAATATACTGGGCTTTCTTTAGACACAGTGGATGCAATGCAAAAAATATTTCAACAACACAAAATCTACACGTGAGGTTTTGTCCCTAACATTAATAACCCCAAGCCTCCATTATGTGATGGTTTACCAACAATTGAGATGATGCGAAATAATTCTCTAAAAGAAAATTTGTTAATTGCCTGCACACAGAACATTTTCAGTGGGATTATTATTGCCGATAAAGTAAATACTAATGAATTAGTGACAATCAAGGACATATATCTTGGCAAAAAAGTATATATCAAGGTTAATTTAATGAATAATCTTACAGAAGCAGAAATAAAAATTATCAATAAACCACATTTTTTCCGCAATGACAAAAGCACCTATTTATTGCGCTCAACTGCATCGCGACTCTATGCTCAAAGTGGTTCTCTTGTCACACCACATAATCAAAAAAAACGAGAAAGGGGAACAATTACTATTGACAACAAACTATTTAAAAGATATAGTGGGGAATTGTGCATAGTTTTAAAAAACTTACCGAAAGATACTAGAACAAACGTTGTTGGTTGAATCAATAGACAAGACTTGAAAATAATGGATTATTTAAATAGTCAATATGAAGTTGTTTTTGTTGTAAATAATTAAATTACTTTATTGGCGTTTAGCAAATTATTTGGATCAAAAACTTTTTTAATTTGTTGCATCAATTCAATGGCTTTAGACCCGCACTGTTTACACAAGTATTGTTTTTTGGCACAGCCGATCCCGTGTTCACCAGAGACAAGTCCACCGACACGATTTGCTTCGTTATATAGTTTGTCAAAAACACAATTCAATTTAGTTTCAAACTCTTCATCTGGTAGTTGGTCTTTACAAATATAAATATGTAAATTACCATCTCCGGCGTGGCCAAAGCAAACAATTCTAATATCAATTTCTTTTTGTAGTTTTTCAGTATACATAATAAAATCAGCCATTTTGTTCCGTGGAACAACAACATCACATTCGTCCATTTTGGTAGTCGAATATTTGATTGACTCTAAAAATGCGCCTCGCGCACTCCAAACTACTTTTTTACGAGCTTCGTTATTAACAATTAATACATCTTGCGCTCCATTACTTAAACATAAGTCAGCAACGTTTTTATAATCATGTTCTAGCGTTTGTTGAGTATTAGCGTCGAATGATAATAATAAATAAGCAGGATAATTTGTGCTAGGAAATTTTTTATTAAGAAACTTTTCAGTGTAGACTAACGTTTGTTGTGTCATATATTCTATTGCTACTGGAACAGTTTCTGATTTTAATATTTTGTTGACTACTGTTAAGGCAGTTTGCATGTCATTATAAGGTACAAGCAAACTAATGCTATGTTTCGGATATGCAAGAAGCTTTAGTGTTGCTTCGGTAATAATACATAAAGTGCCTTCGCTACCACAAATTAATCCTAACAAATTATAACCACTACTATTCTTGACTGTTTTGCTACCGATATGTAAAATTTCACCACTTGGTAAAACCACTGTCAGCGCTTTTACATAATTATTAGTGACGCCATATTTTACTGCCCGCATACCGCCAGCATTGGTGGCAATATTACCCCCAATCGTTGCTGTTTTCTCGCCGGGATCTGGTGGATAAAAATAACCATTAGTTTCAACAAATTCAGATAGTTGCATAAGCAACACACCCGCTTCAACAGTAATGGTTAAATTATCACAATCTAATTCGATAATTTTATTCATTGGTGACATGTCTATTACAATTCCTCCATTCACTGGAACAGATCCACCAACTAGTCCCGTCCCTGAACCTCTAGCTAGAAATGGAATTTTATATTGGTTAGCGATTTTAACAACCTCAGAAACTTCTTTAGTAGACTGTACCTTAATAACGGCATCTGGTTTGTGCGTTAAAGTGTTCATTTCATCGTGACAATATTCTTCTGGAATATCATCGCCTAGTAAAATTTTAGCGGTTACTTTTTCTTGTAACTTATTAATAATCTCGTGATTCATTATTTATTTCTCCTAGCTTTTAATAAATTAATTAATTTCGGCAACATCTCGTAAATGTCGGCAACAAATCCGTGGTGGGCAACATTAAAGATTTGTGCATCTTTATTGTTGTTAATAGCAATAATAAGCCCACTGTTCGCCATACCAGCAGAAAATTGAACCGAACCTGAAACACCTAAAGTAATGATTAGTTTTGGTTTAACCGTTCTACCAGAAAGGCCAATTTGTTTTTGAGAATCCATTCAATTATTTTCAATAAGTGGTCTAGTACAGCCGACTTGTGCGTCTAGCAGTTCCGCCAGGGTGTATGCCATAGCTAAATCAGCCTTTTTACTAAAGCCACGCCCGCACACTATGATTCTTTCGGCATCTACTAAATCAACTTCTTTTTGTTTAGTAATTAAATTTAAACACTCAATTTCTGGTGAGAGGAAGTGTTGTTGGAAGGGAAGGGTAATAATTTTAGGGGTTTTTGGTGTTGGTGGTAATGACTTAGCAAAGACTTTATATCTAACAGTACAAATTTGTGGCCGAGTGTTTGGGGTAATTATTTTGGCCATGATATTACCACCAAACGCTGGTCGAGTTTGAATTAAATTGCCATTTGCTTGAATGTCTAATATTGTGCAATCGGCAGTCATACCGGTTTGAAAGTATGCAGCAACTCTTGGAGCAAGGCAACGACCAAAATTAGTTGCTGCTACTAAAATTATTGATGGCTTGTATGTTTTAACATATTCAATAAAAATTTTAGTGTATGTTAAAATATTAAAGTTTTGCAACGATTTATGATCACATACATAAATATTATCCACTCCATATTTCGCAATACTTTCACAAGATTCATTAGTAGCGTGACCAATAATTAAAACAGAAATTGTTTGGTTAAGAATTTTATTTAATTCTCTTGCTTTGGAAATTAACTCAAGTGTTGCTGGGTGCAAACGCCCATTAATGAAATCGGCAAAAACAAGAATTCCTTTCCACTCACTTAAATCGTGTTGGACAGCGGTTTCTTCTTGCAATGAGATTGCTCCTTCGCTATTTTTTACACACAATTTACAAAATTTACAATTCGCGTTAATAGATAAAACTTTTTGTGAATATTCAATTGCATTAAATGGACATATGCCAACTAATTTGTTGGCGATATTTTCTGTCACTTTGTTTTGGTTTATTATTAGTTTCACAGTTTAGATTAGTTTGTTGTCGATTAATATATCTACAATTAAGTTAGACTGCGTGTCGCAGTCATCAGTGTAAATAGTCTTGTTTGTATTTTCTTGCGGCGAATAAATTTGTAATATCTTAGTAGGCGAACCATCTAATCCGTAGATATCACTAGAATCTCGTTGGTCAAAATCTTTGACCGAAATGATTGTTGGTTTAACATTTAAATTCTTCTTTTCTAAAACGTAAGATGGCAATCTGGGTGTGTTGATGTTAGCATCTGCACATAGCAAACATGGCAACGCCATTTTTTGAGTCATGATAAATTCATCTAAGTTGTTTTCAAAAATAACATATTTATCGGTCAATTCCAATATTTTTGTTACATTGGTTGCGTGAGGAATATTTAAAAGTTGTGCTATTTCTGGTCCAACCTGAGCTGTGTCGCCGTCGCTAGTTTGTTTGCCGCACAATATTAAATCAAATTGACCGATTTTACTAATGCCTGTTTTTAAAGCTTTCGCTGTCGCCAAAACATCGCTACCAGCAAAAAGTTTATCTGTTAATAAGAAACTTTTATCACATCCCATTGATAATGTTTCTAAAAGCGACACTTGGGCGCTTGGTGGACCCATAGTAATTGTGGAGATACAGTCCTTTTCTCTTTTAATAGTTAATGCTAATTCAACCGCAAATAAATCACAAGTGTTTAACTGCGTATCTTTGGTATCACGAATGAGAATACCTGTTTTTTCATCTACTTTTACATTGCTTGACGCAGGTACTTGCTTTATACAAACTAGAATATTCATTAATGAAAAAATTATATAATTTATTTAAATAGAATATGAGAGTAACAAGGGGTGTTGGTTTGTTATCTTTCGCGGTTCCATTTGTAGCAGCGGTGACCTGTTCATTTTGTTTGACAAGTTGTGAACATAGTCAAATTTTAAAACCGACACCAGGGCTAGCAACAATTAAAAATTTTTTGGTTACAGGTATGCAACCCGTCGGTAAAACATTATATGTTTGGAATGGTGGATGAAACGATAAAGGTAATGGATCTGGTGTTGATTCACGTACAATTGGTGTTTCACAGGAATGAGAAAAATTTTTTAATAAAAACGGTTGAGAGTACGACTACAATGACCATCAAGATGAGTATCACCATGGTCTAGACTGTAGTGGTTTTGTTGGTTGAGTAATTTATAACTTATTTAACACTCAAAGTGGTGGTCCCGGTTTTGTAATGCATTCAACCTTAATGGCGGAAACATTTGCCAATTTAGGTTGAGGTTATCTTCTCAATGGCAAAAACTATTTAGAGCCAGGAGATATTGTGACCACAACAGCGCCTGACAACCACGTATGAATTTCTTTGGGCCAATGCGATGATGGTAGTGTTCTAATTCTCCATTCTAGTGTTTGTACCAAACATGTGGTAGATACACCAGAACCAATAAAAGAAAAGTATGGTGGTGTATATTTGTGTGGTACAACTACACCGAGTGGAAGCGAAAAGTCTGATGCTGTTTTATTGGCTCATTCTTATATGAAAAAATATTATCCACAATTTAATAAAAATGCTTTGGATAACGATGCTGCTTATTGTAGATTGTGAAGCGATTATATAGGTGATCAAAGCGTTAAAGTGTTTAGATGAACACTAAACTCATTTATTTCAGATCCTGATAAATTTGCTAACGCAACACCAAACGATATTCTAAAAAAAATTTTTAAAGAAAATTAGTTGTGTAAATTTAATATTAAAGAATTATTAATATAATAATTACCCCTTAAACGTGACACACCCTATTCTTGAAAAAATACAGAAATATTTGAAAGGTGAAATAGCAAATGGTTTTTTCTATTCTGAGTTTGTCGAAAGTTTAAAGTTCATTAAAGAAGATGAAAAAAATATTCTTCTTGGTTGCGCCAATAAATTTGCCGAGGACGTTTTAAACAATGAATGAGCTAGCAAAATTTCATCTTTGGTTTTAAACGGCAAAAAAGTTGTTTTTGTCGTTTCTCATCAAAATCAACAAGAAAATAAAAAAATTATTTCTAATTTGAATAAACAATTCACTTTTGATAATTTTTTTGTCTACGAATTTAACAAAAGTGGTTATAATGCTGTCCAAAGCGTTTTAAAATCTGTTTTTTGAAACCCTATATATATTTGTGGTGGGGTTGGACTTGGCAAAACCCACTTATTACATGCAGTTGGCAATGAATATACCAAACAACACCCCGATAAAAATGTTTTGTATATTACATCTGATGATTTTGTTAGAGAAGTGTATGGTTCTTTAATAAAAAACGATCAATCTATTGAGTTATTAAAAGAAAAATACGCACAAGTAGATTTATTGTTATTTGATGATGTAGAATTTTTATCAAAAAAAGAAAAAATAAATGAAATTTTATTTTATATTTTTAATAAAAATATAAATGAAAATAAAATTATTATTTTCACCTCAGACTCTACCCCTTCTGAGTTAAATAATTTTGATGATAGAATGATTTCGCGTTTTAACAGTGGGCTGTGCGTAATTTTACAAACACCATCAAATGAAGATATAAAAAATTTATTTTTAAAGAAAATAGCAAGTGTAAATAAAGATATAAATTTTACTGAAGAAGCTATCGCTTATGTTATTCATCGATATAGCAAAGATGTGAGACAATTAGAGGGTTTTATTCAAAATTTATTATTTTGAATTATTAATGAAAATAAAGCAAACTGCGTCATAACACTAGATGATTGCAAATCATTATTACACCAGTTTTCTTCAGATAAATGGAAGAAAAACGGTTACGATGTCGACCCAAATATTATTATCGAAGAGATTTGTAAATTTTATAATGTTGATTCTAATAGTATAAAATCAAAATCAAAAAAGAAAAATATTGTAAAAATACGTTCCATTTGTATGCACGCGTTGCGATATAAATTTAATATGCCTTTCGAACAAATAGGGGTTTTATTTTTAAAACACCACACCACAATAATAGATGCAGTAGAAAATATTAATAATTTAATTAAAAAAGATGAAGACTTGAAGAGAGTATTAATAAATCTCTACAAAAAAATATAATAATGAAACCCACAACCCACAATAACAATATAATAATATGAAAATAAATATAAAACAAATTGAATTAGAAAAATTACTAAAAATACATTTTGAAAATTTGAATAGTTTTTTAGAAGATGTTGTTTTTAGTTGTATCCATTTAAGTGTTAAAAATAAAACATTATCAGGGGTTAGCACTAATAAAAAAATATCAATTAAAACAACAACAAAGAATTTATTCATTGAGGAAGAAGGAGAGATTTTAATTAATTTAACAACATTGTTTAATTTAATATCAAAATTCAATAAAAGTGATGAATTAAATATATATGTTCTAGATAATAATTTAATAATTAATTCTAAAAACTCAACAACAAATTTGTTAATTAATGATTTAAATGATTTATATGGAATAGATTTTGAATCTAAATCACCATTTTCTATTCCTTTTGATGTTTTAGATTATTCATGCAATAAATTGATTAATTGCATTACCTTGATTAACCAAAACAGACAAATTTTAACTGGGATCAATTTTAACAACAATGAGTCTAAACTAACATGTATCGGAGCCAGCACAACCTTTTTAGCTTCATATAATTCTAAAATTCAATCAAGTGAATTTAATATCACAATCCCTCAAGAAGTGTTTAAATTAATTTCAAATAAAATTTCAAAAAATACAAAATGCACTTTTTATATTAAAAACAACACAAACATTATTATCAATTTTGATGATACAATTATTAATTCACTTTTATTAACAGAAACATTTCCTAAAATAAATATTTTAAACGAAATAAAAGGTGACGCAGTTGTTGTTGAGAAAAATTTATTTCTTAACACCATCAACCAAGCAGGAGCTATTAATAATTTAGAAAAAAATCCCACTCTCACATTAACAATTTCTAATAATAAAATTCAAATATATACTAAATCAACAAATAAAGGAACATTTTTTACAGAATTACCGGCAACTTGTGAAATCAACAAGGATGAACAATTTAACTTAAATATTAAAAACCTTACCACACTTTTAAAAAATATAGATGATGAAAAAGTGAAAATTGTTTTTCAATCAACAAACCAACCAATCTTTATTTTAAATCCAACCAACCCAAACTATACTTCTATTATTCAACCAATTAAATAAAAAATATCGTTTAAAAAATAATTAATTTTACTCAATTTTCTCCAATAATTTTCTAATCTTTAATATAATTAAATGGTTAATAAAATGAATGTTGAAAAGAAGGTGATTAGTATAACAACCCCCCACATCACCCTCGGGCAAATGTTGAAATTTCAACACGTAATTTCTTCTGGAGCACAAGCCAAAACCTTTATTAAAACCCACGAAGTTAAAGTGAATGGAGTATTGTGCAAAGAACGAGGAAAAAAATTATTTAATAATGACACAGTTTCAATAAACAACACACATTTTTATATTAACAATCAAAACACCAATGGACAACAATATCAATAACAATAACGAAATAAACGAACAACAAGAATTTAAAAGCAAAGACGATTATACTGGTGGTGACATCCAAGTATTAGAAGGTCTAGAACCAGTACGTAAACGTCCTGGTATGTATATTGGTTCTACCGGTCCTGAAGGTTTACACCATATGATTTGGGAGATTGTTGACAATTCTATCGACGAGGTAATGGCAGGCCATGCCACTAGGGTTATTGTTACACTAACTAAAGAAGGGTCAATAATTGTTGATGATAATGGACGTGGTATTCCTGTTGATATTCATCAAAAAACGGGAATATCGACAGTGGAAACGGTATTAACCGTTCTTCACGCTGGTGGTAAATTTGATAATAATGCATACAAAATTTCCGGTGGATTACACGGAGTTGGTGCTTCAGTAACCAATGCATTGAGTAAGTGATTTAAAGTTTGGGTGGATAAAGATGGCAAACAATATTACGCTAAGTTTGGTGATGGTGGTAAAATTTTAGAAAAATTACACGTCATTGGTAATGCGAGTGAAAAAGAGCACGGCACCACTATTGAATTTTATCCAGATTTTACCATCATGGAGCAACACCCATTTGATCGTGACACCATTATTACTAGATTGCAAAGAATGGCATATTTAAACAAAGGTTTAAAAATAACCTTTGTTGATCAACAAACAGGACAAGTTGATAATTGACAATATGAAAAAGGAATTATTCAATTTGTTGAGGATTTGAACAAAGACAAAGAAAGTTTAATTAAAGACATTGTCTACGGGGATGTTACTAAAAAAGTAAAAACGGCTAGTGGTGAAGAATACCAATTACGTTGTGAGGTAGCTTTCCAATACAACAAATCCTACAACGTTTCTCTCTTTTCTTTTTGTAATAACATTATTACACCAGATGGCGGAACACACGAGAGAGGCTTCCGTGATGCTTTAGTTCGTTTAATTAATAAATTTGCATTAGACAAAAAATTTCTTAAAGATAATGATGACAAAATTACTAAAGATGATGTGCTTGAGGGGTTAGCAGTCATCATTTCTGTTAAACACCCACAACCACAATACAAAGGACAAACTAAGGGTGAGTTGGGTAATACAGAAGTGTCGGGATTTGTTAACGATGTAACAAGTAAAATTTTAGAAAAATTTATTTTAGAAAACCCAGAAGAAGCCGCAACCATTATTAAAAAAGTATTGTTTGCTAAAGAAGCTAGATTAAAAGCACAAGAAGCGCGTGAAGCAACAAGACGAAAATCGCCATTCGATAGTGGTTCATTGCCAGGTAAACTAACCGATTGTGAATTAAAAGATAATAGTGTCACTGAATTATATATAGTCGAAGGTGATTCGGCTGGCGGGTCAGCTAAACAGGGGCGAGAACACGCCTATCAAGCTATTCTCCCTTTAAAAGGAAAAATTTTAAATGTTGAGAAAGCCAAGACAAATAAAATTTTTGAAAATGATGAAATTATGGCGCTCATCACCGCAATTGGTTGTGGTGTCTTACCCGAATTTGCTTTAGAAAAAATTCGTTATAACAAAATTATCATCATGACCGATGCGGATGTTGATGGTGCGCACATTCGTATTTTATTATTAACATTCTTTTATCGTTACATGAAACCAATCATTGAAATGGGTTGTGTGTACGCTGCCCAACCACCGCTTTATAAATTTATTAGTGGAAAGCTAACACAATATGTGTATACCGATCAACAATTAGAAGAAATTAAAAAACAAGCTGGCAACACTAAATTTACTATTCAACGATACAAAGGGTTAGGAGAAATGGATGCGTCGCAACTTTGAGAAACCACCATGGATCCAGAAAGAAGAATCTTGCATAAGATTACTATTGATGATGCAATTAAGGCTGATCAAATGTTTAGTTTCTTAATGGGTGATGATGTGCAACCGCGCAAGGACTTTATTTCAGCAAATGCGAAATTTGTGAAAAACTTGGATGTATAAGGGGGAATCATGGCAAATAATAATTTAACAATAGAACAAATAAAACAAAGACTTCTTAAAACACAATTATCTGACCGAGCAATTGTTAAGGAGTTAGAAAATTCATTCTTAGAATATGCGATGAGCGTTATTGTTGCAAGAGCACTCCCTGATGTTCGCGATGGATTTAAACCAGTTCATCGTCGTGTGTTGTATGCAGCTTATGCTTTAGGCATGACGAGTGACAAACCTCACAAAAAGTCAGCACGACTTGTTGGTGAAGTTATTGGTAAGTACCACCCACACGGCGATACGGCAGCTTATGATACAATGGCAAGAATGGCACAACCATTCTCATTAAGGTATCCATTAATTGATGGGCACGGAAACTTCGGTTCTATTGGTGGTGATAGCCCTGCAGCAATGCGTTATACCGAAGCAAGACTTTCTAAACTTGGTGATATCATGATGAATGATATTGACAAAAATACAGTTACTTTTGTTGATAACTATGATGGTAGCGAAGTTGAACCAGTAGTCTTACCATCAGCGTTTCCCAATTTATTAGCTAATGGTTCTAACGGTATTGCTGTTGGTATGGCAACCAACATCCCACCACACAATTTAATTGAGTTGGCTAACGCTATTAAAATGGTGGCTGATGACGAAAATACAACAATCGACCAAATTCGCACAGTATTAGTTGGTCCCGATTTTCCAACTGGGGCAGAAATTGTTGGCGTTGGTGGGATTAATGATTATTTTGCAACTGGTCGTGGATCAGTTGTTGTGCGTTGTAAATGAGAATACGAAACACATAGCAATGGCAAGTCAACCATAACTATTACCGAATTACCATACATGGTAACAACAGCTAATTTGGAAAATCGAATAACCGAATTAGTTAAAAATGAACAAATTCAAGGAATTGCTGATTTAGGTGGCGGGCCAACAAGAGATGGGTTAAAATTTATTATTGAAACTAAGAAAGATATTGTTCCAGAAGTTTTAATGAATCAATTATTTAAAGTAACACAATTGCAAAGTAATTTTGCGGTTAACATGCTTGCGTTAGTTGATGGTGTGCCAAAAACCATCAACATTAAAGAAGCCATTGTTTTATACATTAAACATCAAATTGATGTAATTACGCGTCGGGTAAATTTTGACTTAAAAAAAGCAACTGAAAGAGAACACATCTTACAAGGGCTACACGTCGCAACAAAAAACATTGATGAAATTATTAAAACTATTCGTAAATCAAATAGCAACGAAGAAACAATTACTGCTTTGGTAAATCAATTCAAACTTTCTGAAATCCAAGCTAAAGCAATTAGTGAAATGCGTTTGGGTGCATTGAACGGATTGGGAGTAAAAAAGATTGAAGCTGAATTAGAACAATTAAAAGTACAAATTATTGATTTTAAAGATATTCTTGCCCACCGTGAACGTAAGATTAATATTGTTAAAGAACAATTAGATTTATTAGTTAAGAAATTTGGTGACGAAAGAAGGACACAATTAAATCTTTCCGCGTCAGTAGATATTGATGATGAAGATCTTATCCCAGTTGAAGACATAGTAATTACTATGTCTGCCCGTGGTTATTTCAAACGAATGGCGATTGATACATACAATCCACAAAAGCGTGGTGGTGTTGGCGTAAAGGGATTAGAAACTCACGAAGATGATGATGTTGCTAAACTAATTATTGCTAACACTCACACTGATATTTTATTGTTTAGTGATTTTGGGAAAGTATATCGTGTACGTGGTCACCAAATTCCATTAGGTTCTCGACAAGCCAAAGGAATTCCAGCGTTAAACTTTATTGGGGTAGAGAAAGGAGAAAAAATCCTTTCTGTGTTGCCAATCGAAGATTACCAAAACGCCTGATTATTCTTTACTACCGTTAACGGTATAACTAAAAAAACAAGCCTTAGTGAATTTGAAAGAATTAATCGCAACGGAAAAATTGCGATTGGTTTGAAAGAAGGCGACAAACTATTCGACGTTATTAAAGTAAAAGAAGGACAAGAAATATATATTGGTGCTTCAAATGGTAACATGGTTAGATTCTCCCAAGACCAAGTGCGTAGTATGGGAAGAACAGCGGCTGGTGTTAAAGGCATTAACTTGGTTAAAAACAAAGAACATGTTGTTGGTTTATCATCATCAGCTTATGGTAATAAAATATTATCGATTGGTGCAAAAGGATTGGGTAAACTTACACCAGTAGAAGAATATCGATTAACAAAACGAAACGCTAAAGGTGTGAGAACACTTAAGGTTACACCAAAAACCGGCGCATTAGTTTATGTTGGTGCGCTACAAGGCACTGAAGATATTTTGATCATTACTTCAGCTGGTAAAATCATTCGTTTTGCAATTAATGAAGTAAGAGAAATTGGTCGAAGCACCTCTGGCGTAAGATTAGTACGAATTGAGGAAAATGAAAAAATCAAATCAGTCGCAGTCTTTACTGGCCCAACACAAATTGACGATGAACAAGCACCAATCGATGCAGATATTGAAGAAGAAGTTTTAGAAGAAGAACGAAAAACCAAAGCTATTCCCAACATTGAATAGACAAATAGATATAATGTAATTAATATGAAAAAATTAATTAATGACGTACAAAATATTGTTACAGAATGTTGTGAAGGAGCAGTTTGTGTTCGCCCCAACAAGTTAAAAAAACTAGCATCCCACGATGTTGTTGTTTCTAAAACATTTAATAAAAACAATGTTGCAATAATATCTGGAGGTGGTTCAGGACACGAACCGGCACATGCTGGGTATGTTGGTGATGGAATGTTAGCTGCTGCTGTTGCTGGACCGATATTCACATCTCCTACACCAGCAATGATTCAAGCAGCAATTAAAGAGTGTGATTCACAAAATGGAACATTATTAATTATTAAGAATTACACTGGTGATGTAATGAATTTTAAACTTATTGCGCAAATGACAAGAGCACAAGGCAAGAAAATTGATTACGTTATTGTTGCTGATGATGTGGCGTTATTAGGCAACCAATCAACAACAGGTATGCGCGGTATTGCTGGTACGGTATTAGTACACAAAGTCGCTGGCGCAAAAGCGCAAAGTGGTGCTAGTTTAGAAGAAGTTAAAGCTGCTGCGGGAAAAGCAATTAAAAACGTTGGCACCTATGGTATTAGTTTAGAATCATGTACTGTGCCAGCTATTGGGCACAAATCATTTACATTAGCAGATAATGAAGTAGAAATGGGATTAGGTATTCATGGCGAACCAGGTGTTAAAAGAGTTAAAATGCAAAAGGTCGATGTCTTTGTTGAAGAAATGACTAATGCTATTATTAATCATTTACAATTAAAAGGTAATGACAATGTTGCTGTACTCATTAATGGTTTAGGTAGTACACCAATTATGGAACTCTATATTGTTAACCGCAAAGTTCATGAAATGCTAAAAAAAATGAACATCAATGTTGCGGTGAATTTCGTTGGCAACTATATGACAGCTATTGACATGATCGGTATGTCAATTTCATTAATGAAATTAGATGATGAATTAGAGGCATTACTTAATGCACCTTGTGATACATTAGCATTAAAAGTTTAATTAGTAAATTACTTTTTAGGTTTAATTGACAAAGATGACTTGTGTAGATTCATCTTATGTAATTTATCAATAATTTTTTTAGCCTTTGGGTTGATTGGTTTATTAGATAAATAAGCGTCTATTTCTTTATATGTTACACCCATATCCTTCTCATCAGATTGACCAGCATATAAACCAGCGCTTGGTGCGCGGGTAATAATTTGTTGTGGAACATTTAGTAATTTTGCTAATTCCCACACTTCATTTTTATTTAGCTTAGCGAGTGGAGCAAAATCACTAGCTCCATCTCCATATTTAGTAAAATACCCTAAATATAATTCGTCAAGATTGCTTGTACCAGCAACTAGACATTTTTTTTCTTGAGCTAGTGCATATAAACTTAGCATACGCATTCTTACTTTTAAATTAATTAAACCTAATTTATTAGTTATTTTTAATGTTTTAACAAGAGCTTTATATGTTGTCGTTAAATCTAGATCAACAACAACAAACTTTTTTTGTTTCTTTAACAATTGTACACATTCATAGTCTTCTTTAGCGCTGTCAATATTTATTCAAACACCATAGACTTTAGTTGTGTCGCACAATAAATTAGCAACTACCGCTGAATCAACACCACCCGATAAGCCAACAACTACACCTGAACAATGTGCACCATTAATTATTTGTTTAGATCATTTTTGTAAATAACTAATATATTGTTTTAGATTACGCATTATCTTTTGATTGTTTTAACACGATCGTTACCAACCGATATATAAGTTATCGGAAGATTTAATGATTTAGATAAAAAGTTTATATATGTCTTGGCATTTGTTGGTAAATCATTAAACTTAGTTACATTAGTGATTTCTTCTTTTCAACCTTTAAATGTTTTGTAAATTGGTTTACACTTTGCATATTCTTTGTTGCTTGGTAAAATTTCATGGATTACTTTGTTATTGTATTTATAAGCAACACAAACTTTAATTTGTTTTAAACCAGACAAAACATCTAATAGTGTTAAAGCAATATGGGTTGTGCCAACAACATTAACCGCATATTTTAACATAACTAAATCTAACCAACCTATTCTTCGCGGTCTTTTAGTCACTGTTCCATATTCAGCACCACGTTCGCGAATATAATCAGCATCCTTGCTAAATATTTCTGCAACAAACGGGCCCTCGCCAACACGTGAGGTATATGCTTTTACAATACTTAAAACACTATCAATCTTAGTAATGCTAATACCAGAGCCGCTTGATACCCCAGCCACAGTTGATGAAGATGTTACATAAGGATATGTTCCCATATCAATGTCTAAAAAAGTACCCTGGGCTCCTTCAAATAATATTCGCTTTTTATTTTGATAAGCATCATTTAATAAATCAATGGTGTTGCTGATGTAAGGTTTTATTTTTTGCCCTAATGCATAATATTTATTAGTTAATCGTTCAACATCTTTTAACGAATAACCAATGTGTGGCAATATATGAATTTTTGTTTGTAAAGATAATTTTATTTTATTTCTTAAAACACCCTTGTCTAATAAATCACTAGTTCTAATTCCCACACGTTGGATTTTATCGGCATAGCACGGACCAATGCCACACAATGTTGTGCCAACCTTTTGGTCACCCTTTAAATCCTCGTAATATTTGTCAATAGCAATATGGTACTCAGTAATAATGTGTGAACGATTACTTACAAATAAACGATTACGTACATCAAATCCGTTAGCGTGTAAATAATCAATTTCATTAATAAGTGTTTCAGGGTTGCACACAACCCCATGACCAATAACAACTTTTTTATTTTTCTTAAAAATTCCCGATGGAATTAAACGTAGTTTATACTTTACGCCATTAATAACAATGGAGTGTCCAGCATTATCTCCGCCCTGGAAACGAACAATATAATCATAATCGTCAGCTAAGATGTCAGTAAACTTTCCTTTACCCTCATCACCATATTGGGAACCAATAATTAAAGTACATTGTTGTTGCATACGCAACAATTATATTTATTAATTCATTAAGAAACTTTGTTGTGGGTATAATAAGACTATGGAACTAACACTCAATGACATTAAAGAAGCACAACAAAATATAAAGAGTGTTGTTAAAAGAACGGATTTAATTTATGATTATTCCACGAGCCAGCAATTTGGTGGAAATGTTTATTTAAAATTAGAAAACACACAAATTGTCAAATCATTCAAAATTCGCGGTGCGGCAAACGCCATTGCTCAATTATCACCTGAACAAAAGAAAGCTGGGGTAATTACTGCTAGCGCTGGGAATCATGCACAAGGAGTTGCTTATTCTGCTTCGCAATTAGGGATTAAATCAGTTATAGTTATGCCCAATTCTACACCATTAAATAAAGTAGATGCTACACTTGGATTTGGTGGTGAAGTAGTGTTTGGGCCAACCGCATATTTTGATGATGCTAATCAATTAGCCGTGGAGATGGCTAAAAAAAATAACTATGTTTATATTCCGCCATATGACCATAAAGATGTTATGGCCGGTCAAGGAACCATTGGTATTGAGATTTTAGAACAAAATCCACAAATCGATTTAGTCATATGCCAAATTGGGGGAGGAGGATTGATCGCTGGTGTAGCAACAGCAATTAAGGCTATCAACCCTAAATGTGAAATTATTGGCGTGCAAACCGAAAACTTCCCCGACGCTAGAGATATTTATAAAGGTGATAAATTAGTAACTAAATATAAATATGTTCCTTGCATTGCTGACGGTATTCAAGTAAAACAACCATCACTAGATGCCATGCAAATAGTGAAAAAATATGTGTCTGATGTCATAACTGTTACTAACGAAGAAATTCAGAATGCAATTCTATGAATTGCTGAAAAATGTAAAGTTGTTGCCGAAGGAGCGGGAGCGACAGGGATGGCGGCAATTTTAAGCGGCAAGATTGATATAAAAAATAGAAATGTTGCGGTAATTATTAGTGGTGGGAATATCGATATCGATCGTTTAATAAGTTGTTGTTCAGCTACGCTGACAAAAGATAAAAGAACAACAACCTTTTCATTTACTAATAACAACGAAACATTTCCCATATTTCAAAAAGCATTGCAAACTATCGGAGGTCGTGCTTATCTAACTAATAAAGGCATTGCAATATTAGCAAATGAGCACCTATTAAAAGAAGGATTAATTGATTTGATGTTATATGCTCCTAACGCTAAAAAAACTGGCGAATTTTTTGCGATATTAAAGAAGCATAAGATTGATTTCGAGTTAAAAGATAAGTAATTTCTTTTACTGTAAAAGTGTTTTTTAAATTATTAAAAGACATTGGAAAAATAATTATCCAATATCAAACTACGATTGTTAGATTTGGTTATATATTTTCTCTAACCATTCTTTAGCAACGGTTGGGCATTCTTTATTATTGATATAGTTTTTTAATGCATTTGAACATGCGGAATTATAATCATATTTATTCGTATTCATTGCTTCTTTAATTGTTTGGATAGAAAAATTTGGATTTGTTGCGTCATCGGATATCAATTCCGACACAAGTGAACTATCTCCAACTGTAGGATTGCTTGTAGTTGAGACGGTAATTGGCGTACCGTTTCATTTATACTCAACACCTATTGGTAAAGTAGTATAAGCATTATCAGTTTTTTTGGCAAAAAACTGAGCTTCAGCCATAATTAAATCAAACGTAATAACTGGTCGTTGTGGAAAGATAACACTATTACTTTTGTTTTGTGATTCAATTTCAAACATACCGCCAATACTACCTTTAAAATCTGATTGTACTCCCTTATTTAAAGTAACACCAGATGCATTGCCGTTCACACTCACAATACCAAAAACACCATCTGTATAAAAATAACTATTAATACTGTCGTCTCAAAAATAAATACCATACGCATGACTATTAGCTTTTATAGTAAAAATTCCATTAATTGTCTGTTTAGAAGAAGGCTCGCTTGTATCAACGTTAATGCCATATGAACAACCACTAGAGAAAATATTAAACACTCCATTAACATCTAAGTTAGAACCATCATGCAAATATCTCATATATAACCCATAAGCATCATCACCGTCAGATTTAATATTAAATACACCATCTACAATGGTATTGCCACTTAAACCTTTATCGCAACATACACCACCACATGGACGAGTTTTAGACTCAAGCGTATAAGTACCATTAATAATTTGCGTTGACTTAAAAGCGGTTGAACCAAACCAAACACCTCATGTTGGGTTATCTAGGGAAACGATATTAAATGTCATAGAATTTTTGATATCTAAATATCCTGTATAACTAACAAAGTTTTTTGGTTGTTCTTTATTACCAACCAATACACCAACTCCCGCACCATTTCCACTTCACTGCATTAATTCATTCGCTGAACCATTTAAAGTGCAATTCATATCAAAATCAATTAAGAAACCAAAATCGATTGTGCCCTCTACTACGAAATTAGAACAATGTTTGTGATCGTTACTAAACGCTTTTAAATCGATAAAATCATTACCATAAACTGAACTACTATCGTTATTTCGTCAAATTCGTGTACCTGCATCAACTTTATATTTACCATTTTTTTCACTAATAGTAGATTGTTTTATAGCTATGGGGGGGTATTTGATTTACAACCATATCAAAAACCCAAAAAAAGAGCTAAAGCAACAATAATTAAAGATAAAGGAATTAATATAAATAATAACTTTTTCTTTTTGGTTTGTTGTTTTGTATTATTCATGTTTTCTGTTTGACTTGTCATAATGTTTATTTTTTTAATTATATATGTAATTTACTAAACAAAGTAAAATCGCATATTATGCGCAGCAAATAATTTTCATTTTATAATCTTTATATGCCACAACCAAACCACAAACATAAAATACTTTACACAGAAAAGCGAATTGAACAACGAGTTAAAACGCTAGCGCAAAAAATTAATCATGATTATCAAAATAAAAAACCAATAGTAATTGCACTACTAAAAGGGTGTATACCCTTTTACACTAGTTTATTCCTTAAATTAACATGTAATCCAATAATGGATTTTATGGTTGTTTCTAGTTATCATGGCACAAAACAACAAAAAACAATTAAAATCGTTACTGATTTACGTACAAACATTCGTGGCCGTGATATTATCATTGTTGATGATATTGTTGACACTGGTAGAACACTCACCAAGCTTGTTAAAATATTAAAAGCAAGAGGATGTAAGTCGCTTAAAGTTGCTTGTCTATTATTGCGTAGCAATAATAAAGGGCTAATTAAACCAGACTATATATGTTTCACGACCGATCATACAAAAGATGAATTTATTATCGGTTATGGTTTAGATTATTTAGAGTTATATCGTAATTTACCTTATATTGCTTTGATGAATAGCAAAGCCTTAGAGAAATCAGTTAAATAAATTCTTATATTAATTACTTTCATGTAAAGTATCATTATTTGTTAGTTTTGCTCCGCATGACACAAGAAAGTTTCTCGTAAACTGATCAATCTTGCAATTAACAAAAGTAATGCCACGACAATGTGAAGCTTGGAATGATGTGTTCTTTAATTCACAATTGGTAAATGTAACTTTGCGGAAATTACAAGCGGTAATCTCACAATTTTCTAGTAGTGTATTATTAAAAACACAATGAGCAAAGTTATTTCGATCAAATTGAACTTTTGTTAATTTTGCATTATCAAATTGGACATTAACATTATTTCACCTCCACATTCCTTGTGAAATATCACAATCACTAAATAATAATGAATTTAAATTGTTATGATAAAAATTAGAATTATTGATAATCGCACTAACAAACTTATTCTTATTTAGGTGATTACGTGAATATTCACATTTTTCTAAATGCGCATTATTAAAGGTTGTTTCCTTCATATGCACACCCTTAAAAATAATATTTTCCAAATGCGAATTATCATACTTAGTTTGTTTAATACTGCTTCATGAAAAATCTTTGTTTGATAATGTCATATTAGAAAAATCTGCATTTTTAAAATCGTTAAATCTTAATTTAACAGCTTTATTATTTTGATTATCATTAGTGTCTTCATTGTTTGATGAATCACTAAAGAAATCATTAATTTGAATACCCAATATGTCCGCTAGTTTGCCTAGCTGTGTTAAATCAGGTAATGACTCACCCGTTTCTCACCTGCTTATTGCTTGCGGTGTGATGCCTAACATCTCGGCAAGTTGAGTTTGCGATGTATTTTTAGCTTTTCTAAAGTTTATTAACTTTTTTGTGAATTCCATTTGATTAAACATTTTTTCTCCCTCTTATGTGGATATTATACAAAAAATGCTAAAAATCAATTATAAATTGTAAAAATATGAATATTTGTTATAAAAATCAACATAAAGAGATATTTTATTATCTATTAATGTTTGAATGATTATGTTATTAAAAATCTATTCTGGCAGGGTTTGTAGGAATTGAACCCACATCAGTGGTTTTGGAGACCATTATTCTTCCATTGAACTAAAACCCTAACTTAATTATATTGTATGTGTTTAAAATTGTGTTATCAATCAGTAGGCCAAGTGTCAACAACACCATCATAAATTACTTTTAATATAGATTTAACATTGGTTTGTCATGCAGGCTTCTTAAGACCAGTTGCATAACCTGTCACATTTGTTTCGGTTTCTCATTCTGATCGTTGTCCATTAGGGCTTTTCATGTGGTAAGCTCATGTTATGCCTCAGGTATTTGAAAAATTTTGTTTTGAACCGACAAAGATATCCCCCACAATTTCACCTTGAGTTAAATTTCCAAACTGCTGAATTGTAGTATCGAACTCCGCTCGGTCGTTAGGGTCATTTTTTATATTGTTACCAATATGAAATAGATTAATACCGTTGTTAACATAATCAGTATTATCTGAACAAAGGTACATGTCAGCAACGAGTAATGCCGCAAAGGATTCGGCGTTATCGTAAATGTGCAAAGTGTCTAAAACGGTACTATTTTCTGCGTTAGCAGCAAAATTTATTTTCCCAGTTGTCAACGATGGTAACTGCGTGAACTTAGTTGGTAAACGTGTTTTAAAAGTATCAAGATTATATGATTGCGATATATCCGTAGTCTTAATGATTATATTTCTAACGTCTAGTGGGTCAATCAATGGAGAAGTTAATGTATTTATTAAACAACATGAAACCGCCCGTTCTACGCTGATTTGATTGACACCTCCACCGCTCACTTTAAATGGTAAAAACGTTTCTATTTGGCTTTCACTACTTAGCTTATTTTGCCTAATTGTGATAGCAGTTGTACCCTTTGTTGTTGTAACTTTGAATACATATTGATCATAAGACTTAGATCACCCATTGGGTGTTTCGACAGATAGTAATGATTGACCATCTGCGCCTGGTTCAAAATATTGTGCTATGTTTTCATCGCGCTCAACATATATTGTTATATCCTTAGTTTTAAAATTATCTCAACTAATATTAAAAGTCACTTCATCTCCTATCCCTGAAAGTGTTAATTTTGAAGCAGTAGCATCAAGAGTTGGTATAGATGCTTGGTTTTTTGGGGCAATAGCATAACCCACACCCACACCCGCCGCACAAAAAGATAATAACCCTACTGGGATAAATACACCCAATAATATTTTATTTTTTCTTAAACCACTAGAATGTTTTGTGGGGGGGGTATTTATATTGTTCATATATATATTATACGCGTTTTATTATTAATAAGACTTATTAAAAAAATTTATGAATATAGTAATTTTGGTGGAGTGTGAGGGGATCGAACCCCCGACCTCCTGCTTGTAAGGCAGATGCTCTCCCGGCTGAGCTAACACTCCAATGGTGACCAATACGGGATTCAAACCCGTGTATGCCGCCGTGAAAGGGCGGTGTGTTGAGTCGCTTCACCAATTGGCCATTGGCGGTCTCAACGGGAGTCAAACCCGTATCTTCCCCGTGACAGGGGGAAATAATAGTCGCTATACCATGAGACCATTTTTACATGGGACCTATCCATGGAGTATAACCTATACTCAGGTGGGTAAAAAATTTACCCAGTGGTTGCGGAGGTTGGATTTGCACCAACGACCCTCAGATTATGAGCCTGATGAGCTAACTAGCTGCTCTACTCCGCGATGTGGCGGACAATGAGGGATTCGAACCCCCGCGCGACTTGCATCGCCTCTCGGTTTTCAAGACCGAACCCTTCAACCACTTGGGTAATTGTCCAACAACAGTTGTTGTTAATCGATGCTTTTATGAAAGAATATAAAAACCCTGTCACCGTTTTAACGTTGTAGTATTATATACAAAATACAAATATTTTTTAATACTACACTTTGTCTTAAGTAACATTTCAACATCTTATAAACCTAGCGCATTTACTATAATGAGAAAATATGAGTATATTAAGGATTATTGCTCAACATAAATTTAAAAAAATATTTAATGCTGGGTGATCGAGCAAAGAGGCTTTTCTTAAATTTTTAGATGCTTGAAAATTTGCTGATCCATTACCAACAGTTAAAAATAAATGTAAATTTTCAGTGATTGAGGTTAATGGATGAAAAATGTTTTGTTTTGCACCAAAAAATAATACAAAACAAAACAATAATGTTTTTTATTATTTTAATGGTTCAGCATATGTGATGGAAGTTGGGACTATCCATTATGCCTACTTTATTCGCTTAGTACGTAAGCTAGGTATTACATTATATTGTCCTATCGTACCAGTTTATAAGCACGATGGGAAAAACATTAATCGTACAGAGTTATATGATTGTGTAGTGCAATGTTATAAAAAAATATTAGAACGACACAAACCAGAAGATATTTCTATTGGTGGTGATTCGAGTGGTGGTGGGTTAGCTTTGTTAGCGCCAACATTATTAAAAGAAAATAAATTGCCATTACCAAAAAGACTTCTATTAGTTAATCCATTAGATGATTGTAATCTTGTTGGATATAAACCACAAAACCCTTCGGGTAAATATATCTTCCCTAAAGCTGGATTAGAAGCAGCAATTGAAATCTATGCTGGTAAAACTAGTCTCAATGACCCATATGTGAGTCCATACTTTTCTGATTTCTCTATCCTTCCACACACATATCTATTTTATGGTACTTACGATGAAGCATTAGTGGGTCTAGAGAAATTACGAAATAAATTACAAAAAACTAACAAATTGACTGGATTATATATATATAAAAAATGCTTTCACGATTTTTTTGTTACACCGATTCCTGAAACCTTTAAGTATATTCGTGATTTAAAAACTATTATTAATAGTTAACTATAATTTTTACATGATTAATCTTGTCACCCCCGACCAGTTTATTGTTGGTTTAAAATCTTATCGGCAAATATATCGTGCGATTATTGAACACCACTTTAAAAACATTGTTTTTTGCTATTATGAACCGAGCACGATAAAACCACCACGGAGCTTGATACACTTAATTAATCAATTAATTTCACCAATTCGTAAAGTTTCGATTATTGCGCTTAATACACTAGAAGATAAACAAAAAATCGATGCGCAAATAGATTTAATTATTAGTTATGGATCAAGCAAACTACATAGTATTTTAAAACCAATGATTGATTCCAATTGTGCTCTATATTGTATTGAGCAATTACCAACGAGAATGTCTTCGTATGACGCAATTGGAATCAATAACAACGTTATTCCTAATTTAATTTTTAATGAATGTAGTCCAAAGCGTGAATTTAACATGTATGACACAATTTATTTTATGGCTGATATAGGTTTGGCGCTGCAATCTTGTTTAAATTGTCAAGAAGATAATAATTTTATTTTCGATTGTGCTATTTCAGGTATGATTCATTTTCTAACGGCTTATCAACAATTACAAACCAACATTAATAATCGAACTAAAAAACAGCTTTATATTACTTTAGCACATGCTGATATATTAATGAAGAATGCATATAACACTATTCTTGTGAATTATCACAACAAAGATTTCAACAACGTTCATCATTGGTTGGTTTATTATTGTCACCATGTTTTGTCAATTGCCAAGGAATTGTTTGGCACAAAAAGAAAAATTCTTACCCAAACATTAAACGAATATAAAATAGATAAACAACAGATACTTGATTCGCTAACAAAAATAAATGATGAGCTAGAAAAAAATGAGAAATATAAAGAACTTCTAGCAGAAGTTAACAAGGAGGTACAATAATGATTTTTCAAATTTTTACTGCCTTATTATCAACTAAGCCAACCAGAAAGATGTTGTTGTATATTAAGCAAACTCGTTGAGCTAATGCTTTACCTATAGCAATGGTTAAAGAGTGAAAACAAAAAGATTTCATTTACCAAAATAATACATTCAACCTCATTGGCCATAATTGCCTGCAACAATTTCCAATCATTGCTAAGAAATGAAAATTTTCTAATGCTTTAATTATTACTGACCCGGTTTTAACAAAAACAGGCCTTGTTAAACAAGTTACTGATCAATTACAAAAATTGAAAATTCAATATGCTATTTTTGAAGGGGTATTACCAAACCCCACAATTAAAATTGTGCAAGAAATAACTAATTTCTATCTTGCATCAAAATGTGATGCGCTAATATCTATTGGTGGAGGTAGTGCCCACGATGCGATGAAAGCAGCTTGCCTTTTATTGTCTAATGATTGTCAAGAAGTGCGCAAATATCAAGGGTTGAATGTAACTAAACACGCACCAGTAATGCCGATCATTGCGATTAATACCACTGCCGGTACGGGCAGTGGCACTACTAATGTTGCAGTTATTACTGATGAACAATCACATACAAAAATGACGTTGGTTGATAAAAATATTCAGCCGCATGTCATTATTGATGATAGTAATCTCATGGTTGGGCTACCGCCAAAACCATCAACATGAGTTGGTGTCGACACACTTGTCCATGCACTTGAAGCTTATTTATCGCCAGTGCAAAACGTTATCGTCCAAACTTATGCTAAAAGAACGCTGCAATTGGTATTACAATACTTACCAATTATTTATAAGGAGCCTAGTAACATAGAAGCACGTGAAAAATTAGCCTATGCAGAGTTTATGGCGGGTTCCGCTTTTAATTGTGCTTCTTTAGGCTTTGTACATTCTTTATCACACGCAGTAAGTGGAACGTTTAACACTCCACACGGATTAGCTAATGCCTTGATTCTTCCATACGTTCTAGACTATGAAATTAATAATGAAATTGTCATTACTAAATTATGTGAGCTTAGTGAATTTTTAAATATTAGTAGGAATATGCCAACTTCAATTGAGAAAGCTAAAATCTTTTTATCTTATCTTGTAAATTTCTTACGTAAGTTAGATATTCCAACAAAACTAACAGATGTTCAACCAACAATTACTAAGCAACAACTTAAAAGTATGAACAAAAAAGCAATGCGCGATTTTTGTGGAATATCTAATCCAGTGCAATTTTCGCGAAGCGAAGTATTGCACATATATCAAAATATAATAGAAGGGAAATTTGAAAACATTAAATATGAAGAAAATAGTTAATGATAATATCGTAGCCTATGGCGTTCACGATTGTTTATTAGAATTTAATTGGTTTGATTATCAACTTAAAAATTTCTGAGGTAAACCAATTTCTAAATTTCATATTAAAAACCGTTTTCATAAATTTTGCTTCTTATCATTTGCTAGCACTGAGCACATTGTTAGTTTGGCATATGTGGATATTGGTTTAGCGCGAAGTTTTTTTGGCTATGTTTTTGAAAAAAACAAGGGGATGGTTAAACATTGAGAAAAAACAATCGTTAGTCGCAAATTTAAATTCAATAATGATTTTGATAACAGTATCATAAGTTTCACTAATCCCCAATTCAACATCTATAACCAAACTAATTTACAAGAAAATTTTATTAAAGGTAACTTTTCTTGTAAAGATAATGTTAATATATCGTATGATGTTGAATTAGGACTAGTACAAAAACCACTAAGAACAATTAATCCCGCCGATTTTGACCATTGAGTATTTACGCAGAAACGTTGTGGATTAAAATTACGTAATATAAAAATTGAAGTTGATGGTGCGACAATAACTGTGAACCCCGACAATACCATATGTAATATTGATTATTCTGGAGGTTTTTTCCGCCGTGATACTAATTGACTATGAGCTAGTGCTGGCGGGCATGACAAAGGAAATACTTACGGATTTAATTTTGCTATTTTTAATAATAACGAATTATATGGAGAAAATGCTACATGGTTTAACAATGAACGTGAGCATTATAAACGAATTATGTTTGATTGAAACGCTAATGATTTAACAAAACCAATTAGAATTTACACTGATGATAAAAGAGTAGAACTTTCATTTTCTATCCTTGGTGAAAAAGCAGATGTTAAATCACGAGGGTTTGGGGCAATCAAAACTAATTTTCATCAATATATTGGGACATTTAATGGATATATTCATATTAATAAGAAAAAGCAGAAAATTAGCAACGTTCTTGGTATTTTAGAAATGCATAAGTCATTGTGATAATCAAATCTATTAGCACAACACGCCAGGGTTTATTTATGATTATTAATAACCAGTAAGTGTTCAATCGCCGATTCCAAATCATTTTTCACCAGAGTGTGCGGTATTTATTTTCACAGCAGTAACTGCAAGAATAAAACAACGAATATTCTGAGACGTCGTTGTAGCAGTTCAAGTTTGCGCAGCATTTCCACTCCATGTGTAACTTGACACTGTGCTTATAACCGTTCCGCTAGTAGCTGATGGGTTCGTTGATTCTTGAATAGTTCAAGAGTAAATATTTCATTGGTCTGTAGCTGGTCTTGGCGTAATACTATATTCTGTTAAAAGCTGAGTATATGGAAATGTTATTTTTAAATAAATTGTATTTGGAAGAGTATAAGCTCCTGCCGTTGCGCCATCAGGGCATGAACCACTTGCTGTGCTCCAAAAAGTTGGGTTACTATTGTCATCGAAAGCTCTCCATGCAGCAAAGTTAGCATTTGGAGATGAACTATTTGGATATTCACTATTAGATGAGCAACTAGCATAGGTCATATCATATGTAGTAAATGGTGTATTATTTATTTTACCTTTAACATAAAAAATAATACCAGTGGAAACAGAACCATTTAAATAATTGCCAGAGCTATTTACCACAGTTGCTTTAATAGTTAATCTAAAAGAACATGCCCGCAACCCGTTTGTCAAAATTAGTTGATTATTAGTGATAGATAAATTACTCGCAGGGGACTGTCCTGTATACGAAGTCGTACTATCAATACTATAAGTAATGCTGTTAGTACCAACCGTAGGTAAACCACTACTAATAGCTAATGTATAGTTTTGAGTTGCATAACCAACTGTTAAATTTTTAGCAGTTGTACTACCATCAACAGTAATATCGCCTAACGACATAGAGGCCTTACCAATCGTAACAGAAGTAGCGCTCGAAGATGTGGAGCCTGTTCCATAAGTAGGATCATTAGAAATGGTTGCTTTAACTTTGCAAGTGTAAGCAGTCGTGTTAGCGCTCTGTCCAGTTTTTAGTGTTAAAGTTGTACCGCTAATTTGGAATGATGTGTTACTTGTAGAACCATCATCAAACGTATAACTAACTGAACCGGTAGTAGTTTTACTCAAAGAAAGAGTAACAGAACAATTTGAATAACCATACACAGTAGATGTTGGTCATGATGAAAATTGAACTACTAAAGCAGATTTCCAATAAACTCAAGCAGAACCCGTATAAACGGAAGATCAAGGTGTTGGAACAATTTTTACTTTAAACGAATCTGTTCCACTATCATAACCAAAAGTGCTAGGGTCAATATCAATTTGGTTGAGTCTAACATTAGGGTTTAGACTTCCAATTCGTTGAATAACTTTTGAAGCGGATGGGTTAGATAAAAATGTTGAAGTGTTGTTTGTATCGTACAAAATCTTGTTAGATAGGACGGTATCAATATCAACTTTACTTCCAACAGTATATACTACATTAAACGAACCATCGAATTCGCTAGAATTCTGTTTTACTGTAATATTTCTTTCAATTGGTGATGTTCCTTGAGGGTCGCCAACAATTAAATCGTTAATAACTCAAGGATATGATGTTGTCTTGGCTATGTCGTTTAAAAAAGATATCACATCACCAGCATTGAGATTAGTACCAGGAGCAAAATTACCCATATCTTTTTTACCATCAACAGTACCAAAAATACTATTTATATTAATTGCTGCTACATTATTTTTTTGTGCATTTTGTACAATGGGGGGGTTATAGCAACAAAAGAACCGAACGAAGATAATGATAAAACAAAGGCTGCAAATGTTCTCATATATATATATATATTATAACAACTTTGATAAGAAATAAAAAGTTAAACATTGATTAAGCGCACTAAGAAACAATATCTTAACAAATACATAATATCTAAATCAATTTCTGCATACGATTGCTTGCACACTTGTTTAAAAATATAGGTTATCCTTTAAGCATCCTAGATTGGTGTTAATAGTGCCTAGGTGATTAAACTACACACCATACATATCAATAAGCTGCAATATTGGGTAAATTTTGGTGCGGTGTTTTTAAAACATTATTTATCTCTTTACGCTCGTAAAATTTAAAAATATTAAAAATATTCGAGGAAAAAATATTTTTTTCTTGTAAATATATGTGGAGATATATACAAAAATGAAAGAGAACAAAGAATATGAAATAACTAAATCAAGCAGAGAAGACTGAATCGGTGTCACTTTTCAATGTCATATAATTAATAAAGGAGTTAACGTGGCGCCGAAGTGATTCAGGGATTTTGCAGCAAAACAAGGAGAGTTCAATAAATATGTTGGTGATTTCATCAAAAAACAAGAAGAATTCAATAAACATGTTGGTGGTTTTATTAAACAACAAACCGAATTCAACAACCGAGTAAATAATTTTATGGAACAACAAGTTGAGTTTAATAAACAACAAACTAAATTCAACAAACATGTGCTAGATGTTTTTAAAAGAAACAACATAAAATAGACATTCTTTTATACGAAGATTTAACTTCATTGTTAATATATTTACGATCACAAAACTTAAAAATATTAAAAATCTTTGAGAAAAATGGGTGAAATTCTTGTAAATATATGTGTAGGAGTAAAAGAGAAAGTGAAAAATAATAAAGAATATAAAATAACAAAATCTAGTTATTCAAGACTAATAGGTGCTACTTTTGAATGTGTTATAATTAATAAGATTGTGAATAAACCACCAATTTGATTCCAAGAA
>JAIRPI010000001.1 GCA_031257095.1 Mycoplasmataceae bacterium | reverse complement strand
GGATATAATTGTCCATGCAAAATGTTTTATAACCACAGCTAGCAATATATCTAAGTGTTTCTGTTTTACCCGCTCCTATTTGTCCGGTAATACAAACTAACATATTATTAATTATATATAGTGTCTTATAATCGTTGACAATTGGGGCAAAAATAAGTCCCTCTTCCACCAACAACAATTTTTTTAATCATTGTTTTGCACCTAACACATTTTTGATGTGTTCTGCCATAAACTGCTAAATATTTCTGGAAAGAACCAGAAGTATTGGGTGCACTATGGTAAGAAAAAACAGTTGTTCCTTTAAGTTTAATAGCTTTTTTTAATATTTCTGTTGATTTCTGCGCTAGGACATTAAAATTCTTAATATCTTTGGGTTTAGTAAGTGGATGGATTTTAGCAGCAAACAAAATCTCATCACAATAGATGTTACCGATACCAGAAACTAATGTTTGATCTAATAAACACGTTTTAATTGGCTTGTTTTTGTTTGTAATTGCTTTTTTTAAATATTCACCATTAAATTTAACATTTAATGGGTCAATAGCAATTTTTTTAATATGTAGTTGGTTTAATAAGTTTTTTTGATCATAAACATGGAGTGTACCAAACATCCGTGTGTCATAGTAACGCAGAACTTTATGCTGGGTCAATATAAACTCTAACATAAGGTGCTTCGTATTTCATTCTGGTTTAATTCCTTCTAAAAATAATTTACCCTCCATGCGTAAATGAATTACTATTGACTTTTTATTAGAAAGGTTAATAATAATATTTTTACCAATTCTATTTAAAGAAGTGATTTTTGCCCCTATGGTTGCTTTCTTTAAACCTAAAATAGAAACATTTTTTAACAATTTTGATTTAATAACATTGACATCACTAATTCTTAAACCAATTAACTTCTTCGCTTTTAATAGATTAATAACCGTTTGTACTTCAGGTAGTTCAGGCATTAGGCAGGTTTATAAATTTGTCCTTGAATCGAAGTTGGTAATCATTGCGATACAATTAATAACAACATACCAACAAGGAACATAGTTAATAATAATTTTCAAGCATATTTATAAAACCTACGTAGTGGAACATGTGCTAATTCAGTACCAATAACAAATGGTCCGGCTGTTGGCGAACACAAGTTTACTAAACCGTTAGCAATGGAAACAGAACTTATTCCTGCTCCTAGTGAATATTGACAACCCGCAGCATTAGCATTAAGCATGGAAGGTGCAGCAATTGGACCAAAAATGGCATAAGCAAAACCTGAGGTTGATGGGATAAAGATTGAAATAATAAAGAACATAAGATACATGACAATAATTCCTAATGTTTGATTAACCATCAATATTGGTTTTATGCCATTGGCAATAAGGGTGCTAATACCTGAATTCATCATAATAATTCCGATCCCACGTGCTAGCGAAATTACGACTACGACATTAAAGAAGTCTTTAGCACCTTCACAAATATCTTGATAAAAGACATTAACACCTTGCCAGTGCATAATACCAACAATAAATGTTCCTGTTAAAAACAATAATGCAAAATTAAATAATTGCCAAACACCAAGTGGACCCATACCTGTTGCTAAGAATGGAAAATATTTAATTAAATCATCATTCAAATTAACAAATCCTTGCCAGCCAGTTATTTGGTCTCAAGGAATAGCACCTAAGATAAGAAAAACAAACGCTAAGGTGAAGATTGCCAAAGTAATTTTACGCTTAGTGGTAAATTCAGGAACACTTGCGTGACTAAAGGAGAATTTTTGTAAGTGCGCTTCTTTTAAATCATAAACTAATGAGTATTTTGCATTACGTTTCACACGCACAGCATAAGACATAATAAAACCTGCAACAACAGCAAATAACACTAAGAAAATAATGATTCTAAAGATCATGCCATCATACACAGAAAAACCATCTGGAGTGATATTACCATTTTTTAATGTCGCATTAACCGATGTTAAAATCATAAATGGATTAATAATAGAAGCACAAACCCCTAATCCCGCCCCAAACAATATAACAACTATCCCCACTATTGCATCATAACCAGCAGCAAGAATAATTGGCATAACAATTGCATAAAATCCAATACATTCTTCACACATTCCAAAGGTTGATCCGCATATTGCAAACAATAATAAAAGAATCGGGATAAGAATTATTTCTTTCCCTTTCATTTTTGCCGTTAGTCGACCAATGCCAGCTTCTAATGCTTTCGATTTATTAATAACAAAAATGAAAGCACCCATAATAAATAAATAAACAATAATTTCTGCCGCATCAATAAAGCCTTTGATTGGTGATAATAGAATATCAACTATCCCAGGAACAACGCCCGCTGTGCTAGTATCACTACCTTGATTGAAATTTAATTGACCAGCGATCGAATAAACCAATCATACTAATGCAACAACAAAGATTGTTACTAAGAATAAAATAGCAACAACTGGCATTGATTTTGTTTTATCTCTTGGAACTTTATTTACTCTTAGCCAATGTAAAAAAATAAAATACAAAACAATAATAGCCACAAATCCCACAATAGGAATAAACATAAAAATACGTATGAGGTTTTGATTAATAACGTTTGTTTGTGGTAATTTACGAAAATAACTATAACAAGCAACGCCATAGCCAGCGAAAACTAATAACGTATCAGCAACATACATCCCAATCGCGTTAGGGCTTGTGTAGTTATTAACGTAATAATAGTCATCTGCTATATGTTTAACCCCTAATGAACAAAATAATATTAATAATAAAATACCAAAAGTCATCAAAAATGATGCAACAATAGGTGACTTTGGAAATTTATTTTTATTCATTTTATTTTAAGGCCATAAAGGATAACTTAGCTAACTGTTGTATTATGTTTATCGGTGGTTATATGGAATAACAACAGATTTCTTAATACTTCTTTTTTCTTTGTATTGTTTGCCTAATCGATCCGCTACTTTAATAGCAGCAAACACATCATTAGCGTGTACTTTAAATGGCATATTACCCATTGGTACACCAGGTCCAGTGGCTTTAGCAGCAACTTTTTTTAAGTCCGCATCTGATACATCACCAATAAATAAATCTTCAAGGGTTATTGGTAAACCAACGTTATAACAGAATTTAATAACTTTTTTAATTTCATCAAAACTAGCATTTTCTAAAACTAAATGACAGATTGTACCAAAGGCAACTTTTTCACCGTGATAATTTTTATGAACAGCGGGAATAATACCTAATGCATCTTGGATTGAGTGCGCAGCACCTAAACCACCAGATTCAAAACCGATGGTTGATAAATAAGTGTTTGCTTCGACAACATTTTCTAACGCTTTCGTTGACACTTTAAGATCACAAGCAACCATCGCTTTTTCTCCGTCAGCTATTATTGCTTCATAACATAATTTAGCTAGTGCATAACCAGTTAATGATTGTTGTCCTTTTCATTCAGTAATATTTCTTTCTTCTGTTTGGTGACAACTACGTGCTTCAAAATAAGTAGATAACGCATCACCTAAACCACACGCTAATAATCGTGCTGGTGCTTGAGCAATAATATTACAGTCAACAATAACTACATCAGGTGATTTACCACCATGACCTTTAATTGGTGAATAAAAATATTGATCAAATTCACCATTTTCTTTATAAATAATTGACGAATGCGAACAAGGAGCGTCCGTTGATGCTGCTGTTGCAAAAACAATTAAATGAATGTTGTTTAATGCCGCAGCAACTTTTCCTGTATCACACCCTTTACCACCACCAAAGGTAATTAAGCAATCAGCTTTAGCTTTTTGACAGCTACTAGCGATTCTTTTGCACTCTTTCATTGTACATTCACCGGCAAATCTTTCAAATGTTACTTTCGCTTTAGATAATTGTTTAGCTAATGTTTTTTTAATAATTGGGACATAACGATCATATAAAACTTTATCTACTAAAAAGAAAAAGCTTGTACCTCAATCTTTAATATCATTACCTATATTCTCTATTTGATTATTCCCTTGAATATAACGAAGTGGGGAACCGATAATTCTACTCATGGACTAATTATAATTATTTATGCTTGATATTAGCAATCTTTTCATATCCATTGCTAATTAATTCTTCATTACGTTTCTTTAATTTCTCATTTTCTAATTGAAGCGTTGTTAATTGTTGCTTCAATTCTTCGTTTTCTAGCATAAGCTTTTCTGATTGACTATAAATGGTGCGAATGAAGTCACTCATTTCATCAAAAAAGGCATCAACATCTTCGCAATCATAGCAATCAATGTTAGCATTGCGTGGCTTGACAAATTTCTTATTTAATATTGTTTCTAATATCTGGCTTAATTGTTTTGACATATATAAGATATTATAATCATTACATATATGAAAAAAACCTTTTATGCGGTGCGAATCGGGAGAAATCCTGGCATATATGAATCTTGATTAGAATGTGAGCAACAAATAAAAGGTTTTGCTGGGGCAATGTTTAAATCGTTCGCGACAATTGAAGAAGCACAAGCGTTTATGCATGGTATTAGTAAAGAAGTAGATGTGAAGGATATGCTAGAAATTTACTGTGATGGTAGTTATGCTAAAGAACGACCAGAATTTGCTACATATGGAGTTGTTATTGTGAAAAATAATGAGGTGATTATGAAATTTAATGGGGTTGTTGATGATCATTATAATTCCAACAATATCACTGGGGAAGTATTTGGTGTTTTAAAAGCACTAAAATGAGTGATTAAGAATAATTTTAAAAAGATTGTTATTTATCATGACTATATTGGACTATCAGCATGATATGACAAATCGTTTACTGCTAATACTAATATTGCTAAATATTATTTAGAAAATATTAATAAATTAGTAAAAGATAATGAATTACACATTAATTTCATAAAAGTAAAAGGGCATAGTGATAATAAATGAAATGATATGGCTGATTTATTGGCAAAACAAGCGTTAAGCAAAATTGATGAATATATCGCGTTTAAAAAACAACAATAACCATTATGAAAAAGAACCATAAACTATCTTTGTTTAGTGCCATCATTATGGTGATTAGTACCTCGATTGGTGTTGGGGTGTTTATCAAAAATTCGCAAATCATTAATGCCGTTGGCGGTGCGATTGGCTTTGCCGTTTTAGCTTGAGTGCTTTCAATTTTTGGTTTAATTTCAATTGTCATTACTTTTAAATACATGATGAAACAAACGCCAACCAATTCATTGGGAATGGTTGGTTGGAATTTAAAATACAACTCAAATTATTTTTTTCAAGCAGCAAAAAAATTTATGTCGTATATCCATATGCCAATTTATTTTTTTGTGTTTCCGATTTATGCCATTATGACTTTACAAAACACTTTTGGTTTTGAAATTTCGTGATGGCAATGTTTATTAATTAGTTTTGGTGTTTGTTTATGATTCATCATATTTTCTGGTCGATTCATTGTTGTGGCTAATGTAACTAATTGGATAATTTCTTTTTTGAAATATATACCATTATTAGTCGTGCCATTAATAGCTTTTGCTTTAATTGGTCGTGGTGATGTTGCTAGCCAAACAAATTGATGGCAACCAAATTATGATAATGTTACAACACATTTTAAAACATTTAGTCAGCTACATATTTCCTTGGGATTACTTGGTAGCATTCCGTGTGTATTATTTGCTTTTGATGGGTTTTATGCAACCGCAGCACTACAACAACAAATGAAAAAACCAAAAGATTGTGCGAATGCAATGTTGATTGGTGTTCTCGTTGTTTCAACCTTAGACTTGCTTGTGTCATTATCGCTTCTTTTAGCAACAACACACGGTAATGTTGATGATTATTGAGCATTTGCTTTCATTACCAATAACAAATGAATTTTTTATATCATTAAAATCCTTATTGTTATTGGTATGTTAGCAATTACTAATGGACTAGTTGCTGGAGCAATTGTTTATTACACAACTTTAATAAAGAATGATCAAGTCATTTTTAGTAAATTATTAAAAAAACACACAAATATCGATAAGCCTTGAGGAAGTATCATATTATGTTTGTTTATTACATTTGCAACATATTTGGTTTTAGGGGTAGTTGGATCGCTCGCTTTTTTTGACACAGGAAACTATTTAAGTGGGATTAGTAATTTTCCTGGAAAAGGTTATGGATTACATATGGAAAATTTATATTCTTTCTGTGATTTATTAAGTAATTGGGTTGGTGTTTTTGCTTTTGTTATTTTAGTGTTAGCCATTGCTGGAGCAATTAAATTCAATAAAAAAGAAAGGATTATCCCACTCATTATCTTTGGAAGTATTGCCATCGGATTTATTTGCATATGCTTGCTAGATATATTGGTATCAACCGTTGGCGATGTTGTATTAGCATCAAAAGCTTATGCAAATAATCATAACTTTGATAAATCAATATTAATTGGAACAATTGTTCAATTTGCATCGCTCATTGCCTTTTCATTAATTTTATTTGCTCATAAAAATAAGAAAATTCAAAATAGTACTCTATTTAGACATAAAATCTAAATACTTATCGGTGTTTTAATTTTTTAGTTCTTTCAATATTTTTTTGCAGTTGAATTTGCTTATATTTCTTGTCGATATATTCGTGCTTCTTTTGTTGCTTAATATTGCGCAATTGTTCTTTTATTTTCTTTTTATAACAAGGTTTTACCCGTTTAGAATTTGTAAAGATAATTCGCCGAATTTGATCGTTTGTCTGTTTATCAAATCGTAATGGTTTTCTTAAACGTAATTTTAATGGTTTGTTAATTAATTGACCGTTACTAATTAAAAAATAATTTCAATTAATTTTCTTATGTGATAAACGATTAATAATATTGTCAATGTTTTGCATATAGATGGTATAGGACGTGCCGGGCTTATTGTTTCTTCCCGTTCTTCCAATCCGATGCATATACCAGATATCATCGTTTGGCAAACCATAATTAATAACTGTATCAATAGCAACAATATCAACACCACGGGATAATAAATCTGTACAGACAACGTATTGATATTTACTTTTATTAATTTCATTAAATAATCGTTTACGCTCACGACTAGAAATGTCTTTATTAATTAAACATGCGTTATACTGATTTTGTATTAATAATTCATAAAGCATCTGTGAATCTTTAATGGTATTAGCAAATATTAAACAACAGAACGGTTTAATTATTTTTAATAGTCCTAGCAAAGTTTTATTAGGATTAACAAAATCAGATGTATAGACTAAGTTATGTGAAACTAATTGGTTTGATCAAATAGTATTAGTTTCACTAATAACTTTGGTATTAGCAAAATATTTTTTTAATTGGTTTGCTAATGAATCATGGGTCGTTGCACTACAAGCTATTTTTTGCAATTGTGTGTGATCAATAATACTCATTAGTTGGTTAATGTGATTAAAAAAACCTAGATCTAATGTCATGTCAACTTCATCAAAGACAACGGTTTGCACTTGATGCGTAATGTATTTTTCTTGAAATAATCGCAGTGCTCATAATGGAGTAGTAACAATCACATCTGGTTTTTGATGTTTTATTGTTTGTAGTCTTGCTTGATTATTATTGTCGCCAATAACTAGCTGAATATTATTTTTACTAGCTAACAATAAAAATGAACTATATACTTGTCTAGCTAATTCTTTTGTTGGTACAACAACGAGATTAGTTGTTTGGTCATTTAAGTTATTTAAGATTGGCAAAACATAACAAAGTGTTTTACCAGTACCCGTGTTTGAGGTAATAATAACACTCTTTTTTGCTAGTGTTGTTGGTAATACTTTCTCTTGAATATTAGTTAATTTTTCAAAGTTATTATGTGCTAAAGATAACTGTAATTGTGAAGAAAGATAAAGTTGCTTAAATAACATTAATGAATTATATAATGTAATCAATGAACCATATTAATGCCAAAAAAAAATGATATCAAAAACTTCTATTTTTCTCAGATTGAAGTTTGTTTGAAAAAACACTATTGCTAGTTATTGTTTGGGGAATAACTATTTTTTATGTTTTAGCATTAGTAAAACCAGAATCATGAAGTTCATTAAAATTTTTAAATGGCAAAAGCTCATTGTATGACAAACCAGAATACCGAATTACTTTAGACACAGTAACTTCGTTTGCTGGCATTGTTAACATTACTTGTTTGTTGTATACATCTAAAAAACGAATCGCTTCCTTCTTTTTTGGCATTGCTGCCGTATCGTTATTAGGTGTTGTGGCAATTATCCAAGGAAATGTAGGAACATGAGTATTATCATTGTGTATTGAATTACCAATGAACATTGCTGGTGTTTTCATGTGACGTCGTGCTTCGACTGATAAAACTAGTATTGCCCCACGACGTTTAAATTGATGATTACGTTTGATTATTTTCGTAGTAATTGCCGGTTTAGTTGCTGGTGCGTTTTTTGTGTTTAAAAATGAAAATTTTAGAAAACATTGATATGTAAATCCTGATGAACATAAAGATTGATACTACGTGTTACCAGATGCTGGCTTGTTGATTATTGGAACAGCGGCTATGACTTTAACATTGTTTAGGTTTAAAGAAATATGATATTTATGATTAATCGTTGATAGTACTTTTGTTTTATTAAATATCTTACAACACAATTGAGCATTAGTGTTCTCGTGAACTGGTGGTTTAATATGCTCTATCTATGGTTTATTAACTTGAAAGGCTGCTAAAGCAGTTTCTTTGAAAAAATAAATTATTTTCTATTTGAGTCTCGGTATTTTTAAAACAACGAATCATCTAAATTCTTACCTACAAAATATTTATCAAATCCTGAAAAATGATATTTATCAACTCACAATTTTAGTTGTTTTCAATTAATTGGTTTAGCTAAGATTGTGTCAAGATTAAAATCAGTCATAAAAACATCACGCTTTATTGTGCATAATTGCTTGCACAATAAAGCTTGTTCTTTATTATCAATAAATTTTGTTTTAATAGAGAGGTTTAGTTGCTCTAAATTGTTATAAATATTTTCTAACGTCTTGTATTTTGTTAATAAATCAAAAGTGGTTTTAGGCCCAACACCTTTAATTCCTTGAATATTATCGCTACTATCACCGCTAATTCCTTTAAAATCAGGAATTTGCTCTGGAATTAAACCAGGAAATAATGTTGGAAAAGACTCAGGTGTAATACTGACAACATCTTTCAAACCGCTCTTAATTAAATGAATTGTGGTTTGATTATTAACAAGTTGTAACAGATCTTTATCAGAAGAATAAATATCGACTGATACACCAAAATTATTTAACATGGTTGCAAAGCTACCAATAATGTCATCAGCTTCAATCTTTTCAATACCATATATTGTTGTACCAATATCGGTTAATGCTTGTTTAATTAATGGTAGTTGACTAACAAGATCTTCTGGCATCGGTTTGCGTTTAGCTTTATATTGTTCATATTGATCGTGGCGAAATGTTTTCTTGCCCATATCAATAGCAAAAACAACATAATCATATTTATTCTCACCCACAAGTTTTAAATACATTAATAAAACTAGTTTTAAAGCATTTAATGGTTGCATATTGTGCAACTTATAATATTCTAATTGATTATAAGTGGCATAAAACGCACGATAAATAATTGAATTACCATCAATGATAAGCGCTTTTTTCGCCATGAAAATTAAATGGTTTTATGAAAAGTTCTTTTAATAATATCGTTTTGTTGTTCACGATTTAAATTAATGAACTTTACCGCATAACCACTAATTCTTACCGTTAAGTTTGGATAACGTTCTGGGTGCTTTTGTGCGTCTAGTAATGTGTCTTTTGTTAATACGTTAACATTAAGATGCTGTGCCCCTTTTTCAAAGTAAGCATCTAGTAAGTTAACTAAGTTATTTTCTTGATTTTTTTTAGAATTTGGTGAAAATCTTGTATGTAAATCGTGATTATTAAAGTATTCTCTGGCTTCTTCTAAAGTCGTTATTTTTTTTTCCATATTTTTTACCTGTCTTTATTTTGCTTATTATACAACCTGGTTGAATAATTAAATCATCATCTTTACCTAACGTTTCAGGAACGATAGTAAAGGTATTAGAAATACCATCGGCCGCATGCTTAAATGGTATTTTAGCTACTGATGATAATGAAGCAATCGCTCCTGAATCATCCCGCCCATGCATTGGGTTAGCGCCTGGGGCAAATGGTTCACCTTGCTTTCTGCCATCAGGTGTATTCCCGGTGTTCTTCCCATACATAACATTCGAAGTAATTGTGAGGATAGACATCGTTAATTCACTATCACGATATGTTTTGTGACGACGTAACATATCGGTAAATAAATGAACAATGTCTTTAGCAAGAAAGTCTACTTTATCGTTATCATTCCCAAATTTTGGGAAATCGCCCTCAACACGATAATCGACAGCAACATAGCGATCAGAGTTAGGAATCTTTTTTCATATTGGATAAACTTTAGCATATTTAATTGCTGATAAAGAATCGACAACTACTGATAAACCAGCAATGCCTGTAGCAAAGAAACGATGAACATTAAAATCATATAGAGCCATTTGGCATGCTTCATAATAATATTTATCATGCATGTAATGAATGATATTTAGTGTTTTTACATACAACGATGCTAATCATCGTAAAACTACTAAAAATCTCGCTCATATTTCATCGTAGTCTAAAGGTTTATTTAAATCTAATTGACCTTGACGTGGCCCAATTTGAAATTCAGGATAAATTTCATCAAACCCACCATTAATTGCATACAATAAAGCTTTAGCTAAATTAGCACGTGCCCCAAAAAATTGCATTTGTTTACCAACCTTCATTGGTGATACACAACAAGCAATTGCATAATCATCACCGTGTGCAACACGCATTAAATCGTCAGATTCATATTGTAATGATGAATAAAGAATAGAATATTTAGCACAGAATTTTTTAAAATTAATTGGTAAATTTTTTGACCAAAGAATAGTCAAGTTTGGTTCTGGTGCAGGACCCATATTAGCCAAGGTATGGATAATGCGGAATGAAGTTTTAGTAACTAATGTTCTTCCGTCTAATCCCATACCAGCAATTGATTCAGTTGCCCAAACTGGGTCACCAGCAAATAAATTATTATATTCTGCGGTTCGCATAAATTTAATAATTCTTAATTTCATTACTAAATGATCAATTAATTCTTGCGCTTGTGTTTCAGTAATTTTCTTTTTCTTTAAATCACGTTGAATATAAATATCTAAGAATGTTGATATTCTACCCACACTCATCGCTGCCCCATTTTGGTCTTTAACGGCTGCTAAATATCCATAATATGTTCACTGCACAGCTTCTTGGGCATTTTTTGCCGGTTTAGAAATATCATGACCATAAACTTTGGCCATTGTTTTCATCGCTTCTAATGCGCGAATTTGATCAGTTGATTCTTCCCGAAGGCGAATAACATCATCTGACATATCGTAAGGGATAATATTACGACACGCTTTTTTCTCATTAATTAAATAATCAATACCGTATAAAGCAACCCGACGATAGTCACCAATAATTCGTCCCCGACTATAAGCGTCTGGTAAACCGGTAATAACATGTAAGTGGCGTGCTTTTTTCATTTCAGCAGTATAGGCGTCAAAAACACCTTGGTTATGTGTTTTCCGATATTTAATATAAATCTCATCAATTTTTGGATCAGATTTAAAACCAAATGTGGTTGCTGATTGTTGCGCCATGCGAATACCACCAATTGGTTGGTAAGCACGTTTAAATAATTCATCAGTTTGCAAACCAACTATTTTTTCTAACTTTTTATTTATATATCCAGCACCATAAGCATCAACAAAAGAAACTCTCGTGTCCATTTTCAATACACCGCCAGCTTTTCTTTCTTTTTTATTTAACTCTTCAATCTGTGCTCAAAGTTTCTTTGTTGCTAATGTTGGTCCTGATAAGAACTGATCATCACCAGTATATGGTGTGTAGTTTTGTTGAATGAAATCGCGAACATTTACTTCGTCAGTTCATTCACCTTTAGTAAATCCTTCTCATTCTTTGAACCACACATCGTGGTTAAAAACATAGTTTGACATACATTGATATTATGATATATGAAATAAAAAAAGAATGTTTTTTATAAATAACAAAAAATAGCTTAAATTATGGTGGTAATTTTCAGGGAATTAATTAAAAATCGTAAACGTATTGGAAGTTAATTGCTCGATTGTTATAATACGTATTATCACTTGCATATTGTGGAAAAATCGATTGATATTCTGACATATATAATTTTGCGCTATTAGTGTCGCCTGTGTCATCCGGATAATTTTCTGTAACAGTTCCAGAAAACGTACATGTTGAACCATATGGAAGATGCACGATGTATGATGGACTACAACATGGGCGGCTACTGCCAGGAAAACAGGAACAATATACATTTCCCGCAGGTTTCTTACATCAAATATCTGTAAGATTAGGATCACCAAAAACAGCAATACGAGTATTACCACTTTCTTTACTCATTACATAGGCTTTTTTCATACTACAATTCATATGATTATAAAATAAGGAGTTTGGGCTGGTGTCTTTTATTGGATATAGACATGCTTGATAGCCATCATCTGTTTGACTAGGATGACCGCTGTTATATCCTATATTACCCGTTTGAACACTAGTATGCGTCAAATCACAAACACGAATAATTGGATGGTTTACTACAGCTGTAAAAGATGTTAGATTATTGTTATTAACAAAACAATCAATTGTTTTATCTCTCTCAAGTGATAGTGTTGAACTTGTGAAGTTAGTGGTAAGATCTCAAGCTGTTGTGGTAGTTGCGCCTGGTCCGCGTTTAATATAACTATTTGGTGGCACATACATTCAAGTTAACTGAATGGAACCTGTGATAAAAGAATATGTAGCAGACAAAGAAACGGTTGTTTGTCCTTCATAAGTGCGATTGTAACTAATAGTCATTAATTGTAATGCTGATGCTATTTGGTCATTAATATAGTAATCGTTTCAATATTTTACTTGCGCTTTGATATCACTAGCATTAGTAGTTGGTGTATCAAATATTGAAATGTATGTATTAGGAATTAGTGCGGATATTGGTATGGTTTGATATGGTTTGTGAACAACAATCTTAACAGATCCTGAAACAGTTGATGAAAAACTAGCAGGAATTATCTCATAAGAAAATGCTTTATTAGCAACAATTGTTTTAGTAGCGTTGGTATTAATATCAATTTGGTTAATACTAATGGAGGGATTTGCTGCGACAAATGCTTGTAAAACTTGTTTATTTGTTGGTTGACTAGTAAATGTACATTCGATCGGTTGACCTAATGTACTTAAATCAGTTTTGGACTTGATTGAATAAGTTACATTAAATGAACCAGAATATTCAGCCGATGTAGGTTTAGCAGAGACATCTACGGTTTTAGTTGCCCCCCCCCGAAGTTGTTCCAACAATTAAATCATTAATAACATGTGCGTTGTTGGGGGAGTTAGCTTTCACATAATCATAAATTATTTGGAGAATATCATTTGCTTTTGGCTCATTATTAGCAGCAAAATCCCCTAAATAACGTTGTGAACTTGGAAATAATGTGCCAATATCAATTGCGCTTAATCTTTTAATAGAATGATTATTTGTTGTAATATGGAAATTACCATATACAACAGTTGAACCAATAATCGGCAAGCAAAGTAAACTAAGAATTATTGATTTTTTCACACAACAATTAAATTATTAACTTTTGTATTGGAAAGTAATTGTACGGGTGCCAGTATAATATAAAGAACCTGTTTTAGCACTAATCGTTACAGAACTACCGCTAGCATTACCTGCAGCAATATTCATATCAAATTGTGACCAGAGCCATGTATTAGCAGCAGAACACTTGTTTAGGATTGCATCTCTTACTTCTACGTTGATTGGTTTTTCAAAAAAGTAACCATCTAAGTTTGGCACTTGCGCATCAGTTAAAATAGTAGCAGGGGCGGTAGAACCAATTTGTAGTTTCGTTTCATATGCGTAAGTGAAAACGGAAGCCGTAGTTGTTTTAGCACCAGTCATACTATTGTAATACGGATTACCATCATAAGTTAAATATGCTTCAAGGTTTGATGGTGTACTAAAACTATAATTAGCGTTATTCGCATAAAATTTTGTTTTTCAAGCGCCAGTAGTTGCATCTACCTTGTTTTTAAAATCGGTTTTGAGTTGTGCTTTCGAAGGATCTACTATATAGGTTCCTAAAGGACTTGCAGTTAGGGTAGTTCATTCTGGAATGGTTGATAAGTCAGGGCGATATAGTATAACTGTGATGGCCACTGGATCGCTACCTGCATAATATGAAGCTCCATTAGGAGAAATTTGTATATGTTCATAGCGTACATTTGTGTTTGATCATAGCGATACTGTTTGATTCTCACCTGTTCCACCAACACCAAAATTATTAACAGTTGTTCAATTTCAATCTTGGTAGTTTGGTGACCCACTCGTGGGGGTAGTATCATACTTAAGTTTAATATCATTAATACGAAGATTACTATTTGAGTTAGCCCCAGCAGCACCTGATGAAGCTTGAATGGCTTTATATAACATTGATTCACTAACATTTGTCACATTATCATAAGGAGAACCTAAAGTCGTTAAATCTATATTAACGGTTTTTAAGTCTTCGCTAAGTGGATTAACGCCAGGTGCTAAAACAAATGTAACATCTACACTACCTTCATATTCAGCAGAAGTATTTTTAGCACTAACGGTAACTATGTTTACCGCTTCTCCGTTTCTGTTCCAGGAAGGTCATGTATATACCAAATCATTACGTACAGAACCGGCGTAAGCAGAACCTTTATTAGGTAACAAACACTGTTCTCATACAGAGTCGGGGTCAATGTCTATATCTGCAGGAATTGGAGTATCTTGACCTTGCATAAACATATGGTTTCCGTTTATTGTAGAACTACCAAACACAGTTGATAATGGTGTTTTCGTTGAATCACGATGTCCACCAGCAAATACCTTGCCCGCTACCAAACCACCAACAGTGGCACCTGCGACAGCTAAAAATCCTAAGGGAAGTAATAAAGCTAATAAAAGTACTTTCTTTTTATGCTTTTTCTTTTGATCTCCATTATGATGGGTCATTTTGTTTTTTGTTGTTGTCATATTGTCTCGATTATAATTATAGCACTTTTTATACAAAAAAGCAATATATATATATATTCGTTTGGACAAGAGGATTTTGTATGCGATATTCTCGTTTACAAAATAACAAAATCTAGTTATTCAAGACTAATGGGTGCTACTTTTGAATGTGTTATAAATAGCAAGGTTGTGAATAAGCCACCAATTTGATTTCAAGAATTTAAAAATGAGAATGATCCTACTGAGCAAAACAAGAAGAGTTTAATAAGACCCAATTAGAGATTAATAAAGAAGTTAAAAAATTTATGGAATATGTGGTTGTTGTTTTCCAAAGAAACAACCTAAAATAGGCGTTCTTACATACAAAGATTTAATGACATTATTTCTCTCTTTACGCTCGTAAAATTTATAAATTTTAAAAATCTTTGAGAAAAATAGATGAAATTCTTGTAAATATATATGGAGGAATATAAGAATGAAAGAGAATAAGGAATATGAAATAACTAAATCAAACAGAAGGGGTTGAATCGGTGTCACTTTTCAATGTCATATAATAAATAAAGGAGTTAACGTGGCGCCAAAGTGATTTAGGGATTGAGCAGAAGCTTTCAAAAAAGAGAATGATACGAGGTGAGCAGAAAACAATACACGTTGAGCACAAAACGACACTCGTTGAGCAAGACAAGAAGAATTCAATAAAGCGCAGCTAGAATTTAATAACGAAGTTAAAGATTTTATGAAATATGTATTAAATATTTTTCAAAGAAACAACCTAAAATAGGGGTTCTTACATACAAAGATTTAATGCCATTATTTCTCTCTTTACGCTCGTAAAATTTATAAATTGTAAAAATCTTTGAGAAAAATAGGTGAAATTCTTGTAAATATATATGGAGGAACGTAAGAATGAAAGAAAATAAGGAATATGAAATAACTAAATCAAGCAGGAGGGATTGAGTTGGTGTCACTTTCCAATGTCGTATAATTAATAAAGGAGTTAATGTGGCGCCGAAGTGATTTAGAGAATTTGAAAAAAAGAATGATGCAAGGTGAGCAGAGAATGATGTTCGTTGAGCGAAACAAGAAGAGTTTAACAAAGCGCAACTAGAATTTAATAAAGAAGTTAAAGATTTTATGAAATATGTATTAAATGTTTTTCAAAGAAACAACCTAAAATAGGCGTTCTTACATACAAAGATTTAATGCCATTATTTCTCTCTTTACGCTCGTAAAATTTATAAATTGTAAAAATCTTTGAGAAAAATAGGTGAAATTCTTGTAAATATATGTGTAGGAGTAAAAGAGAAAGTGAAAAATAATAAAGAATACAAAATAACAAAAGCTAGTTATTCTAGACTAATAGGTGCTACTTTTGAATGTGTTATAATAAATAAGACTGTGAATAAACCGCCAATTTGATTCCAAGAATTTGAAAAAAGGAATGATGCTCGTTGAGCAAAACAAGAAGAGTTTAATAAATATGTTGGTGATTTTATCAATCAACAAGTTGAGTTTAATAAACAACAATCTGAATTCAACAACCGAGTTAATAATTTTATGGAGCAACAAGTTGGGTTTAATAAACAGCAAACTGAATTCAACAAACACGTATTAAACGTATTTAAAAGAAATGATTTAAAGTAAGAAGAAGAAAGGCTTATTTTAGAATATGAATAATTAGGAATCTTTGCGCAAAACATTAATAATCTTTTTACATATATAATCATTGCTTATGAAAATTAGGGAAATTAATACCAGCAACCTTATTGTCAAAACAAGAATACCTGATGGCGATTATGTTATTAACCCATATATTGGTTGTACTAATAGTTGTAAGTATTGTTATGCAATATTTATGAAACGCTTTTGCAATGTCAAAGAAAAATGAGGTGATTTCTTATATGTCAAGAAATGTCAAAAGCCAATTGACATTGCAAAGCTTTACAACCGCACCATTAATTTTGGCACCGTAACTGATGCTTATGTTTGACAAGAAAAGAAGTATCAAGTTACTAGGAATATCTTAAAACAATTAGTCAATGTCCAATGTGAAATAATCATTTTAACAAAAAATGATTTAGTTTTAAGAGACATTGACTTATTCAAACAAATGCACAATGTGCAAATAGCTTTTTCAATCAATACTACGAATGAAACATTTAAAAATGATATGGATCGTGCTTCACCAATAAAAGATAGGTTTGTGGCATTAAAAAAATTACACGAAAACGGGATTAAAACAGCAATCTTTATTTCGCCATTATTTCCTGAAATTAGTGATTGAAAAAATATTATTGATCAAGCAAGATCATATGTTGATGAATTTTGATTTGAAGATTTAAATCTTCGCCAACCATTTAAGGGTAATATCTTTCGTTATTTACGCGCTAAATTTCCATCATTAATACCTTTATATACGCAAATTTATAATAAGCACGATATTATCTATTGAAAAGAATTAGCGAAAACTATTGAACATTATTGCCAATCAAACAAAATCAAATTCATTAATTATTTTCACCATGCTCAATTAAGGAAAAAATAGTTTTCGTATATAATTAGTCAATGCCAAATATAAATATTGAAAATGCTATTATCAAAGCCGCAAGCAATGCTAACATTAATTTACAAATTAATGATTCAACAATGCTTGCGACACTTAAATCACTTAATATTGATTCATTATCGGTTATGGGCATAATTGTTAATGTTGAAAAAGAATTAGGTGTGCAGTTAGATGATGAAGACTTACAAAAATTGAAAACGCTTGGCGATCTAGTGGCAGCTTTTAAGAAAAAATGCTCGGCATAATCATAGGGGTGTAGTTCAATGGTAGAACTACGGTCTTCAAAACCGTCTGTTGTGGGTTCAAGTCCTGCCACCCCTGCCAAAAATAATATATCTAATATGTGGGTTTGGATTTGATGTCCAAATATTAATGACAAATTATGTAAGTTAACAAAGTTCGTATAATGACTTTCTAAACTCAAAACCACATTTCTGTTGTTGCTTAGAAATTTAAATTAGGGGTCTTTCGATTTCTGCATACGATTGCTTGCACACTTGTTTAAAAATATAGGCAATCCATTAAGCATCCTAGATTGGTGTTAATAGTATCTAATTGATTAAGCTACACACCATACATATCAATAAGCTACCATATTAGTTCAATTTTATGTGCGATATTTTAAAGGCATTATTTATCTTTTTCCCCTCGTAAAATTTAAAAAGTTAAAAATAATTTGAGAAAAATAGGTGAAATTCTTGTAAATATATATGGAGGAACATAAGAATGAAGGACAATAAAGAATATGAAATAACAAAATCAAACAGAGAAGACTGAGTCGGTGTCACTTTTCAATGTCATATAATTAATAAGGGAGTTAACGTGGCACCGAAGTGATTTAGAGATTGAGCAGAAGCATTTGGAAAAAAGAACGATGCACGGTGAGCAGAGAACGACACTCGTTGAACCAAACAAGAAGAATTTAATAAATATGTTGGTGATTTTATTAAACAACAAACCGAATTCAACAACCGAGTTAATAATTTTATGGAACAACAAGTTAAGTTTAATAAACAACAAACCGAATTCAATAAATATGTATCAAACGTATTTAAAAGAAATAACTTAGAATAAATATTTTTTGCATGCGAAGATTTAATGATGTTCTTTGTTAATTAACCCTCGTAAAATTAAAGAATTTTGAAAATAATTTGAGAAAAATAGGTGAAATTCTTGTAAATATATATGGAGGAACGTAAGAATGAAAGAAAATAATGAATATGAAATAACAAAATCAAACAGAGAAGACTGAATAGGTGTCACTTTTCAATGTCATATAATTAATAAAGGAGTTAACGTGGCACCAAAGTGATTTAGGGATTGAGCGGGAGCATTTGAAAGGAAGAATGACGCTCGTTGAGCTGAAAACGATGCACGATGAGCAAAACAAGAAGAATTTAACAAACATGTTAGTGATTTTATTCAACAACAAGTTGAATTCAATAAACACGTATTGGATGTATTTAAAAGAAATAACTTAGAATAAATATTTTGTCTTGATAATTTGGAAAATGTTGTTATTTCATTACGTAATGCATTTGAAAATTCAAATATTTTTATTTTAAATATACGTATGGACACGAAAATAAAATACAATAACAAGTATAAAATAGCAAACTCAATAGGGGGATTGAATAAGTTAAATAGATTTCTTATATTGATATAATAAATTTCATAATGGCAATAATCGATGGAAAACTTGTAGCAAAAACTATTTGTGATCAACTACAACAAGAACTTATAACTCTTAACGAGAAAAACATTAATTGCCATTTAGTTATTATTCAAGTTGGTGATGTTTATGCGAGCAACATTTATGTGAAAAATAAACAATTGGTTAGCGAACGCGTTGGTTTAAAAACCACCATCAAAAAATTTCCAGAAACAATTACTCAAGAAGAACTAATTGGTTACATTGTGGAATTAAACGAGGATCATAGTGTTAATGGTATATTAGTACAACTACCATTACCAAAACACATTAATGAATCATTAATAATTGCCACAATTAACCCTAACAAAGATGTTGATTGTTTTCATTTAAACAATGTTGGAAAACTATGAACAGCTAGGAAGACTGATGTTAAAATAAAACCTTGCACACCCGCAGGAATTATTGAATTATTAAAATATTACAAAATTCCTATTGCTGAAAAAAAAGCAGTGATTATCGGTCGTAGCAACATTGTTGGTAAACCAATGGCTTCATTGCTTTTATTAGAAGATGCGACAGTTACCTTATGTCACTCGCGTACTACAAATTTACACCAAATATGTAGTGATGCTGATATTCTTATTTCCGCCGTTGGTAAACCAAACATTATTGATGAAACATATATTAAACAAGGAGCAACCGTTATTGATGTTGCGATTAATCGTGATCCAATTACTAATAAAATATGTGGTGACATCCAATTTGAAAAAATTAAACATATTGCTAGTTACATAACTCCCGTTCCTGGTGGTGTTGGCCCAATGACGGTAGTTATGTTAATGAAGAATCTTATTGAATTAACAAAAATTCAACACAATCTCTAATGAACTACGCTATTATTTTGGCCGCTGGAAAAAGCGAACGATTCAATAAAAAAAATAAAAATTTAATTGTTGTTAATAAAAAACCTATATATAAACAAGTCGTTGAAATTTTTGTTAAAACAAAATTATTTAAACAAGTACTTTTAGTTGTCAGTGCCGAAGACAAAGCTTTTTACACAAACATTCACTTTAATAATGTGAGAGTGGTTCTTGGCAATCCCCACAATCGCCAATTATCATTGGCAAGTGCATTAAAAACAATTTCACCCAAACCAACCGATATCATTGTCACACACGATTGTGCAAGACCTTTTGTAAAACCGCAATTAATTAGAGAAAGCGTTAAATGTTGTACAAAACACGGATATAGTACAACGATGATCCCATTAGCTGATTCTATTTGTCTACGTAAAAACAATAAATTCATTTATAAAGATCGTAATGAATTATTTCTTGTGCAAACACCCCAAAGCTTCCAATATAAATTCTGAAAAAAAACTAAAGATAATAATTCAACCGATTTATTTACGTTTCTAAAATTACCAATAACAAATGAAAATGTTGTTAAAGGCAGTGTAAGTAATTATAAAATTACGTATAAAGAAGATTGTTAAGAATTAATCGTTAAATTTATGAACTAGTTTTTTTATTTCATTAATTGCTTTGTTCGTAAGCAATGTTTTTATTTTTTTACCGCGATAATACAAAGCAACCTGCTTATTATTAATTCCATAAACACCAATGTCAGCGTATTGACATTCGCCAATTCCGTTAACAGCACAACCCATTATTGCAACAGTTATTTGTTTTCTAATATTATTAAAACGCAATTTATTGAATTGTTCTACAAATCCTTGTACATTTAATTGTTTTCTTCCACATGTTGGGCAGCAAATTAATTTAATGTAATTTTTATTTAATCTACATTCGTGTAACAAAGCACTAGCAATTTTTACTTGATCACATATATCACTACTATTAGTGGAAATACGGATTGTGTCACCAATATTATTTTTTAATATTTCAGATAACGCTATCGTTGAACGGACAATGGCATTAACATTTGCACCAGCTTCTGTTAACCCAATGTGCTGCGGATATGCGAAACGTTGACTAACAGCTTTACATAATGCGACTGAACGATTGACATCAGACGATTTGACACTAATAATAAGTTGTGTAAAATTGTATTTTTCAAAAACAGCAACATATTTTTTTATTAACGCAATAATTTGTGATATTGGTTGTTTGGTGTTGTTAGCGCCATCGTTAAAACCAATACGAATAGCAACGCCTTTTTGCTTTGCTAGTTTGACTATAGTAACTAATTTATCAAAAGGGAAATTGCAAGGATTTATTCTAATTTTGGCAACACCAGCATCAATTGCTTGAATAGCCAACTGATGATTAAAATGAATGTCAGCGATGATCGGACATGGGGACTTCTTAACTATCTGTTTTAGTGCAAGTGCATCTTTTTGATCAAGCACTGAAACACGAACTATTTTACAAATCTTATTTTCAATAGAACATAGTTGTTTTATTTGTTGTAGCGTAGCAACGACATCACTAGTTTTAGTGTTAGTCATTGCTTGCACCACTACATTATCATCGTGGCCAATATAGAGACTACCAACACGAACTCTATTTGTGGTAGAGCGTGTGTAAGCCATTAACAAAAATTATTTTAAGTTAGAGCTAATGTATTTAGCAAGATCAAACATAGAAATTGTTTTTTTCTTGCCGCAGAAAGCTGCCATAGTTGCATCTAAATTAATATTTCTCTTATTAGATTTGTCTTGTAAGCCTTTTTTCTTAATGTAGCTTCAAACAGCTTTGATAGCTGCAGAACGAGCTAGTGGTTTTTTTCCAACTACTTCTGCTAATGCTGCTGTTGGGGTTAACGGTTTTGTTAACGCTGGGTTTAATTTTCTTTTTGCCATATAAATAAATTATAACACAAAAGAAACTAAAAATAAGTTAGTTCTATTTCTTTACCAATTTAATAAAACATATATTAGTTAGAAACGTCTGTAATAACTATCGCAAGAACACCCTGTATTATCAATAATTATTACAACCTTCACTCATCACGCATTGCTCTATATTTTGCTCTTAATCCTGCACTACGATCATAAGGGCCAGCATGTTTAATTTCACCATGATCCATAATAATCATATAGTCAGCATATTTTTCGACTTCGTCTAAATTGTGTGTGATAATAAAAAATGTTGTTTCTGGGTGTTCACAATGATATTTATTAACAAAATCCCAAAACATGTCACGATTTTCAGGGTCTAAATTATCAGTTGGCTCATCGGCAATAATTAATTTATTTGGTGCTAGGAAGGCTTGAGCAATATTGATAATTTTATTTTGTCCGGCGGATAATTTATTCAATTTACGATTTAAATTGAAATCGGCGCAATCGAATGATTTTAATATTTTGTTAATTTCGTTTGTGACTTGATCGCTTTTTAAGTTATAAAATCTTCCAATTATTTTTAGAAAATTTTTGGCCGATATGTTCTCAATACTGCCTTTTTCAGGAATATACCCAACACTTAATCGAGATGTTGGATCACGATGAGATTTATCGAAAATAGTAATTTCACCATTTTTAATTGGTCTTAAACCTAAAATTGATTTTACAGTTGTAGTTTTGCCAGCACCGTTGTGACCAATAAACACACAAATTTTCCCAACTGGGATATCGAAAGATACATTTTTTATTATTTGGCTTCGTGTGCTACCTAAGCTATTTGTTGCAAAGACAATTAAATTTTTTACACTAATTGCAAATTCCATTATGACTCAACCTCGCTTTTCATAAATATCCACGAACCTATTGAACTAAAAATGATTGTTAAAAATAAATAGATACCAATCGGTAAAGTTACAAACAATAAACGAGGGAGATCGCCAAGATCTGAACGATCTATCGCATCGTTATCCATTAACGGAAATGCAACGGCATAAATCAAAACCAAACAAACAAATAAAATAACACTATACCCTTGTTTAAACACATAAGATCAAATAGTAGTGCATATAGTACAATAGCAACAAATCGTTGTAAGACTAATAAAAATAGAGGCGGCATTATTGCCGTGTTTTGTATCGAAAACTATTTCGTGTTTTTTTGTTCATTCGACAAGCGCTACACACAACAATATAAAACTACAAATAAATGAAATAATAACAGCTAATGTTAGTGAGGACAAACATTTAGCAAATAAAAAAGTTGATCTTTTAATGGGTTTTGATAAAAGATAAATTTTTTCATTATTGATAGCATTCATTCCACCAAAAACGGCTGAAATGATAGCAATTATCACAATGTAAGCGGCAAATACTATATGTGTTCATGCGGAGCTTTCATAATAGCCGCTTATCCCAACATTAGATATTGCAGGGATAACAATCGTCACAAGAAAAGACACTAATATACCACCTACACTAATAAAATAAAAAAATGGTTTCTTAAGGATTTTTCCAATCGATGATAAATATACATTTCTAAAATTAATCATATGTTTTTATTATTACAAATTATTACTATTCATTGTTGTCGTATTGAATAGCTTTCAATTGATCACCCAAATACATAAACATATTATCGCCATAAATATTATTTTGGTCTTGTGGGTTAATTCCGGTTTGTGGCACAGCGTTTTGATTGAGGGAAGGTTTAAACATATAATTTAAACCAATAGCAAAGCGTGTGAATTGATTTGTTTGCGCATCATAGACAAACGAAGGCAAGGAACCGACTCCTTTATATTTCCCAGACGGATCAACGTTAGTTAAATCGATGTTTACTAGGCAGGCAAAAGATCGACAATTTTGTGGGTTTGGTGTTAGCTCCCCAGAGCGGGGGCTTCTTACTTGGATAATTTGTCACCATGGAACATTCTCAACCAGTGTATTTGAATTTTGATCGCTAATGGTTATATTATTTCACTTATTTCACGTATTATCATTTATAATTTGTTGATTTTTTAATTGTAAGTTATCTAGACGCGAGTCAAAAAGTGGCTTACTATTGCTAGCATCGTCATAAGGATCGATTGTTTGCGCAGACTCTCCAGCACCTTTTAGTTCATATATAAAATCCCCATATCCAGAAAAATCGTTTTGATTTACGATATGAAAATGACGATAATATTCAAAATCAATACAATCATAGGCATCAAAAAAATGATTCTTGAATTCATCAAAATTGCCAGGATATGTTAGGTTTTTGAGCTTTGGGGGGATGGTGTCTATGTTGGATTTACATTGTTGAATTTCAGGAAGTTGTTGCGGCAAATTATAATTTTTATCTTTTTTACTGTAATATACATTTGTTAGGCTCATGCTAGGGAGCGATAACCCAAGGTTAGCAAATCCATCGGCATGTATTTGATTAGAAGGGGGGTAGAATACTCATAATTGATTAGAACCAGTAATTTGTTCTAACCCAAATAATCGTGGTTGTCTACCAAAATAAATATGGTATCCACTCCCAATAAATTTACCAACAAATAATTGAAACGCTGGGTTGTCGACAAAAACACAAAAATCATAAAATTGATAGCATTTGTGTGGGTCTGCATCACTTGGTACAAGTGATAAAAAGTTTTGGGTATAAAAAGAAGCATCATTGTCTTGTGGATGATGTTGAAGATATATATTTGTAGGATCGCGAAAAATCGAATATGCTCCTAGCAATTTTGGCCCAACACAATCAGGAATTTTTATCGGATGGCGGGAAACTTTATCTGAATTATTAAATTGTTCTAAAACACCACCTTTTTTATCGTTTGCCGTAGAGTCATTACCTCAAGCATAATTAACATTAATTGTCGCAACATATGTATTGGCAAATGTTGCGCCAGCGGTAATATTAAATTGGATGTAATTAAAAATTTGTGTGGCCACATTATAAGATATGCTTACATTCATTTTTCATGCTGCGGGATCTAGCGCAAGAAAAATGGCAGGGGAAACTTTAACTTTTTTCAAATCTTGAAAAAGCAAATATTGATAATAAAGTATATCATTCGTAAGATTGGTTTGAATGGCAGAAAATGAGGTCTGGTCACCATTTGCATACGGTTCTTTATTGTAGTATCCATTAATGCAAGTAAGAGAGTTACCCCCAGTAAATTCTGGTTGCTGAATTGAAATTGGTTCTTTATTCATACCATAACAATCTATCCAACTAATTATATTGTTCACTTGCTTGTAAATTTTTACTGTTGTGGATTTGTGAACACTTGTGTGGTTGACATATCACTCAATCTGAATGGATGATTCCTGTAAACTAATTTTTTTTGTGTTGGCGAATTCGAAATGCAATATTAATGATTCAGTAAGGTAGTTATGGTTTTGAGACTTCTCTGATGTTCAATTAATGTATGGCGAATAATCAGAAGGAATCTTAATTTCTGCGCGCACATCAGATGAATAATACCCGATTCAACTGCTGATAACATCAAAGCTATGGTCATATCAGTCTTGTGCACCATTGGGTGCCTCCAAAAAATTTGGTGGTGTATAACTACACGACGATAAACCCAAAGAAGCATCCATAGTAATACCACATATAAAAGGAATAATCAGCACTCTAACAACATTTATGCATTTGCCCATAATGACTGAAATAAATTATAAGATATTCCATTAAATATATATGTATATTGTGTTAAATGGCGTGCTACAATTGCCTTATTTTTTTGCTAATTGTTCTTTCACTGCATCACGAACACGACCAGCAATTTGCCCCATCAATAATTGTACTTGTTGACCAACTGGTGTCACATTACTTCCAGCAACACTACCAGTGGATAATGCAATATCAATTAGCTCATCTTTGTTTGCTAAGGGAATTGAAACATCTTTGACATCAATTCTTAATTTAGTAATACATGCATTAACAGTGGTGATATTACTCTTACCACCATACAACTCAATTATTTTATCAACCATTGGATATAACAATATTTTTCGAGCACCAATCGTAACTTGCGGTACATTTGTGGCTACACCATCACCAGATTTTTCTAATATTTTTTCTGCTTGTTGTTTTCTAAAATCAGCTTTTGTAAATAATTTACTTACATTACCTCGACCAGGAGTTTGTAAGTTATATCGTTTTATTGAGAACGTAAAGATGAAGAAATATAATGGTAACATTGCCGCACCAATAATTGGTACTAACCAACAATTAGCCCCAGCGTGGTTTATATCTGGTAAAACACCATAGAATACGTAATCTAGTAAACCACAACTAAATGACACACCAATATGACATTTTAATAAAATTGATAACCATGCACCGATGGCTGTAAATGTTGTATGCAATCCTCAAAACAATCATGGTGCAGCAAATACAAATGTAAATTCAATTGGTTCAGTAATACCAGTTAAGAAAGAAGTTAATGAAGCAGAGATAATAACTGATGCTGCTTTTTTTCTTTGTTCACCAGCATTAGCACATAAAATCATTGCCATACCTGCAGCTGGTAACCCAAACATCATCATTGGGTACCATCCAAAATATTGACCAACATTTACACCTTTTGTGGCAGCGCCACTATCACCACCATTAGGATTATTCACGGCTGCAGCAGTATTGTGTGGTGATCAAAATGTTCACGAAGTAGAAGAAAAATCAGCAAACGTTAAATAATGTGTTATTGTATGAGAACCATCAGTTAGTGTAATTTGTTTTCCACAGACATATGAAAATAAAAAGCTTCAAACACGTTGATCGCCTTGAATTGTAGAATCGTCAGTGTATGCAACTGGTAATGAATTATCATTGAGACTATTAATCAATTTACATCAAGTGATACCATCTTGGCCTTGAATATGATATCAAACACCATTAATCATTAGACCAGCAGGAGCGCCAAGGTTAAGTGTTCCACCAGCTGATGTATATCAGAAAGAAGCGTATCACACATGGTGCAATCCAAATGGAACTAAAGCTCTTTGCACTCAAACTTGAGCAAAAACATTTAATGACATCGGTGCTTGCGTAAGCAAACTGCCCAATGCAAATAAACCTAAAGCAACCAAAGGTCAAATTAGTGAAAGGAGTATTCCTAGCATTGCACTAGTTAAAAAAGTAATTATTGGAACAAATCTTACACCATTAAAAAAACCTAGAATAGTTGGTAATTGAATTGTGTGATAACGGTTATAAAGAATCGCGGTTGCCCCACCAATAATTACCCCACCAAAAACTGATGTAGTCATTGAGGTTATTCCACAGTTTGCAGAAAACAATCCATTATAGAATACACTGTTAAATTTTCCACCAAACGAACCAATAAAAGTTTGTACATGGTCTAATGGCGAATTATTAATTAGGACACCAGTAGCTTTACCGGAACCGGAGTCGGTTAGCACAAATTTATAAAATAAAAATTTAATAACCGAGAATGTATGGCCAGTGGGGCTCATATGAATATCAAGTTCCGTATATGTATTAGTCTTTAAAAGCGCTGCTTGAATTCCATTAAATATTAATCATCCAACAAAAGCAGCAAACCCAGCAGGTCCAGCATCATTAGTAAAAGCGATAGCAATAGCTATCGCAAACAAAACAGCTAAGTTACTAAACACCACATCACCAGGGAATTTAATAATATTACCTAATTGTTTTAAGGCTTCGGTGTGTCCATTAGAAGCAATTGCCGAACCAATACCTAAAAATAACCCAGCAATTGGTAAAACTGCTACGGGAAGCATGATTCCCGCAGATATTTTTCCTAATGTTGATTTAATTTTTCCACCCGGTTTATATTTAATTTCACCAAATGTGTGGACGATTTTATTAGGATTAGTATTTTCCGCAGAAATCATTGGTGTCTCTATTATAAAAAAAATTAATTATTTATAATAAGTGAATGGCAAAAACTGATTATTGTGTAATTGGACTTGGTAGATTTGGAACAGAAGTTGCTGAACAATTAACTAATATGGGAAAAAACGTTATGGTTGTTGACACCAACCAAGAAACAATCCAAAAAGCTAGTAAATTTTATGACATCGCTGTTTGTTGTGATGCAACCGATATTAATGCCCTAAGTGAAAGCGGTGTAAAAAACATTGGGACAATTATTGTTGCAATTAGTGATATGGAAAGCAGCATTACAATTGCTACTAACTTAAAAGAGTTAGGAGTAAATGATATTATTGCTCGAGCAAGCACAGTAATTCATAAACGTATTTTAAAAACTATTGGTGTGCCAAGAATTCATATCCCCGAAATTGAAATTGCTTCAAAAGTTGCTTTCCAAGCGTTGTTTAATGTTGGGGTAGACATTGTTAGTGTTGGTTATGGTATTAGTTGGATTAAATCAACAGTAAGTAATCGTGATATTATTAACAAAACAATGGCGGAATTGAATTTTAGAAATAAATATAATGCAACAATTATGATGGTGCAACGCCAAGGTGAAGTTATTTTCCCGCCAACAAACGACACATCATTACAATTAGGTGATATCGTCACATTTATGTGCCACAACCACCAAATCGCAAATATTTTAAAGTTGTTTATTTCTGAAACTAGTGAAGAATAAAATATATGCCTTTATTAGAACCTTCACTACTTTCGTTTGATTTAACCAAACTTGACCAACAATTAGACGAAGTTAAAAATGCTGGGGCATTATTTATTCATTATGATGTAATGGATGGTATTTTTGTTGCTAATAAAGCTTTTTTAACAAATGAATTAGCTGCGATTCAAAAACACGGCTTAAAAGCAAATGTGCATATGATGGTTAAAGATGTAAAAAGTTGAATTAGCAAATTTTTATCACACCCAATGAATGCTTGTGTTTTTCACCCCGAAGCTTGTGACAAACAAACAACGCTTGAATGTTTTGAATTATTAAAAAAACATAATGTAAAATTCGGTATTGCCCTTAAACCGTACACAAATATTCAAGATTATAATTGAGCATTAACCATTGCTCAATATGTTTGTATTATGGGTGTTGAGCCAGGGAAGGGTGGGCAATTGTTTATTGAGTTTGTAATGGAAAATATTCAATATATTCATGATTTTAAAACACACCACAACCCGAACATGATTATTCAATTAGATGGAGGTGTAAACACCGACATTATTAAACGCACTCGTGGCTTAATTGATAATTATGTTAGTGGTTCGTTTTTAATGAAACAAGAAAATAAAAAACCGATTTTTAATTTAGTTAAATAGTTAATGAAAATAATCTAAATAATTTCATTGTTTATCTCACAAGTGCTTAAATGGATCACCAGTAAATAAAGAGATAAACGCAAAATAAATTTCAAAACCAATAAAGGCTGAGAATAATATTGTTGTTGCTATATAAGTAATGGCAATCTTTGGTGATTTTTTAAATTCAACACGACAATTATGAATAGTATTATTTACCCCTTCATTAATTGCTTGCATCCCATGACCAAATTTAGTTAATTTTTGGAAATGGAAGCCGGCTAATCCTAAACTAGTGGCAAAAATAACATCAATTAATGCATGTTGTCTTACTAAGATTGTGCTTGTTGCAACTAATAAATAATATGCTAAGGAAAAACTAAATAATCCTCAACGCATTTTGTGCTTGTCATTCGGTTTAGCAAAAGCACAGAAAATAATGAAGGTAAGAAAATTGTGACCGCTCGGGTTGAGATTATCTGGTAAGTCACCACCATACACTTGTCCACATAATGTGTAAGTAAATTTTCAAAATCCAGTATGTGAAGAAGCAACAGTCGTGCTAGTAGTAGAACCGAAAATTTGGTTTCATGCCTGATGATAAATTTCTGGATCTTGCCTAGTTGGTAAAAAACACCAAACGATAAAACTAAACAATTCCACAACCAAAATAGCAGCACACATATTATAGAAAACACGTTTACCCATTGTTGCTCACACAACAAATGGCATTACTATTCAATAAAGGTAAGATAAATAATAAGGAATAATAAACAATGATGTAAAATTAGTTAATTTTATCGCTCTTTCTCAAGGAAGAGCAACAATGATAAAATCACTAGGAGAATGAAAAACTTTATGACTTATTAATCTTGCTAAAACGTAAAAAAAACGTTGACACCCTAATAATAACGCCGGGAGGATAACGGCGATAATGTTTCTTCGTACCCAAACTATAAAGTTTTTACCTGTGTAGCGTTCTAATTGAGAATGTGGATTAAACTCTTTCGCCATACATCTCTATTTAAATTATATTTATTTTGCTTAAGCTTATGTCATTAAGATCACATTTTTATTATTTGGTATAAATAAAATGTGGATTATCGTATCGGTCAAGGGAATGACACCCATGAAATAAAAGAAATCAAACATGGTGAAATTATTATTGGTGGGTATGTTTTAAAATCAAATTGAAAAGTTTTTGCTTATTCTGATGGTGACATAGTTTTACACGCTATTTCTAATGCCATACTTGGTGCATTACAATTAGGCGATATTGGTGAATATTTTAGTGATAAAGATTATGCAAATAAAAATATTTCATCAACTAAAATAGTAAATTTTGCTTTAGCACAAATGAAAAAGAAGAAAGCTAGT
>JAIRPI010000024.1 GCA_031257095.1 Mycoplasmataceae bacterium | reverse complement strand
CACCGCATTATGTTATATACTTATATAAGCTAATAAAAGAACTGAAAAGTTCTTTTTTTTTAGCCGACAATTGTCATGAAAGCAAAAGCAATACTTGTATGTTCAAAATGTAATTCACGGAATTATCATGTTGCTCATGCTAAAACCGCAACAAAAAGAATTGAGGTTAAAAAATATTGTCCACATTGTCAACAAGCAACAATTCATAAGGAGTCATGTTAATGGAACAAAAAACTAATGATGTGCCAAACGAAAATAATCAAGATTCTTTGTCAAATAAAGAGCGATTTAAGCAGGCACGTGAACAAGCATTAAAAGAACGTGCCATTAAAATGGCTGAGAAAAAAGAAAAACAACAAAGAATCAAAGCTGAATATCTTCAATTGAAAAAAGATTATGCTGTTTTAAAAAAACAACATAAAGAAAGAATATTGGCAAAAAAACAAGAACTTAAATCTCAACAACTACCACGTACACAACGTTTTACAATGTATCGTGAATTTATTGGTAAAGAAAATAATCATTACCAAGAATTACAACAAGAATTATTAAATAAAACATCTAACGATTTACGTTCTAGTCGTTTTTATTTATTTAAGAGATGATTTTTTGGTATTGGTAAGGAATTAAAACGTGTAACTTGAACACCAAGAAAAAGAGTTGGTAAAGATTTTGTCATCGTTTTAATTATCGTTTTAATTCTTGTTGGTTTCTTCGCTGTTTTAGATGTATTGCTTTCAGCCCTACATATAATTGGAAAATAACTATGGAAATAAATAATAATCAAACAAACAATCAAAATAACGAAACAAATATTCAAGAGCTAAAAAATGCTCAATGATTTGTTTTACAAGTAAAAGGAGGAATAGAAGAATCAATCATTGAAACTTTTAAAGATAAAATTAAAAATTACGGATTTGAAGATAAAGTTGCAAATATCCGTATTTTTAAAGAAACTAAAACAAAAGAAGAAGTATTTAATAAAGGTTCGCCATTATTACCTAAAACCTTAAAAAATACTAAATCCGTTACTTGAACAGTGAGACCTAATGGTCAATACGTAAAAACAACAACGAAAGTACTTAACCGTTATCGTGGTTATGTATTTATTTGCATGATCTATGATCGTGATGCATGATATTGTATTCGTAATACCCCAGGGGTGTTAGGGGTGTTAGGATCTTCTGGTAAGGGAACTGCTCCACAACCAATTCATATTGATGAATATTTACAAATGGTCAAAGAAACTACTCCTGATTTAGTTGCTGACACTTCAAAAACCGATAATGTTGTTGAACAAGAAGTTATTCAACAACAAGCAGAAGCCGTAAAAAAAGTTATTTATGAAACAGATGCACAAGTAGGTGATAGTGTTGATTTTATTTCTGGTCCACTTGAAGGTTTATCTGGAAAAGTTGTTTCTATTCAGAAAGATAAAGGAACAGCAGTTATTGAATATGAAATTTTTGGTCGTGATCAAAAAGATACTTTTTCTTTTCCAATGTTTAAGAAAACAGCGAATTAGTTTTTTGAAGTGCGTTTTCGAATTCTTTAGTAATAGTTAGTTTTGCTTCATAAAACAATGGCAATATTCTGCAAAAACCATAACCCCAAATCGTCAAGAGTTACATCGGCAACGGTGTTTGACAAGTTAAATGAGTTCATCATAGAACAAAGAAAGCATAATGATAAAGTAGATGCTCGTCTTGTAAAACAATAAACCATACGCAACAAGGTAATTAAGCTTAATAATTTAAAAACTGAATAATTGCTATTTTTATATGTTCTTCTATGGACTAAGATGATTTATCACCATAGCAAGCGTTTTGCTACATATCTCATTAGATTATCAATTACTCTTTATTTAAATAATCCTTCATTAAATCTTCTACTGGATTATTTTTTTTAATTCTTTCATACAATGGTATTAAATCTAAATTAGCGAACGCTGATTTAGTTTTCAATTCTTTAAATTCTTTACCTCATGCTTTCATTGTTGCATTATCTAATGCAACAATGTAGTAAAGACTATGAAAGTTTTCTTCTAATGACTTTAATAATTCGACATTAAATCTAGCTTCATTGTTAAACAGATCAGCATCGTTTTTATCATCAAAGATAATAACAAACCCTTTGCTACTAACAATGGGAATAGATTTAATTCCGGAAAATGAGCTTAACTCACCTGAACTAATTAATCTTTTGGATTTAAGTTCATTAAATCTTTCATTTATTTTCACTTGTAAAGATTGTTGATGATATTGACAAATACTAAAAAAGATATCTTTTAGTGATAAGTCTTTAGAATGAGTCGTTTGTTTGGGTTCTTGTTTAACCTTCATTTCTTCTTTTGGTTTATTAATCACTGGTTGTGGTTTTGCAATTATCGGTTTTTCTCCGTTACTTGCCGGTTGGTAATTTTCATATCCTAAACATTTAAATATCGCATTAAGGATATGAAATTTAGATTCACTAGATGCTAACATGCCAATTTTTATATTGAGTCAAATGTCGATATAGTGTTTAGCGGTTTTAGCATCAATTGTCAGACTATTAATCTCATCTAACGATGTTTTTTTAAGCAATGATAATTCTTTAGTTTGCAAATACACCAATTTATCAAATAGTATTTGCAATAAACAATTCATAAATCATTGGAGATTAATACCACGTTCTATTCATTGATCTACTTCTTGTAAGCAGTTTTGTGTTTGGTTATTAGCTATTTGATTAAGAAAATTAATAATTGTTGCATTATCAATTAATAGAAATTGTTTATTCACATCATTAATTGTTATTTCGCTATTGGTTGTTAGCCAAACTTGTTCTAATGAGCTTAATAAATCTCTTGCTGAACCATCAGCGATTTCAATTAATCGATCAATCGCATCATTTGTTATTTTAATTTTCTCTTGTTTAGTAACCATTTGAGCTAATTGTAACAAATGGGCATGATTCATTTGTTTGAAATTGTATTGCAAACAACGAGAAGTAATTGTTGCGGGAATTTTGTGGACTTCTGTTGTTGCAAAGATAAATAAAGCATACGGCTTACCTTCTTCTAATGTTTTTAACAAAGCGTTTCAAGCAGAAGTAGTTAGCATATGCGCTTCATCAATAATGAAGACACGATATTTTAATTCAGTTGGTACATAATTACTGTTTTCAATAATGGTACGAATATTTTCTACACCATTATTGCTAGCAGCATCGACTTCGATTAAATCTAAAACTGCATTATCTTTAAATAATTTGCATGTTGAACAACTATTGCATGGATCGCCATCTTTAGGTTGTAAACAATTAACCGCTTTAGCAAGAATCCGCGCAATAGTTGTTTTCCCTATTCCTTTAGGGCCACTAAAGATATAAGCTAATGGGATTTGTTTGTCTTTAATACAATTTCTTAACGACTTGACAATAAGGTCCTGACCAATTATTTGTGAAAAGGAGGTTGGTCGATATTTATTGTAAAGCGATTGATAAAGCATTTTGATATTATACATTTACATTAAATATGGTGTATAAAATTACATTTTAATGTAATATACAGGTAAATTTTACGAAAATTGGGTTTTTTATTTTACGAATATTGAGTTTTTTATTTTACGAAAATTGGGTTTTTAAAATCTTAAGAAAATAAAAAAAGTACAAAAATCAATATTAATCGTATTTTTTTATGCTCATTTTCATTTTAATACTATCTAAACTTCTACAATTTTCATCGCATGTATCATAATATATCTATAATACGACCAAATACATGAAGATAAAGAAAAAGATTAATTACAACATTCTTTATGCAACACTAGCCTGAATTGGTGGTTTTATTATCTTGTTTAGTATTTGATCTATTATCTCAGCTTGTAAAAAAGGTACAAGTTTCACTTTGCCTTCTATTTTCCAATCATTTTATGGCTTTGGTAAAATTGTAGCTGGTAAGTCAATGGTTGGAATACCTAAGGCTGAAGCATTTGTTGGTAAAGAATGAGTGGCCATTGGGATAAGCATTGGTCAGGCACTATTTTGTTTTCTTATTTCTGGTTTATTAGCATTAATTCTAGCCATCTTAACCTACTATGTTCGTTTCTTTCAGTATTTATTCTGACCATTCATTACAATTACTAGGGCTATTCCAACCGCGGTTATAATGTGTTTTGCTACGATTTTTATTTTCCAAAAAACAGTATGACTATTACCAATAATTGTTTCCTTCTTTATTATTTTCCCTATTTTATATGAAGCATTTAATAATGCCATATTAAATATTTCTAAATTTAAAATTCAAATGGGAAAAGTATATCAAGTATCAAGATGGAACCAATTTAGAAAAATCGTGCTTCCTTCTTGTGCTCCATATATGCTTTCAGCATGTGTTGCAGGATTTGGTTTGACCATTAAAACTATTTGGGCAAGCCAAGTATTGTCTTTTCTATTAGTTGGTAATAGTTGAAATCCTAACTACCAATCTGTTGGTAAAATAATTGCCACATTAATATCTTATTTGAACAATAACAATGTATTAACACATTGAAACGTTAAACCACCAAGTCACGTTGATGCTTGTAGTATCATTGTTGGGTGAGCAATTATGGCTGTACTTATTAGTTTAATTGTTGAGGTTGGTTTAAAATATTTAGCAAAACTAATTTCCCCATACTCACGCAAAAGGAGATTTAATACTTAATATGATTCAGTTTGATAAAGTAAATTTTGCTTATAAACAAAAGAAGATTCTTGCTAATTTTTCTTTTGTTTTTAATGACCAAACAATTTACTCATTATTTGCTCCTAGCGGTACTGGAAAAACAACATTATTAAATCTTGTAGCAAGAATTAATGCTCCGCAAAGTGGGACAATAGAAAATTCAGCAAAAAGAATTTCTTATTGTTTTCAAGAAATACTTTTAGTTAATGAATTAACAATTTTTGCCAATTTGGAATTGGTTTTGTTTTCTGTTTATAAAAATAGAGCTAAAAGAAAACAAATTATTATGAAATGATTGAAAATCATTAAAATGTCTAAATATGCATATGCTTATCCACACCAATTATCAACAGGTATGAAAAAATTAATTGATTTAGTGCGAGCTTTTATTTTCCCAAGCAAAGTTATCTTATTAGATGAGCCGTTTGTTGGTTTAGATCTAATAACTAAAAAGAAAATGATTAGTTATTTTATCGCTTTGTGAAATAAAACTAAACCAATTGTTATCTTGAATAGCCATGACCCGTTTATTCTTTATAGTTTATCGCACACTATTATTAAATGTACTAGTGCACCACTAAAACCTAAATATTTGTTTAAGATTAACCAACCATTAAACAAAAGAACATACGATAAAGAATTTCATCGTTGTGAAAAATTCTTATTAAGGTAGTTGTTTTTCTAATAACTCTTTATTAAAAAAACGATCAAAATACTTTTCCTGGTATCGTTTTTTAATTAAAATCCCTGTGTTACGAATAGTATCAACTAATTTTGGTGGATAGTTATACATTAATGAATGGGTAACAAATTCGTCGATATCTAATTCTGTAAGAACATGACTTTTTCAATTATTAACACGGTAATCTAAATCGAAATCAATATATTTAATTGCCCCTTCCTCAATTAAATATGGTCCTGCAACATGAAAATGATAAAATAGTCGGTTATCCTTATAACCGACTAATAGGTTATATCATTCCTTCTTAAAAAAATATCAAATACAATTTTCTTTTATATCAGAAGGATAGAATCTATTTTTCATTTCATAAATAACATGTGCACCTTTCACGGACACACAAATATATTCATCATTTTCTTCAATAATATAACCAAATTCGTAGGTCCGATATAATTGACCATCGAATTTGTAAGCATGAATGACAACCTTTTGGTTGGACATACCTTAATTATGTTATTTATATTTAGGAATTGAGGATAAGGTGCAATAAAAATCATTTATTTTTTTATTTATCAAAAAAAGTTTTTATTGTATATTATCACTACCATGATAAAAGTTATTAAAAGGGATGGAAGAAGGGTGACCTTCCATCCAGCTAAAATTTCTGATGCCCTATTAAAAGCAGCAGAGGGAACAGCAAGTAAAATTAGTCTTGCCGAATTAAAAGAAGTAAAAGAATATATTCTTGAAATATTAGAAAAGGATAATGTTGATGAATTAACTGTTGAACATATTCAAGATACCGT
>JAIRPI010000007.1 GCA_031257095.1 Mycoplasmataceae bacterium | reverse complement strand
GATGCATAAACAGTTCCATAAAATGATTTTTTTGAATTTGGAGTAGTGATAGTATCGCCAGTAGTAAAAAATAAGTCTTTTTTAACATTAGGAGGTTGTGGTGTAGTTATTTCATTGTGTCAAACAGCATATCCAACTCCAACTCCAGCACCTGCAGTAATTGCCGCAATAGCACATGTTGAAAGCACCCACTTCCAAATTTTAGATTCTTTATTTACGTTTTTCATATGTATAGATAATATTTTACATTAAATTTAAATATCTAAAATGTTCTTTATATAATAATGTCATTATTATGGCGAATGCTTTACAAAACACTGAAGCTTCATGTTCGGAAGCTTTAGTAACATTTACAGAACATGTTAAAGACATTAAAAATAAGAATGGTACAAAATTAATGGCTTTACAAGATGCCCAAGTGCAATTTGGTTATTTAGACCAAGACGTAATGCGCATTATTGGTGATGTATTTAATACCACAACAAGTGAAATATATGCCATTGCCTCATTTTATGCTCAATTTAAATTTGTTAAACAAGGGAAATATCGTATTTCCCTATGTTTAGGAACGGCGTGTTATGTTCGTGGCGCGGCTAACATTCAACGCAAATTAGAAGAATGTTTAAAGTTAAAAACGGGACAAACCACTTCCGATGGTAAATTTACGCTTGGTGTTGCCCGTTGTGTTGGTTGTTGTGGTTTAGCACCAGTAATGTTAATTAATGAAAAGGTTTACCCGGCGGTTAAACCAGAACAAATACCAACAATATTAGGAGAATATACGGAGTAATTATGGCAACAATGACATTTGAAAAATTAAAGCAAATACGTGACCAATATAAAACAAATATTGATCAAAGAAAAATTCATCAAGAAGCTAGTTATCATGGCAAATACCAAGTATTGGTATGTGCTTCTACTGGTTGTATTTCTAACCATTCAATGAATGTTTTAAAAGCCTTTGAACAAGAAGTTAAAAATCAAAATATCGCTAATAAAGTTGATGTTGTACAAACTGGTTGTCATGGTTTATGTGAAATGGGACCAGTAGTTATTGTTTATCCACAAGGTGCTTTCTATGCGAAAGTTAAAGTTGAGGATGTACCAACAATTGTTGAGTCACACCTTAAGAATCATCAAGTTGTCACTAACAAACTGTTCTGAGAATCATTTAAAGATGGTAAGTTAGTACCAATTCATGAAACTGGTTTTTATAAAAAACAAAAACGAGTTGCTTTAAAGAATGCGGGTATTATTAACCCTGAAAGAATTGAAGAAGCAATTGGGGCTGATGTTTATCAAGCATTAGGTAAAGTATTAACATCAATGAAGCCAATTGATGTTATCAACGAAATGAAAGCCTCAGGTTTAAGAGGAAGAGGTGGTGGTGGTTTCCCAACCGGACTAAAATGAGAGTTTGCTTCTAAATCGGCAGGAAAAAAGAAATATGTATGTTGTAACGGTGATGAAGGTGACCCTGGTGCATTTATGGATCGTTCAATCCTTGAAGCTGACCCACACTCAATCATTGAAGCAATGGCAATTGCTGCTTATGCCATTGGTGCTGATGAAGGATATATTTATGTCCGTGCTGAATATCCCGTTGCAGTTAAAAGATTAGAAATTGCGATTAAACAAGCTAAACAATTAGGATTACTTGGTAAAAATATTCTTGGCACCAATTTCAATTTTAAATTAACGATTAGATTAGGTTCTGGTGCTTTCGTTTGTGGTGAAGAAACCGCTTTAATGACCTCAGTAGAAGGAAATCGTGGTGAACCTAGACCTAGACCACCATTCCCTGCTGTTTCGGGTCTCTATCAATGTCCTACTGTGTTAAATAACGTCGAAACATATGCTAATGTACCACGAATAATTTTAAATGGTGCCCAATGATTTGCATCAATGGGGACAGAGAAATCTAAAGGAACAAAAGTATTCGCGCTTGGGGGTAAGATTAAGAATACTGGGCTAATTGAAGTACCAATGGGTATTACTCTAAAAGAGATTATTTATGAAATAGGTGGTGGTATTTTAAATGGTGGTAAATTTAAAGCCGCCCAAACTGGTGGACCATCAGGTGGATGTATTCCTGCCGAATTAATTGATATTAAAATTGACTATGATAATTTAATCTCGATCGGTTCAATGATGGGTTCGGGTGGTTTAATTGTTATGGATGAATCTAGTTGTATGGTGGATATTTGTAAATTCTATATGGAATTCTGTGCTGATGAATCATGCGGCAAGTGTGTACCATGTCGAATTGGTAATAAACGATTATTAGAAATGTTAACACGAATTACTGATGGTAATGGTAAACCAGGCGATGTTGAAAAACTAACCGAATTAGCTTATCACATTAAAACAACAAGTCTTTGTGGACTAGGACAAACCGCCCCTAACCCAATTTTGTCAACGATTAAATACTTTAGAAATGAATATGATGCGCACATTAATGATAAGAAGTGCCCAGCAGGTGTGTGTCAAAAATTATTACAATACTTTATCGTTAGTGAACAATGTAAGAAATGTTCGCTATGTGCTAGAAATTGTCCAGTCAAAGCAATTTCTGGTGAAGTTGGCAAAACACCATTTGTCATTGATCAAACTAAATGTATAAAGTGTGGTGCATGTCTAAGTGCATGTAAATTTAAGGCAATTATTAAGAAATAGGAGAATTATGGAAAAACTAGTAAATTTAAAAATAAACGGAATCGCAGTTAGTGTTCCAAGTGGAACAACAATTTTAGAAGCAGCAAAAAAAGCAAAAATAAATATTCCTACACTTTGTCATTTAAAACACATTAATGCTATTGGTTCTTGCCGTATTTGTTTAGTAGAAGTTAAGAATGGACGACCGCCAGTAGTTGCTGCTTGTGTTTATCCAGTTGCTGAAAATATGGAAGTTATTACTAATTCAAAGAAAATCATGGACATGCGTAAGCGTAATTTAGAATTAATATTATCTACCCACACACGTAAATGCTTATCTTGTTATAAATCAACAACTTGTAAATTACAAGCGTTAGCAAATGAATATGGTTGTGATGAATTAGCATATAATGGTTCATTGCCAGAAAGAAAAATTGATGAATCACACCCTTCGCTCGTACGTGATACAGGCAAGTGTATACTTTGTAAACGTTGTAAAGCGGTTTGTTCGCAAGTGCAAACAGTCAAAGCGATTGATGTTAACAATCGTGGATTTGAAAGTTATTTAGGTTGTGCTTTTGGTAAAGACATTGCCCAAACAGGATGTGTTGGCTGTGGCCAATGTACATTGGTTTGCCCTTGTGGTGCTTTAACTGAAAAGAACGATGTTGAAAAAATAATCCAAGCATTAAATGACCCAGAAAAGATTGTTGTGGCTGCTCCAGCACCAAGTGTACGAGTAGCTTTAGGTGAAGAATTTGGACAACCAATTGGCACCAATTGTGAAGGGAAATTAGCGCGATCGTTAAGAATGATTGGTGCTAATTATGTTTTCGATGTTGATTATGGTGCAGACATGACCATTGTTGAAGAAGCGAATGAATTAATTGAAAGAGTAACGAACAAAGGTGTGCTACCAATGATTACATCATGTTCACCAGGATGAGTTAATTTTTTAACAACCTTCTATCCTGAGTTTATTCAAAATCTTTCAACTACCAAATCACCGCAAAACATTTTAGGTTCAGCGATTAAAACTTATTGGGCAGAAAAAAATAAAATTGACCCAAAAAAGATTTTCTTTTTTACTGTTATGCCATGTACGGCAAAGAAAACTGAAATTATTGGTAGAGATAATGCATTAGACAAACAAAACATCTATGATGTTGATGCAACGATAACTGTGAGAGAATATGCGCATTTATTAAAACGATTATCAATTGATTTCAATAATTTACCTGATGACAAATTTGATGATCCACTAGGTGAATCAACAGGAAGTGCAATTATTTTTGGTGCTTCAGGTGGAGTTATGGAAGCAGCGATAAGAACTGCTGTTGACAAACTTTCAGGTAAAAGCGTTGCGCATTTAGACTATAAAAAAGTTCGTGGCTTTAAAGGTATTAAAGAAGCGAACGTAAAAGTCGGTAACACAACAATTAATGTTTGTGTTGCGAGTGGTTTAGGAAATGCACGACAAGTATTAGAAAACATTAAGTCTGGAAAAAAACAGTACCATTTTGTTGAAATTATGGCTTGCCCTAATGGTTGTATTAATGGTGGTGGAATGCCAATTCACGATCCAGACTTAGTTGATTTTAGCACGCGTGCTAAATTACGTGCTAAGTCTTTATATAAAGACGATAAACAAAAAACAATTCGTAAATCGCATGAAAACAAAGCGATTCTTACGATGTATAAAGATTATTTCGAAAAACCTGGTAGTCATAAAGCACACCATGCTTTACATACTTCGTATAAACCGAAAAACCATATTTAACAATGGCCCAAGACCATAACAATCACTTAATTCCGATTGAAGAAATTATGTCTGATAGTTTTGGTCGCTACGCCAAATATATCATTCAAGATCGTGCATTGCCCGATATTCGTGATGGCTTAAAACCAGTACAACGACGGATTCTTTATGCTATGCGTGATTTACAACTCTTATATGATAAACCTCACAAGAAATCAGCAAGAGTAGTTGGTGAAGTTATTGGTAAGTATCACCCACACGGCGATACTTCCATCTATGATGCGATTGTTCGCATGTCACAAGATTGAAAGAATAATGTCAAGTTAATTGACATGCATGGGAATAATGGTTCAATTGATGGCGATAATGCCGCAGCGATGCGTTATACAGAATGTCGTTTATCAATGTATGGGCAATTAATGACCGAAAATCTTACAAAAGATACGGTGCAATATATTGCTAACTTTGATGATAGCGAATCTGAACCGACATTATTGCCAACATTCTTACCCAATTTATTAATAAATGGTGCTAGTGGTATTGCGGCTGGTTATGCAACAAACATTCCACCCTTTAATCCATGTGAAGTAATTGATGCAATAATTGCGAGAATTGATTCACCCAATTGTCATTTAGGATCAATTCTTAAATTGATGCCTGGTCCTGATTTTCCTACTGGGGGAATAATTCTTGAATCTGAAGGAATTACTGAAGCTTATACTACAGGTAAAGGTAAAATTATTGTTCGAGGAAATATTATTCAAAAGAATGCTAAGAACATTCATATTACCGATATTCCTTATGAAATAAGTCGAGCAGCAATTTATAAACAATTACAAGAAATTGCCGCGACTAACGATGCCTTGAATATTGAAGAAGTACGTGATGAATCAGACGCTGACGGCACTTGCATTGTTATCGAAACCAAGAACGGTAAAAATTTTGATGTTATTAAAAACTTTATTTATAAAAACACCGATATGCAAATATCTTATGGGATTAATATGGTTTGCATTCACAATCGTAAACCATATTGTTGTCCCATCACTAAAATTCTTGATGCTTTTATTGCGCACATTAATGATATTACGATCAAAGCGTCAAGCTTTGATCTAAAAAAAGCAAAACAACGAAAAGAAATAGTGCAAGGATTAATTAAAGCTATTAAAATTCTTGATGATGTTGTTGTTTTAATTCGCGGGGCAGCTGATAAAGCAGGCGCAAAAGATGCCTTAATTAAAAAATTAATGTTTAGTGAAATTCAAGCTGAAGCGATTGTTAGCTTACGTCTTTATAATTTGACTAACAATGATGTTAGTGAATTAAATAAAGAAGTAGAAGAATTAACAAAACAAATTCTTGAATTAGAATTATTAGTTAAGAATTCACAATATCGTGATACTTATTTGAAAAATAAGTTACGCTCTTTTAAAAAGATATTTAATCAAAAAAGAAAAACAGAAATCTCTAAAGATAGTGCAAAAATTGAAATTGATCAAGCTGACGTTATTGAAGATCGTGAAAATGTCGTAGTAATCACTCGTGATGGTTATTTAAAGAACATTAGTAAACGTAGTTATGCTAATAGTGAATACGACAAAATTAAAATTAAAGATGGTGATATTCCTGTTGCCCAATTTATTTCTAATTTACGCGATAAAGTAATATTAGTAAGTTCGAAAGGAAATTATATTTCCATTCCTACTCACAAAATCGAAGAATCGCGTTGGTCAGATGTGGGAATTCACATCAACAATATTATTGTTACTGATCCTGAAGAAAAGATTATTAACGCTTTTAATTTCCCGAACAACCCCGAAGACCAACGTTGTTTAGTCATTGCCACAAAACAAGGAATGATTAAACGAACATTAGTAAAAGAACTAGGTATTAGTCGAATTACTAAAAGCTCAACAATAATTAATCTTGATGAAACTGACAGTGTTGCTTCATGTGCGATTAGCCCATCTGATAATGTTGTTGATGAAATGGTTGTTAGTATTAGTAAAAATGGCAATGGACTAATGTATCCTTCTGCCCAGATTAGTGTTGTAAGTAGAAATGCTGCCGGTGTAAAAAATATGAATCTAGCAAATGATGATGAAGTTGCTAGTGTTTTTATTAAAAATAAAAACAAAGAGTTTGTTTTAATTAGTTGTGTACAAGGAATGAAACGAATTCGTGATACAGATATTACTATTGGTAATAGAACAAATGTTGGCAAAACAATTATTAGTCAAGTTAAATCGAATCCATTTGTTGTGTTAAATGCATTTTATGTAAATATGAATGACTACATCCACCATACAACTTTTGATGGCCATTGATCATTGCTCAAAGCTAGTGAAGTAGTAATTGGTAGCAATGAAACTAGAGTTAGTGCTGTTAATGGCAAACAATCATTGTTTGCTATTTATTTAGAAAGTTTAGATGAATCAAAACAACAAGAAGAAACTTTATTTTAATAGTTTATTAACAACCCCACCACCTAAACAAATTTTGTTTTGATAGAACACTGCAAATTGTCCGGGAGTAATTGCCAATGTTTTTTTATAAGTTACAATTACTTTATTGTTTGACACAATAAACTTCCCCGCAATTGGTTGTTGCTGGTATCTAAATTTAATTTTAACACGATGGTTTTTAGGTATACCACTAATTCAATTAAAATTACTCAGCTCACATTGTGATGAAGACAAACATTTGTTTTTTGATTGATTATCACACACAAATAAAATATTATTTTTAATATCTTTTTTACAAACATAATATTTTTTTGTTTGCCCCGATAAACCTAATCGTGAGTTTTGTCCATATGTATAAAAATACGCCCCATCATGCTGTCCAATAATTTTATTGGTGCAAATATCAATTACCTTTCCAACCTTTGGTTTAATATAGTTGCTAAGAAAGTGTTTAAATTTTCTTTCACCAATAAAACAAACACCAGTCGAATCTTTTTTATTCCAATTACACAATTTATTTTCATTGGCAATTTGTCTTACTTCTTGTTTGGTTAGCTTTGCTAACGGGAACAATGTATTGCTTAATTGCTTTTGATTTAAATAAGATAAAAAATAAGTTTGATCTTTTTGTTTATCAGCACAAGTTTGTAAGAAATACTTATTTCTTGATTTTTTAATAGCCGCATAATGGCCCATGGCAATTTTATCACAATGGAATTTATTTTTAACATAAGTTAAAAAATTACCAAACTTAATAAATTTATTACATAGGATATCAGGGTTAGGTGTCGTTCCATTGCGATAACTATTAATTACATATTTAAATACTTTGTTTCAATATTGACGTTCAAAGTTTACTTTGTGTACTTCAATCCCTAGTTGTTTGCCAACACTTTGTACATCACTAAAGTCTTGATACACATTACAACTTGTTTCGTGTTTGTTGGTATGCCCTAGCACGTCATTGTTTAAAAATGTGTCTCAATTTTGCATAAAAACACCAATGACTTTATAACCTTGTTGTTTTAATAATAATGCACAAACTGATGAATCAACACCTCCCGACATTCCAACAACAATAGTTTTTTGTTTCATTAAATATAAAAATTATAAATTAATATTTTTTATTAAATATAATAAAAATTATGGCGAAAAAACCAACAAAAGGAAATGGTGCAAATCAACCTGATGGTTTTTTCGCGAATAAAAAACTAGATAATTCTGATATTGGTGGTCTTTTTGCCTTTCGTTCGGTAAGCCAGAAACGTTTTCGTTCAGGAATTTTAAAGTTTCCTAGTTTTTATTCTTTAAAATCATTAAAAATGCGTTATTTTTTTGTGATTATTTTAGCAATTATATTTGGTTCGATGACAGCAATATTAGTGCAATCAACAGGACTATATACGGGCGGATTTAATGCTTGCTTTCAAGGTATTGCGCGATTTGTCTATGCTCTTTTAAGAAAGAAGGCTGGCGAAGGCGTTAGTGACATTAATCGCAACCAAGTGCTTATTGCCAAAGTGGTTTACAATGCATTGTTCTGAGGTTTATATCTTTTATTAAATATTCCTTTATTAATTTTTGCTTATAAAAAAATTGGCAAGACATTTGCTAGATTATCACTTACTTTTGTTATTATTGCGCAAATTACTGGGTTTTTAGTTGGCCTTATGAAATCTTCTATATCAGGTTTCAATAGTTTTCAGGTTTTTGGTGACACAACAACTGTTGACTGAAATTTAAATCAATACGATATTAAATGTATTTTATTTTATCCAAATTTCTTCCCAGCGATGCGAGCTAATGGTAGTTTTGATTGATCGCTAGCAACAACTAATGGTGCTAGCGATCAAATTAAAAATATGATAGTTTCTGATAATGTTTGTAAAATATTTATTCTTTTGGTATACGCGGTTGCTTATTCGTTAATTTCCGCGACTATTTATACAATTGTATTTATTATGGGTGGATCGACTGCGGGTAGTGATTTTATTGTTATTTTTTGGTCGCAAGAGAAAAATAAGAATGTTGGTGCGACTTCTATTGTCACCCAAGGCATCTTAATGGTTGTCGGTGTAGTTTTTGGAACATATTGTTCTTCAATATTAGTTAACCACAATGTTTATTCTTCTTGACAATATATCTTGTCAGCTAACCTTTTCATTTCGTTCGTATGAACGTTTATGCACGGAACATTGATTGATCGCTTTTTCCCATGGAGAAAGTTTGTTCGTGTTGAAGTCTTTTCGCAACACACAAAAAATATTAATTTACATTTAAAGAAAATTAACTATACTCACCCTTCGACAATTATTACTGCTGAAGGAGGTTATTCTGGCAAACCAACTTACGTTTATACAACTATTTGTATGATGGTCGAACTACCAACATTAGTTAGAGAAGTGCGTTCGCTAGATGATCGTTGTTTAATTTCCGCTACGACAATAACTGATATTGATGGTTATATTAATTTACAAAAACAAACGATTTAAATGATGATTATCCCTAATCGTTTGAAAACAATTTTTAATAACAAAGAATTTCCGATTAAGTTTAACGATATTAAAAAACTTAATCAAATTCACGATGGCTACACAAATATTTCATATTTCTTGCAATTAAAAAATAATAAGAAATATCATGTGCGTATTGGCAATAACTCGATAACTAATCGTGTTAATGAATATGCTTTTATTAAAGCATATAAACAAGAACATTTATACAAATTTTTTAACATTAAAAATGGTGACTATATTCGTTCTTGAATTGATTATCCAACACCCTCTTTAAAAACACTAAGGATACAAAAATTTATTAAAGCCTTAACCGATGAAATAGCACGAGTACATAAAATTATTCCTCCAAAATCATTCATAAAACATAATTACCTTGAATTCATTAACAAAGTTAAATTATTAGATAAGTACAAAAAAATATACATTCGTTTATTAAAACAATATGATACAGATAAATGAGTATTAAGTCACAACGATCTTTCAATCGATAATCTAATTTTTTATAAAAACAAAGTTATTTTTATTGATTATGAATGAGCAAGACTCAATAACCCTTATTGAGACATTGCTAATTTTATTCGTGAGTCTAATGTCAAGCAAGATGTTGTTTCTTTATATAGCTCACAAATGAAGTCTATAAAAAATTTTAATTTAAGAACATTCCATGCCTTTCTTTATATTAGTCATTGTTATGCATGACAATGAGCATATGCTATGAAACCATCACCAAAAATAATTAAATATCGGGCATTATGTAACAAATGTTTAGCCATTGCTTATGATAATGTTGTTAAATTAGGATTGTAATATGATTATTCAAGTTAACCCAAATAATTTTAATTGTGCAAAGCAATTAGTTGCTTGTAAAGTTGAACGGATTGCTGTTGGATATGATAGTTTGTCAACAAGGACAACCTGTTTATTAAATAAACAGCAATTAATATCATTAATAAAAATAGCAAATAAAACAAAAATTTATGTTTTAGTTAATCGTTTCTTTTTTGAGCATGAAATTGAAGAACTAACTAAAACAATAATTTTATTAGTAAGACTTGGTGTT